>JAIYAN010000005.1 GCA_027489035.1 Chitinophagaceae bacterium
AAAAAGTAAAAAGTAAAAAGTAAAAAGTAAAAAGTAAAAAGTAAAAAGTAAAAAGTAAAAAGTAAAAAGTAAAAAGTAAAAAGTGTTGGAGGATTGGATTGAAGGAAATATAATCGAAGAGGGATATAAACCTTACAATATTAAACATCGGTGTTTTTACTTTTCAAAAGAGGTGGTACTTTTTGTTAGTTCTTGCAAGTATGAAAATGTGTTTAATTCACTTTTTGATCAACTTGTGAGAAGTTCAACTTCAATTGGTGCTAATGTAGTTGAAGGCGCATCAGGAAGCAGTAAAAAAGATTGGATTAAGTTCTTAATAATCGCATTGAAATCTGCCAATGAAACAAAATATTGGCTCTGTCTAATCAGAGATACCATGCAGGTTTCAAAGGAAGAAATAAATAAATTAATAATCGAAGCTGAAGAAATTTCAAAAATTATCGCTTCTATTATTGTTAAGTCAAAATCAACATAATGTTTTTTGACTTTTGACTTTTAACTTTTGATTTTTGTATAATAATATGTCTGAAGAAATAAAAACAATAAAAGTAACCATCGACAACATCACTATCGATGTAGCACCAGGAACCTCAATTCTGCAAGCTGCTCGCATGATTGGTGGCGATGTAACACCACCTGCAATGTGCTATTACAGCAAGTTGGAAGGAAGTGGTGGAAAATGCCGTACCTGTTTGGTTGAAGTTGCAGCCGGCTCAGCTAAAAATCCTAACCCAATACCAAAATTAGTGGCGAGTTGCCGCACTGATGTAATGGATGGCATGATTGTAAAAAACATGACTAGTGAAAAAGTGCCAGAAGCAAGAGCAGGCGTGGTTGAATTTCTACTTTTAAATCATCCTTTGGATTGCCCAATTTGTGATCAAGCAGGTGAATGTCATTTACAAGATTTAGGTTATGATCATGGTAAAGAAGGAACAAGATATCAATTCAAAAGAAGAACCTTTAAAAAAGAAGATATAGGTCCATACATACAATTACATATGACGCGTTGCATACTTTGCTATCGTTGTACGTATGTTGCTGATCAAATTACCAATAAACGTGTTCATGGAATAGTTGACAGAGGCGATCACGCAGCAATATCAACGTATATCTCAAAAGCAATCGATAATGACTTTTCTGGAAATATGATTGATGTTTGTCCAGTTGGCGCATTAACAGATAAAACTTTCCGTTTCAAAAATAGGGTTTGGTTTACAAAGCCAATGGATGCACACCGCAATTGCCAAACACCAGGTTGTTGTGGAAAAGCAACGTTATGGTTACGTGGCGATGAAGTATTCAGAGTAACAGCACGTAAAGACGAATGGGGTGAAGTGCAAAGCTTTGATGGAAAACCAGGTTGGATTTGCAATAATTGTAGATTTGAAACCAAACAAACATCAAGTTGGACAATTGAAGGTTTAACTACGATTAGTAGACACTCTGTAATTGGTGCCAATAAATACAAAACATTGGAAATGCCAAAGGAAACAGTGAAACAAGTAATGCATGGCCAAGAGCCTAAATTGCTTATGGACATTCATAGTGTGAGCGGTGTAAACAATCCGGACATTCATTTAAGTGAAATAAATGGACCGGCTCATTCATCAGATTTTAAAAAATAATTAGAATGCTTTTAGCAATCGATTTTGCTTTATTGTTGGAAAAATTAATTTTAGTTGTGGTAGTTGTATTTGCCTCTTTGGGCATTGCCATGTATACCACTTTTGCTGAAAGAAAAGTGGCGGCTATATTACAAGATAGAAGAGGTCCGAATCGTGCGGGTCCTTTTGGTCTTTTACAACCGCTTGCCGATGGAATGAAATTGTTTTTTAAAGAAGAAATCATTCCTAATTTCTCTTCGAAATTTTTATTTGTAATGGGGCCAGCCTTAGCTATGCTAACCGCTTGTATGACAAGTGCAGTAATACCTTGGGGTGATAAGATAGATTTTTTTGGAAGAACAGTTGACCTTCAAATTGCAGATGTAAATATTGGAATACTATACGTTTTTGGCGTAGTGAGTTTGGGCGTTTATGGTATTATGATTGGCTCATGGGCAAGTAACAATAAGTTTTCTTTGATGGGCGGTTTGCGTGCAGCATCTCAAATCATTAGTTATGAATTGGCAATGGGGATTTCTTTAATTGCTTTATTGATGATAACGGGTACGCTTAGCCTAAAAGAAATGGTGGTACAACAACAACATGGATATTGGAATGTAGTGCTTCAACCACTTGGCTTTTTAATATTTCTAGTATGTGCTTTTGCGGAATGTAACCGTACACCTTTTGATTTACCAGAAGCAGAAAATGAATTGATTGGTGGTTATCATACCGAATACTCTTCAATGAAATTGGGATTCTATCTCTTTTCTGAGTACATCAATATGTTTGTTAGTAGTGTTGTAATGGCTACGTTATTTTTTGGTGGATATGATATTCCATTTTTTGACGAATCTGTATTATCACCAAATTTAGCAGCTATTCTTGGTATTGTAGCATTAATGACAAAAGTGATAGCCTTCATATTTTTATTCATGTGGGTTCGTTGGACAATTCCAAGATTTAGATATGATCAATTGATGCATTTGGGATGGAGAATTTTAATTCCTTTGGCATTGTTTAATATGTTGGCAACAGGGGGTGTGATTTTATTTTTTAATAAATAATTGATTTTTTAGAATTTTGACTTTTTAATTTGACAAAATAAATGCAAGCATTAACAAACAAAGCAAAACAAGTAGATAGAGCTCCAATGAGTTTTATAGAGAAGATGTATTTGCCCGCAATTATTAAAGGTATGTCTATCACATTCAGTCATATTTTTAAAAAGAAACCAACAATAAATTATCCAGAAAAAACAAGACCATTCAGTCCTGTTTTTCGTGGTATGCAAATATTAAACCGTGATGCAGAAGGTAGAGAAAATTGTACGGCTTGTGGATTATGTGCAGTAGCTTGTCCGGCAGAAGCCATAACAATGGAAGCAGCAGAAAGACAAGCAGGGGAAGAGAATTTGTATCGTGAGGAAAAATATGCAGCGAAATATGAAATCAACATGTTGCGTTGTATTTTCTGTGGATTGTGTGAAGAAGCTTGTCCAAAAGATGCCATTTACCTAAGTGAAACATTTACACCTGCTGATTATCAACGCAAACAGTTTATATACAGCAAGAATGATTTATTGATTCCACATCCACAAGAAAATCCTGAGGCATATAAAAAAGCATTGGGCAATAGAGCAAATAAAATAACGGTTAATTAAATAAAATGAGTATTATTCAAATCATATTTTTATTACTATCTGTAATGGCTGTGGGCAGCGCGTTGATGATGATTACCAGCAAAAATCCTGTTAATAGCGTGCTTTGGTTAATTGTAGTATTCTTCGCCATTTCGGGACATTATATTTTATTAAATGCACAATTTTTGGCGATTGTAAATATTATCGTTTATGCCGGCGCCATTATGGTTTTGTTTTTGTTTGTGGTGATGTTGATGAATTTGAATGCAGAAACAGAACCCATAAAAAACCGCAGACTACAACTTATTGGTGTTACTTCTGGGGGAGCATTAATGTTGATCATTATTTCGGCAGTTAGTAAAATAGATGTTGAACAATTGGTTCAAATTAATGCAGGAGATTCAGGGTTAATAAAAGTATTGGGCATGAACTTGTTCAAAAATTATGTACTGCCATTTGAAATAAGCAGTGTATTATTTTTGAGTGCAATGATTGGTGCTGTAGTGATTGGTAAAAAAGAAGAAATAGACATTAAAAAATAGGAACTATTATCATGGATATCAAAGCATATATTATATTATCACTTGTATTATTTACCATTGGAATTGTGGGTGTTTTGGTACGCCGCAACGCCATCATTATTTTTATGTGTGTTGAGCTTATGCTTAACGCAGTAAACTTATTGCTTGTTGCTTTTTCTAAAATGCATGCGATGAGTACTGCGGCAAAAGCATCAGCAAATTTTGCAAGTGATGCACAAATTTTCGTTTTCTTTATAATGGTGGTTGCAGCGGCAGAAGTCAGTGTAGGTCTTGCAATTATCGTAATGATGTATAGAAATGTACATACCGTTGATGTAAACTTTTTGAACAGGTTAAAAAATTAAAACAACAATAAAAAGCGAAAGCTTCTTTGTTTAAACTGATTATGAACAATATTTTTAAGTTAGTTTGGTTGATTCCAATTTTGCCATTACTTGGATTTTTAATAAATGGATTAGGCAGAAAAACGCTTTCTAAAACTGTTTCAGGTTTTGTAGGAAGCGCTGTTGTATTTGCATCATTCGTTTTGAGCGTTTTGGTTTTTATTCAAGTAAAAGCAGGAAACGCAAGTACGATTCACTTTTTTGATTTCATACATTTAAAATCACTAAACATTGCTTTCGATTTTAAAATTGATCAGTTATCATCTTTGTTTCTATTAATCATAACAGGTGTAGGGTTTTTAATTCATGTTTATTCAACTTCGTATATGCATGATGAAGACGGAAAAGATTTTGCAAAATATTTTGCATACCTAAATCTGTTTGTGTTTTCTATGTTGTTGTTGGTGATGGGCGGAAATTATTTAATCATGTTTATTGGTTGGGAAGGTGTTGGACTTTGCTCTTATCTATTGATAGGATATTGGTTTAAAAATGTAGATTATACCAATGCTGCTAAAAAAGCATTTATCATGAATCGCATTGGCGATCTTGGTTTTTTATTGGCTTTGTTTTGGTTGATTTCAAAAGTTGGCACCATAGAATACAACCAAGTGTTTACAGCTGCTAGTTTAGCAAAACTTTCTACTTTTGATATTACTGGAATTACTTTATTAATGTTTGTAGGTGCTACCGGTAAAAGTGCACAGATTCCTTTATTTACTTGGCTTCCAGATGCAATGGCGGGTCCTACTCCAGTGAGTGCATTGATACATGCCGCTACAATGGTTACTGCAGGTATATATATGATTGCAAGAAGCAACGCGCTTTTCACACTAGCTCCTATTACACTTAATGTTATTACAATAGTTGGGTTAGCAACAGCTTTACTTGCCGCTTCAATTGCCATAAAACAAAATGACATTAAAAAAGTATTGGCTTATTCTACCGTTAGTCAACTTGGATTTATGTTTGTGGCCTTAGGGACTGGAAACTATGTCGCTGCTGTGTTTCATGTAATCACCCATGCGTTTTTTAAAGCACTCATGTTTTTGGGCAGTGGTTCCGTTATTCATGCGATGGGTGGCGAACAAGACATCAGAAAAATGGGTGGCTTACACAAACATATGAAAATCACAAGCATTACATTCTTGATCGGATGCTTAGCAATTGCTGGGATTCCAGGGTTTTCTGGGTTTTTCTCAAAAGATGAAATTTTAGCAGGTGCATTTAGTCATAGTCCAGTAATTTTTTCATTGGTTTTATTTGCAGCATTATTGACTGCTTTTTACATGTTCAGATTATACATCATCACATTCACAGGAACTTTCCGTGGAACACATGACCAAGAACATCATCTACATGAAAGTCCAAAAGCAATGACTTTGCCTTTAATTATTTTAGCTATTTTAAGTGTTGTTGGAGGTTTCATAGGCGTTCCAGAAGTTTTAGGCGGAAATCATTGGTTGGCTTCTTATCTTTCTCCAGTTGTAAAATCAGCATCACATCATCTTGAACATTCTACTGAATATATGTTGATGGGTATTACAACGGTGTTGGTTTTAATCTCAATAACATTCGCTTGGGTTAAATTTAAAAACTATAAAGTTTCTGGCGAATCAACAGGATTAGGTAAAATTCTAGAAAATAAATGGTATGTAGATGAGTTGTACCAAATGGCTATTGTGAATCCATTGAAAAGCATTTCGGCCTTTTTTAATAATATAATTGAAATGAAGTTGATTGATGGCGCTGTAAACGGCGTCGGAAAATTGGTTACGTATAGCAGCCGACAATTAAGGTGGTTGCAAAGCGGACAAGTAGGCGCTTATGTATTATTAATGGTGATAGGCATGCTGATATTATTTTTCATACAATTGTTTTTATAAAATAAAATACTTTGGGTAATTATATAACATTTCCGGACTTATTAACTTGGTTGCCAATTTTAGCAAGCATCTTTTGTTTTACGCTAGGCAACGAAAAAAATGCAAAGAGCATTGTTGTGCTGTTTTCTATTTTGATATTTGGCGTATCAATAGCTTCTTTATTTTTTGTAAATGATACAAAATACTTGAATTACAACAATGTAAATTACATGTGGCTCAAATATTTAGGGGCTAATTATTTTATTGGAATAGATGGATTAGGCCGCATGTTAACCTTATTAACTGCAACAGCATTTCCTTTAATTCTCATAGGAACATCAACAACCACATATGTAAAGCCTGCCAGATTTTATGGATTAATGATGCTTACGCAAGCAGGTTTAATGGGCGTTTTCATGGCATTGGATGCTTTGACGTTTTACTTTTACTGGGAATTGGCATTAATACCCGTTTATTTTTTATCAAGCATTTGGGGTGGCGAAAAAAGAATACAAGCAACATTCAAGTTTTTTGTTTACACATTCGCTGGTTCATTATTGATGCTCATCGGAATAATTTATGTGTACTTACATGCAGGTTCTAGAATGTTTGATGATGGTACTATTGTAGCACATTCTTTTTCGATGAATGCGTTCTATCAAGTACAATTATCAGTAACAGAACAAAACTGGTTGTTTGCACTTTTCTTTGTTGCATTTGCCATCAAAATGCCTATTTTCCCATTTCATACTTGGCAACCCAATGCATACGATCAAGCTCCGACACCAGTAACAATGGTGATGAGTGGCATCATGGTAAAAATGGGGTTGTTTGCTGTTTTGCGCTGGTTGATTCCTCTATTTCCTGAAGCTACGTTGCATCATAAAAACCTAATCATTATCCTTTCAATAATAGGAGTGGTGTATGCAAGTTGTGTGGCGATGATGCAGGATAACATAAAAAAATTAGTGGCATATTCTTCAATCGCGCATATTGGTTTAATGTGTGCTGCCATATTTGCCATGAATGAAGTCAGCATTCAAGGGGTGATGATTCAAATGTTTAACCATGGAATCAACATCATCGGTATGTGGTTAGTGGTAGATATCATTGAAAGAAAAACAGGCATCAAAAAAATATCAGAACTTTCAGGAATTGCGAATACGGCACCAGTGCTAACCATTTTAATGCTTGTCATTGCTCTAGCTAACATTGCATTGCCATTAACCAATGCTTTTGCTGGTGAATTTTTAATGTTTAGCGGTTTATATAATTACAACAAATGGTTTGCTGCTGTTGCAGGAATTGGTATTATTATTTCTGCGGTATATACGTTAAACATGATTCAAAAAGTATTTTATGGTAGTGTGAATGGCGTTACCGCAGAAATCAAAGACATACAATGGAATGAAAAATTAGTTTTGTTTGTTATAGTGGGAATTATATTTTTCATCGGGGTTTATCCTCAGCCACTAATAGACTTAACAAAGGAATTTGTAACACAATTTTTTGTACGGATTAAATAAGGTTCAAAACGAACTAAATAAATATGAACGCAATTATATTATCAGCAATTTGGGGAGTCATCATGATGTTTTGTGGTGTATTTATAAAAAGCAAAACAACACCAAAGTATATCGCTATAGCAGGTTTGATAAGCATTTTATCTTCAAGCGTATTTGAATATTTAAATCATAAATCTTTTTTTAAGATTCAAATCAATGATATGTTGCGCTTTGATAATTTTAATTTGGCATTCATTGCGCTTATACTACTTTGTACGTTAATTTATTTTTTATTGAATGGTGCTGAAATAGAAAAAGTAGGAGAGCATGTTGGAGAATATTATGCACTAATTTTCTTTATCCTTTCTGGTATTGCAATTGCTGCTACATTCAATACGTTGTTGATGTTGTTTATTGGAATTGAAATTATTTCTATTCCATTATATATATTAACGGGAAGCGATAAACGCAATTTGAAAAGCAATGAAGCCGCACTTAAATATTTTTTAATGGGTGCGTTTTCAACAGGTATCATGTTAATGGGTATCACTTTTATTTATGGCGGAACACCCAATGCAACTTTTTACATTGATAAAATAATGTTGGGTACAGGACAAATGCCCATTTTAATTTCTGTTGGTTTGTTGTTTATTATGGTAGCATTATCTTTTAAAGTTTCTGCAGCACCATTTCATTTTTGGACACCAGATGTTTATGATGGAGCACCAACCGTGTTTACCTCATTTATGAGTACAATCGTAAAAGTAGCTGGATTTTTTGCATTCATTCGTTTGTTCGAACATGCTTTTGGTTCAATGCAAGACCAATGGCAGAAATTAATTACTTACATAACAATTACAACATTATTAATTGGCAACATCACTGCGGTTTTTCAACAAAGTGTAAAACGCATGTTGGCATATTCTAGTATTGCTCAAGCTGGGTTTATGTTATTGGCTGTTTTCGCACTAAATGATAAAGCAAAAGAAGGTATGCTTTTATACACAGCTGCATACAGTTTAGCTACAATAGGAATTTTTGGCGTGCTTACAAAAATGGAAGATTATACAATCGATGGCTTTAATGGATTGGCGAAAGCACAACCAACTATGGCATTAACAGCAACAATATTTTTATTGTCGCTTACTGGTGTACCATTAACTGCTGGCTTCCAAAGCAAATTTTTCATGTTAATGGCTGCAGTAGAAAATGGCCATCAATTCTGGATTGTCATTGTAGCTGTATTATTTGCAGCAATAAGTGCCTATTATTATTTCCGCATTATTCAGGCGATGTATTTTAAAGATGCAAATGAAAATACAATTATTACTACAACGATTAATAAACCATTTTTATACATGTTGATGCTTATTGCATTAATGATTGTAATCATCGGTATATATCCTGAAATCATTATCGGTTGGATGTATCGATAAAATAATTTTCGATAATTGTTTTTAATCAGTTTCCCTTCCTTTTTTTTATTGTAATTTCATTACATGACTCAGCGTGATATTCTTTCATTGGCATGGAAAAATGTAGCAGGAAACAAACTGCGTACATCAATTACTGTTATAATCATCGCGTTGGGCATTTTCGCATTGATTTTAATCATTACTTCTATTCAAGCAGCTAGTAATAGTTTAACAAGCAGCTTCTCTACAATGGGCTCTAATGCGTTTAGCATCAGATATAAAGAAAGAAATTTAAACTTTGGAAGTAGAAGAAAAAATGAGTCAACAAAAAAAACAAAAAAGAATTTAGTTGATCGTAAATCAAATTTAGGGATACCAATAAGTTTAGAAGAAGCTAGATTATTTAGATCTCGCTTTGACATGCCCGGTACAAAAGTTAGCATTGCATTAAGGGGGCCATCAAATGTGGTGTTAAACACTAATCGAAAAAAAACCAATCCAGAAATTAATGTTTTTGGTGGTGACGAAAACTACCTCGAATTAAATGGATATAATATTGCTTATGGTAGAAACTTTTCACCTGAAGAAATAACTGCAGGTACTAATGTATGCATGATTGGAAATGGAGTAGCCGCAAAACTGTTTGCAGAAAATTTTGCAAAAGCAATAGACGCTGAAATTAGGGTAGATCATATTCCCTATAAAATTATTGCTGTATTGGCGGATAAGGGCTCTAGTGCTTTTTTTAATACCAGTAAAATTGTGGTAACACCTTACAATAATGTTAGACGATTATTTAGCAATCAAAATAGCACATACAATATCGCTGTAAAAGTGCGTGATTTAAAGCAGATGGGCATTGCAATAGGGGAAGCAACGGCTACATTCAGACCAGTTAGAAAATTGAGTGTAAAAGATGCCGATAATTTTTTTATTGACAAAAGTGATAGCATTGCCGAATCTTTATTAAAAAATCTAGGCTTTTTAGAAAAAGGAACCATAGGAATAGCATTTATCACCTTAATTGGTGCAGCAATTGGCTTAATGAATATCATGTTGGTTGCTGTAAACGAAAGAACCAAAGAAATTGGTTTGGCAAAAGCACTGGGTGCAACAGCAAACGCAATAAAATCTCAATTTTTATTTGAATCTGTATTAATAAGTTTAATGGGCGCTATTGTTGGAATAATTTCTGGGATCTTACTAGGAAACCTAGTCGCCATTTTTTTGCATACCGGATTAATCATTCCTTGGGCATGGGTAGGTTCTGGAATTGTAGTTTGTTTTCTTGTTGGATTAACTGCAGGATGGTACCCGGCTTATAAGGCTTCTCGATTAGATCCAATTGTTGCACTTAGATACGAATAAACTCTCGTTCAAAAAAAATCAATAATTAATACAAAATTTACTTAACTAGACTTGTTGGTTTCATTTAATTTATTAACTTGTCGGCTCATTGTAAACTTGCGTTTAACTTTACAGTGTTTATTTTATTATCTTATATTAAAATTCATTAAAAAACAAAAAAACAGATTGTCATGGCAGAAACAAAATCAGCTGCAACAGCTCAAGGAAAAAGTTCAAACAACATCATTTCTCTAATCGCACCAGTTGTGTGTTTATTGGCAGGTTATTTAATTTGGAGATTTGTTTTAGGTGCTGCTAGCAACTTCACAGTTGGAGCAGAAAACGGAGGTTTATTTCCAGAAAGAGAAGGACCAAAAACAGCATTGAGCAAAATGTATTTGGGTGGAATCATTGTACCTATTTTGATTGGTACATTATTAACTATGTTGACTTTTGTTGTAGAAAGATTTTTAACCATTTCTAAAGCAAGTGGAACAGGAAGCAATGCTGATTTTGTTCGTAAAGTACAATATCATTTAGCTAACAAAAATGTTGAAGCAGCTATCGCAGAGTGCGACAAACAAAAAGGATCTGTAGGTAATGTTATGAAAGCAGGTTTACACAGATACAAAGCAATGATCAACGATACTCAATTAAGTACAGATCAAAAAGTAATGGCAATTCAAAAAGAAGTTGAAGAAGCAACATCTTTAGAATTACCAATGTTAGAGAAAAATTTAGTATTCTTATCTACAATTGCATCAATTGCAACATTGTTGGGATTATTAGGAACGGTATTGGGTATGATTCGTTCATTCTCTGCATTAGGTGAAGATAGTGGAGGTGGTGCAGCAGCTGCTAAATTATCAGTAGGTATCTCTGAGGCATTGTATAACACTGCATTAGGTATTGGTACTTCAGCTTTTGCAATTATGTTCTATAATATTTTTACAACTAAAATTGATGGCATCACTTACGGTATTGATGAATCAGGATTTACTTTGACTCAATCATTTGCTTCGTTATACAAATAATTTTGTGGAACAAAACAACTATTGCATCAACACGTAAATTTTAAAAATATCATTCATGCCAAAAGTAAAAATTCCACGCAAAAGCACAACCATCGATATGACAGCGATGTGTGATGTGGCGTTTTTGTTGCTTTCGTTTTTTATACTGGCAACAAAACAAAAACCTCCAGAGGTATTGGCGGTAACTCCACCAAACTCTGTATCTGCAAAAGCGGCACCCGAAAAATCAATCCTTATTACTTTAACGAAAGAAGGAAAAGTATTTTTAATGTTGGGTGATGAAACAAAAAAAGCAGATATTTTAAGTAACATCAATGCAGCTAAAGGTTTAAATCTTTCTGCTGCTGAATTAAATAAATGGAATAAAGCCCCTTTTATTGGCGTTCCTTTGGGACAAATTAAAAGTATGTTGGCAATGGCATCAGAAATTCCTCCAAATAAACTACCTGGAATTCCATGCGATAGTTCAAACAACGAAATGGTTGATTGGATGAAAAGTGTAACCAATGTATATGCAGGAACAGATCAACGTCAATTACAAGAAATGCTTTTAATTAAAGGAGATAATGCGGCGCTTTATCCAGCATTTAAAAACATAAAACAAGCTTTTAAGAAAAATGAGATTTTCAAATTTAGAATCGTAACAAACGGAGAATCTGTACCTGTTGGTTCTGAATTGTATTTAAATCCACCAAAAGCCAATTAATTAACGCAAAAAATAAATCGATATGGCAGAAATGGACACCTCGTCGGGTGGCGGACATAAAAAAGGACCCGGCGTAAAAAAAGCGAAAAAATTATCAACACGAGTTGACTTAACACCAATGGTTGATCTAGGATTTCTATTGATTACATTCTTTGTGTTTACAACTACAATGAGTCAATCAACAGCGATGAATATGAATGAGCCAAAGGATGATTCTACTCAAGTGATGAAAGTTAAGAACTCTGGTGCAATGACAATTCTTTTAGGGAAAGGAGATCAAGTATATTACTACTTCGGACAATTAGAAGCGGATAAATTGAGCGAACAATTTAAAAGTACAACTTTCAAACAAATCAGAGAGGTTATCGTAACAAAAAAGAAGGCAACAAAAATTGACGATTTGATGTACATCATTAAGTCGGATAAAAAATCTACTTTCAAAAATGCGATTGACATTTTAGATGAAATGAGTATTTGTAATGTTCCTCCAGGCCACTATGCTGAAGTTGATATGACACCAACAGAAGAACTGTTAATCCAAAAGACAGAGGAAGCAAACGGAATAAAATAAAAAAAATTTATGGAAATTCTTTAAATGCCGAATCTTAAAAAAAAATCTTAAACATGGACGTAAATAAAATTTTAAACTCAGACCTTCTAGACATCATTTTTGATGGAAAGAACAAGGAATACGGAGCCTATGAGTTAAGAAAAGGCTATAGCAATCGATTGGTAAAAGCACTGATTTTTACAGGATCATTGTTATTATTAATTTTTGTTGGAACCGTATTAGCCAACGTGATTCAAAATAACAATTCATCTGAAAAGATTGATGTTGTTGACACACAAATGGCAGAGGTGAAAAACGATGAACCACCACCACCACCGCCTCCACCACCACCGCCAACACCACCACCACCACCAGAAGTAAATCAGGTGAAATTTACCCCTCCAAAAATTGTAAAAGATGAGGAAGTAAAACCAGATGAAAAAATTGAGGAAATAAAAGAAGATCAAGTAATCAGCACCAAAACGGTTGAATCTGAGAATACAACTCAAGTGGTACAAGCTCCGGTTGAAGACAATTCAAATGCGGTAGAAATGCCCAAAGAAGATGATGAAAATAAGATCTTCACAAAAGTAGAGGTTGAGGCAGGATACGCAGGAGGAGACGGAGCATGGAGAAGGTATTTACAAAACAATTTGGACACGGAAGTACCAGGATCAAATGGTGCACCTGCTGGACAATACACGGTTATCGTTCGATTTATTGTGGCAAAAGACGGAAGTGTAAGTGATGTAGTTGCTGAAACCAGCCATGGTTATGGAATGGAGCAAGAATCTGTAAGAGCCATAAAAAAATCAGGTAAATGGACTCCAGCAATTCAGAATGGTAGAAATGTAATTGCATACAAACGCCAGCCGATCACTTGGGTGGTTTCTGAATAAGTATTTTAAAATTAGTTTTAAAACCTCCTGTACAAAACAGGAGGTTTTTCATTTTACACACTTTCAATGCAAAGGTTTAAAGTTTATATCTTTATACAATGAATAATAAATTATCAGGTTGGCAAGATACGATTGTGGCACTAGCAACAGCTCCAGGAATTGCGGCAATTGGTGTAATAAGAATAAGTGGAAAAGATGCGTATCCAATTATTTCAAAAATGTTTCATTCAAAAAATATTTCTGAACAGCCTTCTCACACCATTCATTTAGGATTGTTGAAAGATGAACAAGAAGTAATTGACGAGGTGTTATTATCATTATTTAAAGGTCCCAAAAGTTATACAGGAGAAGACACGATTGAAATTAGTGGTCATGGCAGCCCGTATATACAACAACAAATTATTGACACTTGTATCAAATACGGCGCAAGATTGGCAAAGCCTGGAGAATTTACACAACGTGCATTTTTAAATGGAAAACTAGATCTTACCCAAGCCGAATCAGTAGCAGATTTGATAGTATCCAATACAAAGGCATCCCAAAAAACGGCATTGCAAAATATCAGGGGAGGCTTTTCTCATCAATTAAAAAACATGCGAGAGCAGTTGATCAAATTTGCATCTTTAATAGAATTGGAATTGGATTTTGCAACTGAGGATGTTGAGTTTGCGGATAGAACACAATTTTATAGCTTAATAAAAGAAATAGAAATTACAACACAGCAATTAATCAATTCTTTTCAATTGGGCAATGTAATCAAGAATGGCGTGAGCGTAGCAATTATTGGAAAACCCAATGCAGGAAAATCAACTTTATTAAATTGTTTGTTGAATGAGGATCGAGCCATAGTAAGTGAAATTGCAGGTACCACAAGAGATACCATTGAAGAGACATTAAACATAAACGGGGTATTGTTTAGATTGATTGATACCGCAGGAATTAGAACAGAATCTCAAGATGTCATTGAAAACATTGGTATTGAAAAGAGTTTAGAGAAAATGCGTTCAGCAGATGTAGTGTTATATATTTTTGACAAACAAACCGAAACCGTTGAATCATTAAAACAGCAAATTGAAATTTTTAAAGAGGCAGGGATAAAATACATTTTAGTAGGAAATAAATCAGATATTGGAATAGCGGAGATTGATTTTACAGACGAGATATTTTCTATTTCAGCAAAACAAAATCTAGGTATAGAAACTTTAAAAGAAGCCTTGTATCAATCAACGGTGAATAATGCTGTAAATACCGACAATACTATAGTCACCAACTCTAGACATTTACAAGCTTTGTTGCAAATGAAGGGATCATTAAATTCAATAAAAGAAGGGTTGGATAATAACATTCCCGGTGATTTATTATCAATCGAAATTCGAACTTGCTTGTTTCATTTGGGAGATATTACCGGAGAGGTGACAAGTGAGGATAAGTTGGATTATATTTTTAGCAAGTTTTGTATCGGAAAGTAAGTGGCAAAAACAAACACCTAAAAAACAGCCAAAAAACACATTAAAACCCTTACTTAGTAAGGGTTTCGTCATTTCATCATTTTTGTCAGGAAAATTTATTTTTTTGCATTTTTGGGTAATATTTGTACCTTATTTGTACCTTTGGTGAAATTAGTAAGATTTACCAACAAGGTATAAAAATATGTTGTCGCAATTTGACAAAATATGTCTCTAATTGTCTTAAATTGTACACTAAATTAAGTATAAAATAGATAAATTATGAGCTCGAATATTGAAATAACCAGGGTTTGCGAGCATTGCAAAGAAGATTTTGTTGCAAAGACAACAACTACTCGCTTTTGTTCACATAAGTGCAATAATGCTGCTTATAAACAGCGGTTGAAAGAAATCAAAATGAAGCAAAGCAATGTGGAAACTGCTCTAATAAAAGTTACACCCGTTTTGGAAACAATGATGAAGGCTTTCTATACTATTGAGGATTTATCGCAAATATTTGGAATGAGTAAAAGAACCTTTTACAGAATTATTGAAAGGGGAGAGTTGCCTTCTGCAAAACTGGGTGGCAAAACCTTTGTAAAAAAAGAAGCAATTGAAGATTTATTTAAAAAGGAAAAGTAATGGGAATTAAGGTTACACTCCGCAAGAAAAAAATATCAAATGGCAGGTTGAGTTTATATCTTGATTTTTACCCTGAAATTGAGAATATCTACACGGGTCAAATGACCAGGAGGGAGTTCTTGGGTCAATACATATGGCAAAGTCCTAAAACGCCATCCGAAAGAGCCAATAATAAAGACACACTTGAGATTGCCGAGGATATCAGACACAAGCGCCAAAATATTCTCAACAAGCCTGAGGTGTACAATGAATTTGAGAAACGACTCCTACATCAAAAAAGAATGTCGGAGGTATGTACAATACAATATTTTGAAAAGCTTGCTTTAAAACGTAATGGAAGTAACGTTCATAACTGGCAATCTGCCTTTTTATATTACAAAGATTTTCTTCAGGGAGAATCATTGCCATTTGAACAATTGACTGAATCTATATGTGAGGATTTTAAAGAGTATTTATTGAATACACCCAGCAGGAAATCCGATAAGCAAACCTTATCTATTAATTCGGCTAAATCTTATTTCGATAAGTTTAAGGTGATATTGAAACAAGCCTATAAAGATGGCCATTTGCAAGTAGACTTGAATGCAAGACTGGATTGCATAAAAGAAGAGGAAACCCACCGTGAGTTTTTAGATCAAAAAGAATTGAATCAGCTTGCCAATATGCGTTGTGCTATACCAGTAGTTAAAAATGCAGGATTGTTTTCAGCATTAACTGGGTTGCGCTTTAGTGATATTCAGCAGCTGAAATGGAAAGAGGTGATTCACATTGATGGTCAGGGTTACTACATCAGGTTTAAGCAGCAGAAAACTGGAGGAGCTGAGATGATGCCTATTTCGGACGATACATATAATTTATTGGGGAAGGCCGGTGAGCCTGATGATGATGTGTTTGCAGGATTGGATTATTATGACTGCTCCCAAAATCCTCACTTTAAAATGTGGCTTAACGATGCAGGTATTACAAAGAAGTTCACCTTCCATTGTTTCAGACACACTTTTGCAGTGCTTCAACTAATGAGTGGTACGGATATTTATACCGTATCAAAAATGCTTGGTCACAGGAGTGTGAAAACGACTATGATATATGCGAAGGTGGTGGATGAGATGAAACGTAGTGCATCGGAAAAAATTAAAATTAATAAGAACTATGGAAGAAAGAACTTTTCAGGATTGGTTGGACGGTAAATTCGGATTGTATTCTTCGGACATTTTTTTCCCTAATCTAAAAGGAGATAACATCAATATTCCTAAAGATTTGCCAGAGGTGTATAAAAGAGAACTGAGAAAAAAAATTGTAAAAAGAGAGGAGGATAATATCAATAATCTTGTTCGTGATGAAGAGTTGCTCCCAGAAGTGTTGGACTGTATTAATGCTGAAAAAGAAAAAATATTCAATGCCGCTGTGCATAATAAAACTAATGAACTAACCAATTATTATTTATCATCTAAAAAGAATGAAAAGTATTTGCAAGATGAGATTCATGATGTAAAAGTAATTTTAGGAATTAGGGAAAAAGAATTACTGGATGATATCGAGAAAGGGTTATTATTAAATCGTTCTCGCCTTGATTTTGTTGATTTGTCAGATATTCGAGAATATTATTTTACAATACTCAAACCAAATAAGCCCGCTCAAGTTGGCTTTATCAATAGCCCTAAATTTCCATTTCAGGATATAAGTAAAGTGCCTTATAGAATTATGGCAACTGCTTTTTTTGAGTATTTGAAGTGGTTGGAAGGGTTTAATTATAGAGAATACAAAAAGATACAGTCAAACCAAAATAATAAAGATTTTAAATCGCCTCATATTGCAATTGCATTGTTTGCAATAGGACAAAAAATGACAAAAGAGGTGGCTGATTATTGGCTAAATAAATACTCTGAAAATAAAGTAGTAAAAGGATTAATAAAAAAAGAGATAAAAACTAAAAATTTTATAATTTCTGAAAAGAAAGATTTTCGCTCATATAAAATTCAACTTAACAATTTAATTAAAGCGAGAGAGTTATTACAATTAGAAGGTTTAAAACATGGTGTAAATAAAGTAGATGAGCTTATTACAGCCTTAGATATACATAATCAGCGCTTCTCCACCCAAAAAATCCCTGTTTTGAAACCATGAGAAATGTTTCGAAATATTTCAAATATTTCATTTAGTAATAAAATACAGTTCTCTAAATTCAATATTGGCAAGGCTTTTAGAGATTTTTGATTTATATTCCTTATTTTATTTGTTTCGAAACGTTTCGTCAATACATATCTTTTATTTAGGGTACAGCAACTTATTAATTTCGAGAAACAACCGGATTTAATATGGCTGATTCATATAACCCATTTGATGAAATATTTTCCCGATTAAATAAGTTAGAAAAACTTCTAACTGATTTAAGTGATAATCAATTTCCTGCACAAAGAAATAAAGAACCAGACCAATGGTTCGATCTCAATGGGCTAATAGAATATCTGCCCAGCCATCCTAAGGCACAAACAGTTTACGAATGGGTTCATAAAAAAATCATTCCTTTTCATAAAAGTCCGGAGACAAAGATGCTCACATTTTTGAAGTCGGAGGTAGACATTTGGCTAAAGTCGGGAAGGCGCAAAACACAGCACGAAAAAACTACACTCGTAAATAATTATCTCAATAAAAAAAATAAATAGTATGAAAAGATGTAGATATTCAAAATGTAAAAAGCTATTGACAATACTTGATGAGAGCGTTGATGGCTGCTGTAATAAATTACATTCAAGATTAGCAAAACAAGAGTATAACAAATTGTATTATGGGAAATCCAAGATGAATAAAAGAATAATATTGGTAATAAATATTTTAAAAACTTGTATTGATCAATTTGGAGAAGACACAGAATTTGATGCAAATTTTTTGGAACTATTAAAGATGGACTGGGAAATAGAAACAGACAAAGTTGTAATCCGTAATCAAGAGTACATTGCTGTTGGTCCTTACGCTTATATCGTTTCAAAGACTCAAAAAGTAAAAATTATACGCTTATGAATAATCTATCAAAAAATCCAGCGTTCATGAAACGCATGGAAAACGCAGTCGAATTTAAGCCTAATGATTCTGCTGAAACAAAAACTAACTATTGGCTACTTGCTGCTCAACTTCTTGCCGCTTTAGGAGGTGCTTATTGTTTATATAAGATGACTGAGCCCCTAACAATTACTATTAATCATTATTATCTGCCGAAGCCATTATCAGGAGAGGAGTCGACAGTTACTGAAAGTAAAAATCCTATTCAAGATACAGTGGGTTAGTTTCTTTTTTTTGTTGTTTTCTACCCAGGGTTTAGATGTCATTTATCTAAGCCCTTTTTCAGTTTTTGACGTAATTTCTGCATTAATTGCCTAATTATTCACACATATTAATTTATACTACTTTTTATTGAGTCAAATCCTTACATTTGACCACATTGTCACACATTATATTTGTAATGCATCAGAATTGATGTCTGGATAATTATTTTGTTGCAACACCCTAAAATTCAAACCATTTGAAAAAATAATTATGACGGAGACTACAACTAACAATCCTCTTACGGAAAAAGAAAGCAAAATTACTTACGAACAGTTTGGGAAAGAACAAGCCGAAAATGCAAAAGGCGACCCAGAACAATTGAAAGAAAGTTTGCCAATCTTGTACCATAAAATTGTAGAAGAAGCAAAACTTGACAAAGCAAGTGTTACAAAAAAAATCGAAAATCTTCAAAAAGAAATTGTTGATTTAGAAAATCGAAAACATAATCTCAATGCAAGTAAATCTTCTATGGAGGATGAAATTATTAATTCAGAAAAACAAATTGATGATATTGAAAATAATAAGGGGCATAGTGAAATCGTTCCATTTGTAATTGCAGCCTTTATTACACTTTTACTTACATTTTATCTTTGGGCTTTTTATGCAGCAAGTGGTTATGCAGCTCTGAATGGTATAAAATCTGGCAGCACAGGCTTTGCTGGAATTTTCGGTGCTTTGTCAGACGCTTTTAATAAAGGTGGTTTCGTTGTTGTTATCACTGTTTTATTTCCAGTTGTATTTTTAGGTTTAGGCTTTCTTATCCATGATGCTTTAGAAAAGAAAAGCTATGGCATAATTACAGCGTTGTTACTATTCACATTTTGTTTTGACGCAATTATCGGTTACCAAATTTCTCATCATATCTATATGAATTCATATAATGCGGGTGAGACAGAAATCCCATGGAATGGCAAATATATTTTTGAGGACATCAATTTTTATTTGGTTTTAGCTTCGGGTTTTGTTTGTTATGTTATGTGGGGCTTCTTATTAAATTATACATTAAATAAACAAAAAGAAATACAACCTGACATAAGAATACAAAAGCTAAAAAGAAAAATTTCTGAACTTAAAGCAGAAATCCAAAAGTGTATTGCTGAAATAAACGTCTGTAACAATAATATCGAAAAAAGTAAAAAAAATATCTCAAATTATCAAGAAGGTAAGGTTATAGTTAACATCACAAAACTTCGTTCAAATATCGGTGAATTTTTTGGCGGTTGGGGCTGGTGGGTAAGCGGCATGCGTACAACAGAAGCATCAACGCTTATGGCAAGAGCTACAATAATAAAAGATGAGTGGCTTAGTAACAAAATTTCAACATTAGAAGAAGACTAACCTGATTTACATGAAAGGAAATAAAAAACCGCTAATTTATTTATTAGCATTCGTAGTGATTTTTGCATTTTTTATATTTATTCTACTTCGTCCTTCCACACAATCGAAAGCAATTAAAGAAATAAAAACCTGTGCAAATATAGAAGATGTAAAATCGACGTGGTACAAATATCGGACAGAGTTATTGGAAGATGATGACTTTTGCCAAGCCGCAAGAGATCAACTAACATCATTCAACTTGAAACAGACTGAAATTGCAGAAATTAAAAAGTGGCTACCATCTAAAACAAAAAACCTGAACGTTATTGTTGTTCCTGATTTATCTCTACGTATTAAAGATTCTGCAAATAATCCTGAACAAATTAAAAATGACACAGCTCTTCTTAATAAAATTTGGAGTTCCTTCAAGAATAATGTTCGACTTAAAATGAACACAAAAGATAGGCTGATAATTGATGTTGCAGACCCTTCGCAAGCTCAAGATCAATTCGGCTCTTTTGCAAATAATCTTTTATTTGATTTATCCGACCACAAAAACAAATCAAATCGTTTGTTCTTTACAAATGAAATTCAAACAAGATTTTCAAGCAACATAAGCCAGCTCTATAATGTAGCATCTCAGCAAACATCAGGAGCAGACTATGTGTATTATTTCAGTGAAAAACTACCAACAAGAATAAAGAAATCAACACTTGACGATGATTACAGAAACATTTTACTCATTCTTACAGATGGTTATTTAGAAATTAATAATGGGAGTTCTGTAATTTCTATTTCGCCTACACCTGCAAAGCTCAAAGATTATTGCTCTTCGGGGGTTCTTAATTACTGTTTACCTAAGCAAACAATAGATCTATCTTTCTCAAATTTAGAAATCTATTTATTTGAAATTAACGAAAGACAAAGTGGAAAAAGTTGCGATTATAGAGGTTTAAAAAAATGGTGGACAGAATGGTTTAAGAGTATGAATATTTCCAACACCAATGAAGACTTTTTCTTTAGACGACAAGACGCTATTAGCTTGACACAAAAACAGATTGAAACAATATTTAGCCATTAATAACTTTTTTATATTTTAAATGACAATAGTAATAGTAATTGTGATAGTATTTTTTGTAGTTTTTGTAATATCTGGCAAGAAGAATATGACATCGCCTCCATCGACACAGAATTACAAGAAACAGAACACCGAAGAAGAACTGCAATCGGAAAAGGTGCAAAGTCTTTTAAAAAATATCAAAATTACCGTGACAACAACTAATTCAAATCATCAAGACGATTCAATTATTGATGTTACAGATCAATCCTATACTATAATCTCAAATAGTACTTTAAAAAAATATCCTAATGGTGTCCCATATTGGGCACACCACTATGTTTATTCCTATTCTGAAATTAATAGTGCGTCAATTGAACAAAAAAAGTTTTATGAAATATTTAAAATAAGTTTCTTAAATGGTGATTATTTTGATTTAGAAGGCAACAGCAATTATGCTTTCATTTTACTATTTGATTTATTAAATGAATATGAAAGTCATAAAGACACATCTAAACTTGAGAGTCAACTAAAAACCTTAGGGCAATGCTATCCCAAAACAAAATCCTATGCAGTATCTTTCTTGATTCAAAAATTGGAGGATAATGGCGACAATGAAGCAGTATCAAGGCTAAGAACATATGATAGTTATGGTTATCAAAACTACAATATAGATTACGACTATTGGAGGTTAGGAAGTAAATACAAAACCAAACTTAATCTGAGTGATGAGGAAGTTAATCTTTTAAACAAACTATGGTATCCTACTAATAACTTTTGTAGTATTGAATTTTGTTGTCTTGAAATTCTAAAGCTTTATATTTCTGTAATTGCTGAGTTAAAAGCTAATTATATTGCAGAAGGGACAACAATTGAAGCTCAATTCCTTGAGGTTGCGGATGTAATTGCAAGAAAACATTTTAAATACAAGAATGGAAGTCAAAATTACAAATTTTGCATTGAAACAACACCCAATGAATTTTACCCTCACATTTTCAAGCATTGCGAAAATGCAGTTCGTGAATATTACGGACATAAGAGAAAAATAAACACAGATACGTATTACACCTCATCAGAAGTAAAAACGGAATTTGAAACTAAAATAATCTCAAAAGTTTCAGGATTAATATCAAGACTTATTTCTAAAGTTTCTACACCTGATGAAGCCACAGAAATTGAATTGAATTCACAAAGTACTAATCGTTGGAAAATAAAGTTTGAAGAGTTAACAACACACTATAATGAAAAACCTAAAGATTTTATTGATTCAATTGTAAATCTTGGAAAACTAAACAAAAAAAATCCTTCAATAGAAAATATATTTTTTGAAGCTTCGAAATTCATTGCAAAATATGACAAAGAATCAGCTCTTGCACTTTACGTTCATTATTTATATCACGATTTAAAGTCAGCTACTTTTGACAATAAACAACTCACTAAAACTATACAGAAAAGTTTATTCAAAACGAATGAGCAACTACATGATTTTGAAATTATTGTTAGTGAATTAATTAAAGACAAAGATTTAGAAAAGGCTTTAATAAATGTTTCCAAAGTTTATGAAGTGAAACGGAAGAAAATACAACTTGATTCCGCTTCAATAAAAGAAGTTCAGCAACAACATTCCGGAACAGTTGAATTGCTTAATGAATATTTAAAAGATGATTTTGAAGATGAGAACAATTCTATAAAGTCGCAAGAAATAAACAATGAAGAAATAAAAATCGAAATAACACAAAAAAGTGAAAATACAGTTGATTCCGCTTTTCTAAGTAGCTTGTCATTTTCTCCAATACATTTATCTGCATTGGAGCTTTTCACAAAGTCTAATTTTTCAGTTCCACAAAGCGAAATTGAAGTATTTGCAAAATCAAAAGGCATCTTTAAAAATCAATTAATAGAAAGTATTAATGAAACCTGTTACGATTTATTAGATGACGTATTGATTGAGGAAGAAGATGATTATTACACTATAAACACAAACTATTTTAAAAGAATTTCTCTACAATGATAGATAATATTAAACCTAAAGAAGCCACATCAATTATCAATTCGTTAATTGGTGGAGTAGTTCCAAAAATCGGAGTTCAACATATTACCGTTGGGCGTTCGGAAGAAATAAATGCCGTTGTTACAGCATTAGAAGATGTAAAAAATGGGCATAGTATGGTGAAATTCTGGATAGGCGATTTTGGTTCAGGAAAATCATTTATGCTGCATTTGCTTAACACTGTTGCCTTGAAACAGAAATTTGTTGTAGCCAACGCCGACTTTACTCCGGACAATCGTTTATATTCAAATGACGGAAAAGGGGTTGCACTATATTCTGCTATTATGGACAATGTGTCAATTCAAACAAAGCCAGAAGGAGGTGCATTGCCAACTTTATTGGAAAAGTGGATTGAGCAAATTATAACCAAAACTGCTGATGAAAATAAAATTTCATTAACAGATATCCGTAATGAACAATACTTGAATCTGATTCAAAATGACATTATGAAAACAATCAATGAAATTACAGATGTGGGTGGTTTCGACTTTGGAATGGTTGTAATGAAATATTACGAAGGATACATAAAAGATGATGAACAACTAAGGAGAAATGCTTTAAAATGGCTAAAAGGTGAATACAGAACAAAAACGGAGGCAAAACAAGACTTAGGAGTTAGAGAAGTAATTAATGATTTGAATTACTATGATATGCTGAAAAACTTCTGTAAACTCTTTGTTAGTATGGGATATAGCGGATTCATGGTTAATTTAGATGAAGCAATAAATCTTTATAAAATTTCAACTTCTGTAATGAGGGAGAAAAATTACGAGAAAATACTCACCATCTACAACGATTGCTTCCAAGGAAAAGTAGCAAATCTGTTTTTTAATTTTGCAGGCACTAAAGAAGTTTTAGAAAACGAACGCAGAGGGCTTTTTAGTTATAATGCATTAAAATCAAGACTTCTTACTAATAAATTTGAGACAACAGAAATAAGAGATTTTGCACAGCCTGTCATTCGTTTAATGCCGCTTGACCACAACGAAATATTTGTACTGCTTAAGAAATTGAAAGCAATTTTCGACTACAATTATAAAACTGAAATTTCAATAACTGATAACGAAATTCACCAGTTTATGGAGGAGCTATTTAACAAGCCAGGTGCATCAGAATTTTTAACTCCAAGAGAAGTAATTAGGGACTTTTTAAATATTCTAAACATTATCAGGCAAAATCCAACAGTCGATAAAAAGAAACTATTTGGTGAACTTGAAATTTCAGATGAAAGACCTAATGAAATTTCTTTAGACAACATTGAAGAATTATAATGTCATTTGATTTACTTTCAGAACCAATACGAAAATTTATTCGTGATAAGGGCTGGACGCAATTGCGGCCAATTCAAACAGCAGCTATTGCCAAAATCTTAGCATCTGATGAGAATTTTATATTGGCATCAAGGACTGCTTCGGGAAAAACAGAAGCAGCATTTTTACCTATTCTTTCAAAAGTTAATTTCAATGATTCAGGGGTTCAGGTTCTTTACATTTCGCCATTGATAGCTTTAATTAATGACCAATTTTATCGCATTGAAGAACTTTGCAAAAATCTTGATGTAACAGTCACTAAGTGGCATGGTGAAGCAAATAAAACACTCAAAGAAAAAATAATTAAAAATCCAAACGGAATTGTTTTAATTACGCCAGAATCATTGGAGGCAATGTTTGTAAACAAACCTTACAATGTGAAGCAATTGTTTTCAAACTTAAAGTATGTAGTAATTGATGAGATACACTCATTTATTGGAACTGACAGAGGGATTCAATTGAAATCAATTTTGTCAAGATTGCAATTAGTAAATAATAAATCTTTCAGTATTGTTGGACTTTCTGCAACAATTGGCGATTACGATGAAGCAAAAAAGTTCACAGGAAATGAACTAAACACTAAAGTTTTGTTAGACAGAACAGCGAAAGAAATAAATGCAGTGTTCCGTTATTTCAAAAACAAGAATGAGGAATTGCCTTTAGAGCTGTTGAAAGATTTATACATTGAAACCAAAGACAACAAAGTTTTAATTTTTCCTAACAGCAGAGGGCGAGCGGAAGAAGTTGCCGTTAAACTCAAAAAGATTTCGGATAGAGTAAATGGACAATCAAACTATTTCTCACATCATTCATCAGTTGACAAAGAAGTAAGGGAGTATGTAGAATATTTTGCAAAGAATAACAATAGACAGAACTTTTGTATTTCCTGCACATCAACTTTAGAATTAGGAATTGACATTGGAACTGTTGATGAAGTTGTTCAGATTGATGCAACACATAGCATAGCTTCATTAATTCAAAGAGTTGGCAGAAGCGGACGTAAAGAAGGAGAAAGCAGCAACTTGTTTTTATATGCAACCAACGAATGGAGTTTGTTACAATCTTTAGCTTGTTGGTTGTTGTATAAAGAAGGATTTATTGAGCCCCCATTATCAACTGCAAAGCCGTATGATATTTTGCTTCACCAAGCATTATCAATTGCCAAAGGACATTCAGGAATACTTTTAACTGATTTGATAAAGCAATTAAAAGAGAATTTTACTTTTAATCAAATTGAATTGTCTGACATTGAAGAAATACTAAATCACTTAATCGAAATTGATATTTTAGAAAAACTTCAACATGAAGTAATAATTGGAGTTGAAGGAGAGAAAATTGTAAACAGCAGAGATTTTTACAGTGTATTCAATACAGAAGAAAATTTTAAAGTTGTAAATTCTGGTAATACAATTGGAGAAGTTCCTTTCTCACCGCAAATTAAAGAAGATGAAAATATTTTGTTGGCGGCAAAAATTTGGAAAATAAAGTTGATTGATTTCAAGTCAAAAAAGATTGAAGTAACACCAGCTAAAGATGGAAAAAAGCCAATGTTCTTTGGTGGCGATGCTATAATTAACTCAAGAATAAGAGAGAAAATGTTTGAGATTCTTTATGGCAAAATTGATTATGATTTTTTAGATCAGCAAAGTTGCGATGAAATTGAAATTATGCGCAAAGATTTTTCAGTTTTCAATATTCTAAACTTGAAAACTGACAGACCATTACTAAAAACAGAAAGGCATTTACAACTTTTTACTTTCACAGGGACAAGAATAAATCGAACCTTACAAATGTTACTAAACATTGCAGGAATTGAAAACGACCTTGACGAAAATAGCAGTTCATTTTACTTTGAAGTTTCCAAACAAGAACTATTAGCAAAGTGGAATTCATTATCACAGCCATTTGCAGAAATTGACACACATATCACTAACTTATTTGAGTCAAAACCTGCGCTATTGAACTTTTCAAAATGGGGATATTATCTCCCTCAAACGTTTCAAGTAAAACTTATCAAGGATAAATATTTTGACATACCAAATACAGAACAGCTTTTAACTTTAATACAACCAATAGAAAATATTTAACCATGCAAACAGAAATTATTTATCTCATAGTTGGACTTTTTTTAGGAGCAGTTGCAGCGTGGATTATTGCAACACTTATTGTGAAATCCAAAACAATTTCCAAAGTTGATTTTGACAGCTTGACCGAAAAACTAAATTCATCAAATTCTGATTTGAATGTTGAAAAAGAAAAGTCAAAATCACTTGCGGAAAACCTTCGAACAAGAGAGGCGGAACTTAAAATTAAGTCTGATGAAGTAACAACAATTACAGGTTCTCTATCTGCAAAGACAACTGAACATTCAGAGTTGTTAAAACAGTTTGATGAAAAAAAAGTAGAATTAAATAACAAAAAAACTGAAATAGGAAATCTCCAAACTGACATTCAAAATCTTGAAAGAGATTTAGCTACAAGTAATGCCAATCTTTCTTCTGCAAATAATACAATCAAAACAAATACAGACGACATTAAGCAACTTAAAACAGATTTACAAGCAAAGACCGATAATTTTAACACAGCAACTACAAGTATTGCAGGACTTAAAGCAGACAACAAATCATTAACCGATAAACTTGCTACACAGAAAGATGAAATAGAGGCAATGCGAAAACAATTCAATACCGAGTTTGAAAATATTGCTACCAAAATTCTTGACGACAAAACAAAAAAGTTTACAGATTTAAATAAGGACAATTTAGAAACTATTTTAAAACCACTTGGCGAAAATTTAAAATCCTTCAAAGATAAAGTAGAAGAAGTTTACGATAAGGAATCAAAAGAAAGATTCTCACTTGGGAAAGAAGTTGAGAAACTTGTTTTAGCAAATCAAACTATAAGTCAAGAAGCAAATAATCTAACAAACGCTTTAACTTCAAAAGGAAAAACACAAGGCGATTGGGGACAAATGATATTAGAAAGCATTTTAGAAAAATCAGGATTAGGAAAAGACAGAGAGTATTTTGTACAAGAATATTTAAAAGATGAATTGGGAAATAATCTCGTAAACGAGTCAGGACAAAAAATGCAGCCAGATGTAATTATTGCTTACCCCGATAATAGAAAAGTAATTGTAGATTCTAAAGTTTCACTGACAGCATACAACAGATATACTTCTACAACAGTAAAGGATGATGAAGCAAAAGCACTAAACGAGCATATAAAATCAATTAAAAATCATATTGACGATTTGAGTGCAAAAAATTATCAGGACTTTGCCCCATCACTTGATTTTGTGATGATGTTTGTTCCTATTGAACCAGCTTATTTAATTGCAATTCATACAGAGCAAGATTTGTGGAGTTATGCTTACAACAAAAGAATTCTATTGACAAGCCCATCTAATTTAATCGTTGCATTAAAAATGATTGTTGATTTATGGAAGAGAGATTTTCAAAGTAAAAACCATCAAGCAATTGTTGATAGAGGTGGAAAACTTTATGACAAGTTCGCATTAGTTCTTGATAGCTTTAAAGACATTGGTTCAAATCTCAAAGCAACTCAGAAAAGTTATAATACTGCAATAAGTCAATTAAGCGAAGGAAACGACAATGTATTAAAACAGGTTGAGAAGCTGAAAACTTTGGGCGCAAAAGCGAAAAAGAGTTTGCCCGAACCAGATAGTTTATCCTTACTTGAAATAACCACAGATAACAATGATACTTCAAATGAAATTTAATTTGTTCTCAGAAGCTGGTAGGATTAATAAAGAAGAGCATAAGATTTTAATAAAAGAATAAGAATTGATCACGAAAAATCGGATTAGCTATACTAAAATTTCAAACAAATTTCAACAGTGATGAAATTCGGATTTCGCATACCAAACCTTAATAAACGAATAGCAGCAAGAACATCTCTAAAAAGATATGTACGACAAAATCTTGGGTTTAAAGCACCAAGAGGGTGGGGCTGGGTAACCAATCCCAAAAAGGCTTTGTATAACCGTGTTTACAATAGAACAACATCGGGATGTATGGTGGCGATTTTGATGTTTTTTGGAGTCTTAGGTTGTTTTGTTGTAGTCTTAAATTTTCTTTTGGGGCATTAAGGACTATTAGGGAAGACTAAGAAAATTTAGTGCAGAATAGGACGTCTTAAATTATCTTAAGATTTTTTAAGACGATATTTATCGATAAATTTTCGATTATTGACTAGTCCAACCAAGCATAATTTTAATTCGGTTATTAATATCTATTTCAAATATGTCCAATTTTAAGTCGCTAATATCAAAAGTAAACACCTGGTCTGATTTTAAAAATGGGCTTAAGCCATTGAGCAAATTAGAAAAAGGAAACGCATTTGAAGAACTTACAAAGTATTATCTATTATCCAATGCTGTTTACAAAGACAAACTAAAAAATGTCTGGCTACAAAAAGAAATTCCGCCATCTGTTACTAAAAAATTAAACCTCCCATCAAACGATCAAGGTATTGATTTGATAGCTGAAAATAATGATGGTACATTTTGGGCGATACAATGTAAGTATTTACAAGACGAAGAACAGAGATTGTCGCATAGAGCAATTTCAACGTTTACATCACTAAGTAAATTAACTGCTAAGAATATTTCTTATTGTTTGGTGGCTACCACCGCAGATGATTATGCAAAATTGTATAAGGGTAATAATGAAATTGGCTTTATAAATGCTGATGAATGGAACAAATTGAACAAGGAGTTTTTTACAAATGTTAGAACTGCCATTGCCGGTAAAGAGATTAAATACAAACCTTACAAGCCTAAGTCGCATCAGCAAAAAGCACTTAAAGAAGCCAGCGAACATTTTCTAAAGCAAAAGAATAATAGAGGCAAACTTGTTTTCCCATGTGGTGCAGGAAAAAGTTTAACAGGGTACTGGATTAAACAAGCGTTAAACGCTCAAAGCACTATTGTTGCCGTGCCTTCACTTTCATTGGTTAAGCAAACACTGGAAGTTTATTTGCGTGAATCTGTTGCCAATAAAAAGAAAATAGAATGGCTGTGTGTTTGTAGTGATGAGGGAATTGGGAAGAATGATGATGTTGTTGTACATACCAATGAAATTGGCGTTCCTTGTATAACCGACAAAAATTTCATAGCCAATTGGATAAAAGAGAATAAGAAAAACAAGACAGTTATTTTCACTACTTATCAATCTGGTAAAACCATAGTAGAAGCTGCTAAAATTGCCAAAGCCAAATTTGATTTGGGTATAATGGATGAAGCCCATAAAACAGTAGGCAATCAGGATAAGTTGTTTAGTTATTTATTGTTTGATAAAAACATCAAAATTGATAAGCGGATTTTTATGACCGCCACGGAAAGAAGATATGCCGGTTCGTCCGACAATATCTTGAGTATGGATGATGTCGAAGTGTATGGTGAAACATTTACTCAAATGCCTTTTAAAGATGCGATAAATCAAGACATACTTTCTGATTATAAAATCATCACCTTATTTATTTCGGATAAAGAGGTAAAAGAAATTATTGAGAAGAATGCTTTTGTAAAACCACAGGGCAAGGAATGGGATAAAGAAACAGAAGCAAGAACATTGGCTTCTATGGTTGCTTTGCGAAAAGCAATGGTGCAATTCCCAATACATCACGCAGTTACTTTTCATTCCAGTATTAAAAAAGCGGAAGCATTTGAGCAAAGTCAAGTTCTATTTAGCGAAGCATTTCCTGAGTTTCAAAATATAGATTCATTTCATGTATCTGGTGCAATGCCAACTTCTCAGAGAAGCAAAATCGTTAATGAATTTGCCACTTCCAATAAAGCTATTATAACTAATGCGAAATGCCTTACAGAAGGGGTGGATGTTCCCAATATAGATTGTGTCCTCTTTGCAGACCCACGGAAAAGTACTGTTGATATTGTACAGGCCGTTGGACGTGCTTTGCGTAAAAAAGAAGGTAAGCAATTTGGGTATGTTATTCTTCCGGTGTTTACTAAATCAAAAACAAAAGAAGAAATAATAGAAAGCGCTGAGTTTAAAGAGATATTAAGTACACTCAGGGCACTGGCATCTAATGATGAAAGGATTATTGAATATTTCCGCGACATCAGTAAAAAAGGAAAATCAAACTCTTCAAATGGGCTTGTTCAATTTGATATTGATGAAAATATTATTGAACGCATTAGTGAAAAGGATTTGATAGATTCCCTTCAATTAAAAACTTGGGATAAGTTGGCGAAGTTGAGTTGGATGCCTTTTGAGGAGGCGAGGGAGTATGTTCAGAAACTGAAATTTAAGTCAACAAAAGATTGGTTTGTTTTCGCAAAATCGAAAAAGAAACCTCTTGATTTACCTTCATTCCCCAATGAATTATATAAAATAAAATGGAAAGGGTATGGCGATTTTTTAGGTACAGGAACTATTGCCACTCAAGATAGAGTTTATTTGTCTTTTGATGAAGCTCGAGATTTTGTAAGGACTAAAAATATTAAATCAACAAAGGAGTGGAAAGTATTTTGTAAGAATGGAGAAAAACCTAATTATATACCTGCGGCACCAGATTTATCGTATAAAAATAGCGGATGGATTAGTTGGGGGGATTTTCTTGGACATGATTACATTGTAAAATTTGACAAATCATTAAAATCGTTTTTAATGGCAAGAAAGTTTGCAAGGAATTTGAAAATTAAAAATTTAAGAGAATGGAATTTGTATTCGAAAAATAATATCAGAGATAAATCTTCGATGCCATCAAATCCTCAACTAACGTTTAAAGAGCATTGGAAAGGATGGGGAGATTTTTTGGGTAATGACAATGAATCCATGAAAACTAAAGAATTTGTTTTATTTGATGAAGCAAGAAAATTTGCACTAAGCTTAAAATTAAATTCTTCGATTGATTGGAAAAAAATGCTAAAAGAAAATAAAATACCTAATAACATTCCAAGGTCTCCTAGTTTAGTATATAAAAACAAAGGATGGATTAGTTGGGGGCATTTCCTTGGGACAAATATTATACAACCTCAACTATTTGTTTACAGGAAATTTACTGATGCAAGAAAATATGCCCAAAAGTTAAATTTAAAATCTATCAATGATTGGAATGATTTTGTAAAGTCAGGAAAAAAACCGGATGACATCCCTAATGCTCCGCACATGACCAAACAGTATAAAAATGAATGGGTTAGTTGGGGCGATTTTCTTGGTACTAGTAATGTCGCATCTTTCAATAAGGTATATAGGAATTTTGTTGAGGCAAGAAAATATATACACACTTTAGGATTAAAATCATTTGCTGACTGGAACAGATTCTGTAAATCAGGCAAAAGGCCTGATGATATTCCGTACCATCCAGAAAGAAATTATAAAAGCGAATGGCTTGGATTTGAAGATTTTATTGGAGTCCAATACAAAGTTGAATTTGTTAGTTTTTCTGAAGCAAGAAAATTTGCAAGAAATTTAAACCTAAACACAACAGGGTGGAGAGAATTTGTAGTATCAGGTAAAAAACCAAAAGAAATACCTTCCAATCCTGATAAAGCATATTCCAATAGCGGTTGGAATGGATGGGCTGATTTTTTGGGTAATGTTGGTATTGAAAGAAGAAAACCTAACAAAAATTTTATTTCATTTGATGAGGCTAAAGATTGGTTCAGAAAAAATAAAATTAATTCAGTAAAAGAATGGCTTGATTATATAAAAACAAATGGTCGTTTAGACTATATACCATACAAACCACACGTAGCATACAAAAACAAAGGTTGGAAAGGCTGGGCCGATTTTTTGGGAAAAGCAAAAAAATAGAACTGTAATTTTCTAAAATGATCGTACGCAGATTCAATACATTGATTGATGGAACGACGGGTGTATTTATTTTGAAAGTGTAAGCCATTCAATCTAAACCAAGTTTGACTCCAGAAGCATGCGCAACATTGACTCATTACCTATTTTTGCAAAAAAGAGCTTTGAAGTTTATTGGGAAATTTTAATTTATAATAAACATCAACGTAGCCGAAAATAAGTAGTAAATTAAAACTGATTTTGATTAATTGTTGTAATTCACTTAAATTTAAAAAAAATATACTTTATAAAGGTTATTACATTCAGAAAAAATGGCTGATTGATGAAACTTCATAAGGATAAAAAGAGTTGTTCGAAATTTTTGTGTATACCTTAATTTAATTTAAAACTTAAAATATGTTTGAAGGACAATCACCTGATAATTATGAACAAAAGTGCCATTGTGTGCTTATTTTAGATGTTTCTGGCTCTATGGCTGGAGAACCAATAAATCAACTAAACAAAGGCCTTCAAGAATTTCACAGTGAGGTAATTGCAGACTTTGTAGCTTCACAAAGATTAGAAGTCAGTATTGTAACTTTTGGAAGTAGTGTTGCCTGTATTCAAGAACCAAGTCTTGTGAATAATTTTCAGATGCCAAAATTGGTTTGCAATGGTAGTACTAAATTAGTAGATGGGGTTCGTTTGGGAATTAATATAGATGAAGACAGAAAGAAATGGTATAAAGAAACTGGTCAAAATTATTTTCGATCTATGATAGTATTGATTACAGATGGAGAGCCAGACGGGGACCAAGATTTAAATGCACTTTCATCGGAAGTTTCAAATAAGGTTGCTTCCAAAAATTTTATGTTTTATACTTTGGGTGTTAAAGGATACAACCACCAAAAGCTTAATCAAATTTGTGCTACACCACCTCCTTTGCCGCTTGATGGATATAAATTTTCCGAATTTTTTAGATGGCTCAGCAATAGTATTGGAATAATAACCAAATCCACTGAAGGGGAAGTTTTAATGCTACCACCAGTAAGTGATTGGACACAAATTCAAATGTAAAATGCCACAACCTAATTGGATTTTTGCTTTTGCCTCTGTAATAGGCAATTCTCATATTTCAGAAAATATTCCATGCCAAGACTTTTGCAAAGTAGAGAATTATGACACTTTCAGTATTGCAGTTGTTTGTGATGGGGCAGGCACTTGCATAAACTCTCAAATAGGCTCAAAACAAGTTGCAAATTTTTGCACCTATCATTTTGAAAGAGTTATTAGAAATCAAAAATGGGATAAGTCAGATGAATTACCTACACAAGAAGTTTGGCACAATGAAGCTAAGAATACACTCCATTTAATAAAAGAAGATTTAGATAGGTTCAGCATGAGTAATAATTTAGATTTTAAGTCATTATCATGCACGGTTATTGTTACAATAGCTTTACCTCATGGATTACTGGTTACACATATTGGAGACGGAAGGGCTGGATATTGTAACAAGAATAACGAATGGTCGCCAACGATTATTCCACTACATGGCGAATTGGCAAACCAAACAGTTTTTATTACCTCTGAAATTTGGAACGATGAAATAATTGATACTTATATTGAAAGTAATGTTATAAAGGATGATGTCAAAGCTTTTTGTTTACTTAGTGATGGTTGCGAGAAAGCATCGTTTGAGTGTAATTTGTTTGACCAAGAAACTGAAACATATTTTGACCCAAACAAACCTTATCCTTTGTTTTTCAATCCTAACATAAAGATATTGCCGGAACTTCACAAGCAAAACAAAACACAAGAAGAAATTAATATACTTTGGGAAACATTTTTGACAAAAGGAAACGAAAAATTACAAATCGAACCTGATGATAAAACGCTGATTTTGGGTGTCAGAGTTATTGAATAAAGTATAACAGAAAATGTATAATGCCAACATCTGTACAACTAAAAAATGGAACAACTCTACAATTAGAACAAAAAGCCTTTGCAAGTGGCGGAGAAGGTGAATTGTTTAGAATTAATAACCCAACAAGTTTCCAAAATCAAGTTGTTAAAATATACAAACCAGAAAAAAGAACTAAAGAAAGAGAAAATAAAACAGAGTTTTTAGCAAACAATCCTCCGACCTTACAAATACAAGATGGACACCATTCAATAATTTGGGTGAATCAAGTCGTATATGACAATGGCAAATTTTGTGGTTTCACTATGCCAATAGCTAAAGGAGAGAAATTAGAGTTCCTTTGCCACCCTAAACTTCCTAAAATATTAAATAATGAGTGGGCGAAATTTGATTTTCAAAGCCCAAAAGCCATTGAATTGCGTTTAAAACTTTGCTTTAATATAGCAGTAGCACTATACCATATTCATAAATTAAGCAACTACGTGTTAGTTGATATGAAGCCAGAAAATATAATGGTGCAACCTAATGGTTTAATTTCTTTAATTGACATAGATAGTGTTGCAGTAGTAAAAAATAATAAAGTAATTTTTCCTGCACCAGTTGCAACTCCGGAATACACTCCTCCTGAGTATTACAAAGGAATAAAACTTGATGGTGATGGAATTAATGAAACTTGGGATAGGTTCAGTATGTCAATAATCTTTTACCGTCTTTTATGTGGAATTCATCCATTTACTGGAAGTTGCATCACACCATATGAAAAATGTAATGGATTAGTTGACATGGTACAAAATGGATTGTTCCCAAATGGTCAAAAAAACTCTTTTTTCAAAGTAATACCACCACCCCATAACAAATTTAAAAATCTTGAATCAGTAGTTCAGGAACTTTTTAAACGTTGTTTTAATGAAGGACATAACAATCCAAATAACAGACCAAATGCAGATGAATGGTGCAGAAGTCTTTCTCCACAGCAGGTGATACAAATTAATAGACCATTACCTTCAACCACCGTAATATTTCCAATGTATAATTATTCAAAAGCCATAGTTTACAATCCGAGCGTTTCTTTGGAAGTACCAAAAATTAATTATGCTAATCCTCAATCAGAAAAAGGACTAAAAGCATTGATAAGTGGAATATTTGGAAAAAATAAAGAGCAGAAAACTATTGACACAATAAAGCAACTGGAAAAGGAACTAAAACAAAAAGAAAAAAAATATGATGTTTTTGTTTTAGAACTCCAAGATATCATAAATACTTTTTCAAAAAATCAGGAAGCAATATTGAAAAATGAAAAATCTAAATTAGAACAGTTAAAAAAAACCGTTATTTTAGATATATCTTACTTCGACAAGCAAGCAAAAGAATTACATATCCAAGAAGCTAATGAAATAAGTTCGGCTTCCAACTTATATACAATTTCAAGCAATACTATTGAGCAAAGAATAAAGCAAACATATACAAACATTTTAGGCAAACGATTTGAAAATCAAGAAATTCAAAAATCTGGTTTGCAAAAAAACATTCAAGACTTAAGAGCACAAGTACAAAATGAAATAAACAGCTTTATAAATAATCCCACCAAGCTATCAAAGTATATAATTAAGTATGCGTCAATTCACAATTTTGGTTATAGCACAGTTCAATCATTAGCATCAGTAGGAATTACAACTGCTGCCGATTTTACCGACATTAATTCGGAAGGTTTTTTAAAAAACCGTTCAGGAAAGTGGGTAAAAGCAAACGGAGTAGGTTGGAGTAGAGCATATGATTTAAGAGAATGGCAAAGAAAACTTGAAATGAAGGAAAATCAAATCATTACAGAAAACATAAATCAAAATCATTTAAGCAAGTTTCAGATAATTAACAATAATATAAAAAATATGGAGGATGCATTTCAAAAAGAAATTCACCCATATCAAATTCAATATAAAAAAGAAGAATTGGCATTTGAAGAAGCAAAAGCGAAAATAATGAAAGACTACAAAGAAAAACTTGAAGAAATTAAATCAAAATATAATGAACAACATTTAGTAATTATCGAAAATTGCAAAATTTATTCTAAGTCTATTTCACCTAAAATTAAAACGATAACGTCTGATATTGAAAAAGAATTGGACGAAAACTTTCAAAAATATATTTCCCAATTTGCATCAAAAAAAACTGAAATAAATAACTATTCAACTGAATTAAAATCAGAAATTGGTAATCTAAATAAATTGCATATGCAATTGGTTTAGCAGAAAATAATTGAATCTAAATAATAGTAAAACTCTTTCAAACAATATCAAAACTTCCACCAATCTGTAAAATCCGGCTAAACTGACCCCCTCATTCCATTTCAAATTGACCCCCTAAAAAACGATTTCAAAAACCTCATAATTGGGGCCTTAAAAAAGGGGGCTAAAAATGTGATAAAGAACTCGTGTTTTGCAGAACAAAAATAATGATAATTTATATTCCGATTAGTTTACAAAGTAGTTTCTGTTTTTTCTGATTTTGGTTTTAGTTTTTTTCGCAGCGATTCTCCGTAAAGTTCTATTCTGATGGATTGATGAACAATCCGATCCAGGATTGCATCCGCTAGTGTTTTTTCTCCTATCACTTCGTGCCAGTTTTTTACAGGAACCTGTGAAGTGATAATGGTAGTTCGTTTACCATGACGGTCTTCGATAATATCCAATAACAATGACCGACTTTGGTTATCAAGTGGTTGCACTCCAAAGTCATCTAATATCAGAGCGTCTTGTTTTTCTATTCTTGCTAGTTCTTTCAAGTGAGTACCGTCTGCCTTTGCCATTTTCAGATATGACATTAGTTTAGCCACATTAGTGTACAGTACCTTGAGGCCGAGTAAGCAGCCTTGTTGCCCAATAGCAGATGCCAAAAAACTTTTACCAGTTCCAGTGCTTCCAGTAATAAATAAATCTTCGCCCTTTTTAATAAAGTCGCAGGTTGATAAGCGTTGTACCTGGTTTTTATCAAGACCTCTTTCTTCCGAGTAATCCAGTTGTTCCAGACTTGCATTATAACGAAAGTTGGCGTTCTTGAGGTTTCTTTGAACAGCCCGGTGTTGCCTGTCGTCCCATTCGCTTTGCACTAAGTGGTGCACTAGCTCATCATTGGTAAAGGCTTCCGTTTGATTAGTATCAATACAGGTCTTGAAGGCAAGGTGCATTCCCAATAGTCGCATTCGGTTCATCTTTTCTAAACTTTCTTTGTTCATAGTTTTTGATTTTTATTGGTTGGTTAATAATGAGGTGTTGTATTTATTGGTAATAGTCTCCGCCACGGATATTTTCATGCTGAGGCATTGTGGGTTCTGTGTTTGAAGGTTTATCTTCTTCAAGTGGGAAGAAGTCGGCTTTTGATATTAGTATGCGTTCAATCATTCCAAAATTGTACACATTAAAGCTGTCAGCTCTTTTGCAAGCATTGATGAGTCTTACATCGCCCACACGTTTCTTATAATTTAAAATACCCTGACAGGCTCTGTAGTTTTTCTCCGGATATTCATTGCGAGCCAATACTTTTTTAATATAGTCCGCAACAGAAGCGTCTATTTGCAAAGCGTCCGCAATAAATTTTTCAGGATTCCACTCGGTGGGATACCTATGCCATGAAGCCAAGTGTTCATCCTGTTGTATGTATTTTTCTTTACCGTGCTCACGAACATGAACAGCAATAACCTCGTGTTCATCATAGGCTTCTACTTTTGTTCGGTTGTACATCACCTTGATTTTCTTGCCGATAAATTTGTAGGGAACACTATAATACCGATGATCAATAGTTACAAAACCAGTCTTACCAACCGTTGCCGTTTTGGTCGTCATGGGATCAAAGCGATATTTGTTTAAAGGCCGGAGCACACTTTTCTCCAGTTCCTCGAACTGCTGTCTTCTGCTGTAATCACATCCGGTTAATAGTGTGTTATTGTGTGCTTCCAGATAAACCAGTATGTCTTTATTAAGCTCTTCCAAACTTGTATATACCTTGCCGTCTATCTTAGAAAAAATAGTAGAATAAATTATTTTTACAGCACCTTCTACCAAGGCCTTGTCTTTAGGCTTGTAGACTCTCGTTGGAAAAATATAAGTATTGTAATGCTCTGCAAATGCAGCAAAACTATCATTGAGTTCAGCTTCGTATCTGCTTGCTTTTTTAACTGCCGATTTTAAATTATCAGGAACAATCGCTTCCGGAACACCACCATAAAAATGAAGCGCAGATTCACAAGCCAGCATAAAATCTTCCTTCTTCTGTGATTCCACTGCCATCACAAACGTCAACTGACTGCAACCTAGAATCGCTACAAAAACTTCAACATCCACCATCTCTCCGGTTTCTTTATCTACGATTTGTAATTTCTTGCCCGTAAAATCAATGAAGAGTTTATCGCCTACCTTGTGTGGTACGCGCATAGAAGGCTTTATCATTCCGATATAGGAGTTTAGTCTTACAACAAAGGCTGATCGTTTTAACCCATCAGGACAAAGCTTGGCATAATGCTCGTACACCATTTGTTTGTTAACTCCGCGCTTACGTAGCATAGCAGCCAACTCCGGCAATAAGGCTGATAATTCAGTAACGCGATTACTCTCTACCTTCGGCTTCTCCAGCAAAAAAGCCGAAGCTAATTTGCCATCACTCATCTTTTCTATATCCTCAATGGTAAGCCTAAGAGATGCAAATTGGATAAGATACTTCTTAACCGTATTGCGTGCAACTCCGGTGGTCTTGCTGATAAATTTACTGCCCTTACCACCGGCGTAAAGGCGAAGGATTTGTCTGATTTTATACATTTCAATTGGTTTGTTCGGCATAAATTATCTGGATTGTTTCGCTAAAAACATCCGTCTTTTATGCTACAAAAACAACTGATTCTTTATCCAATTTTTAGGGGGTCAATTTCAGCCGGAATCAGGGGGTCAGTTTGAAATGGAATGAGGGGGTCAGTTTCAAATGGATTTAGGGGGTCAATTTGCGTGGATTTTCCACTATTAGATGATACCGAACTCATTGAAAAACTAATTGACCAGGTGTATCAATTTAGCCGTATGTATTGGAAAAGTGTAAGCCAGCAAAACATTCCAGTAACTATTGCTTACCCAGAAATGGTTGCCAAAATATTTTCTCATTTTAAGCAACCCTATATACCTGAGTTTGGTACTGATAATTTGTGGTTTTTGTAGAAATAATTGTTCTTTCTAACAATTTTCACTAACTTTGCACGTTGTCTTAGTATCGGTATGCAAAAAAAAGTTCACATATTGTTCATAATCTTAACGCTTGGTTTCTTTGCAACACCAACGCTAACTTATGCTTGTGGAACAAAAACCGATAAAACGGAAAATTCTTGTTGCAAAAAAGACAAAGCAGGTCAAGGTCATAAAAAAGATTGTTGTAAAAACCACCACTCAAAAAACAACAAAAGCGATGACGATTGTGGCGGAAATTGTGGCAACTCTTCTTGCAGTTGTACAACTGTACATTTTGCATTTAACCTCCCATTTTTCATAGAAATAAGGCTGAAGCCCTCTTTTGCGATAAGCAAAAAACTCAAATTCTACGACAAAAAGGCTTATCTCTCTGATGGCTTTTATTCCATTTGGACACCCCCAAATATAGGCTAATTTCTTTCCTTGACAGCCATAAGTCTGTCTATTCGAAAACAAGACCTTGTTTTCAAAATCATTTATTTACAACCAGTTAAAAAAAATCAAAATGAAATCAATATCAAAAATATTGATAGCAATTGCTGTATTGCTATCATTCACAGCGTGTAACGCACAAATAAAAAACAGTAAAACTGAAACCGTACACATTTACGGTAATTGCGATATGTGCAAAAGCACTATCGAAAAGGCAGGTAATCTTAAAAAAGTCGCCAAAGTAGATTGGAATAAAGATACCAAAATGGCTACGCTTACTTACGATGCAAAAAAGACCAATCAGGACGAAATCTTGAAACGAATTGCATTAAGCGGTTATGATAGTGAAAAGTTTCTTGCCCCTGATGATGTGTATTCAAAATTGCCTGAATGCTGCCAGTACGAAAGAAAAGCCAAAGCAATAGCAAAAGTTGAAGCACCCAAAACAGACAGTTCAAAAATGGATATGCACAAACATTCACCAATGCCAATAGCAAAGCAAGATGTACCACAACTGAAAGCCGTTTTTGACAATTATTTTGCAGTAAAAGATGCTTTGGTAAAAACAGATGGCAATACTGCATCAACTAAAGCCAAGGATTTACTTACCGCTATTAATAGTGTAAAAATGGAACAATTATCAGCAGAAGAACATAACATTTGGATGAAAGTAATGAAAGATTTGGCTTTTGATGCTGAACACATTGCCGAAACTAAAGATGCTTCACACCAAAGAGACCACTTTATAAGCCTTTCAAAAAATATGTATGCTTTAATAAAAGTATCTAAACAAGAAACGCCAACCTACTATCAATACTGCCCAATGGCTAATGATGGAAAAGGTGCAAATTGGTTGAGCAAAGAAAATGCTATCAAAAACCCATACTATGGCTCTCAAATGTTGAGTTGTGGTAAAACAATAGAAACAATTATTAACAAATAAATTAAAAAAATAATGAAAAAGTTTAAAATAATAATAAGCATAGCTACACTACTTTTAGTAGTATTTACGGGCTGTAAAAAAGATGATATGGATATGAATATTGCAAAAAACATTAACTATCCAGCCGCTTATGTAGTAAATGGTGAAAGTGGTACACTATCCATAATCAAACTAAGTGATAATACTGTGTCAGATGAAATTATGCTAATGGATGCCAACAATATGATAATGTGGCCACATCACATTTACCTAAATCCATCTAAATCTCAACTTGCCATTGGCGTACCCGGTATGGATTTAAGTGCAGGTCATTCAGGTGGTATGATGGGGATGAATGGTGCAGTAGTTCTTTTAGATCCTACCACAGGTATAATAAGTAAAAATTTAAAGTTGCCTATAATGAACCATAATGCAGTCTATGTAAACAATGGTTCAGAAATTTGGACTTCACAAATGGATAGTTTGGGTAAAGTATTAGTATATGATGCTAATACTTATGCCTTAAAAAACACTATCAATGTAGGCGAAGACCCAGCAGAGGTTACTATAAGCACAGATGGTACAAAAGCTTATGTATGCAATGGGCATAGTAATACGGTATCAGTTATTAATCCAACTACTAAAGCAATTATTTCAACAATCAATGTTGCACCAAATCCAGTTGGTGCTTGGCCATCAAGTATAGGTAAAATGTTTGTTGATTGTGAAGATGGACAAACAATTGATGTAATTGATGTAGGCTCTAATCTAAAAGTAGCTTCCATCAATCTTGGTTTTATGCCAGGTTATGCAGCATACAATAGCAGCGTATCAGAACTATGGGTAACAGACCCAATGAATAATAAAGTAGTTTGGTACAAAGATATGGGTGGCAATAATTGGATGAAGCACGGTGAGTTTGTATCAGGTGGTGGAGCCCACGCCATAGCATTTAGTGGAACTACAGCTTATGTAACAAACCAAACGGCTAACACAGTTTCTGTAATAAATGCAACTACACATACGGTAACCAAAACATTAAATGTTGGCAAAAAACCTAATGGTATAATAATAAAGCAATAATAAGATGAAGCTGTATATTAAAAATATGGTGTGCAGCCGCTGTAAAATGGTGGTGAAGTCCGAGTTAGAAAAACTTGGACTTCATCCTGTTTCTGTAGAATTAGGCGAGGTAGAAATTGAAGAAAGCGATATTGTCAATGTAAAAGCAGCAATGCTTCGCAATTTACATTCATTAGGTTTTGCTTTGATTGATGATAAAAAAAGTAAAGTCATTGAAAAAGTAAAAAACCTTATCATTGATTTAGTGCATAACAAAAGCAATGAACTTTCAATTAATCTTTCCGTATATCTCTCTCAGCATATTCTACAAGATTATAGCACCATAAGTAAACTATTCGCAGAAGTTGAAGGCACTACTATCGAAAAGTATTTTATACTTCAAAAAATTGAGAAGATTAAAGAACTTATAATGTACGATGAAATGAATCTAAGCGAAATTGCTTTTATGCTCAATTACAGCAGTGTAGCCCATTTGAGTAATCAGTTTAAAAAAGTTACAGGTTTCAGCCCAAGTTATTACAAGTCTATCAAGGAAAACAAAAGGATGCAAATTGAAGATGTCTAAAACTTGCAAATAATCCCCAAAATTGTGTAATAGCTCTTGTAATTAATATAGTCATTTTTGTGCCTTAATTATTAAAATAAAAACGACAATGACACACAAATATCAAGTAACAGGAATGACCTGCACCAGTTGCGAAGCAAAAGTAAAGTCAACATTGCTAATGGTAGAAAATGTATCGGAAGTAGAAGTTTCAAAAGCTGAAAGTTCAGCCACTATTACAATGGATAAGCATATTGCATTATCAGATTTTCAAAAAGTACTACCCGAGAAATACAAAATTTCGGCACTCAATCATAATGAAGTAGCAGAGCAAACAAAATCGTGGTTTGAAACCTACAAGCCCATTTTATTAATATTTGCTTATATAGTAGGTGTTACTTTAGTATTACAATTTGGAAATCATCACTTTGATGCAATGCAATGGATGCAACACTTTATGGCAGGTTTCTTTTTGGTGTTTTCGTTCTTCAAATTATTAAATTTAAAAGACTTTGCAGAAAGTTATGCAATGTATGATATAGTGGCAAAGCGTATTAACATTTGGGGTTTTATATATGCTTTTATTGAGTTGGGATTGGGTATTGCTTATTTAATCAATTTCAATCCATTGGTTACAAACAGTATCACTTTTGTAGTAATGAGCATCAGTATTATTGGTGTGTTACAAAGTGTTCTCAACAAAAGGAAAATACAATGTGCCTGTTTGGGTGCGGTTTTTAACTTACCTATGAGTACCGTTACCATCATTGAAGACGCTTTGATGATTACAATGAGTGCTTTAATGATTATTAAATTAATTTAAAATGAAATTCTTAAAATGGATATACAAAAAAATATTTCAAAAAAAGTGTTGCCAGTAAGCAACATAGTTTATCATAATTAAAAAGTATACAAATGAAAAATATAATCAATTTAGCCATAGCAATGGCTTTCATATTCACAGCTTGCAATTCAAATAATGCAAAAACTGAAACAACTAAAGACACAATAGCAACTGCAAAAGAAGCAGCTACATCACAAGCTATAGAACAAGTATATGCTTGTTCTATGCACCCAGAAGTAACAGGAACAAAAGGCGATAAATGTTCAAAATGTGGTATGGAACTTTCTGTTCCAGTTAAAGAAACTGCAAAACCAAGCACTACAGAAAGTAATCCCAATGCACAAGGTTCAAATGCTGTTATCAATGAAGTTGTTGTCAATTATTTAAAACTAAAAAATGCTTTAACCAAAGATGATACTAAAGAAGCAGCAAATGCAGGAAATGCAATTGTAGCAACACTAAGCAAGTTAGATATGAAAAACCTTTCAACAACACAAATGAATAGCTATATAGATATTGCAGATGATGCAAAAGAAAACGCAGAACACATTGGTGCAAATGCAGGAAAATTAGACCACCAAAGAGAGCATTTTGCTTTGTTAAGTAAAGATATTGCCGACCTTATAAAAGCCTTTGGCTCATCACAAAAACTGTATCAAGATTTTTGCCCAATGTACGATGATGGTAAAGGTGCTATTTGGATTAGTGAACTGAAAGAAATCAAAAACCCCTACTTCGGCAATAAAATGATTGGCTGTGGTTCAATGAAAAAAGAATTGTAAAATGAAAAGGGCATTTAGGAAAATATTTATAATAGGTTTTATATGCTTCTTGTTAATGCAATTTTATCAACCTGCCTATAATACAGATAATGGACAGGTTTTACCTATTCATTTTGTAAAAACATATACTGTTCCACAAAATATACAAACTATTTTACAAAACTCTTGCTACGATTGCCATAGCAACAACACAAAATATCTATGGTACGATAATATACAACCTGTTAGATTATTAGTAGAAAGTCACATAAAAAAAGGTAAAGAAAATCTAAACTTTAGTGAGTGGGGCAATTATAGCAGTCGCAAACAGCAAAACAAATTGGATAGAATAGTAAAGCAATTAACAGCAAACGAAATGCCTTTAAGTTCTTATACAGCTTTACACACAAACGCAATTTTATCAGAAGAAAATAAACAACAATTAATTAATTGGATAAATACTTTAAAGAAAAATAATGATGAATAAATATAAAATAGTAATAATTATAATGCTTTTTGCAGTTACTGCACAAGCCCAAAAAATTGTCCGTTACGACCTTTATGTAAAGGACACCCTCGTAAATTTTACAGGCAAAATTAAAAGAGCCATTGCAGTAAACGGGCAAATACCAATGCCAACTTTAACCTTTACAGAGGGCGACACAGCAGAAATTTATGTGCATAATGAAATGGACGAAGAAACCTCTTTGCATTGGCACGGCCTGTTTTTGCCCAATAAAGAAGATGGTGTTCCTAACCTCACACAAATGCCAATAAAGCCTCACACAACACATTTGTATAAATTTCCCATCATTCAAAACGGCACACATTGGTATCATAGCCATTCAGGTTTGCAAGAACAAATAGGGATGTACGGAAACTTTGTAATGCTAAAAAGGCAGAGCGACCCTACTTTTAGAAAAGGTATTGATGACTTGCCAACCGTACCAATTGTATTAAGCGAATGGACAGACATCAATCCAAACAACATTCACAGAATGTTGCACAATGCTAACGATTACCCAGCTTTAAAAAAGAATGCCGTACAAAGCTATGCCGAAGCCATTAAGGCAGGGCATTTAAAAACCAAACTCAAAAACGAATGGAAGCGAATGTTGGCAATGGATGTTAGCGATGTGTACTATGAAAAAATATTTATAAATGGTAAGCATAGTAGTGAAATTAATAGTATTGATGGACAATATTTAAAAGCAGGTGATAAAGTAAGATTAAGAATTTCTAACGGTGGTGCTTCATCCTACTTTTGGTTACGATATGCAGGAGGTAAAATAACCGTTGTAGCAAATGATGGAAACGATGTAGAGCCTGTTGAAGTGGACAGATTAATTATTGGAGTTTCCGAAACGTATGATTTAGTAGTTACCATTCCTGCCGATAACACAGCATACGAATTTTTAGCTACAACTGAAGACCGAACAAATTCTGCCAGTTACTATATTGGCAATGGTATCAAACAAACCATATCGCCATTACCCCGTTTGAAATATTTTGAAGGAATGAAGATGATGAATGATATGATGAAGATGAACGGCAGCTTAGATGATATGGGTATGCAAATGAGCCTAAACCAAATGGATATGAATGTAGTAATGTATCCCGAAATAACAGGTGAAGCAAAACCAAAACAAGATGATAAAGACCCAAACAGATACAATGCAAATGCTTTGGCTGATATAGTTACCTTAAATTATTCAATGCTAAAATCAACACATAACACTACTTTGCCTCAATCAGTACCAACAAAAATTTTACGTTTTGAGCTCTCAGGCAATATGAACAGGTATGTGTGGAGTATGGATAACAAAGTAGTTTCAGAAACAGATAAAATACTTATCAAAAAGGGTGAAAATGTAAAAATGATAATTTACAATGGCTCTATGATGCGTCACCCAATGCACCTACACGGTCACGATTTTAGGCTTTTAAACGGACAAGGTGAAAATGCACCACTAAAAAACATAGTGGACATTATGCCTATGGAAACCGACACTTTGGAATTTAACGCCAATGTAGAAGGCGATTGGTTTTTTCATTGTCATATACTCTATCATATGATGAGCGGAATGGGCAGGGTGTTCACTTACGAAAATCAAGCACCAAATCCATTAATTACTAATCCAAAATTAGCACAACGAAAACTTTTTGCAGATGATAGAAGATTTCATTTTATGGCAGAAAACGACTTTGCCACCAATGGCAATGATGGGTTGCTAATGTTGCAAAATACTCGTTGGAGCATAGGTACTGAATGGCGGTTGGGTTACAATGACCATCACGGCTACGAAACAGAAACCCACATAGGTAGGTATATAGGCAAAATGCAATGGTTTATGCCTTTCATTGGTTTTGATTGGAGGTATAGAAAAATAGGTATGGACGAAGAAGAAAAAAATATTTTTGGTCAAACCAACACCAAAGACCAGCGTTCAGTATTAAGCATAGGGTTTGAATATACCTTGCCTATGTTAATTAAATTTCAATCCGAAGTTTTTACAGATGGCAATGTTCGTTTGCAGTTATTTAGAGAAGATATACCTGTATCTAAAAGGCTAAGAGGTATGTTTATGCTCAATACAGATAAAGAGTATATGGTAGGTTTGGATTACATCTTTACACGGTATTTAAGAACAAGGCTACATTACGATAGTGATATGGGCTTGGGTTTTGGATTGACAATGAGCTATTAAAAAAATATTAAAAATAACAACCTTTAAAAGGGCTTTAATGGAAAGTGAAATTTGTGATTTTTATAAATGAATAATTATGGAGGTAGAAAAAGCAGAAAATAAACTTCAGTCATCGGGCATTAAACCCACAGCAATGCGGCTTTTAGTATTAAAAAAATTGATGGAACAATCTTATGCTATCAGCCATAAAGAATTAACAGATTTGTTTGACCGTGTAGACACAGTTACTATTTTTAGAACCCTCAAAACATTTGTAGAGCATAAATTAATACATTCTATTGATGATGGAACAGGGCAACTCAAATATGCACTTTGTCAAGAAGGTTGCACCTGTAGCCCACAAGATTTGCACACCCACTTCCATTGTACCAAGTGCCAAAAAACGTACTGCCTTAATAATATGGCGTTACCAGCAATAAGCTTACCTAACAAGTTTTCGCTAAAGCATATCAATCTTACTTTAAAAGGGTTATGCGATAAATGCCACTAAACTTTGCAATTGAATTGCATCATTTTTGTAGTATATTTGCACCAATGAAAGTAATAACATTCATATTGGCTATTTACATATTGGTATTGTCAGCAATGCCCTGTGGTGATATGCACAATGATTGTAATGCTTCAAATGCAAAAACAGAACTTTCTCAAAACCACGACCACCAGCAAGATAAGGATGATTATTGCAGCCCTTTTTGCACTTGTTCTTGCTGTAGTGCTTCTATAGTAGCTTTGGACTTTAAGCCATTTCAACTAAAAAAGCCTGCGGAGTTCTCTATTACCCAAAAACTTACTATCCGTAATTTTTCTTTCGTTTCCAATTTCTACGGAAACATTTGGCAGCCACCTAAGATTAATTGTTAGTCATTATTGTTTAGTGTTTTATGCTTAAATAACTATTTCTTGTAACAAGGATAGATTATTTTTCATTTCATATCACTTCCATAATTAAGTTACTTGGCTATTCTGCCATATAACTATTTTTCATTAACAATTAATCATTAAAAATAGTGTTAGATAAAATAATAAAATTCAGTATAAAAAACAAACTCATTATTGGTGTAATGACTTTGCTACTCATTATTTGGGGCGTATGGAGTGCTACCAAATTATCAATTGATGCTGTACCAGATATTACAAACAATCAAGTGCAGATTATAACGGTTTGCCCCACATTGGCAGGGCAAGAGGTAGAGCAGTTGGTTACTTTTCCCATAGAGCAATCTTTAGCCAATATTCCTAATATTGAAGAAACAAGAAGTATTTCAAGATTTGGGCTATCGGTTATTACGGTTGTTTTCAAGGACGAAGTAGATATTTATTTTGCTCGTCAGCTTATCAATGAAAAACTAAAAGAAGCCACCGAAAAAATACCAAAGGGCATTGGTACACCCGAATTAGCACCAGTAAGCACAGGGCTTGGTGAAGTGTATCAGTACATTATTCACCCCAAAAAAGGCAGCGAAGCTAAATACAATGCAAAAGATTTACGTACTATGCAAGATTGGATAGTAGCAAGACAATTGAATGGTACACCCGGCATTGCCGAGGTAAACAGTTTTGGGGGCGAACTAAAACAATACGAAGTAGCAGTAAATCCTAATCGCTTAAAGGCAATGGGCGTAAGCATTCCCGATATTTTTAATGCCCTTGAAGCCAATAATCAAAATACAGGCGGTGCTTATATTGACAAAAAACCCAATGCTTATTTTATTCGTGGCGTTGGTTTGGTTACTTCTTTAGAAGATGTACAAAACATTGCAGTAAAAAATACAGGTAGTATTCCAATTTTCATAAAAGATGTAGCAGAAGTTCGATTTGGCAATGCAGTAAGATATGGTGCTATGACCTTTAACGGTGAAGTAGATGCAGTTGGCGGTGTGGTTATGATGCTTAAAGGTGAAAATAGCAACAATGTTGTCAATCGTATAAAAGAAAAATTACCTACTATTCAAAAGTCGCTTCCTGATGACATAATTATAGAACCTTATTTAGATAGAACAGATTTGGTTGGCAGGGCAATGAGTACTGTTGAAAAGAATTTAATAGAAGGAGCTTTAATTGTCATTTTTGTATTGGTTTTGTTTTTAGGCAACTTTAGGGCAGGGCTTATTGTAGCTTCAGCCATTCCATTAGCTATGTTATTTGCATTAGCATTAATGAATGTATTTGGTGTAAGTGCCAATCTGATGAGTTTAGGTGCTATTGATTTTGGATTGATAGTAGATGGTGCAGTGATTATTGTAGAAGCCACCCTACACCATTTGGGTTTACGAAAATCTGTAACCAAACTCAGTCAAACCGAAATGGATGATGAGGTGTTTAAATCGGCTTCCAAAATTCGTAGCAGTGCAGCTTTTGGTGAAATTATTATCCTTATTGTATATGTTCCTATTCTTACATTAATAGGCATTGAGGGTAAAATGTTTCGCCCTATGGCTCAAACAGTAGGTTTTGCCATATTAGGTGCATTAATACTTTCGTTAACTTATATACCAATGATGTGTGCTTTATTTTTATCAAAAAATAAACAACATAAACGTAATTTTTCTGATAGGATGATGGATTTTTTCCAATCTATTTATCAACCCACTTTACAAAAAGCCATAAAAATAAAATATTGGTTAGTAGGTGCAACGGTGGCATTGTTTGCTGTTAGTTTATTTGTATTTAGCCGTATGGGTGGCGAATTTATTCCTACTCTTGCCGAAGGCGACTTCGCTTTTCATTGCATTTTGCCACAAGGAAGTTCATTGAGCCAAAGTATAGAAACTTCAATGCAGGCCAGCAGAATTATCAAAAAGTTTGATGAGGTAAAAATGGTAGTTGGTAAAACAGGGGCAGCAGAAGTACCTACCGACCCAATGCCACCAGAAGCTACTGATATGATGATTATCCTCAAACCTCAAAAGGAATGGAAAACTAAAAAATCATTCAACCAGTTAGCAGATGAAATCAACGAAAAATTAGAAGCTATTCCAGGTGTATTCTTTGAAAAAAATCAACCTATTCAAATGCGTTTTAATGAGCTAATGACAGGAATTAGACAAGATGTAGCCGTTAAACTATTTGGTGAAAATTTAGATAGCTTATTACTTTATGCAAATCAAGTAAGTAAAGTAGTACAAAGCGTTAAAGGTGCTACTGCCCCACAAGTAGAACGTATAAGCGGCTTACCACAAATAAATATTGAGTATGACCGTACAAGAATTGCGAACTATGGCTTAACTATTGAAAATGTAAATGATATTGTAAGTACAGCCTTTGCAGGTAAAAGCACAGGCGTAGTATATGAAAATGAAAGAAAATTTGATTTGGTAGTTCGTTTAGATAGTACCTATCGTAGCAATATTGATGATGTAAATAATCTGATGATTCCTACCAGTTCAGGCAGTCAAATTCCATTATCACAAGTAGCCAATGTTAAATACAAATTGGGTCCAGCACAAATAAGCCGAGAAGCAGGTAAGCGAAGAATTGTAATTGGTTTTAATGTAAAAGGCAGAGATGTACAAAGTGTTGTAAAAGAAATTCAAACCAAATTAGCTACACAAGTAAAATTACCGAGTGGCTATTACTTTACTTATGGTGGCACTTTTGAAAACCTACAAAAAGCCAGTAAACGATTAATGATTGCCGTGCCTGTATCATTACTACTCATTTTTATACTACTATATTTCACTTTCAAAAGTTTCAAACAAGCAGGGCTAATATTTACAGCTATTCCTATGAGTGCCATTGGTGGTGTATTTGCACTACTTCTTCGTGGTATGCCCTTTAGCATAAGTGCAGGTATAGGTTTTATAGCTCTATTTGGTGTAGCCGTGTTAAATGGTATTGTTTTGATTGGCACTTTCAACCAATTAGAAAAAGAAGGTTGGACAGATGTGATAAAACGAGTATTAGAAGGTACAAAAATTAGACTACGACCAGTTCTAATGACAGCCACAGTAGCCAGTTTGGGTTTTTTACCAATGGCATTAAGTAGTAGTGCAGGTGCAGAAGTACAAAAGCCCTTAGCCACTGTAGTTATTGGTGGTTTAATAACAGCAACCTTCCTTACACTATTTGTTTTGCCGTTACTCTATATCATTTTTAATACAAAAATTAATTTAAAAAGGAAGCCAAAAATGAAACCTATTACCACCGCAATTACTTTGTTATTATTATTCAGTGCAGTAAATGCAAATGCTCAAACAATAACCATAAATAGTGTAGATGAAGCAGTAAATTTCGCCATACAAAATAATTTAGCAATCAAATCAAGAGTCTTCAATATTGAAGCTTCTAAATCACTTAAAAAAACTGCAAACGAACTGCCCAAATTAGATTTCAATACACAACTTGGGCAGTACAATAGTATCAAGTTTGACAATGCCTTTCAGTTGTCTCAAACGATACCATTTCCTACGCTTTTTGGTGCAAAGAAAGAATTGCTCATTGCAGATGTAAAAGCTACACAAATTCAAAAAGACATAAGCATTTACGAACTTAAAAATCAAGTAAGAATATTGTATTATCAAATTCAGTATCTACAATTTAATAAGCGAAAATTATTAGATGTAGATAGTTTATACAGTGAGTTTATAAGAGTAGCAAATTTGCGATACAAAACAGGTGATACCAAAAGAATAGAAATCAATACTGCCGAAACCAAAAAGGGCGAAATCAATTTAATAGCACAGCAAAACGAAGTGTTTTTACAAAATGCTTATAAAAGTTTACAAGCATTACTCAATACTAAGGATAGTATCATAATGGCAGCCAAAAGTATGTATGAGCCTTTGCAAGTAAATACCCTTTTAGATAGCAATGCTTTTGCCAATCACCCTTATTTACAAAGCATATATCAAAATATGATTATTACCGAGCAAACAAAAAAAGTAGAAAAAGCACAAGGTTTACCCGACTTCAAAATAGGATACAGCAATCAATCTTTAATCGGTTTTCAAACCATTGATGGTGTAGATAAATATTTTGGTGCAGGCAATCGTTTTAGTGTAGTAAATATTGGTGTGGCTATTCCTTTAACTTTTGGTGCAACAAAAGCCCGAATAAAAAGTTTAGAATATCAGAAGCAGAGTTTGGATGCACAGGCAAAACAACAATCAGTATTGCTCAATGCTGAACTACAAAATGCATTGGCACAATATCAGCAAGATGTGCAACAATACAATTATTATAAAATACAAGCTCTACCCAATGCTTCTGAAATTGTAAAAGCTGCACAATTGGGCTATCGTACAGGCGATATTAGTTATGTAGAGTATTTGTATGCTTTGCAAACCGCTACAGATGTTCAATTGAATTACTTAAAAAGTATTCAACAAGTAAACCAATCAGTAGTAAATATAAATTCAATAATCAATAAATAATTAGGATAATGAAATTTTCAAAAATAATAAATAAAATAAGCCAAATTAATACGTTGGCAATAGCAATGATACTATTTGCAGCTATTATCATTACTTTTTCTTCCTGCAATAACCACACAGAAGGCGATGGGCATAATAACAGTACAGAAGAAAAAACAACAGAAAAGAAAAACGAAACAGCCCAAGAAGAAGCACCCACTATTGCAACACTTACTGAAGAACAAGTAAAGACAGTTGGAATAACTTATGGTGCTATGGAAATGAAGGAACTTACCGCTACTATTAAAGCCAATGGAAATTTAAAAGTTCCAAATAATAATAAGGCAAATGCTACTTCGCTATATGGCGGTGTTATTAAAACACTCAATGTACAAATAGGTAGTTATGTAAAAAAAGGGCAAGTTATTGCAACAATTGCCAATCCTCAGTTTATACAGTTGCAAGAAGAATATTTAACTACAGGCAGTAAAATTACATTTGCTCAGCAAGAATTAGCAAGACAAAAAGAATTGAACGAAGGCAATGCAGGAGCAAAAAAGAATTTGCAAAATGCTGAGGCAGAATTAAAAACTTTACAAACTCGTAGAGCTTCATTGCAACAGCAAATTCAATTAATGGGTATTAATCCCAATAGTGTTTCTAACTCTAACTTGCAATCTGCTTTAGTGGTTACAAGTCCATTGAGTGGTACTGTAAGTAATGTTTTTGCAAAAATTGGTTCTTATGTAGATGTATCTTCACCAGTTGCCGAAATTGTGGATAATAGTGCTTTGCACTTAGACCTAAATGTATTTGAAAAAGATTTGCCTTATTTGAAAGTGGGTCAAACCATACATTTTACCTTAACTAACAATCCTGCAAACGAGTATGATGCACAAGTGTATAGCATAGGTACAGCTTTTGAAAATGAAAGCAAGACCATACCCATACACTGTAATGTAAAAGGCAATAAAACAGGCTTAATAGATGGTATGAATATAACAGCTATCGTAAGCCTTAATAATGCAACAATGCCTGCCGTACCCAACGATGCCATTGTAGAAGCTGATGGTAAGTTTTATATTTTTATTGTCACTACAAAAAAGCCAGAAGAACACCACGAAGAAGAAAACGAAGGGCATAACCACGATAAAGAAGAAAGTAAGCACAAAGACGATTCAAAAGGCAATACCAATTTTGAGAAAATAGAAGTGGCAAAAGGGGTAAGTAATATGGGCTTTACCGCTATTACGGCTGTATCAGAAATACCACAAGGTGCTAAAATTGTAACAAAAGGAGCATTCTTTATTAATGCTAAGCTAAGTAACACAGGCGAACACGAACATTAAAAAATATTAAAATGGAACAATTTCTTAAATACTATTTACCCTTTTACATTTTACTGTATTTTGCTATCGCCTTTTTTATTCCATCATATAGAACGTATAAAAAAACAGGTGTAAATCCAATTACTTTTGGTAAGGAAGATACAGCACACAATTACATAGGCTTAGTAATGAAAATTCTTATTGCTCTTTTGTTTTTTAGTGTCTTTTTATATTCTTTCGGCTATAATTATTATAAATTTCTTGTACCTATATCTTATTTAGAAAACCAAAGTTTAAAAATAGTTGGGCTTATTCTTATTCACTTAGCACTAATTTGGATTTGTATTGCTCAATATCAAATGAGTACCAGTTGGCGAATTGGTATTGATGAGGAAAATGATACAGAGTTAGTTACACAAGGTGTTTTTTCTATTTCCAGAAATCCTATTTTTTTAGGAATGATTATAAGTGTATTCGGTTTGTTTTTGGTTATTCCAAATGCCCTTACCTTTTTCCTAACGCTATCTACATACTTTATCATTCAAATTCAAATACGATTAGAAGAAGAATTTTTAGAGAAAAAACACAGAGAAGCTTATTCAAATTACAAATTAAAAACTAATAGATTGATTTAATATGGAACATAAACATATATATGATGCACAAGGTAAACAACTTTGCTGCACACAAACTGAAAAAATATACACTAAGGCAGGTACAGGTGAATTAGTAAAAGAGCATTCAAAAAATGATGGACATAACCACAATGAACATTCAGATGAAGAAGGACACGGCCATTCAAGTGACAATGACAGTACCTTCAAAATGTTTTTTCCTTCTGTTATTTCCTTTGCATTGCTACTAATAGCCATCGCATTTGATAATTATTTTCCACAAACTTGGTTCACAGGTTGGGTACGTATTATTTGGTATGTAGCAGCTTATGCACCTGTTGGTTTTCCAGTTGTAAAAGAAGCGATTGTTGCCATAAGCAAAGGCGAAATATTTTCGGAATTTTTATTGATGAGTATTGCCACAATTGGAGCATTTACAATTGGCGAATATCCCGAAGCTGTGGCTGTGATGTTGTTTTATGCTGTAGGCGAAGTGTTTCAAACCTTAGCTGTAAAAAGAGCCAAATCTAATATAAAATCGTTGCTTGACCAGCGACCAGATGAAGTAACAATTTTACAAAATAACGAAGCCAAGGTAGTAAAAGCCGAAAGTGTGAATATTGGTGATGTTATTCAACTAAAACCAGGTGAAAAATTAGGATTAGATGGTGAATTGCTTTCAGAAAATGCTTCATTTAATACAGCAGCACTCACAGGTGAAAGTAAACCCGATACCAAAGAAAAAGGCGAAACTGTATTGGCAGGAATGATAAATTTGAATACTGTTGCCCAAGTAAAAGTCACAACAGCCTATACCGATAGTAAGCTAAGTAAAATTTTAGAATTAGTACAAAACGCTACAGCCCAAAAAGCACCTACTGAATTATTCATTAGAAAATTTGCAAAAATATATACCCCTATTGTGGTGTTATTAGCTATACTTATTACAGTCCTTCCATACTTTTTTGTTGAAAATTATGTATTCAGTCAATGGCTTTACAGAGCCTTAGTTTTCTTAGTTATTTCTTGTCCTTGTGCATTGGTAATATCAATTCCTTTGGGATATTTTGGTGGAATTGGAGCAGCCAGTAAAAATGGTATCTTGTTTAAAGGCAGTAATTTTTTAGATATTATCGCCAATATTCAAAATGTGGTTATGGATAAAACAGGTACAATGACCGAAGGGGTTTTTAAAGTGCAGGAAGTAGTATTAAAACCTGAATTTAATAAAGATGAAATTTTGCAAATGGTAAATGCTTTGGAAAGCCAAAGTACACACCCAGTTGCCACAGCTATTCATAATTTTGTAGGCAAAATAGATAACAATATTGTATTACAAAATGTAGAAGAAATATCAGGACACGGCTTAAAAGCTGAGGTAAATGGAAAAGAATTATTGGTTGGTAATTTCAAACTAATGGATAAATTTTCTATAAAATATGACATTGACCCAACAACAATAGTATATACCTTAATAGCTGTTTCTTATGATAAAAAATTTGTAGGCTACCTCACCATTGCAGATAGTATAAAAGAAGATGCACAAGAAACCATTGATAAGCTAAAAACATTGGGTGTAAAAACTACAATGCTCAGTGGAGATAAAAGTACAGTAGTAAAATTTGTTGCAAATAAATTAGGAATAGCAAATGCCTTTGGCGATTTATTACCCGAAGACAAAGTAAATAAAGTAAAAGAAATTATTGGGAAAAATGAAACCGTTGCTTTTGTAGGCGATGGTGTAAACGATGCACCAGTAGTAGCTTTAAGCAATGTAGGTATTGCAATGGGTGGCTTAGGCAGTGATGCTACTATTGAAACAGCAGATGTTGTAATTCAAGACGACAAGCCGAGTAAAATACCAATGGCAATCAATATCGGTAAACAAACCAAAAAAATTGTTTGGCAAAATATTGCATCTGCATTTGTGGTAAAAGGAATTGTATTAATACTTGGAGCAGGTGGATTAGCAACAATGTGGGAAGCTGTTTTTGCAGATGTAGGTGTGGCTTTATTAGCAATTTTAAATGCGGTAAGTATACAAAGAATGAAGTTTTAGCCCCCAGCCAACGCACAAAAAAAAATACGGCTTTGGGCTTTGCCAAGACACAATACCAAAGCTTAAAGCCCTCTAAGGTATTGCAGTCAGTTTTTAACTGTCATATTTTTTGTGGCTATGCTACCCAAGACTATTGGCACATTGCAATACTCACTTCGTTGCGTTTGCAAAGAGCCAAGCTAACCCACAGCATAGCAACAAAAAAACGCTTCGTTCCAACCACCACCACCACTTCGCTTATGCCAGTATAAAAACTGCCTGAAGCTACATTAACATAATGTGGCATTATAGGTTCACTTCGTACTGCCCTTTGCTACGCTTATGCAAGCATCCAAACACACAGGGCAGTCCTATAATACACATTATGTGTAAGTAGCCAATACCTTAGCCCACTAAAAAAGCTATTCTCTATTATTGTTTTTAATGGTATAGCTTTTTTATTGGAAGCCGTATTTTTTCGCCAACGCTTCTCCCCCCAAGCCACACACCCCAACCACCCTTTTCAATGGTGCAGAAAAAAAATAAAGCATTAATTTATTGCTGCCAATGTGCTTAATAAAGTGTTCATTCATTTCGTTTCTTTGCGTTTCGGCAGGCTGTCGCTAATATGCCTACACTTCATTGCACTACATTCATTTCACACATTATTTTAAGCACCCCACAGCAAGAGTATTTCGTACCTCATACACTTGCTTTCAGCCAACGCCACTACTGTAGGTATGCTTTATTTTTTCTGCGTCTTGTTTACCCCAATCCATCGCTTCAAAAGGAATTTGTTTTTTAGTAGATAATAGGAATGAAGATGTAAAAGTTTTCCAAAGAGAAAAAACAAACCGAATAAAAAGGAAAGCAAAGTTAGGTGGCTCACACAAGCCAACGCTACAAAAAGCCCAAAAGACTACGGCATAATGGCAAGGCATTTAATGTGCTTCGCAATATTATTTTTTTGCCTTGCCAGCCTTCGGCACTTATTCCGTTTCCTTTTGGTCTTTTTCCTTCGCCACCTCTTTGAATGCTTTCTTTTTTTTCTGTTTTTTTCTTTGTAAAAATATTATGTTGGTTTTCGCCACAGCAAGGAACAAAGCAGGTAACAATTAAAGCAATGTTTCTTATGCAGTCAGTAAAAATTTACACATTCAATCCAAAAAATCCAGTAAACGAATTTGATATTTACGTTTTATGCAAAGGCTTAAATAGTGGCAAGCCACTTGAAAAGCCTTGCCCTAATTGTTTTGTAGTAGCTTGTAAAAATCAAGCAGATAAAGACTTTTACACCACCTTACTTTTTGGCTTATGGAAAATAAAGCACTTTTACCCATATCATACAGGCTCTGTTATTCCATTTATTCGCATTTCAGATTTCAAGCAAATAGTAAAGGAACAAGCCAACCGAGTAAGTATAAAGCCACAAGATTTTATTGAAGATGTACACAAGTTCAAATTAATTGAGCGAAAGCAAAAACAGATTTACGAACAAATGGCATTGCTAAACGATGTAAAAAGAGCCTTAATATACAGGCATTTCCACAGCAAACGATAATGGTGGGCTGAATGTGCTATGAACTGCCGTATAAAAATTTAATATGCAAAGTTAGCAAGGGTGGCTAACCCACAAAGCCAACAAAAAAAACCAAAAGACTACGGCATAATGCAAAAAAAATAGTTGCAAGGCGATGCCAAATTTGCATCTATTTTTTTGCACCCTTCGGGACTTATTCCGTTTCCTTTTGGTTTTTTTACCACCCTTGCACTGAGAAGCATATTAAATATTTTATACTATGTCAGTACAGCACATTTCCCAGTCAGCCACCAGTTCAGCAGTTTGCAGCTGTGGCTCTTGTCAGTCAGGCTCTTTAGTAGCCGTTTCGCCTTTTGCCCATCAGCGTAGGGTTCGTAGGCGTTTTTTCAATTGGTCACCTTCTTTAGGTTGCCGTGTTTACAATTTGGCTTGTGGTTGTTCCCTTTGGGTTTATGCTTCAGGTCAGCGTTTCGTTTCATCTTTGCCCTTTTAGGGCATTGATGATACAAAAAAGAAAGCCCCACCAAATGGCAGGGCTAACTTCAACTGATAAGAAAGAATATTTTAGTTACCGTCAACTTTCACAATTGCTAATGGATTGTACACACCATTTTTTAATGGGTACATTTGACCGTTAACCTCTTGGTAAAACTCAACACCCAACACCAAGAATAAAGGCTTAGTGCTGTTTGCAGTAACTGTATTGGTAAGAGTAATTGCTGCAGTAGCCACAGTATCCCAGGCAATAATTGCACTTCCATTTTCATCTACAACAAAGGTTTCATTTTCAAAATCAACTTCTGCACCAGCAGTTTCAATTTTGAAGTGAGTAGTACCAGAAGGAGCAGCAATCATTGTATAAGGCACAAATGATGCAAGGGAAATTTCTAAAGTTCCAGCAGTTCGGTTAATGGTTGCCGTATATGGAGCATATAACGCATTACCAAGCTTTCCTTTGATGTTAAATTCAAAGCCTTCTAATAGTTCGGCTTCGCCATCAATCACATTTCTTTGACCTCTTGGATTGGTTAAATCGGCTTGTATAACCTTAACCATTTCAGAAGTCAAACGGCCAACCATTCGGTTGTCGGCAGAATTTTGCAAAATTGTTCTTAATGAAGTTCGTAAAAGCTTACCAGCTTTTCCAGCAGCACCAAATTCAGCACCGTTTTCCCTTGTTCTTTGAAAGTTAGGGTCGGTTGCTATTCGTGAAGCTTCAACACCACCTTTTTCTCTTGCAAGATGTCCATCTTGCGTCTTGTAGAATGTAATACCACCAAGTGTACCATTCAATTTTATCAAACCTGATTGTCTTGCCATTTTTATAAAATTTTAATTGTTCAAGGCAAAAATATTATGGCTTATAAGTGTTTCAAAACTTCCACTTCCGACATTTCCGTTATTGCCACATTATGCCAACAAACACACTTTTACCACTCACAAAAAAGTAATATCTTTGCAATAGATACTTCATACCAAAAGTATGGATGAAGTATTAAACAAGTATTTTTTATAAATGAATAGACTGTGTATTTATCCGAAAGACATTCAGATAATCACAGGCAAAAGCGACAGATATGGTAGATACCTTATTAAGAGGATTAAAGAACACTTCAACAAAGAGCAACATCAAGTTGTTACCGTTGATGAGTTCTGCCAGTATTTGGGCTTACAACTCGATGTAGTTGTAAAGCAATTAAGATAATAGCTTATCTTCGCTTTCGCTTATGATAAGGACAAACACACTCTTTACACAACTTCATATCTTCTCTTCTTTGTGTTGTGGTTTCACTTGTTTTAGTAGGTTTTGTTGCCCAGTTGTTGCCCAACAATTTACAAATTCCATAGAACCCTTTATTGATAAGGGATTACGATTTAACTTTACAATTTGTATCGGGAAATAGTATAAATAATAGAAAATCAATTAATTATATCAAAAATTATCAATATTTTTGCAGATTTTTAAAAATAAAAAATTTGCGAAAAGTGCCGAAATTCACTACCTTTCGCAAAAATATACTTTTTAGTGGATGCAAAACAAAATATCAAAGCTGAGGATTGGGTTAATGAATTATTATCTCAGGGTAAGTATGCATTTACTTTGGACGCAATAAGAATTGCATTTCCCAATCAAAAAAATGTTGCAATAAAATCTTCATTAAAAAGATTAGTTGATAAAGAATTAATCATTTCTATTCATAAAGGTTATTATTTAATCATCCCTCCACAATACAAATCAAAAGGTATCCTTCCTCCTGCATTGTATCTTGATAGTTTTATGAAAGAGCTAAGACGTCCTTACTATTTGGCACTATTAAATGCAGCGGCATATCATGGGGCATCTCATCAACAACCACAAGAATTTTTTGTTGTCACAAATTTTCCGGTGTTAAGACCAACCAAAAAAAAGGGGCTTAAAGTAAATTACTTTAGTAAAGAGTTGATACCAGAAAAATTATTAGAAATAAAAAAAACAGAAACAGGTTATTTGAAAATTTCCAATCCTTTTTTGACAGCGACTGACCTTATTCAGTATGCAAAAAGAGTTGGAGGAATCAATCGGGTAACAACTATATTATATGAATTGATGGAAAGTATTAAGCCAGAATCTTTTGATAACTATTTGCTGGAATATATTCCTGTTAGTGCTTTACAGCGATTAGGGTATTTGTTAGATAAAGTGTTGGATAATCAATCGCTTGCAAATAAACTTTATCAATTACTACAAAATAATAAAACCAAATTGTATCCCATTTCTTTAAAAACATCTGCACCTTTTAAAGGATTTACTGTTGATGAGAAATGGAAAGTGGTTGTGAATACGATTATTGAAACTGACTTTTAATTTACTTTATACAAAAAATATTAAATGATTCCTCAGGCATACATAACAGAATGGTCAAATCAAGTTCCTTGGCAAACGAATGAACAAGTTGAACAAGATTTAGTTATTTGCAGAGCATTGGTTGAAATATTCTCCGATGAATTTTTGGCAAAAAGTCTTGCCTTCAGAGGAGGCACTGCTTTACATAAATTATACCTGAATCCTCAGCCTCGTTATTCTGAAGATATAGACTTGGTTCAAATCACAGCAGAACCTTTTGGCGATATTGTAAATAGATTAAGAGAACGACTTGCATTTTTAGGGGAGCCAATTCGTAAGCGAAAAGAAAATAATTTCACCCTACAATATCGATTTGAATCAGAGTTTCCACCAGTTCAAAATCTACGTTTAAAAGTTGAAACGAATTGTAGAGAGCATTTCACCATTTTAGGATATCACCATTTCCCATTTGAAGTAAAATCTGCTTGGTTTACTGGTGCTTGTGAAATCACAACATATAAGATTGAAGAGTTGTTAGGCACAAAATTACGAGCACTTTATCAAAGAAGAAAAGGAAGAGATTTATTCGATATGCATAAGTCGTTAGAGCAACTTCCCGATTTGAATAAAGAAATGATTTTAGAATGTTATCATCAATACATGAAATTTGTAGTTGATCATCCGCCAAGCAAAACAATGTATCTTCAAAATATGGAAGCAAAAATGCAAGATGATGAATTCATTGGTGATATTGCTGGTCTAATCAGACCAACTGAAGAATATAATCAGTCCGCTGCGTATGAATTAGTGAAGAAAAATTTATTGGATAAATTGATTTGAGAAAAATAAATCGCGTTAAAAAAATAGATTTTTGAAATTTGTCAATTACTTTTTATTCCTGTACCTCATTTGTACCCCGCCCCTGAAAACCATTACTGGTAAGGGTTTTAAAGTTTTGTATCGGTAAATAGTATAACTAATTGAAATACAAATATTTGTAAGGTTTTTTACATTGAAATATCTTTGTTTTTTTAGCTCATATTTTTATTCGAGTTACTCCCCAAAAGCAATAAAATGCACATTTTGATATGCATATTAAATATAAAAATGCACAACCAAATGTTCAAAATAAGTTTTCATAACTCGACTCCACTTTTTTAAATACGAACACCCCTAAAAACAAGTATGTTTGCAGTTTGCAATTCGCGAACATAGAATTATATTTGTGTAATGAAAGCACATAATGGGATGCGTCCACAGGATATTGTTATCCTGCTCAAAATACTGACCTATGACAAAAAAGATTGGCAATATCGTGATCTGGCCAGTGAATTGTCTATAAGTGTGTCTGAAGTTTCAGAATCCCTCAACCGCAGTCATATTGCAGGACTGATTGATGAGAGTAGGCGTAGAGTTCATCGCCAATCATTACTTGAATTTATTCAGTATGGGTTACATTACGTCTTCCCTCAGGTTCCAGGCACATTGGTTACAGGAATTCCAACAGGTCACTCTCATCCCTTCTTTAAAAATCGTATTACGGCAGAATTGGAGTATGTTTGGCCATACGATAAGGGAACTATTCGAGGACTGTCTATTGCACCACTTTATTCGGGAGCAACTTTGGCTGTTGGTAAAGATGAACAGCTGTATAAATGGCTTGCTTGTATAGATGTTATTCGTGTAGGACGTGCCCGTGAAAAAAAAATAGCAGTAAAAGAACTTGAAAAAGAAATATTGTCATGAGTCATCATCAAAATATAACAAGAATAAAAGCTGTTTGTGAAGCGTTGGGCGAAATGACCCATTCAGTCCTTTTTGTTGGTGGTGCCACGGTTTCATTATACATAGAAAGACCGGCCACCGAAGTAAGGCCAACTGATGATGTTGATATTTTAGTTGAGTTGGTTCATTATTCGGAATATGTAGACATTGAAGAGCAATTGCGTAAGAAAGGGTTTGTCAATGAACAAGAATCGGGGATAATTTGTCGCTTCAAAATTCAGGGAATCATTGTTGACGTTATGCCAACAAATAGCGACGTGCTTGGATTTACGAACAAATGGTATGAAGAAGGTTTTAGTAAGCCATTGGAAAGGCAAATAAGTGAAAGCCTTAGTATTAAACTACTCCAACCCGTTTACTTTTTAGCTTCTAAAATGGAAGCATTTAAGGGTAGAGGCGGTGGAGATGGTCGAATTAGCTCTGATTTTGAGGATATGGTATATGTATTGAATAATAGAAATGCTATTTGGGATGAAATGGAAAAAGCTCCATCGCATTTGAGAGTATATCTGAAAAATGAATTTCAGAAAATTTCAGAGCAAAATTTTTTGTATGAATGGATAAGTGCTAATCTGGATTATACCGAACAAAAAAGAACAGATTTTATTGTTGGAGGAATTGAAGCATTTATTGGCTCGGAATGAACTTCTAAATAAAAAATGATCATCACTGTTGCTAAAAAAGGAGAGTATACAGGAGAGTTCTTTACATTATTTTAAATCTCTCTATTTACTTTTTATTCCTGTACCCCATTTGTACCTCGCCTGTGAAAACCTTTACTGGTAAGGGTTTTAAAGTTTTGTATCGGCAAATAAACGCCGATAATCAAAGATAAACAAAAACAACCATTGATAACGAAAACCCTTGCTAGTCAAGGGTTTTAGCGTTTTTAGACCAACTGTCAATTTTCGTCATTTTGGGCGTTTTGCACCCATTTTGTTGCTCATCTGTATGCCAGATATTTTGAGCAACATGTCAGCAACAATTTTAGAACGTAAGGAAAAAATTTGCACCACCCTGCACCATGCTGCACCTCCGTGCACCACGCTGCACCATAAAGGCGAAATGACAATGACTGCTAGTAAACACCCAATTCCGAAAATTTGTGTTTTCTGCCAAGAAGCGTTCTCGGCACGAAAAAACACCACCTTGTACTGCTCTCACAAATGTGCCTCCAGGGCCTATAAAGAGAACAAAAGGCAGGAGAAATTACTCAAAGATAAAGCTCATGTAAAGAGCCAATTAACAGCCCCTGTTGTGATGCTTCAAGCAAGGGAGGTTTTGAGCGTAAATGAGGTGAGTTTGTTGCTCGGAGTGAGTCGATGGACTGTTCAACGAATGATTCGAACCAATAAAATCAGAACATTCTCCATTGGTACCAGGCGATTAATCCTGCGTGAAGAATTAGATAAACTTTTAAAATCCAAATAAATATGAGAGTAACACTTAGAATGCGTCCGTTAAAGACAGGAAGAATTAGTCTTTACCTAGATCACTATCCACCAATTATACACCCCGAAAGTGGCAAAATTACCCGGTGGGAATACCTTGATATGTACCTCTACAATCCACCAAGAGATGAGATGGAGAAACGACATAACAAGGACATGGAAACATTGGCTCGATCCATTGCATCCAATCGCCAGCTCGATAGATTGGCAGGAAAGTTCGGCATCAAACGTAGTTCACAGTTTGATGACTTCCTGCCATTCTATGAAAAGCAAATGAACAAATGGAAGGGCAATCCGAATACCCATGGTGGTTGGGTAGCATCATATAAAACCTTTGTTCAGTTTTGTAAAGGTCAATGCAACTTTGGTGATATCACTCCGCAGTTCATCAATGAATACAAGGAGTTTCTTCAGAAGAAAGCCACTCGCATCAATTCACCCAAAATGCGGATCTCTGAAAATTCATGCTATACCTATTTCAATAAACTAAGAGCAACGGTTCGTGAAGCAATGGTATTCGGACACATGATTAGTAATCCTTTTGATGCAGTGAAAGGTGTGCAACAACCTGAAACCTATCGGGAATTTTTAACCAAAGAAGAACTGCTGAAATTATATAATACGCCTGCTGAATCAGATACGCTTAAACGAACTTGTATGTTCTCAGCTCTTACAGGTTTACGGTTAGGTGATGTGGTGAAACTTCGAGGCGAACAAATTCAACACTCCGAAAGCTTAGGATATTTTATTCGCTTCACACAAAGTAAAACCAAAGGGATGGAGACTTTACCTATATCAGATGAAGCATTGAGTTTATTGGGAGCTTATGAAGTATCAAGCGATAGGATTTTTGGTGATTATAATTTTCAAAGAGACTATGCTCATTTGAATCGTTGGTTGCAACGTGCAGGTATTCGAAAGAAAATTACCTTCCATAATTTCCGTCACACATTTGCAACCTTACAATTAGCGGAAGGAACCGATATCTATACAGTTTCAAAATTGTTGGGACACAAACACATTCATACCACACAGATTTATGGAAAGGTGATGGATACAACGAAAACAAAAGCGATGAAGAGTATTCAATTGGGTATCACTACTGACAATAATGAACAAGAATGTTGAAAAATGTCAGTGACAAATTGGCTGAATGTCAGCGTGATACGGAGACAAAATTTGCTTTCTTGAATTTGCGTAATATAAAATTTTACCACGCAAAAGTAGACTTGTTTAGACGTTTTGATACACTATGAGACAGTGTTTTTGTAGCAACATGAACCCTCTAAAAATCGATAACTAAAAAAAGGAAACCAAAGATTGTGGCACGGTTCTTTTTTTGATGCAGGGTGAGTAAATGTTTTAAAATGAAAGAAAGTATTACTCACCTACAAGCATTCATCACAGAGTTGGTGAATGAAGCTGTTCAGACTGCATTAGAACAGCATCAAGACGCATCAGCTACCGAACTGGTAGAGAACAATCAGAAAGCAGAAGTGCTCAGTGCCGACCAGGCTGCGGAGTTTCTGCACATCGCTAAACAAACTTTGTACTCCATGACGAGTAGAAGAAAAATTCCCTTCTATAAGAATGGTAAGAAGATTCTATTTCGCAGAGGCGATTTAGAGGAATGGTTGAACTCAGGGAAGCACGAACAGATTAGTAAAATTGAAAAGGATGCCAGGAACTATGTTCGTCAAAATCCTATTAAGCGATGATCCCAAATCATGACAATCAAGATGAAGAGATATATTGGGTACCTGATGAAGTAGAAAATACGGAATTGAATTTTGATGATTCCGTTTTTGACTTGATTCCAGATTGCTTACAGCCTTTGTTTATAGTGGCATCTAATAAGCAAGAGCGAGATGTAATTCTACTGGGAGCAATTACCATACTATCAGGTTGCTTACCGAATGTTTATGGTATTTATGATAATCGATTGGTTTACCCCAACCTCTTCACGTTTATTGATGCACCTGCTGGAGCTGGTAAAGGTATTTTGAATTTTGTACGACTATTGGCCACTCCGATTCATCAAGCCAAACGTGAAGAGTCAAAAAAACTTCAGCAAGAGTTTGAAGCAAAACTCAATAGCAAGAAAAAGGACAAGGATAGTTCGGAAGGGTTTGTTCCTCCGCCACCCTGTAAAATGTTAATCATACCTGCTAATAATAGTGCAAGTTCATTTCTTCACACACTGTCTGAAAACAACGGAACTGGAATTCTATTTAGCACAGAAGCTGATACCTTGAGCAATTCTTTGACACAGGACTGGGGAAATTTCAGTGATGTGTTACGTTGTGCTTTTCATCATGAGACGGTGGAAATTCAGCGAAAGACAAACAAAGAATATATTTCATTAGAGGCTCCGAAACTAACGGTGTTTCTTACTGGGACACAAGGACAGTTAAAACGCCTGATTCCTGATGCAGAAAACGGTTTATTCAGTCGTTTCATGTATTATTCCATGAAGAGTGTCCCATTTTTCAAAGATGTATTTGAACGCAGAGGTACAGTTCCGGGACAAGAGTTCATGGAATTGGGACAGCAAATGTTCTTGCTCTATGAATTATTGAATAGGCTTGGGACACCCATAGAATGTACCCTTAGCAAATCACTACAGGTAGAATTTCAAGAGAACTTCTCTCAATTATTGAAATCGTATTTCAAGGATACAGGCGATAAGATTTTGGCATCACTACATCGTACTGGTTTGATTTGTTTTCGCATCACCATGGTACTTACAAGTCTGCGTCAGTTTATCGATCAAAGGCAGTCGTTTTCAAGCACATTGGAATTGAATGAATCGGATTTCAAGGTTGCGTTGAGTTTAGCAAAGCATCTGCTTAGTAATAGTGCCAAACACATGGCTGAAATGCCTGGGGTGAGTAATGACATCATCAAGCACAGGAAGCTCGAATTTATGATTGAGATGTTGCCTGATATATTCACGAGGAAGGAAGCGAATGAAATTGGTGAAGGATTAGGAATTTCTTTGGCAACCCTTACAAGGTATTTATCCAGTGATGCTTTTGAGCGAATAAGTCATGGAAGGTACCGCAAAAAAGATGCTCAAAGTACGAGCGATGAGCCAATGAGTATTTGAGCAAATGATTATTTCAACCCTATATAATAGAAAAACCAATGAATCAGAATTTAATAGCACAAGCTTTAGAGCTTCAAAAACAGGGATTGAGTATCCGTCAAATTGCAGCGGAACTCAACGTAAGTAAAAGTCAGGTGTTTCGGTGGCTTAATGGACAATCAGGCAATGGGGGCAATACCTTGCCCATTGACCAGATTGCCATAGCCACCAACATCCCAGAATCACTCAAACTTAAAAATCAAAATAACATGGAAAACAACAACGACCTCAACAAACTAGAGCGTGAAATCGCTTTAAAGAAATTGCAATTAGAGCATGAACTCGAATTGCGCAAATTGGCTCAACAGGATAAAGAGCTAGAGCTACGCAAACGAGAATTGGAATTAAAGCACCTGGAGAAAGATGCTATTTCCAGGCAGCAACAAATCGAAGAACGCAAAATCAACCATGGCTTAAAAGTATGGATAGAAAAAGAACGTGCAATCATTTCCGAATTCGACTATGAAGAAATTGAAATGGATCTTGCTACGTTCAAACGCAACCACAAGGCATTAATCAAGCTTTGGGAACAAATTGAAACGCACATGGCGGTTTATGCTATCGATATTGAATCACACTTGGGACATTATTACTTAAAGTCCCTTGTTGAAATGCTCAATGAGATATTAGAAAGTGCTCTTGAAGACCAAGATGAAGATGATGAGGATTCAGACATCACCGTTTCCTACGAATACGATGATGATTCCATAGAATTCCTAGAAAGTCTCGAAAATTCCGCTTTTTTCAGTTGATTTTACCACAAAAATCCCATGGAATTACAAAAGTTCCGTGGGGTTTACCATGGAATTGACAAATACTTGATTTTTTAAAGTAAAATATTACTATTTCAATAAGTTATTCGTGAACAATTCTGCTTGTTTAATTACTGTTTCAATGGCTTTTTGTTGTTTGTCAGGTGGATAACCATATTTATTTAATGTACGTCTAACAATTACCATCAATTTTGCTCTTGCACTTTCTCTGATTGTCCAGTCAATTGTAGCGTTGGCTCTTACCTTTTCCGCAATTTCTCTCGCTATCTGTTTTAATTGTTCGTCACCTAAAACCTGCACTGCACTGTCATTTACTTCAAGGGCATTGTAAAAAGCAACTTCATCATTATTCAGTCCGAGTTTTTCGCCTTCCTTGTCTGCTTCTTTTATTTGCTTGGCAATGTTGATGAGTTCCTGAATGATTTCAGCCGTTGTCAGTAAGTTGTTTTGGTAGCGTTTAATTGCTCCTTCCAACATTTCCAATAATTTCTTGCTCTTTACAAGGTTTGACTTTGCTCTTACTTTCAGTTCGTTGTTCAGAATCTTTTTCAGCAATTCAATCGCTAAATTTTTGTGCTGCATTCCCTGAACTTCCAAAAGGAATTCGTCCGATAGAATTTCCAATCCTGAAATTTCGGGTTTGTCAATTCCTGCTGCATCAAAAATGTCAATAACTTTATCGCTACTCAAGGCTTCATCAACTATCTGTTTGATTGCTGTTTCAATCTCTACATCTGTTTTTCCACCGGCTATTGGTGCATCAAATTTTGCCAAACGTGCTTTCATAGCTTGGAAAAATGCAACTTCAGGCAAATGTGGTTGAACTTCTTCTTTGGTAATACAAAGCGAAAGTGCCTGACTTAACAGACTTACTTCTCTGATAAATCTTTCTTTGCCGTCTTGCAATCCTAAAATGTGTTCTTCGGCTTGCAGGATGATAGATAGTTTTTCCTGTGCATCTACCACAAAAAATCTACGGTAATTGAATTTGAAACTGCCTTCGTAATACGCTTCGGGTTCTTCAACTAAAATGTCATTACGGGTTGTGCTGTCCTCATTGAACATTTGCTGCACTACTTCCAATTTCTCTTTGAATATTTCAAATGCTTTTTCAATGTTCTCAGCAGGGTCGCCTTTTCCACCTGCTTCACCATAAAATGAAAGGGCTTTTTTCAAGTCTGTTCCAATACCCAAATAGTCCACTATCAAACCGCCTGGCTTGTCTTTGAAAACTCTGTTTACCCTTGCAATGGCTTGCATCAGGTTGTGTCCTCTCATGGGCTTGTCCACATACATTGTATTCAAACAAGGAGCATCAAAACCTGTCAGCCACATATCCCTAACAATAACCAATTTCAATTCATCAGAAGGGTCTTTCATTCGCTCTGATAAATCTCTGCGCTGTTGTTTGGTAGTATGGTGTTTTGAAATTTCAGGACCGTCAGCACTGTTGGTTGTCATTACCACTTTAATCGCACCTTTGGTCAAATCATCATTATGCCAATCGGGGCGAAGTGAAATTATTTCTTTGTATAAGTCGGCTGCAATTCTGCGGCTCATAGCTACAATCATTGCTTTGCCTTCAAAAACGGTTTGCCGTTTTTCAAAATGCGTTACAATATCTTTTGCCAAATTCTTTATTCTGTCGTGATGCCCAACAATGGCTTCTAACTTTGTCCACTTGGCTTTGGCTTTTTGTTTTTCGGTGAGTTCTTCGTCTTGCTCAAGTTCTTTGTCAAATTCTTCAATTAATCTTCTACCTTCTTCGTCAAGGTTGACCTTTGCCAAGCGACTTTCATAGAAAATCTTTACCGTTGCTCCATCGTCAACTGCATCTTTTATGTCGTATCGGTCAATGTAATTTCCGAAAACTTGTGGCGTGTTTACGTCTGTGCCTTCAATGGGTGTGCCTGTGAAACCGATATAAGTTGCATTAGGTAAAGCATCCCGCATGTATTTGGCAAAACCATAGGCAATCCGTTTTCCGATTATTTCTTTGGTTTCTTTGTCTTTTTCATCAATCAATTTCGCTTCAAAACCGTATTGCGTCCTGTGTGCTTCATCTGCAATCACCACTACATTTTTACGGTCTGAAAGTTGGTCGTAAACGGATTTGTTGTTTTCGGGTAAAAACTTTTGAATGGTGGTAAATACAATTCCACCGCTTGCCACTTTCAGCAATTCTTTCAAATGCTCTCTGTTCTCTGCCTGAGCGGGTTCTTGACGAAGCAACTGAACGGATGAAGCAAATGTGTCAAATAATTGGTCGTCCAAATCATTACGGTCCGTTATTACAACAATGGTCGGATTTCTCATTTCAGGTGAAGTGATGAGTTTTCCTGAATAGAAAACCATACTCAAACTTTTGCCCGAACCTTGTGTATGCCAAACTACACCGCCTCGTTTGTCTCCGTTTTCGCTTGAAGCGTTCACAGTAGATTGAACGGCTTTGTTGACTGCAAAGAATTGATGATATGCAGCCAATTTCTTTACGGTCTGAATTTGCATCAATCCCGTTTTTGCATCTTCTTTTTTCGATTTTTCAAACACAATGAAATTGCGAACCAGGTCTAATAATGTGGCGGGCTGCAACATGCCTTTTAGCAAGGTTTCTAATTGTGGTTTAAAACGTGATGCTTCCTTGATGCCGTCTGCTGTTTTCCAAGTCATGTAACGGCTCAAATCTGCCGAAACGCTTCCTGCTTTACATTCCAAACCGTCTGATAAAATGCAGATGGCGTTGTAGATGAACAAACTTGGAATGATGGCTTTATAGGTTTGAATTTGCTGATAAGCACTTTTGATGTCTGCGTTTTCACTGGCTGCATTTTTCAGTTCAACTACTACCAAAGGTAAACCATTGACAAAAAGCAATACATCTGGGCGTTTGTTCTGATTGTTTTCAATGATGGTGTATTGATTCACAACCAAAAATTGATTGTTAGCAGAATGCTCAAAGTCAATCAATGCTACTTCATGACTTCTTTCGTAACCGTTTTCCTGATAGGGAATTTTTACCTTCTCTACTAGTAAGCGGTGAAATTCTTCGTTGTTATGCAACAAATCAGGCGAAGCAATACGCAATACTTTTTGAACGGCTGCATCCTGTGCATCCAACGGAATGGTTGGGTTGATTGTAGCAATGGCAGTTCTCAGCCGATTGAGCAAAACAATCTGACTGAAATTTTCTCTTTCACAAAAAAGTCCTTCGGGTGAAATCTCTTTGCCGTTGGCATATTCCCATCCCTGCGATTGCAAAATCTCAATCGCTGATTGCTCTATGATATTTTCGGTGATGGGTTTCATTTATGTTTATGGTAGAAGTTAATGTCTAGATTTTCTTCCTCTATATAATCTTGAAAATTATGATTATTAAAGAACTCAAGCAATTCTTTACGATTTAAAGTACCTTGCTCCAAAAGCTTTTGAGAAAGCAAGAAATGTATTTCTTGAACTTTCCTGTGATTCTGAAACAATGAAACTAAATCCATTACTTTTATTTGTGTGAACGTTCCTTCATTTGTATCAAAAACTTGGCTTAATCCATTTAAATATTTCTTTGCAATTGAAAAATCACCACTGCAACCATTCGTGTCGAACACTTGATTGAAATCGGTTTTAGATAGCTGGATAAGAAGGTAATCATTATTGAAAATGATTTCAATATTTTGACCAATCATGCCTGCAAGCGTAATTGCAAAAATTTCATTTGCTCTCTCAACACTGTTGGGTTTATTTACATCAAAGTTGGCTGTTATATGTAATGCCCCATTCATTCCTTCTTCGGGTAAGCCATCACGTTCAATAGTTAAACGGTTGACCAACCAGTGTTCTTTAAATAAATACCATACAATACCATGAGCAGCTTCATGCATTGCAATTCTTTCACGAGATAAAACAGGTATTTTGTTTTCTGTTTCTTGATTCTTTTTTTTAAATAATTGAAATACTCTCTTTAGCCACATGATATTTATTTTAATCCCGGTAAAAGTTTTTGCAACCATTCCAGTTGTTTCAGTTCGTTAGGTTGATTCCAATAATCACCCTTATATTTTTGAATGTAATCCAATGCTTGTCGCACACCAGCACGACTTCCAGCTAAATCATTCATCACACTTAAAAACTTGTCATATAGATTGTCGCCACTATAAAAATGCCTTTGAATAATCCATTTTTCCATTTCGTAAGAATCGAAAACACGACCTGTACTGGAATTCCAATGTTTGCAAAGTCGGATTACGTTTCTAACTATATTGTTGCCATATGCTTGATTTTTTCTTGAAAGTTCATCATTCAAGTCGTTTGGAACAGTTGTTCTCCAACTGTCATTTGCATTTGGAATGTAGTAAGTTTTACTGCTCCAAAATTCTTCGGTATAGCAAGGTACTACATCAAACATGATGTGATTAAGTTCAAGTTTTACCGTTGGGAAATCCTTTTTTACAACTGAAAGCGGATAAGATTTTGCCAAAGCATCAACTATGTTTTTTCTGTATGTGCCAGGGGTTTTCTTTCCATTGACTGTATTGAAAATTACAAGCACATCAATGTCTGAGTTTGAATCATAATTTCTTGGCAGGATTGTATTTCGGGTATATGAGCCGAACACCTTTACTTCTTTGGCTTCATTATACAGTTTGTCATTTAAAACCTTTTGAAGTTGGATAAGTGAGCCATTAATACGTTCTCTTTCAGTGCTGGTATAGCCTAAAACGAGTTGTTGTTGGGCAAAAGTGATTAGTTTATTGTTGATGCTTATTGATGCCATGTATTAACTTTTTAAAACCAGTTGTCCGTTTCAGGGTCTTTTCTCTCAATTACTTTTTTTGCCCACTTTCTTGCGAAGCTTGGAATTTCAGGCTTTTCGCTTTGGTCAAACTGAATTACGGTTTTACTTAATTGTTCCACTTGGGCTTTATCGCAATCGCTTAAAAAGTAGCAGCTTCTGATTTCTTTGTGCAATGCCAAATACTTTTCGGCTGCTTCCTTATGCTTTGCTCTGTAATTTTTGCCTTCGCCTTCGTTCCAAAGTAATAATGCAATTGTGCCGAATAAACCAATTAACGCAAGTGTCTTATCAATTGATGGACTTATGCCCCAAACGCCAAGGATGTTAATAAATACACAACCCCAAATAGTGTAGGTTACTAATTGCCTTCTAAGGTCACATGCTTTGAAATGACCTTTGGAAGAATAGATGGTTTCTTCACCAAGTTTTCGGAGTAGTTTTTTTTCTTGCATCATATTGTATTTTCTTCAATTAATGCCTCAATTGATTGGCTTTCGCCAATCAATATTAAATCCAAAATAGGTTGGCTGATTTCGTCAAATTCTTCTATTAAGTCATCAGTTGGGACAATGATTTGTAATTCTTTTAGTATACCTGTGTTTAGATTTTTTTGAACAGAGCCGTCAGCGTAAGCAGTTAAGTATTGTAATTTATTTGACAATGTAAAAAAGAGAAAGTTTCTTGTGATACGATTGTATTCATCAAACGACAACCAACCGTCATGAATACAGCCGTCAAGATTCAATATCATTGGAATACCAACAGTTGCACTATTAGAAAGTATTAAATTGCCTTTCTCAATGAAGCGACTTTTCTCTTTTGCTAGTTCTGTGCACATTTCCTTTGTGGTGTTAATGTAAATTGAAGTTGATGCCGTAGCGTCAGCAATTTTTATCCACGGAATTGTTCCATTACTAAAATATTTTGGGTCTGTGATAGGTCTTGGAGAAGCTCCACGAAATACATTGCAATAGTTTTGTAACTCCTTGCATTCCCAATTATCAGGTAGTTCTAATCCTTCAATTTCTATGAATCTTCCTTGATTTGATTTGTATGAACCACCTTTATAAGGAAATTCAAAATCTATAAACCAATGAGTGTAAATTGAATTTACTAATTCAAGTAATCTCTTTGAATTTATGCCAATATATGAAATCTCTGCTAAGTCTTTATATCCAAGACGATTGAAATTATTTTTTATTATTTTTTCCAAGCGTTTTGCCTCAGTGGAGTAATTGTCACTCATTACACCAAATGCACTTCGAAGGAGTGGAAAAGGAAGTTCATTTCTTGTTTCTAAAACCCCAACATAACGTCCTGGGTTTAGTAGATATTTCTTCTGTTGTATTTCTTCCCTCGTTGCTGATTTTGAAAAGCCAAATGAATCCTCATATTTACTAGGGTCATTTTTCCATATGTGAAAAGTGTTGGCAATTGTTTGAATGTCATCTTCAGACAAAGCCTTCTGAGTTTTATCTGCCATGAAGCCAATTTTTGATGCTTCAATAAATAAAATCTCACCCTTTCTCTTTTTTGCTTTTGATAAAAACCATAAAGTCGCAGGAATACCAGTATTGTAAAATAGTTGCGTTGGAAGGTTTACGATACATTCAACTAAATCGGAATCAACTAATTTTTGTCTAATTTCTCCTTCGCCTGAAATTGTTGATGTGAGAGCTGCATTTGAGAGGACAAAACCTGCACTTCCATTATTTGAAAGATGAAACAAAAAATGTTGAATCCATGCAAAGTTTGCATTGCTTGAAGGCGGCACACCATAAATCCATCTTGCATCTTTTTGTAACAATTCACCACTCCAGTCGCTATCGTTAAAAGGTGGGTTTGCAATAATAAAATCGGCTTTCAGGTCTTTATGTGCATCATTTAAAAAACTGCCTTCGTTGTTCCATTTCACGTTGCTGCTGTCAATACCTCTAATGGCAAGGTTCATCTTTGCAAGTCGCCATGTGGTTTGGTTGCTTTCCTGTCCGTAAATAGAAATATGGTCAGCAGGATTTAAAGAAAGTTTTTTGCCGTTATTCTTTTTGTAATAATCTTGGTGGTGTTTAATAAATTTCTCACTCTGCACAAACATACCACCGCTACCACAGCAAGGGTCAAACACTCTGCCCTCATAAGGTTCAAGCATTTCAACCAATAGTTTCACTACACTTTCAGGTGTATAGAACTGTCCGCCTTTTTTTCCTTCGGCTAAAGCAAATTCACCTAAAAAGTATTCAAACACTCTGCCCAACAAGTCTTTGCTTTGAGCTTCTTTCGTTCCTAAAGTGGCGGTGCTGACCAAATCAACCAGTCCGCCTAAACTTCCTTTGTCCAATTTCTCCTGTGCATATACTTTGGGCAAAACGCCTTTCAAAGATGGGTTGTCTTTTTCAATAGCGTCCATTGCTTCGTCAATGTCTTTGCCAATGGTGGGCAATTTGGCTCTACCCTGCAACCAAGTCCAACGAGCAGAAGGCGGCACATAAAAAACTTTCTCGGCTACATATTCATTTTTGTCTTCTGGGTCGGCCCCTTCATAGTCGCCCTTGCCTTCCTTCAGTTTATTGTACAGTTCTTCAAATGCATCAGATATATATTTCAGAAAAATCAGACCCAATGCCACATGCTTGTATTCAGCCGCATCCATATTTTTGCGGAGTTTATCAGCTGTTTTCCATAGTTGTTTCTCTAAAGGGTCTTCTGTTGTAGTTTTTGTTTTAGCCATATTTATCGTTTCTTTCTCCGAAGGGTTCGTTATCCTCTCTCTCCGTATTGTTTTATTATTTTACTTTCATTCCCATTTCAATAGCCACCGTTTTAATGGTGTCTTTTGCTACTTTTTCATCTCGGACAAGCTCCTGAATGCGGTCAGCAAGCCAAGCTGTGAGTAGCTCATCCTCATTGGTTTTCAGTAACTCTGCCAATTTTGGGATCCAATCTCTGCGTGCTTTACGTTCTCCCCGTTCTACGTTACTCAACATAGGAGAATCAATATCTAAGTGGTAAGCCACATGACGTTGCATCAATCCCTGGGCTTCACGTAAAGAGCGAATCTTGGTTCCGAACATACTTTTCATATCTACCTCCGACTTGTCAATATTTATTCAAATATAACAAACGAAAAGCATTAATAAGAATTTAGATTCGAACAGTAAATTTAATTGTGTTTATATAGTATTATTAGGGTTATTTTACCGTGGGAAAGAATGGGTGTGTGAAGAAGGAAAATAGTATGAATTCAGTTGCCGTGGAATGCTCGGTAGTTGTTTGTCAGTTATTCGAAATTTTCGATAAACTCAGTTGTTTCCATTTTGGAAATATCTGAGTTTAGGAAACTTTATAATTACAAGTCTTTTTTAAGGATTGATCTCAGAAGCTTTTTTAGTGTTTGTTTTGTTTCCCCGATTCCATACTGTTGTGTTGCCTTCATCAATAAGTCTGAATTGTAATTCAGTATGTTCTTTTTTAGTTTGTCAATCAATTGAGTATTGTCCTCAGCTAATCTATCTAGATTATTTAATAACTCTACTAGTAGGTATTCTTTTGTAATGTTTTTCGGAAAGGCGGTTTTCAATCTGAATTCGAATTTTCTGTTATTAAATTCAACTTCCCCCTTACGTTTGTGATTATAAACCCAACTGCTGTTATATAATTGAGTCAATCCAAGTCCTAAGGCGTTGAACATATTTGGTGATATAATAAGAAAGTTATCATCCTTCAAAAAACGTTCAACTATTATGTGATCATCAGGGGGTACTGTGCCAAACTTAGATTGCTTAGGTGCGTAATACAAGCCCTGGTTCAATTTCACTAATGTTCCGTCTTTGGTTAGTTGAGCCAAATGCCTATCTATGGCCGTGGAATAATATTCCAGGTCAGAACGGCGATATACTTCACCTTGTTTTATATGTTGTCGGAGTAGTTCCATTAGCCAGGCACAAAATAAACGGATTTTTTGTATTGTATGAAAATATTGGTAAAATTCATGCAAATATTTTGATTGCTCATCTTTTTATTTCATTGTTATTCAATCAATAACGATTTTTTCAATGTTATTTTCCAGTGAAAACCATGGCAGGTTATACTGTTTAATATCGTATATTACCGTATCACATCGTATCAAAATTCATTTTGTTGATTCGTATTGTCGTCGTATATTTGCGTATCATAGCGTATCAAAAAGTAATGATTATGGCTAAAATAAACACTGTTAACTTGGATTTGAGTTTTGACTTAATAAATAAGTTGAGTTCGATTGATAGATTTAGTGGAGAGTGGTCAAATATTGAGAGAAGGGAAGGTATTCACACTTTAAAACAACTCAAGTCTATTGCAACCGTACAAAGTGTTGGTGCCTCAACTCGAATTGAAGGATCAAAATTGACCAATGATGAAATTCAGGTTTTATTATTTGAAAATCTAAAAATTGATAAACTTGAGGAGCGCGATCAGCAAGAAGTCGTTGGCTATTTTCAAGCCCTGGATGTCATTTCAGAGTCCTTTAATGATATCCGCGTTTCGGAAGGGGACGTGAAAAATCTCCATAAAATCTTAATGAAACATAGTGAAAAAGACAAATGGCATAGGGGAGAATATAAACAACATCCCAACTCAGTAGATGCGCATTATCCAGATGGTAGAACAGTTACCATTTTCAACACTACTAAACCAGGACCGGATACGGAGGATGCTATGCGCTCATTGTTTGAATGGTATCAAAATGATAAATCAACCCCGGCAATCATTAAAGTCGCCGTTTTTGTCTATGAGTTTTTGAGTATTCATCCTTTTCAAGATGGCAATGGAAGGTTAAGTCGTCTGTTGGGAACGCTATTGCTACTTAAACAAGGCTACCCATGGATTCAGTTTGTGAGTTTCGAGCATGAAATAGAGAGTAGGAAAACTGATTACTACAAGGTTCTAATGGATTGCCAACAAAATAGACCGGGGGAAAATGTGGATTCTTGGCTAACATTCTTTTTAGATTGTCTTAGCAGCATACAAGAAAAGTTGATGCGAAAATTAGAAACTCAACAAAACCGAAATGCTTTAAGTCCAAGAGAGAAAAAAATATTTCAATTTATTGAAACTTATCCAGGTGTTAGATCAGGAGAAATCGCTTCAAGGCTAAATATTCCCCTGCCTTCAGTAAAGAGAATATTATCGGAGATGATAGCTGCTAAAATAATTTCAAAAAATGGTTCAGGAACAGGAACAAACTATACTGCAGAAAAAATTGTAAAGGTTAAATCTGATTTGTTGATGATGTTTACAAGTCAAGAAACGGAAAAGATATTTACTCTTACAAATAAGCATGCATTTATTGAAATCAAAAAAATAATTCTAATACCAAAGTTTGAATGGACAAAACCAGATGATTGGGCTAAGCATTTGAATCAACAAAATCCAATAATAACTATTGAGGCATACACAAAGTCGGGGAGTCTCTCTCGGCAAATATATTCTGTTCAATCTTTTAATTCACCTTTTTATTTTCAGCCAGTTTTCGCAATTAATAATGGACTTCAAATTCCGGCAAATTTATTCAATGAAATACTGAAGGAAAGTGAATACCCAGTTGATCTGAAAATTAAATTATCCTGGGAAGGAGAAGATTTGTTGTTTGATGTACAGCTTGTATACGATATTTCGGAAGCGTAAATAAGATCTACATTACTTAATTAAATTTATATACGCATTTTTAAAATATCCCAAAGTATTATAAAAGCCTACATAAAAAAAAGGATTTAACAATTCACTTTATTTGAAGTAAAGAAGTATGAAGCTACCGTTGTTTGTAAAATGTAAAACGGCTGGAATGCATCATTATTTTATTCATTAGCTTCAATACGTTGAGTTATATAATTTGTCTGTTTACGATAAGAGAATAGGAATAGTAAGAATAAAAATATGGTCAGGAAGTCAATTTTTCTGTCAGCCAAGATCAGCCATTTTGAAGATAACCAGTTAAAACCCTTAATTGCAATTAGCATTAGAAATAAGGAGCAAATAGTCCTATACATGTTATTGACTTCCGAAAGTGTATCAATTCTTGTGTCGTTTTTGGAAGCTTTAACGAAGCTCTTGTATTCTGTGAACTTCAAGAACTTAATAAATTTCAAAACAGGTTCAACGACTGTAGATCCAATACGACTAATTACAAGTCCAATAAAGTAGTAGAGAAATGCCCCAACTAAAATATCCTGTTGTATAAAGTTGTAAGAGGTTAATTTGCTTGCAATTACAACAAAAACAACTCCTGGAAATAAATAGTTGAAAATGTTGTATGAGGATAATTTATCTAATAAGTCTTTCATATCAATATTTTGGTGGTAGATTAAAAATAAAATAAGCGTCTAGTCTTTTATCTATTGGTGGAAGACCTTCCCATCCATTCTTTTTCCAATGGTCATTTCTGAATTTCTCATTTTTAACATAAAAGTAGAGTTTATCTGAGCAGGTAAATATTATGCTTCCAGCCTGATTGTTTGTGAGTTTCAATGTTGAATATTTTGTGTAGGCTAAATGTTCACTGCTAGCATTCCCGAAAAGAGTTATTCTTGGGTTTAATACTTTTACAAAATCAAAATCTCTGTCGGAATCCCGTCCATGATGTGGTGCAAATAGGACATCAATATCGGTCACATCACCTTTGAAATTTTCAAGAATATATTTCCAACTGTCATTATCACTGTCTCCACAAAATAAAATCTTCCAATTTTTGCCAGTAGTGCCAATTGGAGGAGTAAATAAAATTACATAAGAGGAGTCATTGAAATTGCCAGATTTATTTGCGTTGTCAACTAACGATTTTGTTGGGCAAAGAATTTTAATATTGTCCTCTGTCCAACAATTACCTGGATTGTTTTTGTCGGCATAAAGTTTAAAATAATTATGCCCGAGTTTTTCAGCTCTTAGCTTTTTGTAATATTCCCAATCATATTCATTAAAGCGTCCATAGCCAGAAAAATCCTTTATTTCCTTCGTGTTTGCCGTGTCCCAAACATTGTGAATTTTTAGTTCTGAGAAAAAATCTCTAATTCCATCGAGGTGGTCCATATCTGGGTGACTAATAATAAATCTCCAGATTGAATTGATGTTTAGTCTTTCAAGATACTTTATGGCATTTTCAGGATATTTTTTCTGTCCATAATTTCCGGTTATTGTATCACTAACATCTTCCTTTATTGCGTTTCGTAGGTCGGCGTTTTCATAGATGCCATCACTATCAGCGTTACACACATCAATAACTGTCACTCGATTAGAGTGACTATGCTCAATGATATTGCAGTCTCCCTGTAATACGTTTAAGAAATGGACTGTTGACATAATTTATTTCCTTTTTTTCTTTCATTCAGTCTTTAATGTGTCAGTCTAAAATTGAGAATAAATTTTTTATCATTACTGCACTTTTTATTTGCTTTAAAAATGCAATATCATACTCAAATTATCAGCACCCAACAAAAATATACAATAAAAAATGAAAATATTAGCGATAGTTGTCCACTAAATGTGGGTATTTGTACCTGTATTTTTTATTCAGAAGATTGTTTATAATCTAATGGGTTTCGCATGTTTAATTCATTTCTCTCAGCATGCTGCGCAATTAATTGGGGTTTACTAGCACAGTTGCAATTAAAGCTTCTCCGGTGTTTGTAATAATCGTTTTACCTCTGTTATGGCATAGTAACTTCGCTTTCCAATCCTTGAAGATTTGAGTTTTCCTTGGCGTACATAATTGCACAAAGTCCTTCGGCTGATGCCAAGCATCTTCATGACATCATTGCTGTCCACCCATTCATGAGAAAATTGATCAACCGGATTTTGATTTCGGATGATAACTTGATGCAGCTCTTCGATTTTCGACATCAGTGACTTGTATGCTTCAGATTCAAATGTGATAACTTCCATAACTATGCAAATATGAGCAAGTTGGAAAAAACAGAGTTGTTCGTTGTCGCTAGTTGTTGTCCGTTGTAGACATTTGTCGACATTTGTATACCAGTGCTTACCATTTTTGCTCTAGAAAGGCATGTATTTGCACCAATTCTCAATATGCAAAGTGTCACAATTATGCAAATAATTGTGACATGACTAGTTCGTATTCATCTGTTCATTTGTTCACTGTTCATCTGTTCACCGCTTCAAAAATGAGCAGAGAAATGCATGTAGTGAACAACAAAAATCAACAAGAGAAAACAACATTAAAAGATTTCTATTATCTTCGTTTTGTCGTTCTTTTTTGTTGCTTATTTGTTACTCAACAAACATCAAATATGACGAGTAGTTGCTTTCTTGTTGCTCGAAAAAAATTCAGAAAGCCACGCTGGTATAGGGTTTCAGCGTTTTTTGTTGCTTATCGTTTCATGTATCGGGAAATAGTATAACTAATTGAATATCAATTATTTATATCGTTATTTTGCTCCTAATTCCCCCGATTTTTAAAGCATATTTCTATTCTGAAATTGTTTTTTACTTAAATTAAAAAGTCAAGTTAAATGCATTAAAAACTTGACAAAAAAATTAATAAATCCTATCTTTGTGAAAATGAAGATTTCTGAAAACATATCACTTCAACTTGAAAAGATTCCTGATGATCGGGTATTTGGGTATGCCGATTTGAAGATTGGCGAAAATCAATTTTTATCTGCGGCAAAAGCTATCGAGCGTTTACAAAAGAAAGGCGTAATCCAAAAGTTATCCAAGGGTAAATTTTATAAGCCCAAAAAAACGGTATTTGGAATTTTAAAACCTAATCAAGAGGAATTGCTTAAGTCGTATCTGTTTGATGGTAAAAAAAGAATCGCCTACATTACCGGGAACTATTTATACAATCAATTAGGCTTAACTACTCAAGTGGGTAAGAAATTGCAAATTGCCAGTCGTTCAAAACGTATTGTTGTAAAAATGACATTAGTTATTGCTAAACCTGTAATAGCGTATGTAGATGTGACTGATGAAAATTATATTTTACTTGGAATTTTAGATGCGATAAAAGACATCAAAACGATTCCTGATGTTGATATTAAAAATGCCATTTTGATTATTTCAGAAAGGATAAATAAAATGGACACTAAAACTAAGATCTCACTTCTTAAATATGCAATGAAATATCCGCCAAGAGTGAAGGCCTTATTAGGAGCGATTTTGCAGCAAATAAATCCTAATCTGGATTTGAGTAAATTAAAATCAAGCTTAAATCCAATTACTATTTACAAGTTGGGAATTGATAATTCTATTTTGAAAGCTGCTGAATTTTGGAACATTCGATAAATAAAAACATTACAATGACATTACACGAAAATATTGAGTTGTATAAAGATGCGGTAAGGGCAACTTCCGAGCATATGGGTTTGCCGGAAATATTCATTGAGAAAGATTATTGGCTAACCGTTGCGTTGAATAAAATTTATCAAAGTGAAGTTGCAGCACATGTGGTTTTTAAAGGTGGGACATCTTTATCTAAATGTTATGACTATGTAAATCGTTTTTCTGAAGATATAGACTTGGTATTATTGCGTCAGCCGGAAGAGAATGGAAATCAACTTAAGTTGAAATTAAAAAAGATAACGAATGCTGTTTCTGAAGTATTGCCCGAATTAACTATTAATGGTATCACGAACAAGATGGGAATGATTCGTAAAACAGCTCATTCTTATAATCATAATTTCGAAGGAGATTTCGGACAAATCAGAGACGTTGTTATTGTGGAATCTACTTGGCTGGGCTATTACGAACCCTACACAAAAAGAATGGTGAAATCTTTCATTTATGAAATGATGGAAAATAGGGGACAAGTGGAATTGGCGAAAGAATATAGTTTAATGCCATTTGAGGTGTTGGTGCTTGAACCATCAAGAACTATGTGTGAAAAAATAATGAGTTTGGTTCGATTTTCATACACCGAAAATGCAGAAGAAGATTTGAAGAAAAAAATTAGACATGTGTATGACTTGCACCAACTTTTGATACAAAAAGAAATAATCGAATTTTTCAATTCAGCTGATTTTGAAAAGATGTTATTGAAAGTTGCCAATGATGATGTTGATAGTTTTAAGAAAAACAATGCTTGGTTAAAACATCATCCTGTAAACTCAAAAATATTTTCTGATCTCGATTTGATTTGGCCAAAATTGAAATCTGCCTACACTGTAAATTTCAAAGAAATGGTTTATGGAAATTTTCCTGATGAGAAGGAATTATTGGCAACGCTTAATCGGATTAAAAACAGAATTTCTGGTGTGAAGTGGAAGTTGAAAGCATTTTAAATTTTCCTTAAAAGCGACTTTACCGGTTAATTCTCCACCCCCTAAAAATCACCCTCTACTTTTTTTTATTCCTGTACCTCATTTGTACCCCGCCCCTGAAATCCTTTACTGTAAAGGGTTTTAAAGTTTTGTATCGGAAAGTAATTTTATTATCACGCTATTAATAATAACTGCAAATCCTTCACTAAAAGATATATCTAAAAGCAGCCTATACAATTTAGAACTATTAATATCCAGAGCATTTGGTAAGCCAAAAGAAAGTGCTTCATTTAATACTAATGAGAAAATAGAAATAGTTTATGTTAAAGGAAAGATTATCCTACAAATTATTTACAATATTCATTAATAACTTCATTAGCTTTTTCAAATCCTAATTCTCGAGCTTTATTTAAATCTAAACATCCCTGTTCTTTTTGTTCGAGTAATATTTTTACTACACCCCTACTGTAATAAGCCTCAGCATATTGAGGGTTGATTTCAATGGCTTTGTTGTAGTCGGCGATAGCACCTTCAATATCGTCGTTTAGATTTATTTTTACTATACCTCTATTGCAATAAGCCTCAACAAATTGAGGGTTGATTTCAATGGCTTTGTTGTAGTCGGCGAGAGCACCTGTATCATCATTAAGACTTCCTTTAATTACACCCCTATTGTAATGAGCATCAGCATATTTAGGGTTGATTTCAATTACTTTGGTGAAGTCGGCAATTGCACCTTTATAATCATTAAGTTTTCCTTTATCTATACCCCTATTGTAATAAGCCTCAAAATATTGGGGGTTAATTTCAATGGCTTTGGTGAAGTCGGCGATTGCACCTTCAATATCGTTTAGATGAAATTTTACTATACCTCTATTGTAAAAAGCGTCAGCATATTGAGGGTTGATTTCAATGGCTTTGTTGTAGTCTGCGAGAGCACCTGTATAATCTTTCAGTTCATCTTTTGCTGTACCTCTAACATCATAAACTTCAGCAAATTGAGAATCTAATTCAATGGCTTTGTTGCAGTCGGCGATAGCGCCTTTATAATCTTTCAGTTCACTTTTTTTTATTGCAGAAGAATAATAATCACTTGATGATGGTGAACAATTAACAAGTAAGAAGGACAAGAATGATAATAAAAGGAGAGATTTTTTCATTTATGATATTTTTTATATTTTTCTAAATTAGTTAAATTAATCCAAATAAAACAAATACAATTTATCTGTCAAGTCCAACCATAGTAGCAAGAAGTATTTTATGTCAGAAGCAATAAAAATATTTGAAATAATGGAGAGTTTACAGCATACATAACAAACCTGAAGCAACATAATTAGTAAGATATTCTGATAATAGAATATATTTGCTTTGACTGAATCAGAAGTAAAGGAAATATCTGATAGTGACGATTTTACAATTCTTGAAAGAATAACTGCAAATACTTTACTAAAAGATATACCTAAAAGCAGCCTTTACAATTTAGAACTAACAATATCTAGAGCATTTGGCAAGCCAAAAGAATCTGCATCAATCCAAACTAATGAAAAAATAGAAGAAGTTTATTTTAAAGGCAAGAAAATCCTATAGATCATTTACAATATTCATTAATAACTTCATCAGCATTTTCAAATCCTAATTCTCGAGCTTTACTCAAATCTAAACATCCCTCTTCTTTTTGTTCGAGTAATATTTTTCCTACACCCCTATATAAATAAGCCTCAGCATATTGAGGATTGATTTCAATGGCTTTGGAATAGTCGGCGATAGCGCCTTTTAAGTCTTCTAGATTTTTTTTCCTAAACCCCTATTGCAATAGGCAGCAGCATATTGAGGGTTGATTTCAATGGCTTTTGTATAGTCAGCAATTGCACCTTCATAATCGTTTAGACTATTGGATTTTGTAATACCCCTATTGTAATAAGCAGCAGCAAATTGAGGGCTAATTTCAATGGCTAATGTATAGTCGGCTATTGCACCTTCAGGATCGCTCATCATATCTTTTGAGGTACCCCTAGCGTCATAAACAGCAGCATTTTGTGGATTAATTTCAATGGCTTTTGTATAGTCGGCTATTGCACCTTTATAATCTTTGAGATTTCTTTTAGCAATACCTCTGTCTTGATAAGCTTCTGCTAATTCAGGATCGATTTCAATGGCTTTGGTTAAGTCTTCAATTGCACCTTTAAAATCGTTGAGATTTATTTTTGAAAGACCTCTTCCTACATAAGCCCAAGCACTTTGAGGATCTAATTCAATAGCTTTGTTGAAGTCGGCGAGTGCATCTTTATATCTCTTTGATTCAATTTTTTTTTCACCAGAAAAATAATAATCACTTGATGATGGTGAACAATTAACAAGTAATAAGGACAAGAATGATAATATTAGGAGAGAGTTTTTCATTTATGATATTTTTTATATTTTCTAAATTAGTTAAATTAATCCAAATAAAACAAATACAATTATGTACTGCAATTATAAAGAGCAAATTTGCGCAATACATTTTTACTTTCACATTTGAATGAGTGAGTAAAATTGTCAAACCAAAACAGAGCGGCTTTTTTGTAGTTATTAAATTTACTTTTGAAGTAGGAAGTAAAATAAATCAATAGTAGAGATTTTCGAATTAAAAAATTCGTAAAGGTTAAGTTGATTTGGAATTTCCTATTGGAAATCATTTGCCTTTGTGGATGTTTGGTTTGCTTTATTAATAGTTAATATTATAAATTAAATGAGTAAAATAAAAGTACAATATTGCTCAGACTTGCATTTGGAGTTTAAAGAGAATTTGAGACATATCCAAGAAAATCCTTTGATTCCTGTTGGAGATTTATTAATCCTTGCCGGAGATATCTTGCCTTTCGCATTACATGACAAGCCGAATGATTTTATTGATTTTTTAGCCGATAATTATGAAAAAGTATTTTGGATACCAGGGAATCATGAATATTATCATTTTGACTTGAAGAATGTATCGAATCCTTTGTATGAAAAATTGCGGTCGAATATATTTTTAGTTAATAATTATGCTGAATTTATAGGAGATACTCAATTCATATTTTCAACACTATGGTCTCACATTCAACATCACAATAGTTTACAAATTAGGCAAAGTCTGTCTGACTTTTTTATTATAAAGAATGATGGCAAATTGATAAGTGTACAAGATTTCAATAAACTACATGAAGACTGTTTTGCTTTTATTGAAAAATCTTTGGAAGAAAACAAATCAGGGACAAATGTTGTAACAACTCACCATGTACCCACATTATTAAATTACCCAGAACAATTTAAAAACAGTCCCTTGAATGACGGATTTGTTGTTGAATTATTTCATTTTATAAATGTGTCAAATATCTCATACTGGATTTACGGGCATCATCATGCCAATATCAATGATTTTGAAATTGGAACAACGAAAATGCGTACCAATCAATTAGGTTATGTACAACATGGAGAGCAAATTGGCTTCAGGCGGAATGCTTTTATTGAGGTATAGAAAAGTGTATAAAATTGAGATAATAGAGCTAGCTTCCAGATTTTTCAAAAAAGTAACTTTCTTTTCTAATTTACAAATGTTTTAACGCATACTCATTACCTGATAAACTTTTTTTGAAATTTCAGCTGATACAGAAGGTAAAGATTTTATATCCTTTCCTTTGGTCATAATAGAAATGATGTAAGGCGTTCTCCCACAATACACAATAGCCGCTTCGCTAAAATTAGGCGCTGAAGCTAGGCCACCTTCACCAAATTTGTGACAAACAACACAATTGGCGGGTAATCCACTGATTATACCCTCTTTAAATTCCGTTTTGCTCAACAATGAAAGACATTCTTCAGAATTCTTAAAATTTAAATATGAACCATTATAAAGCTCCTTTAAAAAAATGGAATAATCTGCTACATTCATTTTGTAATCAGAAGATTTGTAATCAATATCCTTTAATCCGATGTCTGTAAATATTTTGGAAAAAACCGATTTGTCAATCAATTCATTCAACAACATTGTAGCATCATTATCTGAATACACAATCATGAATTTTATTAATTCTCTTACTGTGTATTTATTCCCAAGCTTAATATGATGATTTGTTTCAAAATTTATAATCCTATCTGATTTAGTTTTATTGGCATCTGTATATTCAATTACTTTATCTAAAAAACCTGGTTGTATTTCATTCATTTTGTAAAGTGCCATTAACTCAGGTACTTTTAAAAGTGATCCTGGGCTATATAATTCTGAAGGATTAATTGAAATCCATTGTGCTTGGGTAAACTCTCTCACATAAACAGAAGCAGAAATGATTTTTCCATTAGCGATATTGTTGTCGATAATCTGAGTGATTTGATTTTTACAATCTGCTAATTCCTCTGATTCACATTTTGGCTCAGCATATAATAAAGGATGAATGAATTGATAACCTTTAAGTCTGCCGATATTTAAATTACAAAATGAACCTTTTGCGGGATTCATTGTGTTTTCAATTTCAGGGGTTTCAACTTGTGCATTCGATTTCAAATAACTGAAACCGAATATTGTAATTAATAAAAAAACAAAAAATGTAAGTAATAAAAAATAAAGAGGAACCTTTTTTGTAAGCATAGTTTTCATTTTTCCTTTAAGATTCTGCAAGTTAAACAAACGTTGTATACTTTGTAAAATAATCTAAAAAAAATATTCAACACCAAATACCAAACACCAAACGGGCTTGGATTCAATATTTGAAATTAACAAATGAAAAACTATTTTTCTTTGCTTATATATAGTGGTTAAAAGTTTTTAAATCACTACACCAAAATCAAACGCTTTTTTCTCTTTTTTTGTATCTCATTATTTTTATGAATTATTAAAACCTAACTTAGAAAATTATCTTTTATAATTATTAATCTGATAAAATAATTTATTGTTTTATAAAAACAAATTTCTTTGATTGTTGTTACAAATGGTAATTTCCTTAATTATCAATCATAATAATGTAAGATAGTTTAAGCATTTGTATTGGTCCAAATCAATTCGCTCAAACAATTGTCATAGCAGTATTATATTAGAAAAACTGATCCAAAAAATAAATATTATTGTCATAAAAAGAGTTGGCTAAAATAATTTTAAATACTACACAATATTTTAAAAATGATAACAAAAGAAGAAATAAATATTGTTTGGTTTAAAAGAGATTTACGCTTTTTAGATCATGACCCGCTTTATAATGCTCAACAATATTCGCTTCCCATATTGTTGATTTATTTTTTCGAACCTTCAATTATGGATAATCATGATAGTGATAAAAGGCATTGGCGTTTTATTTATGAATCATTAATAGAAATGAATGCAAAGCTTGAAAACAACAATTCAAAAATTTATATTTTTCATAATGAAGTTCAACCCGTTTTTGAAAATCTTGCAACCTTGTATTCCATTAAAAATGTTTTTTCTTACCAAGAAACAGGAAACAAATTAACGTTTACTCGTGACCGTAACATGGCTTTGTTTTTTAAGAAAAACAACATTATATGGAATGAATATCAAACAAATGGAATAATTAGAGGATTAAAAGCAAGAAATGAATGGCAAAAACTATGGGAAGCGAAAATGACTGCTCCATTGAGTTCTTTTGATGAAAAGAAATTAAATGTCGTTCAATTAAATTCAAACGTGTTTAATCAACTTAAAGGAAATGAATTAAACGCAGAAATTACTACTCGTAATTCTGATTTTCAACAAGGCGGCGAATATTGGGCATGGAGATACTTTAAAAATTTTATTATTGAACGCCATGTTGATTATAGTAGAAATATCAGTATTCCTTCTTTGAGTAGAAAAAGCTGTAGCCGCATTTCACCATACTTAAGTTATGGCAATATAAGTATGCGAATGGTTTATCAATACACGCTCACTCACTATAAAAATGCCCTTAATAAAAGATCATTATCTGGTTTTATGTCAAGATTACATTGGCATTGTCATTTTATTCAAAAATTTGAATCAGAGTGCAGGTATGAATATGAAAATATAAATCGAGCATTTGATACATTAAAAAAACCAAGAAATGGAAATTATATTCTTGCTTGGCAAATTGGGAAAACAGGTGTGCCAATTGTTGATGCATGTATGCGTTGTGTTGTAAAAACGGGTTACTTAAATTTTAGAATGCGCGCGCTTGTGGTTTCCTTCTTTACCTACAATCTTTGGCAAGATTGGCGTGAATTACATTTTTTAGCCAGACAGTTTTTAGATTATGAACCTGGGATACATTATCCTCAATTGCAAATGCAAAGTGGCACCACAGGTATAAACACCATCAGAATTTACAATCCGATTAAGAACTCAAAAGCACATGATGGCGAAGGTTTGTTTATTAAAAAATGGATTCCTGAGCTTGAACAAGTTCCACCAGCATTAATTCATGAACCTCATAAGCTTTCCTTGATTGAGCAAAAATTATATAAATGTGAAATAGGACTTGATTATCCGTTTCCCATAGTTGATTTAGAAGCAACAGGCAAATTTGCGCGTGATATCATGTGGAGTTTTAGAAAAAAAACAGAAGTAAAAACAGAGGCTAAAAAAATTTTAGAAATGCATGTGCACAATTCCAAAAAATCCAAAAAGAAAGTTTAAGTCAAATTAGACCTTAGTGCTTAAGTTGTAAAAACAAATCTGGATTTATATTGTTATTGAAAGTATTATAAAATACTTTTCAATGAATACTATCCAAATTTCTGCTTTTGATATACTCAATATGGAAACCAGAAAAAGAGCTGCGTTTATGAACTCGATTTCTGGTTTCAAAAGTGCATCTTTAATAGGAACCATCGATAAAAATAACAAAACCAATCTCGCTATTTTTAGTTCAGTTATTCATTTGGGTTCCAATCCGGCATTGGTTGGTTTTATCAATAGGCCCGATACTATAGACAGGCATACATTCGAAAACATTTTAGAAACAAATTGTTTTACCATTAATCACATCAACAAATCTATTTATAAGCAAGGGCATCAAACTTCCGCTCGCTATCCCAAAGATATTTCTGAATTTGATGCAACTGGTTTAACGCCAGAATTTCAAAATAGTTTCAAAGCACCTTTTGTCAAAGAAAGCAACATTAAATATGGCCTAGAATTTATAGAAAAACATGACCTTAAAATCAACGGAACCATTTTGGTGATTGGAAAAGTTGTTGAAGTTTTCCTTCCAGAATCTTGTTTATTGTCGGATGGTGCCATAGACATAGAAATGGCTGAAACGATTGCCATATCCGGTTTGGACAGTTATCATACAACTAATAAAATTGCTAGACTTTCTTATGCAAAAACCGATAAGATACCAATTGAAATAAACCCTTGAATTTAATGTATTCATTAGAATATCTATTTTAAACATCAAAATGAAATCAATAAAAAAAGAAAATCTGCCATCTAAAATTTGTCTTGCTTGCAATAGGCCATTCACTTGGAGAAAGAAATGGCAGAAGAACTGGAACGAAGTTAAATATTGCAGTGATAAATGCAGAAACAAAAGATAAGATGACCAATAAAAATAAAACAATTAGACTAATACTCGGAGATCAGTTGAATATCAATCACAGTTGGTTTTCAACAGTTGATTCCAATGTTACTTATGTTTTGATGGAAATCAAAAGTGAAACAGATTATGCCAAACATCATATTCAAAAAGTAATTGGCATTTTTGCTGCTATGCAATCATTTGCAAAAGAATTGCAACAAAAAAATCATGAAGTCATTTATATTCATTTGAATGATGAAAGCAATCTCCATCGTTTTGATGATAATATTATGGCATTGATTGAAAAAAATAAATATACCCAATTTGAATATTTAATTCCCGACGAATATAGAGTAGACGAGCATTTGAAAGCATTAACACAAAAGGTAAATATTCCGTCTAAAGTTTATGACACCGAACATTTCTACAGTATAAGGTCGGAATTAGGTGATTTGTTTGTTGGTAAAAAGACGTATTTGATGGAGACTTTCTATCGCCACATGAGAAAGAAGCATAAGGTGTTGATTGATGATGAAAGCAAACCGCTTCATGGCAAATGGAATTTTGATGAGGACAATCGCCAGAAATTACCCAAGTCGCATAAGCCAATAAATCCGTTAGTATTTTCCAATGATGTTGCTGAAATAGAAAATGAGATTATAAAATCAAATGTCAAAACAATTGGCAAAGTCAATAGTAAGCAATTTATCTGGCCAATAAACAGAAAGCAGTCACTGGAATTGCTTGATTTTTTTATAACAAACTGTTTATCATTATTTGGAACATTCCAGGATGCTATGGCTCCGAAAGAGTGGTCAATATATCATTCGAGGTTATCATTTTCGATGAATATTAAATTGATATCTCCCAAAGAAGTTGTTGATAAAGCCATTGAAGTATACCATAAAAATCCTGATGAAATAGCGTTCCATCAATTGGAAGGCTTTGTTAGACAAATCATTGGTTGGCGTGAATATATGCGTGGAATTTATTGGTTGAAAATGCCTGAGTACGCTACACTCAATTATTTTCAGCATCAAGAAAAATTACCAGAATGGTTTTGGACTGGAGAAACAAAAATGAATTGTTTAAAGGATACCATTCATCAATCGCTTGATTATGCATATGCACATCACATTCAGCGTCTAATGGTGACCGGTAACTTTACTTTACTTGCCGGTATTCATCCTGATGAAGTAGATGCTTGGTATCTCGGGATTTATATTGATGCATTTGATTGGGTGGAAATTACCAATACTAGAGGCATGAGCCAATTTGGAGATGGTGGTATTGTGGGAACAAAACCTTATGTAAGTTCCGCTGCATACATCAATAAAATGAGCAGTTATTGTTCTGGTTGTTATTATGATAAAAATAAAAAAGTAGGAGAGAAGGCTTGTCCATTTAACAGTATGTACTGGAATTTTTATAACAAGCATGAAGATAAACTTGGCAACAACCCACGCATAGGCATGATGTATAACGTTTGGAGAAAAATGAATGTTGATGCCCAGAATGAGTTGTTAGAACAAGCAGATTATTATTTAAAACACATCAACGAACTATAAATGAAAAGATCGATTGTTTGGTTTACAACAGATTTAAGAGTGATTGATAATGAGACCTTGATTCAAGCAATTCAGCAAACTGATGAGGTTATTCCTGTTTATTGTATTGATGAAGAACATTTTCAAACTACAGAATACGGCTTAAAAAAAACAGGCGTTTTCAGAGCCCAATTTTTACTGGAAGCATTAGCAGATTTAGATAACAGTTTACGTGAACTCGGTTCGGGATTGATTGTTGTAAAGGGTAGACCTGAGATAGAATTATTGAAATTGGCAGAAAAATATCAAGTACAAAAAGTATACGCAAAAACTCAAGTGGGTTATGAAGAATTGGTTGTTCAATCCAAAGTTGGAATTGAATTAAAAAAAATAAATGCAACGCTTGAAACTATTGATACAACAACATTGTACCATGAGAAAGATTTGCCATTTAGTATAAATGCAATTCCTGATGTATTTACAGATTTTAGAAAACGAGCAGAAAAAGATGGCAAAATAAGAAATGTTATTCCTACTCCAGATTTTATTACATCTCCACCATTTGAAAAATTAAATCTTCCTTCATTATCTGAATTAGGGTTGCAGAATTATGATTTTGATTGCCGCGCAGCATATCCATTCAAAGGAGGTGAAACAGCTGGAAATAAAAGAGTTTGTAATTATTTGTTTGAAACCCATGCTATAGCTAATTATAAGGATACAAGAAATGGTATGATTGGTGAAAATTATTCTTCCAAATTTTCTCCTTGGTTGGCATTAGGTTGCATTTCTTCAAAAATGATTTATCACGAAATTAAAAAGTACGAATCAGCTCATGTTGCAAATGAATCTACATATTGGTTGATATTTGAATTGTTGTGGAGAGATTATTTTTATTTTATAATGTCAAAATATCCGACTCAATTTTATTTAGCTAATGGAATAAATAAACGGAAAGTTTCAAATAATAAACATGATGCTGTTTTATTTGAAAAATGGAAAACAGGTCAAACAAAAAATGATTTCATTAATGCCAATATGATTGAATTGAATCAAACTGGTTTCATGAGTAATCGTGGCCGTCAAAATGTTGCCAGTTATTTATGCCATGATTTGAAATTGGATTGGCGATATGGCGCAGCCTATTTTGAACAGCAGCTTATAGATTATGATGTGTCGAGTAATTGGTGCAACTGGGCTTATATAGCCGGTGTAGGAAATAATCCTAGGGGAGTTAGTATATTCAATATTGAAAAGCAAGCAAACGATTATGATAAAAATAAAACGTATAGAAATTTATGGTTGACGAAAAATTAAACAGTGTAAATAAACTACCAACGGTGTTAAAAAATTATGATTCTGATTCAGTAGATATTATTGAAGAAGATAAAGATAGAATTATACAAATGGCATGGGAAGACCGAACCCCATTCGAAGCCATTGAGTTTCAGTTTGGTTTAAAAGAAAAAGATGTAATTGAATTTATGCGAAAAAATTCTTTGCCTTCTAGTTTTAAAATGTGGCGAAAAAGAATGAAATCCCGTAAAACAAAACATAGTTTACTCCGAGAAAAATCTATCAATCGTTTTAAATGTACGAGACAAAGAAATAGTGGAAATAAAATTTCAAAGCGATAAAAAATTAATCAAATCTTTTATGTTTATAGCTTTAGTTTAAACTTGTAAAATTTATTCATTGCCATAACATGAGGAAAGCTAATGCAAGAAATAAAAACAAAAAATATCGTAATTAAATTTTCGTTGAAATCTGATAAATAGTTATTGCTTAGCAAGAAAATAAAAGCAACAAATAATACCAGTGCGCCAATCGTAAATGGTAATGCCTTCAAATAGAGCCTACCATTATTAACTTTCATCCCTTGTTTTAAATGTGACCAACCATTCATGCTGTGTTGTCCTATGAAGTATAAACCAAATGAAGTGATGAGGGGCAATTCGATACTGACTAAAAGCATTAAACTGCAAAGCAACATCTTCCATCTTTTTTCTAAGATTGCCCACATAATTCCAGCGAGCGAAAGCATTACGCTTATCTGTTTTCCCATGATGTTATGAATAGGAATTTCTATTGCTTTCATGTTGGTCAAAATATTATTTGTTTCAACAACATGGCCCAACAAAATGATACTTAAAATCATAATACCCCAGGCAGAATTCTTGAACGTGTTTATTTTTTTTGGTTGCCATTCCTTTAAATCTGTTTGTCCAAAATGCCATGCAGAGTAAGCAATAAAAAATAACAAGGCACCAATTGGAAATAAAATCCATAAGATCAAATTGAGAAAAGCCAATCCAAGATAATTGATAACAAAACCAAGTTTAATGGGACTTTTTAGATTATTGGTATCGAGTAAATGATCAACTGCTCCATGAGGGATGCCCACTAAAAACAAGCCCACTGTCAACATAATAATTTGTATCCAGTTAAAAATGGGGGGAGTGATTTTATATATTAATAACATCAATATTGACAATAGTAATAATAATAATGGGGTCATTATTTTTTGCATTCTTGATGAAGCGACCCAACCAACTGCGCGTAAAAAGGGCTTTATCGGCAATGTCAAAAAAATTCGAATGTCTTGAATCAGTGTTGTCTTTTCGTCTAGAAATTGCAACACATTTTTTGTTTCATTTTTTTTGAATAAAGCCTCAAATATTGATTTTCCTAGGGATGGCTGTCGAGTGAGTATCAAAAGCAAAAGCCGGTCATAAAACCTAAATCTAGATGATTGAACAATGGGAGTAGAGGGAAGATTATTTTTTAAACTACCACATATTTTTTCCGCATGATAAAACATATTTTTAAAAGCATAGCCAGTACTTGGTTTAACAGCACCAGCTCTTCCTCCAATGGGAATAACTCCTGGTAATGCTTCAGCAGAAATATCTGCTGTACTCATGGGAATACATCCGGTTTCTATGTTTGAAATTTGATAGTTCCCAAAACGTTGAGTGATGTAAAAATCTAAGATTGGTTTTGCTTCGTATTCTGTGATAGTATCCAATCCAAAACGAGTCAATTCAACCAGTGTTTTGCCTTCGCCTAATGGAAGTACATACATAAATTGAGTTGTACCTAATTGTTCAACATTAAAATCCATTAGGTCCACACAGTTTATATTTGAAATTGGTTCATCGGTAGTAATTACATAACCAATAAAGGACTGTAGTAAATGTGCATCATCTTTTTTGAGGGGTAAATATTTTGGAGGGCGACTATCGAATACAATTGTTGATTCCCATATATTGGTATCTGTAATTACCTTAACTCCATTTTCAACAGGGGTTAATTCAACAACGGAACTTTGTATTCTTTGTAGATTATGTTGCTCAATGATGCGTCTTAATTCTTTGTAAACATCAATGCCTGATAAATGAAAGTATTTTTTGGGTAACAAAGATTCTTGTTCGTTTCTATTCACACTTACTTCACTCCATTGATGGCTTATTAAATGTTGGCATTGTACCGTAATTTGTTCATTCTGATCAGACCAAAAACAATAGGTTTTATCATTGTTATGTTTGGCATCTGGATCTAAAATCAAAATCTTTTTGTCTTTTAAAAGTCCCTGCTTTTCCATGCACATAAGGAGTAGTGTTGCAGAGGCTCCAGCTCCTGCAAACAAATAATCCACCTTATTATTATGGTTTTTTATAGACATGATTTTCAATTTAAACTTTATAAAAAAAGGGTTCTTCATAAATTTAGAAGAACCCTTTTTTGTTATAAAGAGACAAATTAGTCTTCGTTTCTGCTTAGTGCATAGATAACTAAACCGAATCCAATTTTGTTGATAGCATCAGCAATATTGTAAACAATATCCATAGCGTGTAACGCAGCAGCTTTGTCAGCTACAAGTTTCATTCCAAACAAACCACCTTCAGTTCCTAAGATGTAACCTAAAGGATAGATTGCCCAACCAACCAATACGAACCAAGCTAAGATGCGTGTTGCTTTTGCTACTTGAGGACCTGCAGTTTGAGAAAGTTTTGCAACTTCTCCAAACCAAATTAAATAAGCGATATAGAAATATGCTGCTCCTGAAATTACACCCCAAAGCACGCTTTGAGTTGGATCTAAAACTTCTCCAATGTAACCAGTGATTAACATAACAAGCGATGCGAAAATCAATTTCCATAACAAGCCAATTTTAGCACCTGCTTTCTTTGTGATTAAGTAGAATTCAACACACATTAAAGGCACAGTAAGAATCCAATCAACGTATCTGAAGAATGTTGGAGATTCTCCTGTTTCAAGATTGTAACCTCTCATGTAGTAGTAATGCACTGCTGCGATGAAAGTAATTAATCCTGAAACTAAAACAGAAGTTCTCCATTTTTGAGAAGTGTTGCTTAATTCAAAAAAGAAGAAAACAGATGCGGCCATCATGGCCATGGTGCCGATAAAAAACGTGAATGCCACGTAATTGTCGCTTGCAATTTTTAAATGTTCCATATATTTTGGTTTTTATGTTTTTCCTACTCTTATGGATTTTCGGTTACTCCCCGTTTGAATGGTTTCTGGACTCCATTATAAATTTAACAATTTATTAATCATATTGTTTAATTATTTTTTAAAAAAACTAAACAAAATAAAATAAATAGCCGATATGTATTGATAATCAACACTTTAAATCAAAAAATAATTTTAAAAAAATAAAGATTTTAATGGTTTTTTATAAACAGATATCAAATAAAATTGCTTTTTATGCCAAATTATACTGTTATTAAACATGGATATTTCATTTTTGATTATGGTGTTTGACATCTCATTTTCGTTTTTGTTAGTGTTTAATTAATCAAATGAAATTGTCCTTAATAGAATTAAAATCAGCAAAGTATTATTAAAATCCTTGAATAAACTATGATACAAATGGGTATCGTGGATGTTACATTACCAAAAAGAATGGGGTTGCTGGATTTTACATTGTAACATATTTAGTTTGTAAATACTGAGATTATGTTATCATTTATTTAGGCCAAGCTGTCAATTTGAAGAATTATAAAAAGATTTCGAGAAAACAATAAACAAAATCGTGTTAGTGACTTTCATTGTAATACTAACGCCAATTAGCAAATGATTGAAATTGGTAGAAGTCAATACAGGCCGTAATTTGATTCGAATTGAAATTTTGAGTAAAACAAAAAAAGAATAAATCTTAGGAAGCCAATTTACATAACATATTAAGCTGCAATTATTTAAAATTCGAAAAAAGAATAAAAATAATTTTAAAATAAATTTGGTGGGAAAGAAAAAACCTCTACATTTGCACTCCCAATCAAAAACGGGTTGTTTTTCTAGAGAGGAAAACAAGGGTTTAGAAAATAGAAATTAAGAAATTAAAATAGGGATTACGATTAGGAGGTTAAACTTTTGATTTAGTAATTCGAAAGATCTTTGAAAGAATGGAAACAGCAACGCTTCGCATTTATGCGAAGTAAATTAAACAGGTAATGGTTAGCGCAAATATTAATTTAGAATTTGACGTTAATTTCCGATGAAATTAAACAGTCAGTTCAAACAACACATTTACAATGGAGAGTTTGATCCTGGCTCAGGATGAACGCTAGCGGCAGGCTTAATACATGCAAGTCGAGGGGCAGCGCGGGTAGCAAT
>JAIYAN010000020.1 GCA_027489035.1 Chitinophagaceae bacterium
AAAATAAAAAAAGGGCCGTGATAGAAATCGCAGCCCGTATTAATCCAATATCCTATGAAAAACCATCTTTAAAACGATAACTAGTTGATTTTATTGCGTTTGTATAAATTAAATTGAACGTTTTTATTTGTACTTCAGATAAATTCGAATTTTCTTCATACCAAGTCATCCATACTTTTTGAATTTTCACTTTTGACTTTTGACTTTTGACTTTTGACTTTCCAAAATAAAAAAAGGGCCGTGATAGAAATCGCAGCCCGTATTAATCCAATATCCTATGAAAAACCATTCTTAAAACGATAACCCGTTGATTTTATTGCCTTTGTGAAAATTAATTTTAAAGTTATTTTTATACACGGTTAAATAATGTTGTCTAAACCTGTCCGTTTTTTAATTTTTACTTTTGAATTTTTACTTTATTAAATCAAACGGAACATTAAATTTTGCACCTAGCTCTTTTAACTCATTCTGAATCATTTCTGGAATTGGAATTCCGTTATGAATACGCTCTTGCTCCATTACTCTTTCTGGATCACCGGGGATGACAACAGGGTTTGTAGCATCAATTGGTACCGCTTCTCTAAATCTACTTATCCATAGATCCATATCTTTTTTAAATGATTCGGCTGTTCTGAATGCATCAATTCTCATTGCTCCAAAAAAATGGCCAATTCCTTTTCCAGGCATATTTTCAGGCATGGGCACATAAGCTGGAAAAGGTGGCACCCATGGACCAAAATTTGCACCACTCAACACCCCTGAAAAAATATCTACTATTGAGCCCAACATAAATCCTTTGTGGCTGCTATGCTCACGATCTCCTCCAAGTGGCAATAAAGCCCCACCCTGCTTCAATGCGTGCGCATCATTTGTTTCATTTCCGTTTTCATCTTGCACCCAACCACTTGGTACCGCAATATTTTTTCTTTGTGATATTTCAAGTTTTCCATTTGCTGCAGTGGTAGTGGCAAAGTCGGCAACAAATGGAGGTTGTTCTCCTGAAGGAATGGCTACTGCAATTGGATTTGTACCCAACATCCTTTCTTTAGAAAAAGTAGGCGACACTAAAGCAGAAGCGTTTGTCATTGCTATACCTATCATATCGTGAGGCAATGCCATCATTGCGTGTTGTCCTGCTATTCCAAAATGGTTGCTGTTTTGTACGCTAATCCAACCACTGCCCACTTGTCTGGCTTTTTCAATAGCAATATTCATTGCCCAAGGAGCTACGACCAAACCTAGTCCAGAATCACCATCTACAACACCTGTACTCGGCGTTTCATGAATGATTTTTATTTCGGGTTTGCTATTAATCCGTCCAACTTCCCACAAACGAACATAACCCACTAAACGGGCAATACCATGGCTATCAACACCACTTAAATCGGCGCTTAGTAAAGATTTTGAAGCTGTTATTGCATCAATTTCTGAGCAACCCATTTTTATAAAAATAGATTGTACGAAAGCAAATAACTGATGATAAGAAAAATTTTGTTCCATTTGGCGAAGATAATGCAGCTTAATTTTATAAAATAATAAGACTGACAACTTCAAAAAAAATCATTTTCGTACATTTGTCAACCTTAAATAAATTAATACTATGGGAAGGATATTTGAAGTTCGTAAAAGTGCCATGTTTGCACGTTGGGATAAAATGGCTAAAAACTTTACCCGTATTGGTAAAGAGATTGCAATTGCTGTAAAATCAAGCGGACCTGATCCTGATAATAATCCTGCATTAAGAAGATGTTATATCAACGCAAAAGCATGTAACATGCCTAAAGATCGTGTGGAAGCTGCGATCAAACGTGCGATGGGTAAGGATACTACAAACTATGAAGAAATTGTGTATGAAGGTTACGGACCTCATGGTGTAGCAGTGATGGTAGAAACAGCTACAGATAATCCTACAAGAACTGTAGCCAATGTAAGAATGCATTTCACCAAAGGTGGCGGTGCTTTAGGAACAAGTGGCAGTGTGGCCTTTACATTTAATAGAATGGGCGAATTTAAAGTTAAAAATGCAGGTTTAAATACCGAAGACCTAGAATTGGAATTGATTGATTTTGGATTAGAGGAAATTGGAGAAGATGCGGAAGGAAATATCATTATCCGTACTGCATTTAATGAGTTTGGAAATATGAATAAAGCCCTTGAAGAAAAAGGGATTGAAGTTATAACGGCAGAGCTTACACGCATTCCTGCCAACACCGTTGAACTCGGTGAAGATGAAGCCAATGAAGTATTGAAAATGGTGGACAAACTTGAACAAGATGAAGATGTTCAAAAAGTGTATCACAATTTAAAATAGATCGGAACGACTTTCTTAAAAAAATATTAGTTTATAACTACCATCCTAACGCTATTAGAAACGTTTGCTAGGATGTACTTTACATAGTAAATCCCTTCATTAAGATTGAGGTTCAAGTTGGTATTGATAACACCATTGTTATTTTCAACAACACGCACATTAACCACTTTTCCCAACATATCAATCACCTGAATTGTAGCCAAGGATTTTTTCATTTGACCTGTCTGAATAAATAGATTAAATTTTCCGTGGTTTGGGTTTGGATAAATAGACGTTTTGATTTCGGTGTTGTTTCTTAAAAATTCGTTGCTGCTTGAGCCTGACGCAAAGCAAGTTTTAGACAAGTTTGACAACTTTTGTGCCTTAATCGCTCCATTGCCACAATCAGATGTGTAACGTAAACGGATACTGTCTGTGGAGGCTGCGGCGTTAGACGTATATGTTACTGTGATTTTCTGGCTGTTAACGGTACCTGAATCGATTGTTCCTGTAGAACCTACTATTCCTGTTGGAGTAGACCAAAGATAACCAGAAGCAGCACCTACAGTTGTAGTAGCAATCGGCAAGATGGCTGGTGCGATATAACGATATTTACGTGCACCACAAACATCGGATACGGTTTGAATTGCAATAGAAGATGGAGCCAAAGGAGCACTCAACAACGTATTGCTCAATTTAGATGACTTGCGCAAGCTGTTTCCGCAGTCGGAAGAATACAATAATCTTACACTATCTCCAACAAGAGCAGCATCATTCGAAGTGAATGTTACCGTTAGTTTTTGAGAAGTCAAAGAACCTGAATCGATTGTCAAAGTTGAAGACAAAACACCAACAAATGACCACTGATAACCTTTAGCAGCGCCAGTGGTTGTAGTTGCTACAGGTAAATTAGGTGCGATATAACGATATTTACGAGCGTTGCAAATATTGGTTTGGATGGGTTGGATAGTGATGGAAGTTGGAGCGGCAGGTGCTCTCAACGCTGTATTGGAAAGTTTGGATAATTTTGCTTTACTTTCTCCACAACCGGAAGCGTAAAACAATTTAATACTGTCGCCAGCAACTGCTGCACTATTTGAAGAAAAGGTAAAAATTATTTTTTGAGCATTTACATCACCAGAATCGATGGAAGCGTATTGAGCCAAAGCTCCGATTATTTCCCAATTCCATCCTGTTGCAGCACAGGCAGTAGTTGTTGCAGCAGGTAAATTTGGGGCGACATAACGATAAAGACGTGCATTACATACGTTTTGTTCAACTGACTGAATGATTATTGATGATGGAGCTAAAGGAACGCCAATAAATGTGTTAGTCAACTTACTCGATTTTCTAATACTGTTGCCACATGCTGATGTATAGCACACTCGTACACTATCTCCTGTGATAGCTGAATTGTTTGAAGAGAATCTCACCACTAGTTTTTGTGAAGTCAATGAACCTGAGTCTATGATTAGTCCTGATAATCGCAGTGTACCTATGAAATCCCATGAATATCCAGTTGCTGCAGTTGCCGTAGTTGTAGCAGCGGGCAAAGTTGGAGCAGCGTATCTATAAATTCTCGCTCCACAAACATTCGTTTGTAATGGAGTTATGGTTATGGATGCAGGAGCAGTGGGAACATTGAGCTTGGCATTTATCAACTTTGCTGACCGTATTGAGCTTTGGCCACATCCGGAAAAAGCCCTCACCTTGATTGAATCTCCACCAACTGCAGCTTCATTGGATGTATATCTTACTTTTATAATTCTTGATATTTGACTATTTCCTGAATCCAAAATTACTCCAGCCACACCTCCTACAGAACTTGGTAAAGTCCATGTATATCCTATGCTGTTCGTTACAATATTTGCTGAATACCTATATACTCTTACGCCACATACGTTGCTCACTAAAGTTTGGGTAATGGTTGGTGAAGCGGGAATTCCTGCACTGACGAACAATTGTAATGTATCCACTCTGCTGCACCCATTGGTGGAGTTAATTGTTTGAGTATAAACGCCTGTAGTGGTATAACTCAGACTGTTCCAGATGTAGCTATTGCAGGCATAAACGGTGTCTCTTCTGCCTGAGCCACAGGGAAGAAGTCTTGCAATTCTTGGACTAGATGTATTATTATATACTCCAGTAAAGCTACCTGCAATGATTAAATTATTGTCTGGCTGGATACAAATCGAATTCACAAATTGCCCGTAAGGATAAATCCCCGAACCGAAATTGAGGCTGTTGTCATACGATCCATTTTCATTCAATTGAAGGATTCCGTTGGAGTATCCTCCACCTCCAAATACGACATCATAGCCGACTAGAATTTTTCCATCAGACTTAAGGACGATGTCTTCAATAACATTGAATTCAATTGTATTTCTAAACGTTGTATCTAGAGTACCATTCGGGAATAATCGGGCTATTTTTTTAACATTGATGCCGTTATAAGAAGTGAAAATCCCTGCTACCAAATATTTTCCATCGGGAAGCTCGATGACATCTGATACTCTACCATTGAACCCTGAACCGGATAAATTAAATGTGGTATCCTGGCTTCCATTTGAATTTAAACGAACAAAATACTTGGCATTTCTACCACTAAATCTTTGGAAATTACCATACAAAAGATATTTACCGTTCTCAAGTGCCTCTGCCCCTGCGATTGTAACACCTCCTGTAATCAGATTTTCAAAACCAGTTCCTGCACCAGCCTGAAAAAATTGATCCCTTGATCCATCTGCATTCAGTCTCATCACCCCATCAGGAATGTCAATAACCATACTATCATCATACATAAATCGAAAAAGGCCAACCACGATTACTTTACCATTCGGATCTACATCAAAATTTTTAGCATCAGGAATTCCATCTCCTCTGTTTGTGAAGAATCCAGAATAAATGGATCCATCGCTGTTGAAAACATTAAGTTCTCCAGCCCCTATTCCACCATTTTTTAATGATACGTTTTTGTAAAACCCACAAGTTATTATTTTCCCTGAAGGCAATACTCTTATGTTAAATGGTGTGCTTGCATTTATTGACTGATCTAAAGAAAAACTTGGATCCAATGTGCCATTTGTATTCAATCTTACCATACGATTTGCTGTACTTCCATTATAGGAAGTAAAAGAACCCGCAACAATTAGTTTTCCATCGGCTTGCGGACTAATTGAATTGACACTATTGTTAAAACCACTTCCCACATTGAAACTTGGATCCAATGGCACATTCTGTGCATTCAAGTTTACGTTAGATAAAAGAAAAAATACTGCGATTACAAAAGACAATGAGAAAATCTTTTTCATTTTAGAAAAGTTGTACTTGTATAATATAATAAAGCAAGAGAACCCTTATTAAATCAATTCAACTTAAAATATCAGCTCACCATACAAGCAAAACAATTTTTATTGCCAATCCAAGTAAATGCTATTTTAAGTCATCTAATTGTGATAAAAATAAATACCTTATTTTTCATGTACAATACCAACTACTTTGTATTTTTCTAAAATTTTTATGATTATTGTAAACCCTAAAGCCAGCGAACTATTTACTCAGCCATCATTTCTTTAACTACCCTTATTACATCTTCTGTATTGGGTTTTGAGAAATAATCGCCATCACTTCCATAAGATGGGCGATGCGCTTTTGCCGTTAATGTTCGAGGGGCTACGTCTAATAAGCGATATCCATTTTGTTCTTCCATTACTTTGTTGTACATGTACGATGCTGCACCGCCTGGTACATCCTCATCAACAAATAAAATACGACTCGTTTTTTGAAGCGAAGCTTTTATTAAATGGTTAATATCAAACGGCAATAAAGTTTGCACATCCATTATTTCACAGGAGATGCCCATCAATGCTAGTTTTTCTGCAGCTTCTTGTACAATGCGCAAGGTAGAGCCATAACTTACTATGGTAATATCATCACCTGATTTAAGCACTTCAGGAATGCCTAGAGGAACAGTGCACTCAAGTAAATTATTGGGTAGTTTTTCTTTTAATCGATATCCATTTAAACATTCGATTACTATTCCAGGATCGTTGCTTCGAAGTAATGTATTATACATACCAACTGCTTGAGTCATGTTTCTAGGCACACAAACATACATCCCTCTAAGAGAATTAATAATCATGCCCATTGGTGAGCCACTATGCCAGATACCTTCTAATCGGTGTCCGCGCGTTCTTACAATTAGAGGACAACTTTGTTGGCCAGCTGTTCTAAAATGCGTAGTTGCTACATCATCACTCAGTGGTTGTAGTCCATACAATAAGTAGTCTAAATATTGAATCTCTGCGATTGGTCTCAATCCCCTCAATGCCAAACCAATGCCTTGTCCCATTATAGTCAATTCTCTAATACCGGTATCGAATATACGCTGAATGCCATATTTCTCTTGCAAGCCACTAAATCCTTGATTCACATCTCCAATATGACCAAGATCTTCTCCAAAAGCAACAACCTTTGAATTGGATTCAAACAATTGATCGAAATAATTATTCAACACTTCGAAACCATTTAATACAGCGGCATCATCATTATAACGAACTGAAACAGCGGGAACATTTAAAGCAGATTTTTTACCTTCATTATACAAATGCGAATCATACAGTTTTTCACTTTCTGATTTTAGCTTTTGATAGAATTGGTGAATGCGCGCAAATGCAGGTTCATTAGAATTAGACAATTCTAGTATTGAAGCCAATGACTTAAGTACATCTCTGCGCATTGGTTCACGAATAGCATTCAATTCTTTTATTACGTTCGAAATTTCAGGATTTAAATGAATTGCCTCATTTAAAATGTCTACCGTTTCTTTTACTAGATTTTTAAGTGGTTGATGATAATTTGACCAAGCATTTTGTTTACTTTCTTTTACAAAAGCAATTGCATTTTCTTCAATAGCATCTAATTCTGATGCATCTGCAAGCGCATTATCTAAAATCCATTTGCGCATTTGCTTTAAACAATCCCATTCTTTTTCCCAAGAAAGTCTATCTGCATCTTTATATCGTTCATGGCTACCCGAAGTAGAATGTCCTTGAGGTTGGGTAATTTCTTCAACGTGAAATAAAGCTGGGACATGGGTATCTCTAATTTTTTGAATGGCAGATTCTAATACTTCGCACATGCCCGCATAATCCCAACCTTTTAATTTGTATATATCTATGCCATTAGTTTCATTTTCTTTTTGTAATCCAGACAAAGCCTCTGAAATTGAACCTTTGGTGGTTTGATATTTTTTAGGAACCGAAATTCCATACCCATCATCCCAAACAAAAACGGCTAAAGGCACTTGTAATACACCTGCAGCATTCATTGTTTCCCAGAATTGTCCTTCGCTGGTTGACGCATCTCCAATGGTACAAAAGCAAACTTCATTGCCTTCATTACTTAAATGTTTAAGTTCGGAAAGCTGAGGTACATTTCTAAAAACTTTTGATGCAAATGCCAATCCTAAAGCGCGCACCATCTGACCGGCAGTAGGTGCAATGTCACTAGATACATTTTTTAAAGAAGCCAAGTCCATCCAATCACCATTTTCTTCAACAAACTTTGTAGCAAAATGAGCATTCATTTGTCGTCCAGCACTAAATGGCTCATGTTTAATATTTGGATCGGCATACAACTGCGCAAAGAATTGTTCAACTGTTGCCAATCCACTTGAAAACATAAATGTTTGATCTCTATAATAACCTGCTCTAAAATCTCCAGGCTTAAAAAATTTCGCCATAGCTACTTGAGCTACTTCTTTACCATCACCAAAAATGCCAAATTTCGCTTTTCCAGAAAGCACTTCTCTTCTGCCCATCAAACTCGTTTCTCTACTTTCGCAAGAAATTTTGTAATCTTTTAGCACTTCATTTCGAAAATTTTCAAAACTAAGTTGTTCCTGTTGATTAATTTCATTTATAGATGTATCCATTGGAATAATAATATTTTTCAAAAATAACACTTTCAAATTAGTTTGTTAAAAAACTCAAAACAAACTGGCAAAATAGTTGTTTGTAAAATGATTTTGTATATTTACGTCTAAATCGAGTTATACCTAGAAACTATGAAAGTTTTTATATCATTTTGTCTTACTTTTTTTTGTAGCATAAATTTATTTGCCCAACACGAAGGGCATAATCATGATGCTGTAAAAACTGAAATAGCGCAAGAACCGAAAGTAGACACCTCATTAATTTTGTTAGAAACCACATTTGATTTTGGAAAAATCCCTCAAGGGAAACCGGTAAATCATAATTTCACTTTCAGAAATGGAGGAAAATCAGATTTAAAGTTATTGAATGTACAAGCCAGTTGTGGTTGCACAACACCAGAATGGGAAAAAGAAAAAAGTATCGCTCCGAATGAAACCAGCACAATAAAAGTGGGTTACAACGCCGCGGCTGAAGGACCATTTTCAAAAACGATTACAATAACTTATAATACGGACCAAACTAAAATTATTACAATTAAAGGTGAAGTATGGAAAACACCATCTTCAAGCGCTCCAGTAAATAATTCATCAAGTATCTTAAAAGATTAATAATAAACGCTAAAAAATCAAAAACATGAAAAAACTATTACTTTCTTTAACAGCATTCGCATTGTCAACAGCTCTTTTTGCACAATCAGATTCTGCAGTTGCAAAATTCAATTCAACTACAATTGATTTAGGAAAAATTAAACAAGACAATCCTACTACGGCAACTTTTGAAGTTACGAATATCGGTACGGAGCCATTGGTAATTGAGCAAGCAACACCAACTTGTGGTTGCACCATTGGAGATTACACAAAAGAGCCAATTGCGCCTGGAAAATCAGGTTTTATCAAAGCAACCTATAACGCTAAAAATGTAGGTGCGTTCCAAAAGACTTTAAACGTAAAATTTGCAGGTTATGATGCAAGACCAATTTCGATTAAAGGTGAGGTTTTGAAAAATGAAGATGCTGCAGCTACAACAACACCTGCAGTTGAGCCTGCAAAAATAGCAGCACCAGCTACGCCTGTGATTAAATCAACAGAAGCTACAGCTACCCCTGCTAAAAAAGCGCCAGTTAAAAAAACAACTAAGAAGCCATAATTTATATTTATAGCAAAATTATTTTAAAGCCCTGCAAATTGCGGGGCTTTTTATTTTATAGAAATTAAACTTAAAATGGGTTTCTAAATTTGTAAATGGAATAATAATTAGGGAATTGAAATGAACTATGTAGAAAGTTTGATTATTAATGCAAACCAAAGAAATAAATGATTTAACCTTTACAATACATCTAGCTATTAATAATTATACTTGAAATATAGGCCATGTATTAAAAAAATACTCAACATTCCTAAAGATGCCTTTACTGCATTGCTTTATTCTATAAAAGAATAACTTGTATCGTTCAATGAAATATGAAAACTTGTATAAAATGAAAACCAATAGTTGAATGCTAGCTTGGCAACTTATTGATTTTAATTATTCCAACTGAATGTAGACCCTTCATGATAAGATAAGTAGTGTCAAACTCGTACCATTTTTTAGCAAAATTTGCATCGTCTTTGGCATGGTGGTGATTATTTTGAAATAACTCGCCCATCAATAGAATTCCCCAAGGTGTAGAATTTTTACTTTGATCAGGACTATTAAAATTTCTATACCCATATTTATGACCGCACCAATTCACAATTGCACCTTGAACTGGCCCCATTAAAAAATGAATGGGCAAAAGTAAATACCACCAAAAACTTGGCGCGTACACTACATAAACTGCAGTGTAAGACAATATAAAGAACAATCTTGTAAAATTATGATCACCAAATTTGTCTAACTTTTCCCAAACCGGTAAATAATCCTTTATAAATTTTTCGTCAGGTATTCTTTCATTATGAATGAATGAATGATACATTTTTTTTGTACTCATCATCATTTGATACACATCTTTAAAAAAATGTGGAGAATGCGGATCTTCTTCGCTATCGCTATATTCATGATGCATACGATGCATTACGCCATAAGCTCTTGGTATTAAATATGAAGAGCCTTGAACAAACCAAGTACTTAAATAAAAAAACCTCTCCCAGTTTTTACTGGTTTCATACATTTTATGGGAAGCAAATCGATGCAGAAAAAAAGTATGTAAGAAAAGAGATAAGAACCAATGGGTTAGAAAAAATACAATAATTACAGTCATTTGTTTAATTTAAGCAATGCAAGTTATTGAATATTAATGCATTGAAATTAAAAAAATGAATCATTTTTTTAAAACCATTCAAAAGTGTTAAACATAAATTCAAAATTAAAAAGTCAAAAGTCAAAATATTACATCCGATTTTTAATTTTTACTTTTCACTTTTTACTTTTTACTTCAACAACAAAATTGAACTTAATCACAACCTTTTCTTTTTATCTGAAAAACATATATTTGCAACATGTTAAAAATAAGTCAACGTGGGGAATTAATGCCCGCATCTCCCATCAGAAAATTGGTTCCTTTTGCAGAAGCTGCGAAGAAAAAAGGAATTAATGTTTTTCATTTAAACATTGGCCAACCAGATATTGAAACGCCAAAATCTTGTTTAGATGCTGTTCGAAACGCAGATTTCTCTGTTTTAGAATATAGCCATAGTGCAGGAAATGAAAGCTATAGAAAAAAACTGGTTCAATATTACGCTAAAAATAATATCCATGTTGATGCTTCTGAAATTATAGTAACTACTGGTGGAAGCGAAGCAATTTTATTTGGCTTTATGGCTTGTTTGGATGCTGGTGATGAAGTAATTATTCCCGAGCCATTCTACGCAAATTACAATGGCTTTGCTGTTCAGGCTGGCGTAAAAGTTGTTCCAATAGGCAGTAAAATTGAAACAGGATTCGACTTGCCTAAAATGGAAGAAATTGAAAAAGCCATTACTGCTAAAACTAAAGCAATTGTCATTTGCAATCCCAATAATCCAACCGGTTATTTATATAGTGATGCGGAAATGAAAATTCTTGAAGCACTTGTAATCAAACACAACTTATTTCTTTTTGCAGATGAGGCTTACAGAGAGTTTTGTTACGGAGCAATACATACCAGTGCAATGCATTTAAAAGGTGCAGAAAATAATGTTATCTTGATGGACACCATCAGTAAAAGATACAGTGCTTGTGGTGGAAGAATTGGCGCATTTGTTACCAAAAATAAAGAAGTACTTAACGCTGCAATGAAATTTGCACAAGCCAGGTTAAGTCCACCATATTATGCACAACTTCTTGGTGAAGCTGCAGTTGATTTGCCTGATGATTATTTTGACATAACCAAAGCCGAATACAAATTAAGAAGAGATACCATTGTTGAAAGACTGAATAAAATCCTAGGTGTATTTTGTCCCAATCCAGGTGGTGCATTTTATGCCATGGCAAGATTACCCATTGATGATTGCGATGTTTTTTGTCAGTGGCTTTTGGAGTCTTTCAGCTATAACAATGCAACGTTAATGCTCGCTCCAGCAACAGGCTTTTATGCTACCGCAGGTCTAGGTAAAAATGAAGTTAGATTGGCTTATGTGTTGAATGTAGAATCCATAAATAAAGCAATCGATTGTCTTGAAAAAGCATTAGAAGTTTATCCGGGAAGGGTGGACAAACCGGTTTAAAGGTTTAAGTCGCTTCGCTGGTTTAAGGGTTTAAAGTTTGAAGCCCCCTTTCCCAACCCCCTTCCCCCGAAAGGTGAAGGGGGTTGAAGTTAATTCCGTATCCAACATCAAACATCTAAAATCAAGTATCCAAAATTTCGTTCTAAATCAACTATTTCGCTCCTGGTTTACAATGGCTTCTTAAATAATTGGTGTATAAAGTAGATAAATGTTCAAACGTACCTTCACCTTCGCTGATGCTATGCGTTCTGTTGGGATAAGGCATGAATTGGAATTGCTTATTGTATTTTATCAACTCATTGATTAAAGATTCTGCATTGCTATAATGCACGTTGTCATCACCTGTGCCATGCACCAATAATAGATTTCCTTCTAACCCTTTTGCATGTGTCATGGGTGAACCCTTTATGAAATCTTGCATGTTTTCTTGAGGTAGACCCATGTATCGCTCGGTGTAAATATTGTCATAAAACAACAAATTGGTAACAGGGGCAATAGAAATTCCTGTTTTAAATATATTCGGAAATTGAAAGAGTAAATTCAAAGTAGAAGAACCTCCTCCACTCCAGCCCCATACAGCAACTCGCGATGTATCTATAAACGGCGAAGTTTCTATTAGTTTATATACACCCATTGCCATATCACGAATATTGATCTGTCCATTTCTTCTATAAATAGCTTTTCTCCATGCAGCACCTTTTAAAGAAGGCGTTCCTCTGTTATCTAAAGCAACCTGAATATATTCATCGTCCGACATGCTTCCGTTATACAAAAAGTTTTCATGATTTCCATATTCATCATCTATGGTTTTGGCCGCTGGCTCGCCATATACATAAACCACAAGTGGATATTTTTTGTTGGGATTGAAATTTTTAGGCTTATTAATCCAAGCATCAAGTTCAATATTATCAGCAGTTAACAACTTTATGTATTCAACTTGACTTGACGCATCAGTTTTTATATTTTTCAAAATAGATTTGCTTGGATTTGTTGGCGAATTTTCAGGGAATTCAACCCATTCTGAAATAGGTGGTGTATTATGATTACTGAAGCTATGCAAAGCCATTTTTGCATTTGGCGAAATGTCATAATTATGTGTACCTTTTAAATTTGTATTGCTCAACAATTCCATTGTCTCTTCTTTAGAAACTTTGCCTACTGCCGCATTTATTTTTATACGATACAAATAAAGTTGCGTTGCATTATTAGGTGATGCGGTAAAATAAACATAATTATTCGCCTCGTCTATTGCTTTAATTTCACCAATGTCAAAATTGCCTTTTGTAAGTAATGTAGTTGTTTTTCCATCCTTACTTATTTTATAAATATGGCGCCAACCATCTTTTTCACTTACCCATAAAAAATCCTGTTTGTTGTTTATCCAATTCCAACCAACTGGATTATCTGTGTTCATATCCACCCATGCTTTATCATTTTCAGCCCAAAAAGTTCTGGTATTCCCATCAGTTGAATTGCAAAAGATCAATTTGCTCTCTTGTTGTCTTCTATCTATCTGTTGAACAATAAGTTCATTAACCCCACTCCACTCCATTCTGGTTAAATAATTTTGTCTTGAGTCTCCTTCAATCTTCATCCATTTTGTAACACTATTTGCCAATAATACAACACCAATTCTTGCAGAAGAAGGGGCATCTCCTACTTTTGGATATTCAACAGGAATTATTTTGGAATACACAGAATCTGTTGTGTTAATCATATAATAATCCCTGATTTTGTTGGCATCAATTTGCCAATAGGCAATAGACTTACTATCAGGCGACCAACGAAAACCATCTCTACAACCAAATTCCTCTTCATACACCCAATCAAAAGTTCCATTAATCAACTTTCGTGTACCATCAATCGTTAGTTTTTTTATTTTAGATGTTGCCAATTCTTCTGAAAATATATTGTGTTCACTAACATATGCCACATGCTTTCCATCAGGCGAAAACTTAGCAAACATCAATGATTGAGCTGGCAAATTTTTTCCAAGTTGATATAATTTATTCGATGCTAAATCATACACCCAATAATCTCCTTTGGTTTTATATCGCCATACTTTTGCCGCATTGGTATAAATTAAAATTTTTGTGTTATCTATATTAAATGAAAAACCTTCAATCAATAAGGGTCTACTGCTTCCAGTAGGTGTGCACTTTGCATTTGAAAGAACAACTGTTTGTGACTCTTTTTTTACATCCACTTTTACAATTTCTCCATCAACTATCTTCATATAACTCAACCCATCTTTTGTCCAAACAATTCCTTTTCTCTGTGCATCAGACATTTGAACAAAAGCAAACAAAAAGAAAACAATCGCTGATAGAGATTTTAAAATACGCATAACAATATTATTTTCAGTAAAATTTAAAGATTAAAATTAGTAAATACTTAATCAAATTTAGCTTATAGAAAAAAGAAACTTAAATTTGTTTTACATGAATAATATAGAATCAGCAAAACTCAGATTAGACAAATACCTTTGGTCTATACGTTTATTCAAAACCAGATCATTAGCTGCAGAAGCTTGTGATAAAGGGAAAGTAAAATTGAATGGAAACAGTTTGAAACCTGCAAGAAATGTGCAAATTGGAGAAGAATACGAAATCAGAACAAGTGAAAAAAAATGGCTGATAAAAGTATTGGGGTTATTACACACTAGGGTTCAATATTCGGAAGCCATAAAATATTATTCGGATATTACACCAGCCGAAGAAACGGAAAGAATTAAATTTGAAGCGGCATTTTTTCAAACTGGAAAAAGACAAAGTAAAGTGGGAAGGCCAACCAAAAAAGACAAAAGAGATTTGGATGAATTTTTAGATGTTTAATCCTACCAATTTATTAAAAAAATGAAAATTGACATTATAACCGTAGTTCCTGAAATATTAAGTGGCCCATTTTCGCATTCGATAATGAAACGAGCACAAACAAAGGGACTGCTTGAAGTAAACGTTATTAATTTACGCGAATACACAACATATGCGCGGGCTCAGGTAGATGATTATCCGTTTGGCGGTGGTGCAGGCATGGTTATCATGATAGAACCATTGGTAAATGCTTTAGAAGCGCTGCAGAAAACCACAGAATATGATGAAGTTATTTTTTTAACCCCCGATGGTGAAACATTCAATCAAAAAATGGCGAATCAACTTTCTTTAAAAAAGAATTTATTGATGATTTGCGGTCATTACAAAGGAATAGACCAAAGATTTAGAGATCATTTTGTAACAAAAGAAATTTCGATTGGTGATTATGTTTTGAGTGGTGGAGAGCTTGCTGCAGCCGTACTAACGGATAGCATTGGACGATTGATTCCTGGGGTTTTAAATGATGAAACATCTGCTTTAAGTGATTCTTTTCAAGACGACTTATTGGCACCTCCGGTTTATACTCGTCCCGAAAATTATAAGGGTTGGAAAGTGCCTGAAGTATTGATGAGTGGGAACCACAAAAATATAGATCAATGGCGTGCAGAACAATCTTTGGAAAGAACAAGATTGAGAAGACCTGATTTATTAAATGAATAATTATTTTGTAATTATAGCACTTCCACAACTATCCGGTAATGGAACAAAACTGATGTTATTTTCCGAACAAAATTTAATCACCGCTTGCTTCGCACCTAGATAAGCATCGTTGTTAAAATCGTGAATAAAAATGTATCCCCCCTTAACCAATCTTGGATAAAAATATTGAAGACCGTTGTAAATTGGATCATACAAATCAGTATCAATACTTACAAAAGCAAATGTTTCTTCAAGTCCTTTTGCTGTTTCCGGAAAGAACCCTTCTTTGATTATACATTGATTCGGATGAGGCATTATTTCCAATACTTTTTTTACAGAAGTATTGCTAAAATCTTGATCGCCGTGAGAAAAATTATTGGATTGTTCTGTTTTAATATCTGCTTCATCAAATCCTTTGAATGTATCAAAAAGATATAATTTTCTATTGGGAAAATACTGATTGATGTAACGCGCAAACTTGCCTTTATACACCCCCAATTCTGCCACAGCACCAGACAAATTTGATGATTCAATTTGGTTGGAAACGAGTTCCAGTGTTGACAAACGGATATAGTCTAAATAATTTCTATCATAATCTCTTTTTCTGTTTAAATAATTTAAAGAAAAATTGATACGCGCTTTTTGGGCATTAAAAAAAGATCCAAATAAAAAATTAAATGCTTTGATTAACATATAAAATAGATTGTGTTGCGAATGTAAATTATAAATATTAATTATTGCATAATAATAGAATCAATAAAATGTTTAGATTTATTAAAAAACAAGCATGAATCAATTTTCCATAACGGGCAACATTGTAGATATTCACTCCGCAAATATATTTTGGGGTACGATTAAAGTCGACGGATATAAGATAAGTTCAATTATCAAAGAAGGCGAATTAAAAGAAGGCGAAAATTATATTCTTCCAGGATTTATAGATAGCCATGTACACATTGAAAGTTCGATGTTGGTACCATCAGAATTTGCAAAACTTGCTGTAGTTCATGGAACGGTTGGGACCATCAGCGATCCCCACGAAATTGCCAATGTATGTGGAATAGAAGGCGTAAAATACATGATTGAAAATGGCAAAACAGTTCCATTCAAATGTACGTTTGGTGCACCAAGCTGTGTACCGGCAACCATTTTTGAAACTGCTGGCGCTGAATTAAACGCTAGTGATGTAGATCAATTGCTGCAACTTCCTGAAATAAAATACTTGAGCGAGGTAATGAATTTTCCGGGTGTGTTAAATGGCGATGAAGAACTGATGCAAAAAATAGCAAGCGCCAAAAAATACAATAAAGTCATAGATGGGCATGCACCAGGCTTGATGGGAGATGATGCAAAAAAATATATAGATGCAGGGATCAGCACCGATCATGAATGTTTTACAGCTGAAGAAGCAATAGATAAATTAAAATTCGGAATGAAAATTCTCATCAGAGAAGGAAGTGCCGCCAAAAACTTTGATGCGCTTATTGGTTTGATGCATGATCATTCAGATATGATGATGTTTTGCAGTGATGATAAACATCCGGATAGTCTTGCTCTAGGCCATATCAATACATTATGCGCGAGAGCTGTAAAATGCGGAATCGATATTTTTAAAATATTAAAAGCGGCGTGCATTAATCCAGTTGAGCATTATAAAATGGATGTTGGATTATTAAAAGAAAATGATGCTGCAGATTTTATTGTAACAAAAGATTTGATTGAATTTGAAGTATTACAAACATTTATCAACGGAACGCTTGTCGCAGAAAATGGAAAATCTTTAATCCATACAACGCCGGCATCTATTATCAATCAGTTTGATTGTACAGAAAAGTTAGTGTCTGATTTTGAAATTATATCTAAAGGCGAAGAAAATATACATGCAATAGAAGCTTTAGATGGTCAATTGATTACCAATAAATTGTTGGTTGCACCAAAGGTTATAAATGAAAAAATTGTTGCTGATGTTGAAAACGACATTTTGAAAATTGTTGTCGTAAACAGATATAAAAATGCGCCTATTGCTAAATCGTTCATAAAAAATATTGGCATAAAGAAGGGGGCATTAGCATCTTCCGTAGCCCATGATAGTCATAATATTGTTGCCGTTGGGGTTGATGACGAATCTATTTGTAAAGCAGTAAACGCAGTTATACAAGCCGGTGGAGGTGTTAGTGCTGTAGATGAAACCCAATTAAAATTATTAAAACTTCCAGTGGCTGGATTGATGAGTAATGATGATGGATATAAAGTTGCAGATGCTTACACCGAAATAGATCAATTTTCAAAAAATGTATTGGGAAGCCATTTAAGTGCACCATTTATGACACTTTCATTTATGGCTTTATTGGTAATCCCTCATTTAAAAATAAGTGACCTTGGACTATTTGATGGAAATCGATTTGAATTAAAAACTATTTCGACACTTTAGCATTGATTACATTCAACTTTACATCACTTGACCCTTTGGGTGCATAAAATTTGGATTTAAATTCTAGTGTTTCGCCAGGTTTTACCTCATTGTAAATGGTTTCTTCATCCTCTTCAAGTAGTGTTCCAGTTTCGCTAAAAAAAGTTATTTTTATAGTAACATCTTTATAAGTTACAACAGTTGCTGTATTTGAAATTTCGCCTTTTACAACAGTTTGACCAATCAAATTATGTTTATCTCTTCCTTCAACTTTTAAAAACTTTTTAGGATTTTTTGATTCTATTTCCGAAATTGTCATTTTACTGGTTTCATATGTGGTTTCTGCTTTTGCATCTTGTTTTTTTGCTTTGTCGTTACAAGCAAACAAAAACAAAACAAACACAAAAAGAAATGTTTTAATTAATTTCATAAACAATGATTTTAAAAAGATAAATTAATTTTTTAAAAGATAATTTCAGGCCAAATTTAATAGTAGATTTGTTTTGATGACCTGATTTGAAAGTTAAAAATAAAAAATAAATATTACATGGTTGTAAATTTAAGTGAAAACCCTTCTTTAGTGAGCACTTGGGTAAGTGAATTGAGAAACATACAAATTCAGCAAGATAGAATGCGCTTTAGAAGAAACTTAGAACGAATTGGAGAAGTAGCTTCATTTGAAATCAGTAAGCATTTAGAAAGCTCAATTGTTGATGTTCAAACACCACTGGGAATTCATAAATCAAATCTTTTTAAGGAACAACCCGTAATAGCAACGATATTAAGAGCGGGTGTTCCTATGTTTCAGGGGTTACTCAATTATTTTGACAAAGCCGATAGTGCATTTTTATGTGCATACAGAAAGCATCATGAAGATGGCAGTTTCGAAATCAAATTGGAGTACATGAGTTGCCCGAATCTAGCAAACAGAGACATAATTATATGCGACCCAATGTTGGCTACGGGTGCATCATTAGTAAAATGTATTGATTTTTTAAAAACAGCAGGCCAATTTAAAAGTCTGCATATTGTTTGTGCAATTGCGAGTAAATATGGAATAGAAACGATTAAAGCAGCATTTCCATATGCAACAATTTGGTGCGGGGATATAGATGAAACATTGTCGGATAAAGGATATATAATACCAGGACTTGGCGATGCAGGTGATTTGGCATTTGGCGAAAAAATTCAACATTAAAAAAAAACAATAATCAGATTTAATTTATACGCTTCATTATTTAGTTTTTATATATAGAAGTTTGACTTTTAAATCTAAATTATTATCTTTACGACAAGCATATTTACCATGAGAAAATTTATACAAATAATTTGCCTTTTATTGTTAACTACAATTGTTAAAGCGCAAGATCCACATTTTTCGCAATTTTTTTCTTCTCCACTAACGTTAAACCCAGCATTTACAGGGAAATTTAATGGTTCATGGAGATTGGCTGTTAATCATAGAGACCAATGGCCAACCATTCCAAAAGCATATGTAACTACCAGTGGGTCGATAGATTTTCCGATTTTAAAAGGTAAATTACCTGAGGGTGATGTGTTTGGAATAGGCATTTCAGGATTAACCGATGCGAGTTCAAACAACGCATTAAAATTGAATTATGGTTCACTTTCTGTTTCATATCATAAAGCGATAGACGAAAACGGATTTAATACACTTGGAGTTGGTTTTCAGGGGACATATGCTTCAACCACAATAGACAGAAGTGGATTATTGTTTGAAGATGAATTGCGCCAAAATGGATTCCAACCAAATACTTCAGGAGAATACCTAATCAACCCGAATTTAGGCAACACACAAAGATATGTAGATGTAAATGCTGGGCTACTTTATTCTGGTTCAAGTAATGGGGAAAACAATTATTATTTAGGTGTTTCAATGTATCATATTAATCGTCCAAAAGTTAGTTTTTTAAGAAATTCAACTGCCAATAGTTGGTTTTTAGCGAGTCGTTTAACTGTACATGCAGGAGGTACTTTTCCTATTTCAGATGTAGCAGGTATAAATCTATCTCTTATCCATCAATCACAAAATAAAGCAAGCGAAACCGTTATTGGGGGCGCATTTTCATTGAATGCCAATGGAGACAAAGAAAACCCAACTAGCTTTTACATTGGTTCATGGCTTCGTGTTAATGACGCCATCATTCCTTATTTAGGATTAGAATTTTCAGGCATCAGATTTGGAGCAAGTTACGACATCAATACCAGTGCTTTAAAAGCAGCAACAGGTAGCAGAGGCGGAACGGAATTCTCAGTCATTTATACAAAACGTCCAAGCGAATATATGGGCATTCCTTGTCCTAGATTCTAAGCAAACCTATTGTTTTAAAACTTCGCTTCCATTCATTCTTTAATGATTTAACTCCATCATGCTTAAAGAAATCATCCTTTCCTTTCAGGCCTATGGTGAAGCACACCAATTCATAAAAAAACATCGATTGTGGAAATGGATTTTCATTCCAGGTGTTTTATATTGTATCCTTTTTGTGTTTGGATTTTATTATTTCTGGACTTCAAGCAATGATGCCACAGCATGGATGCTTACTAAAATTGGAGCAAAAAGTTGGCTGGATAAAATGCAAGACAGTTGGTTGAGTTTTTTCTTTATTGTAGGACAAGTATTTACACATTTATTTTTACTCATTTTTTACTTCTCCCTATTCAAATTTACATTTCTTGTAATTGGCTCACCAGTATTTGCTTATTTAAGCGAAAAAACAGACAGCATTATTACTGGTAATGAATATCATTTTGATTTCACTCAATTGCTACAAGACATGATTCGTTCCATAAAAATTGCACTTCGTAATTTTTCGTGGCAAACAATTTATATGCTGGCTTTTTTTATTGTTTCATTTATTCCATTAATTGGTTGGATAACCCCATTAATCGCCATGTTTATAGATTGTTTTTATATGGGATTTTCAATGCTGGATTATAGTTGTGAACGAAATAAATTAAGTTCATCAGCAAGTATCGATTTAATAGGACATCATCGTGGATTAGCTATTGGAAATGGAATGGTATTTTATATGTTTCACGCCATTCCTTTTTTGGGTTGGATGTTGGCACCGAGTTATGCTGTAATTGCAGCAACATTAAGCATGCACAAAGCAAAAGAAAATAATTTGATATCCTTCTAAATGAAAACGACTGTATTTTTAATCCCCTGTTTTTTAGCTGAAGATGCAAATGAAACCATTCCTGTTTATGTAATGGAATCCGTTAAAAATTCTCAAGTCATCTTTGCAGAAAATGAGCGCACTACCCGACGATTTTTAAAATCAATGGATAGAAGTATTTCTATAGATGCATTTGAATGGCATACGATTCATAAAACGGAAACGGATCAAATTAATATACAGGCATTTAAGCATGCAATTGCCTCAGGAAAAAACATCTCTATTATAAGTGAAGCTGGTTGTCCGGGAGTAGCAGATCCAGGGCAACAACTTATTGCCATTGCACAAGAAATGGGCTGTGTAATAAAACCACTTGTAGGACCAAGCTCTATCTTATTGGCATTGATGGCAAGTGGCATGAATGGACAGCAATTTGAATTTATTGGTTACTTACCAATTGAAAATGGAGAAAGAATAAAAAAAATTAAAGAGCTAGAATTAAGCTCTTTAAAAAACAACAGTACAAAAATATTTATAGAAACTCCCTATCGCAACAATCCACTTTTGGAAAGTTTGTTACAGCAATGTAATGATAAAACTCGTTTGTGCATTGGTGTTAACATTACTGGGAAAGATGAGATTATCCAAACCAAAAAAATATCGGATTGGAAAAAAAACAAACCAGAACTACATAAGAAACCTGTAATTTTTTTGTTGCACTCAGATAATTAAAATCAAAAGTGAAAAGTAAAAAGTAAAAAATATGAAAAGACATTTTTTGGCCCATCATATCGAGCTACTTTTTGAATTTTGACTTTTGACTTTTTAATTGATTCTTACTAACATCTCAATCAGTATAATACCAAATAATTCATGGCTAATTTCTATTTCAATTTGATATAAATTGCATTTAAATCGAAAAGGAAAAACATGAACATAGCAATAGTTTGTTACCCAACATTTGGAGGTAGTGGTGTATTGGCAACAGAGTTGGGAAAAGCACTAGCGGAAAAAGGGCATCAGGTGCATTTCATCACCTATCAACAGCCTGTTAGATTAAGTGGTTTTCACGCCAATTTGTTTTATCATGAAGTACGGGTTCCAACCTATCCCCTTTTTGATTTTCCACCCTACGAAACTGCATTAGCCAGCGCAATGGTGGATGTAGTAATCAATCACGACATACAAATACTTCACGTACATTATGCCATACCGCATGCTGCTGCGGCATATATGGCGAAACAAATTTTAGCAAAGAAAGGAATATCACTTCCGGTAATTACTACACTACATGGAACAGATATTACACTTATTGGAAAAGATAAAACCTATAGTCCGGTTGTCACTTTCTCCATGGAAGAAAGTGATGCATTAACAGCAGTATCTGAAAACTTAAAAGAAGAAACTTATAAAAACTTTGATATTTCTAAGCCAATAGAAGTGATTTACAATTTTGTAGACATTGCCAATTTCAATAAAAAGCCAGTTGATGCATTCAAAAAAATGGTTGCACCAAATGGTGAAAAAATAATCATGCATGCTTCAAATTTTAGGAAATTAAAAAGAGTTAGAGATGTGGTGGACGTTTTCATAAGAATTGCCAATCAAATGCCTGCGAAATTATTGCTAATAGGTGATGGTCCCGAAAGGCCTGAATTGGAATCATACACACGTTCATTATCTCTTTGCAATGACATCAAATTTTTGGGTAAGCAAGAACAAATTGAAGACATCTTGCCCATCGCTGATTTATTTTTATTACCCAGTGAATACGAAAGTTTTGGATTATCCGCATTAGAAGCAATGGCGGCAGAAGTGCCCGTAATTTCTACCAATGCTGGAGGATTACCAGAAATCAACATCAACGGATTTTCTGGGTTTATGAGCAATGTAGGCGATGTAGAAGATATGAGTAAAAATGCAATTTCTATTTTATCCGATCCATTAATACATCAAGAATTTAAAACCAACGCTTTTACTCAGGCCAAACGTTTTGGAATCAATTCCATTATACCACAATATGAAGCGCTTTATGACAGGGTGATGGGGAGGAAGATTTGAGAGGTTTGAGAGGTTTGATACGTGCAAAAGGTTCAATTTGTTCAATGGGTTCAAGAGGTTGGAAGCATTTTCCGTTTGGGGCTTCTTAAAACGTTTGCACATCTAAAATTTTACGATGTTGCCCTCCCTTCACCTTTCGGGGGAAGGGTTGGGGATGGGGGCTTTTTATTTCCTTCTCAACCATTTCTCAGGATCGTAATTGCTATTCTCATTGGAAATATAAAAATCAACTGCACCAACGCCATCGAAATTAGCAGCTACCCTTCCTATTGATTGACCTGTTTTGATTTGTTGTCCGCGTTGAACGGTAACGCCAGATAAATTGCTGTATGTTGTAAAATAACGTCCATGCTGTATGATTACCACAGTCATATCTTCTATCACCTGAACAGTAGAAACCGTTCCATCAAAAACAGCTTTTACGGTGGTGCCAATATCTGATGAAATTGTTACGGATGTAACGTCCATGACGGTTCCGCTTGGAAGGGTATTTTTGCCATAATGCATCAACACCATTCCTTTATCCAATGGCCATGGCAAGGTACCTTTGTTTTTTTCAAAACTTGCATTTAATGCAATGTTATCTGCATTCAACAACACACTTTCTACTGGCTTTGCTGGTGTGGTTTTTGTCGGAGTCGTGGTTGTTTTTGTAATTGGAATATTTGTATTGTTGGTTTTATTTTTCTCCGCTTCTTTACGCAATCTTTCTTTTTCTTTAGCCGCTTCCTTCATCGCTTTTTCTCTTGCTTCGGCCTGCGCTTTTTTAATGGCAGCAGCAATGGCATTGTTTACCTTTTGCATTTGCTTACGCTTCGCTTCTATTTGTTTGTTTAATTGCTTTCCTTGTTTTTTTAACTCAGCCAAAACCCTATCTTTTTCTTTTTGCTGCGTTTCGAGTACCGCCATTTCCTTACTTTGTACTTCTAATACTTTATTTTTAACTTCTTTCGTGCTGCTCAAATCGGTTATTCTCTTCTTACGTAAATTTTGTGTTCGTAATATATTTTGTCCCTGCATTTCGCGATAGGTTCTATAGCTCTTTAAATAATTTATGCGCTTAATCGCATCATTAAAATTTGCCGAAGAAAATATAAAATTCAAGAAATCATAGTTACTCCTATTTTTATAGGCATAAACCATACTTTTTGCATACTCTTGTTTCAATGTATCCAATAAACGATCATAACGATTAATGTCTTTTGAAATTTTGTACATGTTGTTATTCAACACGTTCAAGTCTTTATTGATGTTGTCGATAACCCTATCTTGTAAATTTACTTTTTTCGAAATCAAATTATATTGAAGAATGTTTTCTTTTGTCTGTTTCTTATTGTTGTTAAGCATCTGCTCTGTTTCTTCAATTTCTTTTTTTAGTTGTTGACGCTGTTTTTCAAGCTCTTCTCTAGTTTGAGGCTGAGCAAACAATGTAGTTGAAATGATATTAAAAAGGACAATGAATAAAATACGTCTAATCATGTAATAATTTTACAATTGTTGCAAAAATACAAACCCATATCCAATATTAGGTGCAATATTGGTTTTGTAAATAACAATTATTTTCTGATATAATTTTTAGGCACGTTAAATGTAATCGACAATTCTTTGTTAAACTCGTATTGTTTGAATATTAAATTTACATCCAATTTGGTTTTTTCTGAAACAGATATTTGACGAGATTTTGAAAAAAATAATCCATTCATTAATTCATAATCGTCGTAGGTAATATCCGCTGTTCTATTTCGCAAAATATCTACATCATCCATTTTACTATGTACCATCAGTTTACTGTCTAGTGTAATGGTAAATAAGTTTTTAAAAAATCGATTTAAAGTTGACATTAAAATTTTATCATTTACTTCCCGGTATGATTGAATTGTATCTCCAATAAATATTGGATTTCCGATGATTAAATCTTGCAATGTTATATAATCAAAAGGAATTTCGGTTACTTCTTGTAAATAATCAAGCGAACGATATTGGACTTCTTTTTCTTGTTTGTTTACCAATACCACACTGTCTTTTGTTATAAAAACCCTAAACACTTCTACATTAATAATTGATGCTGATAATGAAATCCAAATTGCAGAATCTTTTACAATTTTAACAACCGCTGTAATATCAGGATTCTTACCTTTTGAGCCTGTTGATTCTACTTTTATTTTAGCAGAAAAAGTTTTAAAGTCTATATTGTTTTTCTTAAACTGGGTAAATATTTCATTTACTTTTCGGATAGAATCTGCTGTATTTTTATCAACTATAACCTCAACAACTTCTTTGGGTTGTATTGCTTTGTTAATTTGCTTTGTGGTTTTACAGCTCACACATAAAATCAAACATGATATAAAAACTGATATTGAATTTTTCATTTTAATTATAGTGCTTAGTTTAGTTTAAAGAAATCTCTTCAAATGCAAACTAGTTAATCTAAATGTCTATTTTTTTTGTAAATATACTGCTTAAAATTGGGTTGAGATTGGGGTGAAAATTTCCATTTTTAAAACCGCAAATATTGAAGAATATTTAATTTGCTGATGTTTATTGCTTACCAGTGTGTCCAAATCCACCTTCTCCCCTTTCTGTTTCGTTTATAACGTCTACTGCAATTAGTTCTACTGTTTCTGTTTTAGCAAAAACCATTTGTGCAATTCTATCGTTGTTGTTTATGATTTGAATTTCGTTGCTTAAATTAATCAACAACACTTTTATTTCCCCTCGATAATCACTATCGATAGTGCCTGGTGTATTTAAACAAGTTATCCCCTGCTTCAATGCCATTCCACTTCTTGGACGAATTTGTATTTCAAAATTTGGTGGCAATTGTACAAACAATCCTGTTGGTATAAGCATTCTTTCCAAAGGATTTAATGCAATAGAATCCGTCAAATTTGCACGAATATCCATTCCTGCAGATCCTGTTGTTGCATAAGCAGGCAGTGGATTTGAAGAAGTGTTAATGATGTTTATTTTCATTTCAGACATGTGAAAAGTCTATTGTGATTTTTGTTTTAGTAAAACAGATGCATAAGCCACCAAACCTTCTTCCCTTCCAACAAAGCCCATCTTTTCTGTTGTAGTTGCTTTTATGGAAACATCTGAAATATCCAATTGTAAAATGTCCGCAATTGCTTTTTGCATGTGAGAAATGTATGGTGCAATTTTGGGTGCTTGCAAACATAAAGTGCTGTCAATATTTACCACTTCATAGTTTTTTGAAGCAATTAAATCTTGCGTTTTTTGCAACAATATTTTACTATCTATATTTTTAAACGTGTTGTCGGTATCTGGGAAATGATATCCAATATCACCCAAGCAAAGTGCACCTAACATGGCATCGCAAATGGCATGTAACAATACATCAGCATCACTATGGCCTAACGAGCCTTTATGGTGGGGGATTTTTACACCACCAATCCAAAGGTCTCTACCTTCTACCATTTGATGAAAATCAACACCGGAGCCTATTCTGTATGACATATGTTTTTAAAGGTTTAATTCGCTTTGCTGGTTTAAAGGTTTAATTCACTTTGCTGGTTTAAGGGTTTAATTCATTATATTTTCAAAAACCGTTAAACCACTAAACCGTTAAACTTTTAAACGACCGTCTTTACAAAAATAAAAAAGCGTTTCCGGTTAAAGAAACGCTTTTTTAAAAAGTTATTTGATATTATTTATCCATGTTGTACACTAAACTGAAACGTAAAGTGTTTGATAATGGGTTACGGTTAACACCAGAACCAGTTGGTAATAAATAAGAGAAGTTTAATCCAACCATATCATACTTCAAACCTGCGCCTAAAGTAAAAAATCTTCTGTCTCCTTTAATTTTGTTCTCATAGAAATAACCTGCTCTGAAAGCAAATTGATCTTTGTACCAGTATTCAGAACCGAAAGCAACAGTAGCTTCTTTCAATTCGTCTTTACCTGCATCTCCAAAAGAGCTGAACCAGCTAGATACAACACCTTTTGAACGGTATTCTGCTAAAGCAGCATCATCATTAGCACTTGGAGGTGTTGGAACCATTAATTTGTTGATGTCTAAAGCAAAAGTAATTCTGCTGTCTGCATCAAATTTTTTGTTGTAAGCACCACCTATTCCAAAATTTGCAGGGATGAAATCTTTTTGGTTTGCATCATTTGTGTATGAAATTTTAGAACCTAAGTTAGATAATGTTGCACCCCAATCAAATCCATTACCATCAGCTTTTGTGCCTTTGTAAAAGAAATGAACATCACCAGCAACTGAAGTTCCTTTTCTGTACGTTACTCCATTTACGTTTCCACCAGCCAAATCAGAACTGATATAACGAATAGCAACACCCAATCCAATTTTGTTTGATAATTTTCTTGAGTATCCAGCATCGATACCTAATTCACGTGGACGAAATGTGTTTAATGCTGCACCGTTGTTATCCGTAAACTGGATATTACCTAAACTAAAATATCTCAAAGAAGCAGATATTGCTTGGGTTTCATCTAATTGATAGTAACCAGCTAGAGAAGCTAAGTAAACATCATTTAATTTCAAATCACTCAACCATGGAGTATAAGAAGCAGCAATTGACATTTTGTTTGTTGCGAAAGGCGCTTTTGCTAAATTCCAAAATCCTACGTTTGCATCAGCTGAAGTTGCGATACCTACGTCACCCATTCCACCACCACGGGCGTCTGGAGAAATTCTTAAAAATGGTACTGCAGAAGTAACTACGTTTATAGGATCTGCGGTTTGAGCTTTGGTTACATTTGAACCAGCTAGTAACATAACTAAGGCAGTTAGTCTTAATGTTGCTTTTTTCATGCTATTTTTTTGTCTTGGTTAGGTAGAGTTCTCTCTATATTTTTTGATTTAGTTTTTTAATAGGTTGTAAAAATAATCGTTTTATTGAAATCACCAAGTTTTTTATTAAAATCATTAAAAAAAAATCTGCATCAACAAAATCCTTCAGCTAAATTAATTACAATTTTTTTGTAAAATAATCGGATCAATTTCCATTACTCAATGTTCAAGTTAAAAAAAAAATGTTATTTTTTATTAACAACTTGCTTAAAATTATTTTTGAATCGGGTAAAGTTTATATATTCGCATCAGCCGTAATTAAGTACGCAACAATAAAATTATTAATCCCTTCGTTAAACAAATTGCAAAACGAATGCACATGCAAAAAACAACTTCAGTAAGAAACCTCTTTTTAATCCTGGTATTGGGCGCTTTCACCATTAGTTCTTGTGGTATTGGTTCTAAGAAAAAAGCAAAATCAAATGTTACAGGATGGAACTATGATGACAAAAACATGGGTAATTTCCATGTAACAAAAGTAAAATACCCAAAAGCTGGTCCTGGCTTGGTGTTTATCCAAGGGGGTAGTTTCGTAATGGGTGCAAAAGAAGAAGATGTAATGGGTGATTGGAATAACATTCCACGTCGTATTACTATTCCTTCTTTTTTTATTGATGAAACAGAAGTTGCAAACGTACACTATAGAGAGTATCTATATTGGTTAGAGAATACATTTAGCAATGACACCGCTATTATGGCTAAATGCTTACCAGATACTTTGGTTTGGAGAGAAGAATTGGCATATAATGAACCATATGTTGAGTACTATTTCAGGTACCCTTCTTACAATTTTTATCCTGTAGTAGGAGTAAGCTGGAAACAAGCTCATGATTTTTGCATTTGGAGAACAGACAGGGTAAATGAACTTAATTTGTTACAAAAAGGTTATCTAAAAAAGGATGCTGTTAAAAAAGAAATGAAAGGTGGTGGTGCTGATGGATCATTTAATACAGAAACTTATTTGATGAATCCTGATTTAATTCAAGGTAAATCAAAACCAAAGAAATCTACATTACAAGATGTAAATGGTAAACCTAGAAGCACAATCAGAATCGAGGACGGAATTCTAAATATGGGATATCGTTTACCAACTGAAGCAGAGTGGGAATATGCTGCTTACGGTTTATTGGATCAAAATCCATCTCCTCGTGTAAAAGAATCTAAATCGGGTGAAGAAGTTCGTTCAAATCAACAAATTTATTCTTGGAGTAAAAATGTAAATGGTTTAAGAGACAACCGTGTGGGTAGCTGGCAAGGAAAAATGTTGGCAAACTTCAAACGCACAAGTGGTGATAATATGGGTGTTTCCGGTGGTTTGAATGATAGAGCTGCCATTACTGCACCTGTATTTTCTTTCTATCCAAACGCTTTTGGCCTATTCAATATGAGTGGTAATGTTAGTGAGTGGGTAGCTGACGTATACAGACCAATGACACCAAGTGATGGACAAGATTTCAACTATTTCCGTGGTAATAATTTCCAAAAATATTACAAAGGAAGCAACGGATATGAAAGAGACAGTATGGGTAGATTGAAGAAAACTGATATTTCTGATGAAGAAGTTAAAAACAGAACAAACTATCAAAGAAACAATGTAATCAATTATTTAGATGGAGATTCATTAAGTGGCGCATCTTATGGTTATGGCATTACTTCTTTAGTAAATGATAAATCAAGGGTATTTAAAGGAGGCAGTTGGAATGATCGTGCATATTGGTTATCACCAGGATCACGTCGTTATTTACAAGAAGATCAAGCTTCTAGCACAATTGGTTTCCGTTGCGCTCAAACATATCTTGGGCCACCAGAAGGTCCTGGATTCATGGATGGAAATATCTTCTCATCTAGAAAACAAAGTAGCAAAAAGAAGAAATAAACTAGAATAAAAAAATGGGAACCTCAGGTTCCCATTTTTTTATTCTAGAAGTTTAAGACGTTTAAGAGGTTCAATGCGTTTAAAAGGTTGGGGAGTATCGTCTGCCGATGTTGGTGGTTTCTTCATTGATTAAAGTGAGAGATGTTTAGCTAGGGGTTGAAAATATTCAACCCTTACAAGAATAGGTTGGGATTATCCTCTTTTATGAAAAGCCATCTAACATTAAGCGCATTTTCACGCAATCATTTTAAAGGAACGATCCTCTCAAAATGAAAACACTTCCACCCTTTAAACCTTTAAACATTAAACCAGCGAAGTGCATTAAACCTTTTTCTCCTATGCCCCAAACAATCGCTCCGCATTCCTACTCGTTATCTCAGCTACTAGGGCGTAACTAACATTTTTTATTGAAGCGATTTTTTCCGCAATGATCTTGAGGTGTGCAGGTTCGTTCGTTTTACCCCTAAACGGAACAGGAGAAAGATATGGCGCGTCGGTTTCTAATACTAAATAATCTAAATCAATATTTTTTAAAACCAAATCAAGTCCTGCATTTTTGTAGGTAACAACTCCTCCTATTCCTAAATAAAAACCCAAATCAATGATTTGTGTCGCCTCATCATAAGTGCCGCCAAAACAATGAAATATCCCTCTTAAATTTGAATTTTTATATTTTTTTATAACATCAATGGTTTCTTGAGTTGCGTTTCGTGTGTGTAAAATAATCGGTAGATTATAATGCAATGCCCATTCAAGCTGTTGCTCCAATACCAAATATTGTTCTTTAATAAAAGTTTTATCCCAATAAAAATCCAGGCCACACTCCCCTATGGCAACAAATTTTCTTTGAGCAAGTAAATCTTCTACCTTTTTCAATTCGTCTTTATAATCTGTTTTTACATAACAAGGATGAAGCCCCATCATTGCAACACATAATTCTGGATACTTTTCTTCAAGTGATAATAATGCTTCAGTGGATTCACTGTTTATAGCAGGTAAATAAATTTTTTTAATGCCATTTTCTTTTGCGCTATTGATAAATGTATCGATTTCATTAGTGAATTCGGGTAAATAAAGATGGCAATGTGTATCAATGATCATATCGATAAATTTAAAAACAATTAAATAAGTTAAAAATCGTATTGGAAAACCCAAACCTTAACATTATCTTAGCCAAAGTTTTCATAGGGTACGGATTAAAACGGGCGAGGGTTTCTACCCATGCCCTTCTTTTTTTAATGCCATATCTGTGATTTTTTCAAAAGTAAATCCTTTCTTAGAAAATTGCTCAAGTACTTTTGGTAAAGCATATAGCATTTTTTCTGCAGCTTTCTCACTGTCGTGAAACACAACTATAGATCCCGCTTTCGTTGACAACAAAACATTATTCAAACATTTTTCAGCAGAAATTTCCCGATCAAAATCTCCACTTAAAACCGACCACATAATCATTTTCATTTGATATTTGGGTTTTAATAATTGCTGAATTTGAAACCTGGAAATCCTACCATATGGCGGCCGAAATAAATTAGAATCTATATGTTCCTTCGCTTTATTAATATCATTCAAATACAACTCATCCGCTGATTTCCAGCCATTTAAATGATTAAACGTGTGATTCCCAACTGCATGTCCCTCGTCAATGATTCGCTTATATATTTCGGGGTATTTAACAACGTTATTACCGATGCAAAAAAAGGTTGCTTTCGCATTGTATGCTTTTAATACATCCAAAACTTGTATTGTGATGATGGGATGTGGTCCATCATCAAATGTGAAAAATAGTTTTTTTTCTTGCGTAGTAATATCCCAAATTAAATTCGGGTAAATGTTTTTTAACCAAAAAGGGGATTTAACAAAATAAAACAACACAAAATTATTAATCGTGAATAAACTTATCTATTTTTAATTCGTCTAGCAATCAACAAAATTATACATTATGCAAACAAAAAAAATCATTTTAGCCGTTTCATTATTCGTTGCCGCATTTTCATTTTCTTCTTGTAAAAAAGAATCTATTACTGAAGAAATTGAAAACACTTTCGACTTGTCTAATAAACAAGCAATCAACGAAACATTAACTGATGATGCCAACAACATTTTAAACGAAACCGTAGAAACAGAGGGACTTTCTGGAAGCAGAGAACCATTAGTTTGTATGGGGACTACCACTTGTGCAACAGTAACTGTTTCAGGAGGTTCATTTCCAAAAACCATCATCCTTGATTTTGGAACAGCCGGTTGCTCAGGCACAAACAGCAACATCGTTCGCAGAGGTATTGTCACCATTGTATTATCAGATTCCATCCGCAGACCAGGCAGCACTGCTGTTATGAATTTCACTGACTATTATGTAAACAATTACAAAAAAGAAGGAACCATCACATGGACAAACACCAGCACGCCCACTACAAAATCTTGGACGCGTCGAGTTGAAAATGGAAAAATCACCGCGCCTGATGGAAGATACTGGTTTCACAACAGTTTAAAATCAATCACTCAAGTAGCGGGTTTAAATACACCACGTGTATTAATTGACGATGCCTTTAGCATTACGGGAAGTGGCGAAGTGTCTAATGCTACTGGGATTTCTAGAACTTCAACGATTTTAACCCCTTTGCATAAAGCTGTGAATTGTGAACACGTTGATGAGGGTTCAATCAAATTTCAAGGTCCAAATCATTTCTCAACTTTAGATTTTGGAAACGGGGTTTGCGATAACATTGCAACCATTGCTATTAATAATTATGCACCTCGTACCATTACTTTACCATAAAAGATTTTAAACACTATTTTTAGACTGCAAACAATCCGTTTGCAGTTTTTTTTTGCTAAAATTGAATACCTTCATTTAAATTTTAAACATGAGTGTTCATATTAATGCAAAATTAGGCGACATTGCACCAGTGGTTTTAATGCCTGGTGATCCTTTAAGGGCAAAATACATTGCAGAAAACTGGTTATCAGATCCGAAATTGGTAGCATCCACCAGAAACATATTTTTTTATACAGGTACTTATAAAGATGTTCTTATAACCATTGGCGCAAGTGGCATGGGTTGTCCTTCTATCGGTATTTATTCTTATGAATTATATAACGAATACAATGTTGAAGCCATAATAAGAATTGGTACCGCAGGATCCTATCATCCACATATTAAATTGTATGATGTAATAAATGTTGAAAATGCTTGTAGTGAATCTACTTATGCAAAATTTGCTTTCGACATTGATGGAGACATTATCCCACATCAAGGGAATTGCTACGATATTATTAATGAAACTGCCAAAACATTGAACCAAACCATTCTTTGTGCAAACATCCATTCAAGCGATGTTTTTTATAGAAAAAATCCAGCATTACCAGCAATTGTAACAGCACATAATTGTCTTGCAGTAGAAATGGAAGCTTTTGCTTTATTTGCAAATGCAAAAACACTTGGTAAAAAAGCGGCTACATTATTAACCATTTCAGATGTTATCCCAACTCATGAACAAATTTCTGCTGATGCAAGAGAGCGTTCACTAAACCCAATGATTGAATTGGCTTTGAATGCAGGGATTCAAATGGTTTCTTAAAATATCAGATATTTTTATTGAAAAATAACATCATTCAAAACTTATCTTTGCAGCGCAATTTTTTATCGATCAATTAGACATGTATGAATGAAAATAAGGAAAGCAATATAAGGGTAAGGTTTGCACCTAGTCCAACAGGTGGTTTACATCTAGGTGGAGTTAGAACGGTTTTGTATAACTACCTGTTTGCTAAAAAACATAATGGAACTTTTATTTTACGTATAGAAGATACCGATCAAAGTAGATTTGTGGCTGGTGCGGAAGATTATATATACAACTGCTTGAAATGGTGTGGAATCGAACCCGACGAAAGTCCGGAAAAACCAGGCAGCTATGGCCCATATCGCCAAAGTGAACGTAAGGCAATGTATCGAAAATATGCAGAGCAGCTTATTGAAAATGGCCAGGCATATTATGCATTTGACACAACAGAAGATTTGGAAAAAATGCGTTCGGAAAATAAAACCGAAGACAATCCTTCTCCACAATACGATGCGCGTATTCGCATGAAAATGCAAAACTCACTGGCACTAACAAACGAAGTTGTACAGCAATATTTACAAGAAGGAAAGCCTTACGTAATTCGTATTAAAATGCCTGAAAACGAAATCATTTCTTTCAACGACATGATTCACCACGAAGTTAGTTTTGAATCTAATTTAGTGGATGATAAAGTTTTACTAAAGGCAGATGGAATGCCAACGTATCATTTGGCAGTGGTGGTAGATGATTATTTAATGAAAATAAGCCATGCTTTCAGGGGCGAAGAATGGTTGAGTAGCGCACCGGTTCATATTTTATTGTGGAAATATTTATTTGGGTTAGAGAATATGCCACAATGGGCACATCTTCCGTTGATATTAGGTCCAAATGGGAAGTTAAGCAAACGTGATGGTGCTAAATATGGTTTCCCTGTTTATGCCATGAATTGGACTGACCCACGGAGCGAAGAATTTACAGAAGGTTTTAAAGAAAAAGGATTTTTGCCTGAAGCCTTTATTAACTTATTGGCGATGTTGGGATGGAATGGAGGAACGGAGCAAGAATTATTTTCAATGGAAGAATTAATTGCAGAATTTTCAATTGAACGCGTACATAAAAGCGGCGCAAAATTCGATTATGAAAAAGCAAAATGGTTCAACCACGAATGGATAAAAAAATCAACTACTGAAGCTTTATATCCATTGGTAAAAAATCTGTTTGAAACTAAAAATGTAAATACCCAAACCGAAAATTATTTTAAAACGGTCATTGGCTTAGTGAAAGAAAGGTGCACTTTAATTTCTGATTTCTATGAGCAGTCTGTGTATTTTTTCGAAGCGCCTCAAACATTGGATGTAGAAGCTGTTAGGCCTAAATGGAATGAAAATAAACAATCTTTTTTTGAAATATTGTGTAATCAATTGGCTGAATTGAAATCATGGGATGTTATAGAAATTGAAAATTGTTTCAAAAATTTGGCAACTGAAAAATCGATTAAACCAGGAGAACTGCAATTGCCCATGCGGATTATGTTGGTAGGTGGGAAATTTGGTCCAGCCGTTTTTGAAATTGCACATCTTATTGGAAAAGAAGAAACCCTAAATAGAATACAATCAGCATTAACCAAAATAAATAATTAGTCATGCAAAGACCCATCAGAGTATTGGTAGCAAAAGTTGGATTGGATGGCCACGATCGTGGTGCAAAAGTAATCGCAACATCATTAAGAGATGCCGGTATGGAAGTTATTTATACCGGACTACGTCAAACACCTGAAATGGTTGTAAACACTGCTTTACAAGAAGATGTAGATGCAATAGGTGTAAGTATTTTAAGCGGTGCTCACATGACTGTTTTCCCAAAAATCATTGCACTTTTGAAAGAAAAAGAAATGAATGATGTATTGCTCACTGGTGGCGGCATTATTCCTGAAGAAGATATGCAACAATTGAGCGAAATGGGTGTAGGGAAATTATTTGCACCAGGAACGACTACTACAGAAATTGCCAGTTATATAAAAGATTGGGTGGCACAAAACAGAAATTTTTAAACTTATACTATGTATTCAACAATCATTACAAATCTTGAAAATGGGATACTAACGGTAACCATAAATCGCCCAGACAAATTAAATGCATTAAACAAATCTGTTTTTGATGATTTGAATAATGTAATGGATGATGTACTTGCAAGTGCAGAAATAAAATCTGTAATTATAACTGGTGCAGGAACCAAATCATTTGTGGCTGGAGCTGACATCGCAGAATTTTCAAATTATGGAAAAGAAGAAGCGATGATGCTTTCAAAGCGTGGACAAGACGTATTTTTTAAAATCGAAAATAGCTCTAAACCCGTTATTGCAGCCGTTAATGGATTTGCATTGGGTGGTGGATGCGAGCTTGCCATGGCTTGTCATTTTAGAATATGCAGTGAAAATGCAAAATTTGGTCAGCCAGAAGTGAATCTAGGATTGATACCTGGATATGGTGGAACACAGCGTTTAACCCAATTGATTGGAAAAGGCAAAAGCATGGAATTGCAAATGACCGCACAGATCATTGATGCAAACGAAGCGTTGAGACTAAATTTAGTAAATCACATCACTACATCTGAAAATCTTTTACCAAAAGCAATTGAATTATTAACCACAATCAATTCAAAAGCACCAACTGCCATTAGTAAAATTATTGAGTGTATAAATATAGCTGTGGTTAGCGATAGCGCATACACAAATGGCAAATCGGGATATGAAAAAGAAGTAGAATCATTTGGTGCTTGTTTTGAAACAGCAGATATGAAAGAAGGCACCACTGCATTTTTAGAAAAAAGAAAAGCAATATTCACAGGAAAATAAAAAAACATGCAATTCAGAATCGAAAAAGACACCATGGGTGAAGTAAGTGTTCCAATGGACGCCTACTATGGCGCTCAAACACAAAGAAGTATCGACAACTTCAAAATCGCACAAGACATCAACAAAATGCCAAAAGAAATCATTGGCGCATTTGCTTATTTAAAAAAAGCTGCTGCTTTAACCAATTTTGATGCAGGTATTATAAGCAAAGAAAAATGTGATTTAATTGGAAAAGTTTGCGACGAAATTTTAGAAGGGAAATTAAATGATTATTTCCCATTAGTGGTTTGGCAAACCGGTAGTGGTACGCAAAGCAACATGAATGTAAATGAAGTAATTGCTTATCGTGCGCATGTATTAAACGGCGGACAATTAACAGACAAAGAGAAATTTATTCATCCAAATGACGATGTAAATAAATCACAATCTAGTAATGATACTTTTCCAACAGCGATGCACATTGCAGCATACAAAATGCTTTTAGAAACAACCATCCCAGGAATTGAAAAACTAAGGGATACATTGGATGCAAAAAGCAAACAATTTATGCAAGTGGTAAAAATCGGTAGAACCCATTTTATGGACGCTACCCCACTTACAGTTGGACAAGAATTTAGCGGATATGTATCACAGTTAAATCATGGATTAAAGGCTATAAAAAACACCTTGGCACATTTGAGCGAATTGGCTTTAGGTGGAACTGCAGTAGGAACAGGAATTAATACGCCTGAAAATTACGATGTAAATGTTGCCAAACATATTGCAGAATTAACAGGTTTGCCATTTGTAACAGCAGAAAATAAATTTGAAGCATTAGCAGCACATGATGCCATAGTGGAAGCACATGGCGCATTGAAAATGGTTGCAGTAAGTTTGATGAAAATTGCAAACGACATTAGAATGTTGTCATCAGGCCCAAGAAGTGGCATTGGTGAATTGTTTATCCCGGATAACGAACCAGGATCATCAATAATGCCTGGAAAAGTAAACCCTACACAATGTGAAGCATTAACCATGATCGCAGCACAAGTAATGGGAAATGACGTTACCATTGGAATTGGTGGAAGCAACGGGCATTTTGAATTGAATGTATTTAAGCCTGTAATGATTTTTAATTTTTTACATAGTGCAAGATTGATTGGTGATGGTTGTGTTTCATTTAATGATAAATGTGCAGTAGGCATTGAACCAATTGAATCTAACATTAAAAAACACGTCGATAATTCATTGATGTTGGTAACCGCATTAAATCCAAAGATTGGCTATTACAAAGCGGCAGAAATTGCTCAAACGGCACATAAAGAAGGTACTACATTAAAAGAAATGGCAGTAAAATTGGGATATCTTACACCAGAAGAATTTGACGCATGGGTAATACCTGCTAATATGGTGGGGAAAATATAAAATAGAAAAGATTGAATCATTTAAAAATGCATCCCAAATGGGATGCATTTTTTGTTTGGTGTTTGGCCTTTGTTGTTGGAAGTAAATATATTCAAAAGCTAACTCTAAGAATTTGTTTAAATCGAAGGATAATCTCTTTTAAAAGGATGAATTAAAATAGTTCACTTCCATTTTTTCAACCATTAAAAAATAAGTTCTTAAAAACAAAAAAGACTGCCTTTGAAAAGCAGTCTTTTTTGTATGATGTTTCTTTTTCAAGAAGTGATTGATTATTATTTTGATTTTACAATTTTAGTTGTATAAACAACTGAATTGTCTGCAGTTACAATTTTTACATAATAAAGTCCATTACTATATTTCTTAATGCCTAAATCAAAATTTGTAGAAATACCTGAACCACTGTTCGTTTCTATTCTATTAACTATTCTTCCCAAACGATCAACTACTGCAATCGTTACAATTCTATTATTTTGAATCTTAGCATTTGACCAATTGATAGTTACTACCCCATCAGTTGTAGGATTAGGATAAACCACCGCTTTTGTTGTTGGAAGTGGATTTACAGTAACCGTCATAGTTGTAGTAGTTGCACACTGACCAGCAGTCGGTGTGAAGGTATATGTTGTTGTATTTTGATTGTCAATTGCTGGAGACCATGTTCCAGTTACTCCATTCGTTGAAGTTGTAGGTAATGTGAATGAACCACCAGCTGTAATCGGAGCTACTTGAGTAAACGTTGGTGTTGTTGCTGCATTTACAGTTACTGTCATGGTAGCTGTTGATGCACATTGGCCAGCAGTTGGTGTAAAGGTATATGTTGTTGTTGTTGCGTTATTGATTGCAGGTGACCAAGTTCCAGTAATTGCATTATTTGATGTTGTAGGTAAAGTAAATGAACCTCCAGCACAAATTGCAGCTACTTGAGTAAACGCTGGTGTTGTTGCTGCATTTACAGTTACTGTCATGGTTGCTGTTGAAGCACATTGGCCAGCAGTTGGTGTAAAGGTATATGTTGTTGTTGCTGCGTTATTGATTGCAGGCGACCATGTTCCTGTAATTGCATTGTTTGATGTGGTAGGCAAAGTAAATGAACCTCCTGTGCAAATTGCAGCTACTTGAGTAAATGTTGGTGTTGTAGGCGCATTTACGGTTACCGTCATTGTTGTTGTTGATGCACATTGGCCAGTAGTTGGTGTAAATGTGTACGTTGTTGTTGCTGTATTATTAATTGCAGGCGACCATGTTCCATTAATTGCATTGTTTGATGTGGTAGGCAATGTAAATGAACCTCCTGTACAAATTGCATCTACTTGAGTAAATGTTGGGGTTGTTGGCGCATTTACAGTTACCGTCATGGTTGTTGTTGATGCACATTGACCAGAAGTTGGTGTAAATGTGTACGTTGTTGTTGCTGCATTATTGATTGCAGGCGACCATGTTCCATTAATTGCATTGTTTGATGTGGTAGGCAATGTAAATGAACCTCCTGTGCAAATTGCAGCTACTTGAGTAAATGTTGGCGTTGTTGCAGGATTTACAGTTACTGTCATGGTTGCTGTTGATGCACATTGACCAGTAGTTGGTGTAAATGTATATGTTGTTGTTGCAGCGTTATTTATTGCAGGTGACCAAGTTCCAGTAATTGCATTATTGGAAGTAGTAGGCAATGTAAATGATTCGCCAGCACAAATTGCAGCTACTTGAGTAAATGTTGGTGTTGTAGGCGCATTTACGGTTACCGTCATAGTCGTTGTAGTTGCACACTGACCAGCAGAAGGTGTAAATGTATATGTTGTTGTTGCTGCGTTATTGATTGCAGGTGCCCAAGTTCCACTTATTGCGTTATTTGATGTTGTAGGTAATGTAAATGAACCACCAACACAAATTGCAGATACTTGTGTAAATGTTGGAACAACATTACCAGCATTAACTGATACGGTCATAGTCGCAGTTGTTGCACATTGTCCAGCAGTTGGTGTAAATGTATATGTTGTTGTTGCTGTGTTATTGATTGCAGGAGACCAAGTTCCGCTAATTGCATTGTTTGATGTTGTAGGTAATGTAAATGTACCTCCTGTACAAATTGCAGGTACTTGAGAGAATGTTGGGGTTGTTGGTGCGTTTACCGTTACTGTCATGGTTGTTGTTGATGCACATTGGCCAGTAGTTGGAGTAAATGTGTATGTTGTTGTTGCTGAATTATTGATTGCAGGCGACCATGTTCCATTAATTGCATTGTTGGAAGTAGTTGGTAAACTAAATGACCCTCCAGCACAAATTGCAGCTACTTGAGTAAATGTTGGCGTTGTTGCAGGATTCACAGTTACTGTCATGGTTGCTGTTGATGCACATTGACCAGTAGTTGGTGTAAATGTATACGTTGTTGTTGCTGCATTATTGATTGCAGGTGCCCAAGTTCCAGTAATTGCATTATTAGAAGTAGTTGGTAAATTAAACGAACCACCTGCACAAATTGCAGCTACTTGAGTAAATGTTGGCGTTGTAGAAGGATTTACACTTACAGTCATAGTTGTTGTAGTTGCACACTGACCAACAGAAGGCGTAAATGTATATGTTGTTGTTGCTGCATTATTGATTGCAGGTGTCCAAGTTCCAGTAATTGCATTATTGGAAGTAGTTGGTAAAGTAAATGAACCTCCTGCACAAATTGCAGCTACTTGTGTAAATGTTGGTGTTGTTGGAGAAGTAAGTGATAAAGAGGTACTACTTGAAGCTGTTCCTGCTGATGTAGTTACAGATAATATTCCTGAAACGCCTACCCCGACAACAGCAGTTATTTGTGTAGCACTTACTACTGTAAATGATGTTGCAGCAGTTCCGCCAATTGAAACAGCTGTTGCTCCAGTAAAATTGGTACCAGTTATTGTAATTGTACCTCCTGTAGTAGAACAAATCGAATTGGGTGTAAATGATGAAACCGTTGGAGCAGGATTAACTGCTACTGCATTGGTAACGCCGAAAAAAGGTGAATTATAACTTACAATGCCTGCAGCAGTTGCCACATAAGGATCGTCTGAAGTTCCAGTTCCAGTAATAGTTGCAGCATTATTAACCCAAGCAGATCCAGACCATTGCATAATTGCGATAGGTTGTGCAGGATTAAAAGAACTTGCTTGATCTGCAGTAACCCAGCTTAATTTTAATGAGTCATTACTCCCTCCAACTACCGTTTCTGCAATGTACCATTGCTTATTTACTACTACTGAGGGATCTGCTGGTGGATTATCAAATGTAGATTTCAATCCTACATTATATACATCAGCAGTTCCTGTATTAATAATTCTGCAGTTGTTGCTTGTAGTCCCTGTATTAATTCCAATAGGAATCAAAGCATTTCCAGCATTGGTTTTAATACGACCTGTTCCATCAGTACCAAAGAACATACTATTGACACCGCCAGCTCCATTAGTTGTTCTACCTACTCTTAAAACTGAATTCGACGTTAAATCTACAACTCCACCATTAATTACATTGAAATCTAGAATGCCAGAGCTTATTGGGCCTGTAGTTGAGGTATCCATTCTCATCGCTGCACCAGCCTTAAACACCCCTCCGTCTACATTTATAGTTACTGCAGATGCCGCACCTGCAGGAGCGAATAGATTTGCAGAAGTGTTGTTTGTAGTTTGTGTATTTGCTGTAAGGTCTAATGTGCCTTGGATATTGTATGTGTAACGTCCGTAGGATGCTATGTTTTGACTATTGTGAAAATATCCATCAGCACTTTTTACTGCAATTGTTTTACCAGGTTTTAAATTTAATGTATAGTTATCATTTGGGTTAGGGTTGTATACTAATGAAAGCGCATAATTGGCTGTTTTCCAAAAATTAATATTAATATCTACATCTATTGTCATTTGTCCACCACCAGTAGAACCAATATTACCAGGACATCTTAATCTAGATATGTCAATAGAGCCTGTACCCCAAATTTTTATCAATTGAGCATTTAGACCAGGTTCAATAAGGCAACCATCTCCAGGGCCACCAAGAACTCCATCTATTTGAACAGTATCTACAAGAGGATATGAAAATCCTGTTCCACCTTGACCAATTTGAAGTCTTCTATCTGTAGCTTCATTTGCCCATAATTTTCCACCTGCATTGATAATTATCCCTTTACATCCTCTGTTGGCGCCATTCATTGAAATGGTATGTCCAGTGCGAATCACAACATTATGCGTACCAGTTGGAACTGTAGCTGCTGCCGTACCAGAACCTGGTGTAGCTGCTAATGCATTAGCAAAACTTGAGTATGTTTCCCAAACCGCAACATCACTCCAAAGACCAGAATTAATTGTTGCATAAACGGTCTGAGACTTAATATTGCTTGTTTGAAACAATAGAATAAATAACAGAATAGTAATTGATAAAATCTTTTTCATTTTTTGTTTTTATTTTTAAAAATGAAGTTAAGAAAATTATTAAACCCACAAGTTTTTATAATAAATATAAATTTCCGCAATCGTTACCGAAATCGCAAGAAAAAGGGTTGGGAGGTTTGAGAGATTTAAGACGTTTTATGACGTTCAAAATGTTCAATAGGTTCAATGAGTTCAATAGGTTGGAAGTATTTTCCATTAATTAGCATTTTTTATTAAAAAACTTCGTGTCAAAAACCTTTGCCTCTTTGCTCTATTGCAAGCTTTGTGCGAAACCAACAAAATGTTTAAGCTGTTGGAAAATCTAATCTGCCGATGTTGTTTTTTTCACCAATCATCAAAGCCATAGAAGGTATCTTGTTCTGTTTGGGATTCTAAAATGTATGAACAAAATCCACTTCCTTATTTTTTACTTTATAATTCCTTA
>JAIYAN010000015.1 GCA_027489035.1 Chitinophagaceae bacterium
GTAACACCGGTATCAGCAGGAACATCATTAATCAGATATATCGTAACGGGCACAGGTGGTTGTGCAAATGATACAGCATCAACAACAGTAACGGTAACCGCAGCACCAAGTGCAGGAACTATAAGTGGAGCAGATTCAATCTGTGTAAATGGAACGACAACGTTTAGTACTAACGGAGAAGTAGGTGGTAATTGGTTTAGTGATAACGAAACCGTAGCTACGGTTAATATTTCTACAGGATTTATCACAGCAATTTCATCAGGAACTGCTACTATTACGTACAAGATAATTGGTTCAGGTGGTTGCATTGATGTGGAAACGCCAAAAGACATTGTAATCACTTCAGCACCAGATGCAGGAGATATCAGTGGTACAACAGATATTTGTTCAAATGGCACAACAACTTTATCAACAACTGGAACTGGTGGTACATGGAGTTCAGTATCAACAGGCGTAGCTACAGTAGACGCAAGTGGCATAGTAACAGCAGTATCAGCAGGCACAACAACAATCAGATATATCGTAACAGCCACAGGTGGTTGTGCAAACGATACAGCATCAACAGTTGTTACGGTAACCGCAGCACCAAGTGCAGGAACATTAGGTGGAACGCAAGCGATTTGCTCAACAGGTTCAACAACATTTACATCATCAATTAGTGGTGGCACATGGACAAGTGATGATGAGGCAGTAGCAACAATAGATGGTTCAACAGGTGTAATTACAGTTGTATCAGCAGGATCAGCAACAATGACATACACGGTAGCGGGTACGGGTGGTTGTAGCAGTGCAACGGCAACAAGAACAGTAACAATTACTTCAGCACCAGATGCAGGTGATATCAGTGGTACTCAAGAAATATGTTCTAACGAAACAACAACTTTTTCAAGTACAGAAGCAGGTGGTGATTGGAGTTCAGTTAACGCCGGTATTGCAGATGTAGATGGAGGGGGAGTTATTTCGCCTGTATCTGCGGGAACAACAGATATCAGATATATCGTAACAGGTACTGGAGGCTGTTCGAATGATACAGCTGTTTTATCAGTAACAATTAAAGCTACAAGTACATTTGATACAACAGTGATAGCATGTACATCATTTACTTGGCATGATGATACTTATACAACTTCCGGAAATTACACTTTCTCAACTTCTAATTTTGTTGGTTGTGATTCCATTGAAACTTTACATTTAACAATTAATTCAACACCACCTGCAGCAGTTGATACAATTTATGGAGCAATAGAATTGTGTCAATATGTAAATACAAGTGATACGTTGTTGTATTATGTAACGCCAGTTTCGGGAGCAACGTTTTACAATTGGAACGTAAATAACACTGTTGGTGTATCTTGGATGAGTGACCAAGGAAATGATAGCATTTATGTACTGTTTGATAGTACACTACAAGCAAGTGGAGCAAGGATTTACGCAAGTGCAACAAATGCCGCAGGTTGTGAAAGTGATTATACTTTTATTAGATTAAGTAAAACAATCCCTGTTGTTTCATCGATTACGGGAAGTCGAGATGCATGCCCTGTTATTGGATTAGACACCACAATTACGTATACATGTAATCAGCCAACAACCGCAAACGGATACGCATGGATAATGCCAAACGGAGCAACAATAGAAGGTAGATCTGATTCAAATGTTGTAACAGTTAAATTCGATAATACATTTACATCTGGATTATTAAAAGTAACCGCTCTTTCAAATTGTGGTTCAAGAACAACACCATATTCTGTTACAATATCTAAATTACCTGTAACTACACCAACAACATTAACAGGCCCTTCAAACGCATGTTCTTATTATAACTTTAGAAATACAGCAACTTACACAGTTGGAAATGTTGCAACTGCTACATCATATTATTGGACACTTCCAGATAGTATGATTTTGGTAAGTGGACAAGGTACAAATACAATTGTTGTTAATTTTGATTCTGGGTATGTAACATCTCTTTTAAAAGTAAAAGCAATTAACAATTGTTCAGTTTCAGCGGATAAATCAATTACTGTAACTGCTACTCCTTTTGCGATTCCTGGTACAATTACAGGGCCTGCAAATCCTTGTCCATATATAAATGTAGATGAAGAAGTTTCTTATTCAATAAACAAGGTAAGTGGCGCATCAGGTTACATCTGGACAGTTCCTGCAGGAATTTCAATAGTTGATCATCCAGAAGGATATGGAGAAAACGATACGGTGATTACTGTAACAATGAATAGTAGTTTAAATACCACAGATACTATAAAAGTTCAATCTACAGGTTGCAATAATAGTGCTGCTAAAACATTCATACTTAGAAAATCTGCACCACTTGCAGCTACAGCGATATTTGGAAGTACAAATGTATGTTCAAAATATACGGATGCACTTTCATTAAGTGATACTGTAATTTATCGAATAAATAAAATAGCCAATGCATCAACTTATACTTGGACATTACCAAGATATGCAACAGCCATTACAGGTGCAATTGCAACAACAGACACTTTTATTGTTGTTAAGTTTACTAAAGATTTCACTACGGGAAGTTTGGGTGTTAGGGCAAATAGTTTTTGTGGTAATAGTAGTATTAGAAATATTCCTATTACAAAATCAGCGGCAGCAATGCCAGGTGTAATTCAAAGATCATTTACACCAAGTGTTGCGGCAATTACAAATGTAGCAAGCATCGAAAAAGATACCATTCAAATTAGAAAAGTTGCCAATGCTACCGGTTATGTATGGACGCTTAGAACAGGGGCATATGCTAATATTGTATCTTTAAATGCATCAGGTTTGCCAGAAAACGATACGATTGTAGTTGTGAATATTTTAAGTGGTTTTTCAAGAGATACCGTTTCTGTAAAATCGTTGGTTTCAAATTGTTCAATCAGTTCTGCTAGAACATTGGCATTATCTGCAATATTTGCTCCTGCGGGTATAGCAAGTATATCAGGTAGTTTAACACCATGTAGTGGTGAAACGGTAAGCTATACCGCAACTTTTGCAACACCAACTTCAACACAGGCCTTTGTTAATCGTGTTAGATGGACGGTTCCTAATAACACAGCAATTGTTTCTTCAAATGCGGATAGTACAGTAGTGGGAATAAGTTATTTACCAGAATTTACTGGAGGATTGGTATCAGCAAGAGGTGTTAGTTTAGCCGGATTGGTATCAATTTCGTCAACTTCAATTACATTGAAATATGCACCAGCCACACCAAATATAACATCAAGAACAGGAAACTTTGCACCATGCATAGGAGATACTGTTTCTTATTATGCAACGATGCCAGTATTAACTGCATCTCAATCTCCTGCTGTTAACTTTAGATGGACTAAGCCGGCTAATACAACTATTATTAATGCCAATTCAGATAGCAGTAGAATCGCATTGCGTTTTGATGCTTCATTTACAGGAGGGTCAATTAATGTAAAAGGCGAAACCAATTGCGGTATTTTTGGAGTAGTTAAAACTGTTTCTTATTCAACACTTAAATTATCACCAACACCAACGAATATAATATCTCGCTCAGGAAATTTATATGCAGGTTGCAATAGTGATACGTTGTCTTATACAGCAATTCCGGGTTCAGCTACAGCATCTCAAGAAGCTACAGCATCTTACCGATGGTTGCTTCCTGCTGGTGTAAGTATTGTTTCTGCAACATCTGATAGTGTTCAAGTGAAATTGCAATTTGGTAGTTCGTTTGTTGGAGGTAGTCTACAAGTAAGAGGTGTTACAGCTTGTGGTGGAGTAGGTTCAGCAAAGGGTGTTTCTTTAATCAGGTATTTAACGCCAACCCCTACTAATATTACATCTAGCACATCTAGTTACAATGCATGTATTGGGAATTCAATCAGCTATACAGTTGTTGTACCAGCACCAAATGCAACTCAACAAATCGCTGATGTTTACAGATGGACGCTTCCTGCAAACGCACAAATTCAATCTGCCAATACAGATAGTTCTATTGTGAGCGTTACATTCAATACGGGATATACAGGAGGAAGTTTAATTGTACGAGGTCAAACCAATTGTGGTATAATTGGCACACAAAAAGTGGTTACATTAACACGTACAGGTTGTCCTTCTGGATTATTTGCAAAAAATACAATTAAAGCAAATACAACTCCTATTTCATCAAAAGCAAAGATTAATATTTATCCAAATCCAAATAATGGAAACTTTAAACTGGCTTTAAAATTAGGTAGATCAACCAATGAAAAGGTAAATATTCAAATGATCAGTACAATGGGAAAAGTAATATTCTCAAACAATGTAATTAGCGTTAATGGTGATGTGAATTTAAATATCAACAACAAGTTCACACCAGGAATTTATTTGATCAAATACAAAACAGCTCGTGAAGAAGCCGTTGAAAAAATGATCATTCAATAAGATTGAGTTTTTTAATTGGAAAAGGTCTGCTTAAATATTTTAGGCAGACCTTTTTTCTTGGAAGAAGGTTTACACGAAGACTCTCATACGCGATTTTTTTCAACACGAAGTCACGAAGGCTCGAAGGCGCGAAGTTTTTTGTTTCACGCAAAGCTCGCAAGGGAGCAAAGACGCAAAGGAAGAATACATTCACCTTAAACCATTAAACCCTTAAACAAGCGAAGCGATTAAACTTCTTTTTGTTTCACGCAAAGCTCGCAAGGGAGCAAAGACGCAAAGAAATAAGGAATAAGAAGCTGAAAATAAGAAATAAGGAAATGCAGATTTAACTTTTCGAAATTCCCAACCTTTTGAACCCATTGAACGCATTGAACCTTTTGAACAAAACCTCTCAAACCTCTCAAACCTCACAAACCTCACAAACCTCACAAACCTCACAAACCTCACAAACCTCTCAACTCTACCAACCCTTAGAAACAACCCCATTCTGTTTTTTTAGGTAAAACAAATGTTTATTTTCAAAGTAGTCTACTTGGTCTGATTGGCGATTTAATTTTATTGGAACAATATTGAAATCTGAAAATACACTGATATTTTTAAGGTTAATTTCAGAAAGATTTTGACCTTGGTTTAAAAATCTTGAAAAAACATACATTGATTCAAACCCTTTATAAACATTTTCGGTTGGCGTTCCTTTATATGATTTTAAATAACTGGTTTGAATACTCGAACTAAAAATATCTGTTTTATTATTGTAATAAGGAGATGTATAAAAAATAGGAAAATCAGATAATTTAGCATTGCTTTTCTGACTGAAAGCGCCAAACCCTTCCCAATTGGGCATCCCAATCAATTTGATTTTATATTTTGGCAAGCAGGTTTTCAAATTTTTACAGATCTCTACAGCAAAATTTTCATCCAAACTTCCAGCAATAACGATGTTTAATCTAGTACTATCTAACAGGTTTTTAATTTTGAAATAGTTGCTATCTAAAGAAATGGTTTTTATATATAGTAGTGATTTATTGTCAGGCTTATTAATATTTTGTAAATAATTTGCAATTCTATCTTCTTGGTTACCTGTTTTACGCACATGGATTATATTTTCATTGGTATGCGTTTGAAGCAAGTAAGAAAATATAGATTCACAGTGTGTTTTAAGCGTTGAATTTAATATTACAAAAAATGGATTCTGTGTTATTCCTCCATCATTTGGAAACGTAGCAGAAATCAATGGGATTTTTTTCCTTAAAGAAAACTTAGATAACAAAACAAGTTCACGATCTTTTACGGAAGCGATAATCATTTCGATATCATCTAATTCATTGTTCTCTATTAGTTCTTGTATATTTATAGAATCAGATTTTGAGTCGTAAAAAAATGTTTCAAATTGGCAATTTTCAATTGGAAAATTATTCAATGCAATCATTGCTCCCTGAACAAATCCAATCCCCTGTAATGTAAATCGAGGGAAGTTTTTTCCATATTTATAATTTTTTCCTGAAAATGCAGAATCAAGATATATTGGTGAGAATACAGCAATTTTATGTTTCTTTAATGTTGTAATCTCTTGAGATTGACCATTTGTATTTTCAAAAGCAAAGAAAAAAATAAAGACAAAAATGTATCTATATTGGGTCATGAAAAATTTGAATTTTTGTGATGGGTAGGTAAATTTAAAACAATTGCTTTTTTAAATTGATATTTTATTTTTTCAATTAAAGATTTGACTAATAAAATTACTCCCATTCTATCGTAGCAGGTGGTTTACTGCTAATATCATAAACAACCCGATTAATACCTTTTACTTGATTTATGATTTCATTTGATACATCCGCGAGGAATTCATAAGGCAAATGCGCCCAATCTGCCGTCATTCCATCAACCGAAGTTACCGCACGCAATGCAATGGTGTACTCATAGGTTCTTTCATCACCCATAACACCTACGCTTTTAACAGGCAATAAAATGGCACCTGCTTGCCAAACCTTGCTATAATTTCCTGTATGCTTCAATTGATTCGTAAAAACAGCATCTGCATTCTGTAAAAGCAATACCTTTTCTTCTGTAACTTCTCCAAGTATTCTAATGCCAAGTCCTGGGCCAGGGAAGGGATGTCTGTTCAATAAATTTTCAGGAATACCAAGTTCAGCGCCAATTTTCCTTACTTCATCTTTAAACAAAGACCTCAGTGGCTCAACCAATTTTAATTTCATGGTTTCAGGTAATCCGCCAACATTATGATGCGATTTAATGGTAACCGATGGACCATGTACTGAAGCAGATTCAATTACATCGGGGTAAATGGTTCCTTGGCCTAAAAAACTGATGTCAGTTAAAAGATTAGATTCTCGATCAAAGATTTCTATAAATGCAGCTCCAATTGCTTTTCTTTTATCTTCTGGAAGTGTTTTTCCAGCAAGCTTTGTGTAAAAATGCTCTCTTGCGTCAACGCCCTTTACATTTAAACCCAGTTGTTTATATATATCAAGAACTTCGTTGAATTCATTCTTACGTAAAAGTCCATTATCTACAAAAATGCCGTAAAGATTTTCGCCAATGGCTTTGTGTATCAATGTAGCGGCAACTGTACTATCCACACCACCACTTAATCCCATCACCACTTTGCTATCACCCAACATTTCTTTCAGGTTTGCTACTGTTTCTGTAATAAAATGTGCAGAAGTCCAGCTTTGCGTGCAATTGCATATTTTAATCAAAAAGTTGGAAATTATTTTTTTTCCTTCAGTTGAATGATACACTTCAGGATGAAACTGAAGACCGTATATAGGGTGGGAGGCCGTTTTATCTCCGCTTTTAAATGCTGCTACAGGAATGCTTTCTGTTGTTCCCAAAAGTGAAAAACCATCTGGAAGTTGTTTAATGGTATCGCTGTGGCTCATCCAAACCTGTGAAATGGTTGGGATATCATTTAAAAAAACATCAGCTAATTGTAGATTTAAATTTGCGCGACCATATTCTCTCTTATCGCTTTTCTCAACAAGTCCACCAAAGGATTTTGCGGTTAATTGAGCACCATAACAAACGCCAAGAACCGGAACTTTATCTGCAATCGCTTTAATATCAACACCTGGCGCATTTAACTCGTTTACAGAGCAAGGAGAACCGGAAAGTATCACTCCTTTTATATTTTCGTCGAAGTTTATTGGCTTGTTGAAAGGAATAATTTCACAAAAAACAGAAAATTCTCTAACAACGCGGGCAATCAATTGGGTATATTGCGAACCAAAATCAAGTATTATAATTTTTTCCATAATGCACGCAAAGGTAATAGTTTTGATGCTTTGCAAGTGGTGTTTTAAGTAAAAAGTAAAAATTTAAAAGTCAAAATTTGGACCTCGGTTTTTAATTTTTACTTTTTACTTTTCACCTAAAAGGGATTAACTCAAAAAATATTTTAAAGAAAATCGAAAATAATTTAAAAATTACTTTGCTGATAAAAAAACTACCCTTACCTTCGCACTCCAAATTAAAAAACGGATTTTTAAAAGTTCTTTTTATATGTCACAACGAATCAGAATAAAATTACAGTCTTACGATCACAACTTAGTTGACAAGTCAGCAGAAAAAATCGTAAAAACTGTTCGCAGTACAGGTGCAGTAGTAACAGGTCCAATTCCTTTACCTACACACAAAAAAATATTTACAGTATTGCGTTCGCCACACGTAAACAAAAAAGCGCGTGAGCAATTTCAATTGTGTACGCACAAAAGATTGTTAGACATTTACACCAGTACAAGCCGTACGGTTGATGCTTTGAGTAAATTAGATTTACCAAGTGGTGTGGATGTTGAGATAAAAGCTTAATGAACCTTCCTGAAAACAGGAGAGGCACTAAGTAAGATCTTAAAAAATAAAAACATGAACGTCTATGTCTCACTTCAACGGAGAGACCGCTGGGCATAAAATAGAATACAATGAAAAGTATTATTGGAAAGAAAGTTGGCATGACCAGCATCTTCGACTCAACAGGCAAACAAACTGCCGTTACGATTATCGAAGCAGGTCCATGTATCGTAACACAAAAGAAAACCGTTGAGACAGACGGTTACAATGCACTTCAAATCGCGTTCGGCGATAAAAAGGAAAAGCACTCCACAAAGTCAGAAATTAACCATTTCTCAAAAGCTAATACAGCTCCAAAAAGATTCGTAAAAGAAATACGCGATAGCGAAATGAGCCAAAATGTTGGTGAATCAATTACTGTAGATATTTTCTCAGAAGGAGATAAAATCGAAGTAGTGGGTACTACCAAAGGAAAGGGTTTCCAAGGTGTTGTAAAACGTCACGGATTTAGTGGTGTTGGAGAACAATCTCATGGACAGCACGATCGTCAAAGAGCGCCAGGTTCTATTGGTAACTCATCTGATGCGAGTCGTGTATTTAAAGGAATGCGTATGGCCGGAAGAATGGGAGGCGATAGAGTTAAAATGAAAGGTTTGAAAGTAGTTAAAATATTTGCTGAAAAAAACTACATCTTAGTTAGCGGGTCAGTTCCTGGTCACAACGGATCAATTGTACTTATTCAGAAATAATAAATAATTCAGATTTTTTCAGCGATTAAACAACAAACAATGCAAGTAGATATCATAAACATAAATGGAGAAAAAACCGGTAGAACAATTGAACTTCCGGAAGAAATCTTTGGAATCGAACCAAACGATCACGTAATTTATTTAGCTGTGAAGCAATACCAAGGCGCTCAACGTCAAGGTACGCATAAAGTTAAAACACGTATGGAAGTTAAAGGTTCTTCTAAAAAATTACATAAGCAAAAAGGTACTGGTGGCGCACGTAAAGGTAACTTGCGTAACCCGTTATATAAAGGTGGTGGTACTATCTTCGGACCAAAACCGCATCGTTACGAAACGAAGTTAAATCGTAAAGTAAAGGATTTGGCTAAAATGAGTGCATTGGCTTACAAAGCAAAAGAAAATGCAATTGTTGTAATGGAAGATGTAACCTTAGATACACCAAAAACAAAATCATTTGCTGGTATCATCAAGTCACTAAACATCGGAAAAAACAAAGCATTATTTGTTATTCCTGAATATGATGATGTAATGTATAAGAGTTTAAGAAATGTTGCTGGTGTTGATGGATCAGTGTTGAGCGACATGAATACCTACGACATTTTAAATGCAAATTTGTTGGTATTGACTGAAAAAGCAGCAAAATTGTTTACTGAATTAGAAGAAGAAACAGCATAATATAATTTGAAAATTCAACATTTTCAAACGAATCATTATCAAAACATTAATAAAAGAATATGAAACTTTCTGACGTTTTAATAAAACCAATTTTATCTGAAAAAGCAAACAAGCAATCAGAAAAATTCAATCGCTATGCTTTTGTAGTAGATAGAAAAGCAAACAAGCTAGAAATCAAAAAAGCTGTTGAGTTATTTTATGGCGTACAGGTTGAAGAAGTGAATACCATGGTTGTTCCTTCAAAATTAAAATCTAAATACACAAAAGCAGGATATATCGTAGGTCGTAAGCCAGCTAAGAAAAAAGCAATGGTAACTGTTGTTGCCGGCGAAACAATCGATTTATACTCAGCAGTATAATATCGAATATTTATTCATGAATGGTGGTCAACACCGCAAAGTTTTGACAAAAAAAAGAAATTAAAATGGCATTAAGAAAGTACAAACCAATTACAGCAGGAACCAGATGGAGAATAGGCAACGCCTATGCTGAAATTACAACGAATGTTCCTGAAAAGTCTTTGGTTGAAAAACAAAAAAGCACAGCAGGTAGAAATGCACAGGGTCGTCGTTCAATGAGATATATGGGTGGTGGTAACAAAACCATGTATCGTATCATCGACTTTAAAAGAAATAAAAAAGAAATTCCAGCTACTGTAAAAACGATTGAATACGATCCAAATCGTACTGCATTCATCGCTTTATTATCTTATGCTGATGGAGAAAAACGTTATATACTTGCTCCTCAAGGTTTGCAAGTTGGTCAAACTGTAATGAGTGGAGATAATGCAGCACCAGAATTAGGAAATGCATTAATGTTGAAATTCATGCCTTTGGGTACTAACGTGCACAATATTGAAATGCAACCTGGACAAGGTGGAATTTTAGTACGTAGTGCAGGTACTTCAGCTCAGTTAACCAATAAAGAAGGAAAGTACGCGGTATTAAAAATGCCAAGTGGTGAGTTAAGAAAAGTGTTGATCAATTGCTATGCTACAGTGGGTGTGACTAGTAACAGCGATCATAACTTGGAAAGTATGGGTAAAGCTGGTCGTAATCGTTGGAAAGGTATCAGACCAAGAACGAGAGCGGTAGCGATGAACCCAGTTGATCACCCGATGGGTGGTGGTGAAGGTCGTTCATCAGGTGGACATCCTCGTAGTCGTAAAGGTAAATATGCTAAAGGAGAAATTACCAGAACAAGAGGAAAAGGATCTGATAAAATGATCATCCAAAGAAGAAACGGTAAAAAATTACCAAATAAATAATCATTTCAAACTTGTTAAAATATTCAACTTCGGTTGAAGAATAAACAAAAACCAATTTAAACATGGCTCGTTCGTTAAAAAAAGGTCCTTACATTGAAGCTAAACTTGAAATGAAAGTTATGGCTATCAACGAAGGAAAAGCAAAAAAATCTGTAATTAAAACTTGGAGTAGAAGAAGTACAATTACACCTGATTTCGTAGGACAAACATTTGCAGTACATAATGGCAACAAATTCGTTCCAGTTTATGTAACAGAATTCATGGTTGGACATAAATTAGGCGAATTTTCACCAACAAGAAATTTCAGAGGTCACTCAAGTAAAAAAGGATAATAAAAGTGTTTAGGTAACCTAAACTAAAAAAATAGTAAAAATGGAAGCAATTGCAAAATTAAACAACTACCCAACATCGCCTCGTAAAATGCGTTTGTTAGTAGATCTTATTCGTGGAATGAAAGTAGAAAAAGCATTGGCGGTATTGGAGCACAATCCAAAGCATCCTGCTGTGCCTTTACGCAAATTGGTTCTTTCTGCAATAAGCAATTGGAAGCAAAAAAACGAAGGCGCTGATGAATCTACACTAATTGTAAAAACAATTTTTGTTGATGGTGCAAGAGTAATTAAGCGTATGCGTCCAGCTCCACAAGGTCGTGGTTACAGAGTTCGTAAGCGTAGCAACCACGTAACAGTAATTGTTGATGCTTCAACAGCTACTTCTAAAAAAGGTTCAAAAGTAGTTGAAAACGTGGAAGTTGTAGAAGCCGTTTAAAATAAAATTAAAAGACAAACACAAACTAATATTTAAAAACCGAATATGGGTCAGAAAACAAATCCGATAGGAGCTAGATTAGGAATCATCCGTGGTTGGGATAGCAATTGGTATGCAAGTAAAAAAGATTATGCTGGCAAATTAATTGAGGATGATAGAATCAGAAACTATCTGAATGCACGTATCAGCAAAGGCGGAATTGCTAAAATTGTAATTGAACGTACATTAAACAAATTAATCGTAACCATTCACACATCAAAGCCTGGTATCATCATCGGTAAAGGTGGTGGAGAAGTAGATAGAATTAAAGAAGAGCTTAAGAAATTGGTTGCTAAGGATGATGTACAAATCAATATTTTAGAGATTCGTCGTCCAGAATTAGATGCACAAATCGTTGGAGATACAATTGCTCGTCAAATTGAAAATCGTATCAACTACAAACGTGCAATCAAAATGGCCATTGCTTCTGCATTAAGAATGGGCGCGGAAGGGATCAAAGTAAAAGTTGGTGGTCGTTTAGGTGGAGCAGAAATCGCTCGTAGTGAAGAAATCAAACAAGGTCGTACACCATTACATACTTTACGTATGGATATTGATTATGCTAGTTTATTTGCATTAACAGTATATGGTAAAATAGGTATTAAAGTTTGGATTTGTAAAGGTGAGGTTTTAGGCAAAAGAGATTTAAATCCAAATGTAATAGCTGGAGCTAAAAACGAAGGTCCAGAAAGATCATCAGGTGGTTTTGATAGAAGAGACGATAGAAGAGGTGGTGATGACAGAAGAGGCGGCGGTAGAGGTGGAGAAAGAGGCGGTGGAGATAGACGTAATTCAGGTAGCACAGGAGGTAGAAGATAATATGTGTGTTAGAAATAATCACAAAAAAAATTAATAACATTAGTAAATTAGAATAAGATGTTACAACCAAAAAGAACCAAACACAGGAAGACACAAAAAGGAAGAATGAAAGGTGATACAAAAAGAGGCGCTACGCTTGCTTTTGGTACCTTCGGTTTAAAAGCGCTTGATAGTGTATGGTTAACAAATCGTCAAATAGAAAGTGCTCGTCAGGCAATGACTCGTCATATGAAAAGAGAAGGAAACGTTTGGATTAGAGTTTTCCCTGATAAACCAATTACTGCTAAACCAGCAGAAGTAAGGATGGGTAAAGGTAAAGGTAATCCAGAAGGTTGGGCAGCAATTGTACAACCTGGAAGAATCTTGTTTGAAGCTGATGGTGTACCATCGCAAGTAGCAAAAGAAGCATTCCATTTGGCTGCACAAAAATTACCAATTCTTACCAAATTTGTAATAAGTCACGATTATCAAGGCGCTTAATAAATTATAACAATAGTTCACTATCAAATATTAGAAGATGTTAAAAAAAATTGATTTTGTAAATTCTTTAAAGGGCTTAAGTGAGGTTGAATTAGTTGCAAAAATTAAAGAAGATGAAATTCGCATGAAGAAGTTATTGTTCACACATGCTGTTTCACCACTAGAGAATCCTCAATCTATTCGTTCTTTAAGAAGAGAGATTGCACGCATGAAAACACAATTAAGAAAAATTCAAATTGGAGCTTAATCCGATAAAATAAACAAAGATGGAATCAACAACAATAGTTAGAAATTTAAGAAAGACAAGGGTAGGTATTGTATCCAGTAATAAAATGGACAAAACCATTACTGTAAAAGTAGAGCGTAAAATTAAGCATCCACTTTATGGTAAGTTCCTTAAAAAGACAACCAGTTTTCATGCTCATGATGAAAAAAATGAGTGTAGTATTGGTGATATCGTAAAGATCATGGAGAGTCGTCCTTTAAGCAAAACAAAACGTTGGAGATTAGTAGAGGTAGTTGAAAAAGTAAAGTAATTTTTAGAATAATATTTTTATTCAAAATTCATAAAATAGTTGTTGATTTTATCAACCTTAAAAGAAAAAAAAATGATACAGCAAGAGAGTAGATTAAATGTAGCAGACAACAGCGGCGCGAAAGAAGTGCTTTGTATTCGTGTATTGGGAAACAGTGGTCAAGATTATGCAAAAATTGGAGATAAAATTGTTGTTACTGTTAAAGATGCAATGCCAGCAGGTGGTGTTAAAAAAGGTACAGTAAGTAAAGCAGTTATCGTACGTACTGTAAACAAATTGCGTCGTAAAGATGGTTCATACATCAGATTCGATGACAACGCAGTTGTATTGTTGAATAACTCAGACGAACCAAGAGGAACACGTATTTTCGGGCCAGTGGCTCGTGAATTAAGAGATAAAGGGTACATGAAAATTATTTCACTTGCTCCTGAAGTATTATAATAACAACAGAATCATTATTAAGCAATAAGCTAAAAGCGAATAAAAATGAGTACAAGATTTAAACCAAAATTCAACATTAAAAAAGGAGACTCAGTAGTAGTTATTACTGGTGACGATAAAGATTTGAGCAAGCCTCGTAAAGTGTTGGAAGTTATTGTTGATAAAGCACGTGTGTTAGTTGAAGGTGTTAACATCGTAACAAAGCATACTAAACCATCTGCACAAAATACAAAAGGTGGAATCGTAAAAATTGAAGCACCTATTGCAATCAGCAATGTAATGCTATGGGATGCAAAATCAAAAGGGCCATCAAAAGTTACTAGAACTAGAGAAAATGGTAAATTAGTTAGAACCGCTAAAAAATCAGGGGAGGTAATCAAATAATGAGTACAAATAATAATATTCCAAGATTAGCAGACAAGTATAAAAAAGAAGTTATACCTGCTTTAATGAAAAAATTCAGTTACAAAACTGTAATGCAAGCACCAAAAATCACTAAGATTTGTTTAAATCGTGGTGTTAATGGCGCTGTAACAGATAAGAAACTTATTGATGTTGCTGTTGATGAACTATCAAACATCACCGGTCAAAAAGCTGTAGCAACAACATCTAAAAAAGATATCTCAAATTTCAAACTTCGTAAGAATATGCCAATTGGTGCAAGAGTTACTTTGCGTGGTGTAAAAATGTACGAGTTTCTAGATCGTTTGGTTTCTGTATCACTTCCTCGTGTTCGTGATTTCAAAGGAATCAATGATAAAGCATTTGATGGTAGAGGCAACTACACTTTAGGTGTAACAGAGCAAATTATCTTCCCTGAAATAGATATTGATAAAGTAAATAAAATTACAGGTTTAGATATCACCTTTGTAACCACAGCACAAACCAATGAAGAAGCATATGAATTGCTTAAAGAAATGGGGATGCCTTTTAAAAACGTAAAAAAATCAGAAAACTAAAATATGGCAAGAAAATCGATTGTAGCCAGACAAGCAAAAAGAGCTAGAATGGTAGCTAAATTTGCAGCTAAAAGAGAAGCTTTAAAAGCAGAAGGTAACTATGCTGAATTGGATTTATTACCTAAAAATGCTTCTCCTGTTCGCTTGAAAAACAGATGTCAATTAACTGGACGTTCAAGAGGATATATGCGTCATTTCGGAATGAGCCGTTTAATGTTCCGCGACATGGCATTAGCTGGTAAAATTCCAGGCGTAAGAAAAGCAAGTTGGTAATTTATTATTTGAATATTCAATTAATATCTTTCCAAAACAAGAACAACATTATTAAATCAATTAACATACATAACAATGGTAACTGATCCTATAGCAGATTATTTAACAAGAATTCGTAATGCTCAAATGGCTAATCACCGTATCGTTGAGATTCCAGCTAGCAATTTAAAAAAGCGTATCACTGAAATCTTATACGATAAAGGGTACATCTTAAAATATAAATTTGAATCAGATTCAAAACAAGGCGTTATCAAAATCGCTTTGAAATATGATGCAAATACTAAGCTTCCAATTATCCAAAGTTTAGAAAGAATTAGTCGCCCAGGTTTACGTTCGTATAAAAAACCAGACGAATTCAAACGCGTTAAAAATGGTTTAGGTATTTCTATCGTTTCTACTTCAAAAGGAGTTATGACGGATAAAGAAGCTAAAGCTCAAAACGTAGGTGGAGAAGTGCTTTGCAGTATATTCTAATAAAAACATTGCCTTAAGCCTGCTATACATGGCTGACCGCATCACAAAAAATAAAAATTATAATTATGAGTCGTATAGGTAAAAAACCAATTGAAATTACTGGTGGTGTAACCATCACAGTTGGTTCTGATAACGTGGTTACAGTAAAAGGTCCAAAAGGACAATTGACTGAAGCTATTGATAGAGATATTAAAATTGAAGTTGTAGATAATATTGTAAATGTTGTTAGACCAACAGATCAAATTCGTCATCGTGCTATGCATGGTTTGTACCGTTCTTTGATTAGCAACATGGTTAAAGGAGTTACTGAAGGTTTCAAAAAAGAACTAGAACTTGTAGGGGTAGGTTATAAAGCAGCAAACACTGGAAATATCTTAGATTTAGCATTAGGTTATTCTCATAACATTTTGTTTGAAATCCCTAAAGAAATAAACATTTCAACTGCTCAAGAAAAAGGTAAAAATCCAATCATCACCTTAGAAAGTGTTGACAAACAATTAATTGGACAGGTTTGTGCTAAAATACGCAGCTTACGTAAACCAGAACCATACAAAGGAAAAGGTGTTAAGTTTGTAGGTGAGGTACTAAGAAGAAAAGCTGGTAAGTCGGCTGGTAAATAATTAATCATTAAATAATTCCTGGCAGCATCAGGAAACTAAATAAAGGAAAATGAACAATAAATCAAACGCTAGACAGAAAATTAGATATCGTATTCGTAAAAAAGTGAGTGGCACTTCAGCTATTCCACGCCTAACCGTTTTTAGAAGCAATACAGATATTTATGCTCAATTAATTGATGACAACTCTGGTACTACAATTGCCGCTTCATCATCTAAACAAAAAGATATTAGCGCTCAAAAAGCACCGAAAGTTGATAAAAGCAAAATGGTAGGTGAAGCAATCGCAAAAAAAGCAATTGAATTAGGTGTTAGCAAAGTAGTTTTTGATCGTAGTGGTTATGTTTACCATGGAAGGGTTAAAGCTGTTGCTGAAGGTGCAAGAGAAGGTGGTTTAGTTTTTTAATAAAACTTTTAAGATTTTTAAAAATAGATTTATTTCAACATTCAAATAGAATAAATGTCAAACGTAATTACAAATAAAATGAAGGCCGGCGATCTTGAATTAAAAGAGAAAGTTGTTGCTATCAATCGTGTTGTAAAAACAACAAAAGGTGGACGTGCTTTTAGTTTCTCTGCTCTAGTGGTAGTAGGAAACGAAGCAGGTGTAGTTGGTCACGGTTTAGGTAAAGCAAAAGAAGTTCAAGAAGCTATTACTAAAGGTATTGAAGATGCTAAAAAGAACTTGATCAAAGTTCCTGTTATGCACGGTACAATTCCTCATGATCAATTAAGTAAAGAAGGTGCTGCAAAGGTTTTAATTAAACCAGCGGCTCATGGTACTGGCGTTATCGCTGGAGGTAGCATGCGTGCAGTGTTAGAGTTTGCAGGTATTACCGACGTTTTAGCAAAAAACTTAGGTTCTGCAAATCCGCATAACGTGGTTAAAGCCACATTTAAAGCATTAGCTAGTTTACGTGAACCAGTTTCTATTGCAAAAACAAGAAACGTATCTTTGAAAAAAGTGTTCAACGGGTAATTTTTTAGAATAATTTAATTTTCAAGTATGAAAAAGATAAAAGTAACACAAGTTAAAAGTGTAATTGATAGATCAGAACGCCAAAAAAGAACAATGGTTGCGCTAGGTCTTAAAAAAATGAATGCATCTGTTGAAGTAGAAGCTACGCCTCAAATCTTAGGTATGGTAACTAAAGTGCATCATTTAGTAAAAGTAGAAGAAATTTAATTTTAATTTATGCTCTTATATGGAGCATAAATTTTTTATACAATATTTATTAATAAGCGAGGGGTGATACCCCGTAAGTAAAAAATCAAAAACATGAAATTACATACATTAAAACCAGCAGAAGGTTCTACACACAAAGAAAAAAGAATTGGACGTGGTGAAGCAAGTGGTAAAGGTGGTACATCTACTAAAGGTAACAAAGGTGGACAAAGTAGAGCAGGTTACAAAAGCAAAAAAGCTTTTGAAGGTGGTCAGATGCCAATTCAACGTCGTATTCCAAAACGTGGATTTAAAAACATCAATAGAGTAGAGTTTAAAGTTATCAATGTTGGAAAAATTGATCATTATGCGGAGAAATATGGTATTACTGAATTCAGTTTGTCAAACCTATATATCAACGGTTTAATTGGTCAAACAGACTTGGTAAAAGTATTAGGTAACGGTGAAATCAAAGGAAAATATTCTTTCAAAATAAATGCAATCAGCGATAAAGCAAAAGCTGCAATCGAAGCTGCAGGTGGAACTGTTGAAATTGTAAAATAATTTCCCGATATTTGTCTGACACAATTTAAATTGTGTCTTTTTATTTTTGAAAATTATAAATAATAAAACTCTGTGAAGAAATTCATATCAACCTTAAAAAATATTTGGAGCATAGAAGAGCTACGTAATAAAATTACATTCACCATTCTATTGCTTTTCATATATCGCCTTGGTTCATTCATCGTATTACCAGGTATTGATCCCAATAAATTAAGCAACCTTAGCCAAAGTGCAAGCTCTGGCGTTTTAGGTTTATTAGATGCTTTCGTTGGTGGTGCTTTCTCTAAAGCATCAATTTTTGCATTAGGTATCATGCCTTATATTTCTGCATCAATCTTCATGCAATTAATGACCATCTTGATTCCTCAAATGGCTAAAGTTCAAAAAGAAGGAGAAAGTGGAAGAAAAAAAATCAACCAATGGACAAGATATCTTACGGTTTTAATTACTGCTTTCCAAGCCGCAGCTTATATCGGTTATCTTAAAAGTCCTTCAAATGCAGAAGCTCTAATTCCAGCTTATAGTGGTTTCTTCTGGGCATCAACGATTATTATTCTAACTGTAGGTACATTATTCGTAATGTGGTTAGGTGAAAAAATCACCGATAAAGGATTAGGTAATGGTACTTCAATCATCATCATGATCGGTATCTTAGCTCGTTTCCCACAATCTTTCGGACAAGAGTGGACAGCTCGTTTTGCTCAAAGAGGTGCTGGTGGAATCTTATTAATGTTGGTTGAGATTTTATTCTTAGTAGCTATCATCATGGGTTTAATTATGCTAGTTCAAGGTACAAGAAAAGTACCTGTAGAATATGCTAAACAAATCGTTGGTAATCGTCAAACTGGTGGAGCTCATAATTTCTTACCATTAAAAGTAAATGCTTCTGGAGTTATGCCAATCATCTTCGCTCAAGCAATTTTGTTTTTACCTACAGTATTTACTGGATTTACTGGATCAGGTTGGGCGCGTCATTTCACAGATCATACTGATGCTATTTACATGATTGTTTATTCAGTTTGTGTAATTGCATTTACATTCCTTTATACTGCTTTAATTTTCAATCCTAAACAAATGGCTGAAGAATTAAAGCAAAACAATGGTTTTATTCCTGGTGTTATGCCTGGTGAACCAACAGCAGATTATATCGGTACAATCATGGATAGAATTACTTTGCCAGGAGCTGTTCTTTTAGCAATTGTTGGTATTCTTCCTGGTTTATTCGAATTGTCTTTAGGAATGTCTCAAGGATTTTCAACCTTCTTTGGTGGTACTTCTTTGTTAATCATGGTTGGTGTTATCTTAGATACTTTACAACAAATCGAAACGCAATTGTTAATGCGTCAATACGATGGTTTAATGAACTCTGGAAGAATTCAAGGAAGACAACAACAAATCGTACCAAGCGGTATGTAAAATTAAACATTCACTTTACAAATATTTAAACCCCGGCGATTTTCGTTGGGGTTTGTTTTAATAAATAGTTTCTAATGATACAATATAAAACCAAAGAAGAAATTGAAATCATGCGCATCTCTTGCCTATTGGTTGGTAAAGCACATGAAGCGGTAATTCCTTTTTTAAAGCCAGGTATTTCCACTTTAAAAATCAATGAAATTGTAGAGACTTTTATTCTAGATCAACAAGCCATTCCTTCTTTTAAAAACTATCACGGTTTTCCTTATGCTACTTGCATTTCAATGAATGATGCAGTTGTTCATGGGTTTCCAGGTAATTACGAATTAAAAGATGGCGATATTTTGTCTCTTGATGTAGGTGTATTAAAAAATGGTTTTCATGGCGATAGTGCATATACATATGCTATTGGAGAAATCGATAATGAATTAAAGCGCTTATTAAAAGTTACCAAAGAATCTTTATATTTCGGTATAGAAAAAGCCAAAGCAGGGAATCGAATAGGTGATATCTCAAATGCCATTCAAGAACATACAGAAAAAAAACATGGCTTTGGTGTTGTAAGAGAAATGGTTGGACATGGATTGGGTAGAAAACTTCATGAAGATCCTCAAGTACCCAATTATGGAAAAAAAGGATATGGCCCGAAACTAAAAGAAGGAATGGTGTTAGCCATCGAGCCCATGATCAATTTAGGGGTAAAAGATATTTTTCAATCAGAAGATGGATGGACAGTATTAACGAAAGATAGAAAAGTGTCAGCTCATTTTGAACATGATGTTTGCATTACAAAATCAGAACCTGATATTTTATCTTCTTTTGCATTAATTGAAGAAGCTGAAAAAAAGAACATCAATCTAACTTGGAGTTACAATTAATCTTGAAAGGGATTTAATTTCTTATCCTTAATTAATATTTGGAAAAATGAATAACAAAACCCTTGTTGTAATTGGTGGAGGTGCTGCAGGATTTTTTTGTGCGGTAAATGCTGCTCGGTTAAACAAAGGGTTAAAAGTAATTTTGCTTGAAAAATATTCCAAACTTTTATCCAAAGTTAAAGTCAGTGGTGGTGGCAGATGCAATGTTACACATGCTTGTTTTTCTATTAGCGAATTGATTAAAAATTACCCTAGAGGTAGTGCCTTTCTTAAAAAAGCTTTCCATCAATTTAATACAACGCATACTATTGAGTGGTTTAACGAAAGAGGCATTTCGCTTCATACAGAGCCAGATGGAAGAATGTTTCCAAGTACGAATTCATCACAAACCATTATTGATTGTTTATTGAATGAAGCACAGAAATATGGTGTGGAAATTATCATGAATGCAGATGTCAATAAAATCGATGTTGTTTCATCCAATAATTTCAATATCAATTACGCCAAAACAAAATCCATTCACGCTGATTTCATTTGCATTGCTTGTGGTGGTTTTCCAAAATCAGCACAGTTTGATTGGTTGAATAATTTAGGTCATACCATTATTGATCCTGTACCTTCTTTATTTACGTTTAATATGCCCAAAAATCCAATTACAGAATTAATGGGCGTTTCGGTTCCAGAAGCAACGGTAAAAATCATCGGCACCAAATTGCAACAATCTGGTCCGGTATTAATTACCCATTGGGGTTTAAGCGGGCCAGGTGTTTTAAAATTATCCGCATGGGCAGCAGTCGAATTGGCACAAAAAAACTACCATTTTAACATTCAAGTAAATTGGCTTCCTACATACAATGAAAATACTTTACTTGAAAAATTCAGGACACTACGATTCGAAATCGCCAATCAAAAAATTGCCAATAGAAATCCATTTGCATTACCGACTCGTTTGTGGTTGCATTTCCTAACTCAATCAAATATTAATGTAGAAATTAGATGGGCGGATTTACCTGCGAAAGAGCAAAACAAACTCATCAAGCTTTTGTGCACTTGCGAATTTGAGGTAAAAGGAAAAACTACATTTAAAGAAGAATTTGTAACCGCCGGCGGAATAGACTTAAATGAAATTGATGCATCAACTTTACAAAGCAAAAAAATACTAGGCCTTTATTTTGCCGGAGAAATCATTAATGTAGATGGTGTTACCGGTGGATTTAATTTTCAAAATGCATGGACAACAGGGTGGATAGTGGCAAGCAACGTGGGAGGGGTTTAAGAGGTTTCTGATGTTTGAGAGGTTTGTGAGGTTGGATTTGTTCAAAAGGTTCAATACGTTCAATGAGTTCAAGAGGTTGGGGAGTTTCGTCTGTAGATGGTCTAACCACAAACCACAAACCACAAACACCAAACGCCAAACATCAAACCCCAAACACCAAACGACAAACATCAAACCCCAAACTATTTTCTTTTAAAAATTTCCTAACTTGCTTTTCAATGAAAAAAATTGACCGATATATACTCTCTAAATATTTCACCACTTTTTTCTTTTGTCTGATTTTATTTACCACCATTGCGGTTGTTATAGACATTAGCGAAAAAACGGAAGATTTTACTCGGTCAGGTCTTTCTGCAAAACGGATATTTCTTGATTATTATCTAGGGTTTATTCCGCACATCGATGCCATGCTTTTCCCTTTGTTTGTGTTTATTTCCGTAATATTTTTTACATCTAAAATGGCAGGAAGATCAGAAGTGGTAGCCATTTTAAGTAGTGGCATTAGCTTCAAAAGATTTTTACTTCCATTCGCAGTTGGTGGTTTTGTGCTTACTTTTTTATTATGGAGTGGCAATCAATTTTTAATACCAAAAGCCAATGAAAAATGGGCTACGTTTGAAAAAAAATACACCAATAGGAGTGTAGCTGCTACATTACAGCAATCTTCTTACAAACAAAATGTTTACTTTAGACTGGACGCAAACACGTATGCGAGTATAAAGGGTTACGACACCATTAGCAGGTCAGGAACCAATTTGTCTATTCATAAAATTGAAAACAATAAACTTACCTACAACCTTAGGGCAATGAATTTTATTTGGGATACCATCAAACAAAAATGGTCATTGAGCAATGTGCTTGAAAGGTTTGTGGATTCTACTTCAGAACGAAATGTGTTTACGCAAAAGAAGTTAATGAAATATTCTTTCAAACCCATTGATTTAAGAAAAGATGATTATTTAAAAGACCAAATGACTTCTAGCGAACTGAATGATTTTATAAAACTTGAACGCATGCGTGGCTCCGAAATGCTCAATACACTCGAGGTGGAACAGCATAACCGAAATGCCATTCCCGTTTCTGTGTTTATTCTAACCCTTATAGGCGCAATCCTCTCTTCAAAAAAAGTTCGTGGTGGAAGTGGTTTCCATCTTGCGCTTGGCGTGGTAATTAGTGTACTTTATATTTTAATGAGCCGTTTCACAATCGTATTCGCCACTCGTGGCAATTTCACACCTTGGATTGCCGCTTGGTTGCCCAATTTTTGTTTCGGACTACTTACCATTTACTTGTATAAAAAAGCTCCTAAATAATTTCAAAAGCATTTGTAAACTTTCTTGTAAAACTTTTGTTTGACATTGTTTAGACACGTAATTTTACACGCCTTTTGATTTGTACTTTCGCAAATTTTTGTCGGTATAAATTTCAAAGCATCATATTTTTAATTAGCAATAAATAAATTATAACATGGGCATCATTAAAGATCGATTCAAAGCAAAAGCGGATATCGCAGCCGCTGAAATTAAATCCATTATTAAAGATCATGGAGATAAAAAAATTGGCGAAGTTACTTTGAGTCAGGTTTATCAAGGTATGCGCGGTATTACAGGTTTGGTTACCGAAACATCTTTGCTTGATGCTCAAGACGGTATTCGTTTTAGGGGATATTCTATTCCTGAATTAAGAGAGAAATTAACCAAATATTCGGGTGGTTCTGAACCATTGCCAGAAGGTTTGTTTTACTTGATGCTTATTGGCGAATTGCCTAAAGATGAAGATGTTCATCACCTTACAAGCGTTTGGCAAAGAAGAAGCCATGTTCCCAATCATGTGTTCGCTACAATTGAAGCCTTACCAGTTTCAACGCATCCTATGACTCAGTTTGTGGTGGCTATAATGGCGCTTCAAACTGAAAGTCAATTTGCAAAAAACTATGCAAAAGGGATGAACAAAAAAGATTATTGGGAATCCGTATTTGACGATTCAATGGATTTGATAGCTCGTTTACCAAGAATTGCAGCTTATATCTACCGAAGAAAATATAGAAATGGGGAGCATATTCAACCCAACGGATTGTTGGATTGGTCTGGCAACTTTGCGCACATGATGGGTTATGATGATGAAGGGTTTAAAGAATTGATGCGTTTATACATGGTTATTCATGCGGATCATGAAGGTGGAAACGTTTCTGCACATACTACACATTTGGTGGGTTCTGCATTAAGCGATCCTTATTTGAGTTTTGCTGCTGGTATGAACGGACTTGCTGGTCCTTTACATGGCTTGGCCAATCAAGAAGTAATTAAATGGATATTTGAATTAAGGGAGCAAATTGGTTCTGAATCACCAAGCAAAGAACAAATTGAAGAATATGTTCGTAAAACATTGAGCGAAGGAAAAGTAGTTCCAGGTTATGGTCATGCGGTTTTGCGTAAAACAGATCCAAGATTTACCGCTCAAATGGAATTCGGTAAAAAACACATGGCTGATGATCCATTGGTTCAAACCGTTTGGACCATTTACGATGCTGTTCCTCCAATCTTATCTTCTATTGCTAAAATAAAAAATCCATGGCCAAATGTTGATGCACACAGTGGCGCGCTTTTGGTTCATTATGGAATGGTAGAATACGAATTTTATACCGTGTTATTTGGTGTTTCAAGAGCATTAGGTGTATTATCTAGTTTATGTTGGGATAGAGCACTTGGCTTACCATTAGAAAGACCAAAATCTATCACCACTGAGTTGGTTAAAAGCTGGCTTGATGGAAAAGATGAAGTTTGGGGAGATTAATTAAAGTTCAAAAGTTAAAAGTCAAAATTCAAAAACATTTCTTACTTTTTAATTTTCACTTAAAATAGTTTTAAAGTACAAAATTTTTTAGGTCTCGTTATTTCGAGACCTTTTTTTTATATTCGAGGAGAATTTGTATTTAATGCATCTTATGTGTTGCGTATTATAATTTTTTCCTCTTTTAAAACTTAAATAACCAAAGTATTCTTGAATTGACAAATGCTATTATTTAGAATCAATTCAAATTTACAAATGGAATAAAAGCAAATTAAAATAGTTTGTCTGATCAAATTCATTTTGTTGCCCTTTTAAAAACAGGGGATTCTTGGGCCTATGATAAATTGATAGAAGACTATCAACATATGGTGTATAATACCGTTTTGGGTATTGTGAATCATTTGCAAGACGCCGAAGACATAACGCAAAATGTATTTATTCAGATATTTAAAAGCATTCATGATTTTAAAGGAGATTCTAAGCTTTCCACCTGGATTTATAGAATCGCGATAACAAAATCATTGGAGTGGGAAAGAAAAAAAAAGTCGAAAAGATCAATAAATTATTTTAAAAATCTAATCGGGATTTCAACAGAATCAACAGAAATGTCTGCTTTCCATCATCCAGGTGTTGAGCTTCAAAATAAAGAATTATCGGCTTTGCTTTTTAAAGCGATAAAAAAACTGCCAGAAAATCAACGACTGGCTTTTGTATTGATAAAAGTTGAAGGATTAAATTATCAGGAAGTGGGGGAGATTATGAATAAGTCAACCAAGAGTATTGAAGGATTGGTACTCAGGGCAAAAGCACAACTAAAATTAATTTTGAACGATTATTTTACCGAATAATTTTTTTACAAAATGAAAACAAAGATTGAACAACAAATAGACGACGCATTAACCAGTTTGGATATGGTGAAGCGTGCCGAAATTTCACCCTACTTTAAAACCAGGATGAAAGGAATGTTAACGAAAATACAACCTGAGCCTGCGTTTCTTTCATTTAAATTCACTTTGGCAATGGCAACGATTGCTATTATATTAACCGCCAATACTTTTTTGCTTTATCAGCGTTTGAACCAAAATTCAGCAAGTAAAAAACCAATTCATGAGATTAACGAAATTTCTGAAATGTATCATTTTAATTCAACACCCGTTTTAGATTATGATAACCAGTAACAAAAATAAATTCATCATTTTTATCATTAGTGCATTGTTGATTGTAAACATTGTGTTTACGAGTATACTTTGGTTTAAGCAAAATCCGAAACTAGAAAATGATATCGATTCACCAAGGCCGTATAAACCAGGTCGATTATCAGAAAAATTGGGATTGGATAGCATGCAGCATATAAAATATAATGCCAATAAAATGGCGCATGAAGCCAAGATGGATGAATTAAAAGATAAAGAGCATCTTGCCAAAAAAGCTTTATTCGTATTGCTAAAATCAGATACTGCCAGTATTGCTACCATTGCAAGTTTTGCTCGTAAAGCATCTGATTGTTCTTTCGAAATAGATACCGCAACATATTTTTATTTTAAAAGATTGAAAGCGATTTGTAATCCTGAGCAATTAAAAAAATTAGAAGATATTTTTGATCATTCTAGATTTGCGAATCCTCCAGAAGTTAATCGCAGAAATAAGCCAACAGAAAAAAATGATTCTAATGTTTCAAATAAAGAAGCAGATCGATTCAATCAAAGAGATAACCATCAAAATGAAGATGAATTTCCAAGAGGTCATCGTCCGCCACCACCGCCAAGAAATGAAATGGATGAAGAGCAAAATCCAGGACCAGAATTTTTTGACGGACCACCACCACCCCATGATAGCAAAAGACCTCCTGGCCCACCACCGCATCCAAGAGGAGATAGAAGAAGGCCACCTCCACCACCTCATGAACGCCCATTTGATGAGCCATAGAATATTTAAAAATTAGAATAGGTTTGGGATGTTGAAACAATTTTTAAGCGATTAAAAAAAATAATTATGAAAAAATATACGCTTGGTTTACTGGTCTTATTCATGTTTTTGGGATTTCATTCAAAAGCGCAATACAATAATCTTTGGATACCAGATACTTTGAATGGAACGACTTTTAACCTGAATATAAAAGACACGTTTTCGCAAATTAGACCAGGACAACAAACGATTACCGCTGGCATCAACAATAAATTTTGGGGACCAACCTTGTTTTTTAACAAAGGAGAAACGGTGCACATGAACGTGAAAAATTCGTTGAATGATTCTACGACTTTGCATTGGCATGGTATGCATTTGCCAGCAGTTATGGATGGTGGACCTCATCAGGTTATTCCTCCAGGAACCACTTGGCAACCATTTTGGGAAGTAAAAAATAATGCAGCCACGTATTGGTATCATCCACATTTACACGAAACTACACAAGAGCAAATTACCAAAGGAATTGGCGGTTTAATCATTGTTAGAGATGCCATCGAATCAGCATTGCCGTTACCTCGTAAATATGGAATAGACGATATTCCTTTGGTGTTAACGGACAGAGATTTTACCACTGCCAATCAATTTAGCGTTGTGCCTTATGGCGATAGCTCGATGGTAAACGGCGTGTTGAGTCCACAACATACGATACCAGCACAAGTTGTTCGATTTAGAATTTTAAATGCAGCTATTGAACGCTCTTATAATTTGGGATTCAGTGATAACAGAACATTTTATGTGATTACATCTGATGGAGGTTTGCTTGCTGCACCCGTTGCTTTAACCAGGTATTTATTACATGCCGGAGAGAGAATTGAAATATTGGTGAATTGTAATGGTCAATCAGGAACAAGCTTTAAATTAAAAGCATACAATTCAACATTGGCACAAAATGTACCCGGTGGAGATTTATTTCCTAATGGTCCATTTGCAAATGCGTTGGCAAGAATTGATTTTAATGTATTGCAAATAAATGTTGGCACTCAAACCAGCAATCCAATAACAACCATTCCTACAGCATTAACAACAGTAACCACTATTCCCGCGGCAAGTGCAAATCTTACGCGTTTTTTAACCATAAGCGATACCAATATTGCCGGTATTCCCGGAGCTACATTTTTATTAAATCATAGATTGTTCAACATAAATTATAACGACTATACTGTTCCACTTAATAACACTGAAATTTGGCAAATAACAAACTCCGGAAATTTCGGACATCCATTTCATATTCATGATGTGGAATTTAATATACTTACGGTAAACGGAGCTGCTCCAGCTGCAGCCCAAGCGGGATGGAAAGATGTTGTTTTTGTTCCAGCAAATACCACTGTAAAGTTCATAGCCAAGTTCGACGACTTCGCAGATCCCGTTCATCCATTTATGTATCACTGCCACATTGCACTTCATGAAGATGAAGGTATGATGGGACAGTTTGTGGTGGGGAGTAGTGCGGTTTCTCCAACGATATCAACCTTGAGTTGTACTACGGCAACATATTCTGCTACAGCTACTGCAAATACAGCTTATAATGGAACAGCAACAGTTGCATATACTGGAGGTAACGGAATTGCATATACGACAGGCGCAACAGTTTTTTCTACGGGGGTAACCGGTTTATCGGCAACGCTTCAATCTGGTACTTTGGCCAGTGGTGCGGGTAACATTGTATATACTATTTCGGGAACGCCATCTACATCTGGAACGGCGAGTTTTGCCATTAGTTTTGGCGGACAAACATGTACATTAAATTTAACCGTAAACACATCAGTGCCACAACCATCTGCAAACAAAAATGTAATGTTGATTATTGTGGATGATATGGGAACGGATTATCTTGGGTTTTACGAAAATTATCAAGACACCGTTGATGTTCCAAATTTGAGGTCATTGCTAAATCGTGGTGTTCGTTTTTCAAATGCAACTGCAGATCCTGTTTGCTCTGCAACACGTGCAAGTATGATAACAGGAAGATATGGTTTTAGAACAGGCGTTGGCGGAATTATTGGTGGTACTGGCGGATCTGGAGTGTTAGACACTGCGGAAGTTTCATTGCCTAAAATGATAAAATTATATAACCCAAATATCAAGCGCGCTCTAGTTGGTAAATGGCATTTACAACTACCTACGCCGATAAATTTAACCGCGCCAAACAGAATGGGTTTTGATCATTACGAAGGATTGTTTACAGGAACATTAAACCCAGGGTATAATAATTGGACGAAAATTAAAAATGGTGTTTCAAGTACAATGACGACGTATGCTACAACAGAGCAGGCAAACAATATGGCTAGCTGGTTGAGAACAAATGCAGCGTCTCCTTTTTATGCTTGCTTATCTTTTAACGCACCTCATGATCCAATACATTTGCCACCAGCAGGATTACATAGTTACACAACCTTGAGTGGAACCCCAGCCAATATAAACAACAATCCTAAAGCTTATTATAAGGCAATGATTCAATCAATGGATCATGAATTGGGAAGGGTGTTTGACTCACTTAGAGCCATCAATCGTTTTGATAGCACTGATTTTATTTTTATTGGAGATAATGGTTCGTTGGCTAGAGTGGCTCAAATTGCAGACACGAGCAGAGCGAAAGGAACCTTGTATCAATACGGAATTCACGTTCCATTAATTATCGCCGGTCCATCTGTTGTAAACCCAGGTCGTGTTTCAAATGCGTTGGTAAATGCTACTGATGTATTTGCAACGGTATTGGAACTTTATGGATACAGCAACTGGCAATCACAAATACCAGCAAACAAAACCATCGACAGTAAAAGCTTAATGCCAATCATTAAAAATCAATCAACAAGTGTTAGACCTTGGGCATTCTCTGAAATATTTAAACAAACTACAGATTCTTCTGATGGTAAGGCCATACAAAATCAAAATTATAAATTGATTCGTTTTGATTATGGTTCGGAAGAGTTTTACAAATTATCTATTGATCCAAATGAACAAAACAATTTACTTGTTGGCACAATGAATGGGCTTGATTCTATCAATTACTCAGATTTGTGTAATCAATTGAGCACCTTAGTAAACAACGGCGTTATTTGTCCTGCAATAGCTGTTGGTCCTGTAGTTACAAGTCTTTTATGCAACAATGTGGTTTATACATCTACTAACGTGTATGCTAACACGCCGTTTTTTACCACGGCATCAATTCCGTATACTGGAGGAAATGGACTTGCCTATTCAGCAGGTTGGCCAATTGAATCAACGGGCGTAACGGGCTTAACGGCTTCACTTCAAGCAGGCACACTAAACACCGGAAATGGAAATGCAAGTTTTGAAATTAGTGGAACACCAAATAATAGTGGTGTGGCAAATTTTGTATTGCAATTGGGTGGCCAAACCTGTTCAATATCATTACAAGTAAATGCTGCATCAAGTAATGTTGCCTTTAATTTTGATATTGTGCCTAATCCGGTAACGAATCAATTGAAAATTAATTTAACTTCAGGAAGCGAGGCTTATTATGTTTGGGTGTATGATGCAGTAGGAAGAACAATCATGATGTTGCCACAACCCAATTTATCAACGGGCATCAATGTTTCAGGATTGAGTAAAGGGGTGTATCTTTTGAAAGTAATGGATAAAACAAACAAGCAAGTCATTACGAAGAAATTTATAAAGAGATAATAAAGGATCAAAAAACAACAAACAATTTTTACGTTTAAATTTTGAATTAAAAATAACTACATGAAGAAGCTTTTAATTTTTGCATTTTTTCTTAATGGATTTGCAACATTTGCCCAAAGTCCAGTAATAACGAGTTGGTTGCAAAATAGAACAGGCATAAAAGGACGTCACTATGTAGCGGGCAATTCTACACCTATTCAGGATAATGACTCTGCAAACGTGCAGCAAGTGTTTTATTCAACCAATTGGGCGTATATCAGAACCAAAGGAATTCCGGCTTATATATCAGGTCCTTTTTTGGATGGTAATCCAACAATAGCAACAAGTCAAAATGCCATTTTTAGATTTCCATTAAATCCTACAAGAAATACAGGAACACCAACAGCAACGACTGGTGGAAATATTGGTATATTCATAAACGGTGTTGCTTTGTTTGATTACAGAGATGGCGTGTCGTGGAGAAATGCAACAGGGTCATTATGTGGTGGTCCAATTCAACCGCCTTGTATGGGCGATGGCGTTTGGAATAGAGATGCAGTAGTAGGAGAGCGCTTGGGATTTGATTGTTCAAAAGCACATCCAGCAAATGGAAATTATCATCATCATCAAAATCCCAGTGCATTTGGATTGGATTTAAATGTAATTTCTACCGTATGTAATTTGTATGCTTCTGATGGATTGTATGCAATAGATAGCACAAGGCATTCGCCGCTATTGGGATTTGCTTATGATGGGTTTCCAATTTATGGGGCTTATGCCTATAAAAATGCAGATGGAACAGGAGGAATCGTAAGAATGAAATCAAGTTATACATTAAGAAACATCACCACAAGAACAACTAATGCTGCCGGAAACACTGTAACGGCGGGTCCTCCCGTAAGTACTACTTACCCATTGGGCTATTTTAGAGAAGATTATCAATACAATACAACGAGTGCTGCAACACCAGATTATTTAGATGATCACAATGGTCGTTTTTGCGTAACACCTGAATATCCAGCTGGTATTTATTGCTATTTTACTACAGTTGATGCTAGATGGAATTCGGCATATCCATATGTAGTAGGCCCAACATTTTATGGTACAAGAACGGTAACCAAACCTAATGCAATAGTTGAACCTGTAACACAATATATTTCGGGTGCAGCGGTAACCCCAACCGTAACCAGTTTGTTGTGCAGTGCGGCAACAGTATCGGCTCCGCCAACAGTAAATATTGCATTTAATGGAACTGCAACCATTGGATACACAGGAGGTAACGGAGTAGCATACACGACTGGTACATCAGTTGCATCAACAGGTGTAACGGGCTTAACAGCAACTTTGCAACCAGGGAGCTTGTCAAATGGCAATGGCAACATTGTTTATACCATATCTGGTACAGCCACTTCAATAGGAACTGCCAATTTTGCAATTTCGTTTGGTGGACAAAATTGTACTTTGAACATTAACGTAAACAATACAGTTCCAACAAATCCAACAGTTACTACTTTAAACTGTGCGGGAGCTACAACAACTGCTGGAACATTAAATACCGCTTATTCAGGAACGGCAACTATTCCTTACACAGGAGGTAACGGAGTGGCATACTCGACAGGAACTTCAATTGCATCAACAGGTGTAACTGGTTTAACCGCAACATTGCAGCCAGGTACATTAGCCAATGGAAATGGAAATATTTCGTTTAGTGTATCAGGTACGCCAACATCATTTGGAATAGCAAGCTTTGCGATTTCTTTTGGCGGACAAACATGTACGTTGAACATAACCATTAATGATATTCTGCCACCATTGATGCCTCAAATACAAACATTGGATTGTGCAAATGCAATTATCTCACCACTACCTTATATAAACACGGCATTTACAGGAACGGCTACGATAGCATATACAGGAGGTAACGGTGCCACCTATCCGTTTGCAGGTCCATTGGTTGCATCTACTGGTGTAGAAGGATTAACTGCTTCTATACAACCAGGTACATTAACCAATGGAAATGGAAATTTGGTACTTACCATTACCGGAACACCAACAGCAACGGGCACAGCAAGCTTTGCCATTGATTTTGGCGGAGTAGCATGTGTATTTAATGTAAATGTAGCTTCTGTAGGAAACGCTGTTCCATTTGATTTTAAAATAATACCCAATCCGATCATCAATAACAATGTGCATATTGAATTAAATGCAACCAATCAGGAAGCGTCAAACATTTGGATATATGATGAAACAGGTAGAAAATTAATTTCAAAATCAGCTTCAGAATTAACAGGAAGTATCATCAACATTAATGTGTCTCAATTATCTAGAGGTACCTATGTAATTAAAGTAATGGATAAATTGAGTCAAATTATAATGACGAAAAGGTTTGTGAAATAGGGGGGAGGTTTAACGCGCTACGCTCGTTTAAGAGTTTAATGGTTTAAGGTTGGAAGTATGTTCCATGTATATGCTTCATATTTTTATAAAAAACTTCGTGCCTTCGTGTCTTTGTGCCTTCGTATCAAGAAAAGTTCAAAAGGTTCAATAAGTTCAATGCGTTCAAAAGGTTGGAAGTATGTTCCATGTATATGCTTCATAGCTTTATAAAAAAACTTAGTGCCCTCGTGTCTTTGTGCCTTCGTGTTTCAAAAACTTCGCCCCTTCGTGTTTCAAATTCTTCGTTCCAAAAATAATATCGGATTAAATAACTCAATTACGAAAAAAATAATTCAACTTCGCTATGTATTATTTTATACGATCTAACAATTAGCATTCCTACATGACATCCCAACCAAAAATCTCGGTTTTAATGGCTGTTTTCAATACCGACTTCGTATATATAAAACGCGCCATTGATTCTGTTTTAAACCAGGATTTTCAAGATTTTGAACTCATTATTATTGATGACGGAAGTACAGAAAATAACCGAGAATTACTATTGGCTTGTGTAGAAGAAAATGAAGATAAAATAATTTATATCAGACATAGTAACCGTGGACAATCGGAATCAATTAATCGAGGTGTTCTAATTAGTGTTGGCGAATACATCACCATACTAGATAGCGATGATGAATATAAGCCCAATCATTTATCTGCCTGTCTCACCGCCATTGAAAATCATGACTTAATTTGTTCCAATTCTTCAACTATTGTTGATGACGTAAAGGATTATTATGTGCCTGACAAAAATGATTTAACGAAGCTGATTCACTTGGATAACAGTGTTTTATTTGGTACACTATTTGGACGAAAAAAAGTTTTTTCAAACATCAATTTCAAAACTGGTTTCGCTGCGGATGCTGATTTTTTTGAAAAAGCAAAATTGAATTTTCGGGTAAAAAAAGCAGACTTAAGAACGTATATTTATTACAGAAATATCCCTACAAGTATATGTTCATTAATGAAAAATCAACATTTCTCAACACAAGCAACGCATGATTGATTTTGAATCCAAACTATTTTCTACAGATACAAACATAATAATGGCTTGTCACATCACAGGTGTGTATGACGTAAACAGAAGCATGACGTTGGACGGTGACAATTATGAGTTGGTAAAAAATTGGGCAGAATCAATTGCGGATTTAAAAATTCGTGGCATCATATTCCATAATAACTTTTTAGAAGAAACCTGCGAAACATTTCAAAATGATTACGTTTCTTTTGTAAAAATTGAGTACAATGCTCAATTCAATCCTAATGTGTATAGATATTTCGTGTATAGAAATTTTATACAACAACACCTTCAAATTATTAAGAATATTTTCGTGACAGACATCTCAGACGTAGTTGTTTTAAAAAATCCATTTGAAGAAAAATTTTTTACAGAAAATCCAACATCAATTTTTTGTGGAGACGAACCCAAGAAATTGCAAGATGAATGGATGCAAGCGCATTCAGCCAATTTGAGGGAGAAGATAGCAGACTATGCAGCGTATGAACAAAAATTTGCAGACGAAACGTTATTGAATTGCGGCATAATAGGAGGCGAGGTTTCTTTAATGTATGCGTTTATAAAAGAATTATGTAGCATTCATCAACGATTTAATTTCGATAATAAAACAGAATATACTGGGGATATGGGTGCGTTTAATTATTTAGTGAGAACAAAATATAACAACGAATTGAAACATGGCGCACCAATAAATACGGTGTTTAAAATGTATGAAAGTGATAGAAGAGATTGTTGGTTTAGGCATAAATGATAAACCCTTTATTTATACTTGTGGAGAATGCGGGTTCGAACCGCTGATCTATTACATACCATCCAAGCTTGTTGTATCAAATATTCCCAGTGTTTACAATGCTTTTAACCTCTCTTCAAATTACATCTGGCCCAAATAAATTATTTAGTAGTAAAAGTTTAAATATTTTTCATTAAAAAACAATAGGATATTCAATACATAAATTCACATATCCACTAGAAATGAATAATTAACTAGAAATACAGCTTTTAAAAAAGCCAATTAAAATTGCAGCTGCTACCAAAATTATTATACTCTTGACACTACAACCTAAATTATCTTTTTTGTCGGTTGGAGTATTAGCCTTTATAAATTCTGAATACTTCTCTCTATCAATATGATTTAATGTGTTTTCATCACCACTAAATAGATTTCGCATATACAGCACATCTGGATGCTGCCCATTGAACAAATCTTTAAAAGCTTCACAAAGCCACATCTTATCAAAACCATAGGAGTTCGAATGGCTAGTACCACTAATATCATTAGTGTAACTTACTATTTTGTAACAAACTCCTTTAAAATGTTTCTCTTCTTGACTTAGTGGTCTATCAAATTCACCTGTTCCATATTTTTCAAGCTTTACATGATAGCCAGCAAATTCATTAGTTTCGATTCTTACCATAGATTGTTTTTCAACTCCACTGTATTGCTGTTCTCGTATAATTGGGTTTCGAACAAAAAAGTCAAAGAACTTATGTGAGTAATAATCATCGACATACAAATCTATATCGCTATCTGGATGACGATCTAAATAACCTGGAATATCAATGTGCCATTGTCGTCCATTTTTTTTAAAATATCTTAATAACATTTTTAATTTGTTTACAATTTCTGAGTTGTTTTATAGAAAGTCATGCATCTATAAAACCTTTACATAAATCTCATCAGGATAATTACCCCCAAATACATATTCAGTAACAGGACATAACCATAGCTTATGTTGAAATGGTTTTTTATTCATCTCAACCACATCATAATAAGCACCATAGTCAACTGGGGCATGACCTATTTTATCTAAATATTCTTTATCCATACCCATATGTAACTTTTTAAGTTTGCATAAAGAGTATGGGAAATCAGTGGTACTAAATACCAATGAAACTTTATGAGTGTTTTTAGATATCAAATCAAGAAAAGTATCAGCACCTGCTATCATTAATAAATTTGCTTTTGTACCCAAGCCTGCCTCTAAAAACTCTGGCAAGTCGATATACCACATGCCATCTTCTTTGTAAAATTTCTTTGTAATAATCATTATGTAATATTAGGTGGTGTTGAGTAATCAATGTATTTGTTAATAATCGCTATGAATTGACGTTTTTCACTAAACGTCAAATTTCTTTTTTCTAATAAATCCCCTTCCTCAAAAGTTGGTTTCATCATAAAATCCAACACTTCGTCATAGGTGATTCTTAATCCTAGAGAATAAGTGCTACCAATAGCATCTCCAATATCCATTGGGCTATTAGTTCCTGAATAAAAGTTTTCTTTACGCCATTTTATTCTATCAATTCTGCTGCTCATATTTTTTAGATTATTGAAATAAACGCTTGTGATATTGATTATTAAATATCGTTAATCCTATAGTGTCCAATGATTTTATAATCAAATAAAAAGTCTTCACTTATCATTGCTTTAGGACCCATGTTATGATAGACATCGCCATGAGTATTCAACACTATACCTATGTGTGTTACACCAGGACTTAACTCCCAACACACAATATCACCTGGTTGATAAAATATGTATTTTAAATCAGTATCAATATCTCCACTGAAAGTATAACTGTATCCTTGCCTTTCGAAGTATTTCATAATATTAGGCACTCTTCTATGGTCTATATTGGCATCAGGTGCTGTAAGTCCCCACTTATGTGGGTATTCATTAAAATGAGCCAACATATCTTCATGAATGAGTTCTTGTAAATCCATATCATTTTCACGAAGCACACGAATAATTACATCAGTACAAGCACCACCAGTTGGTACGTCACCATTTGGGTATGCTATTTTGTAATAGTTGGGGTCATACAACCATGTTTTTTCTTCGCTAAATTTTATAGCCGTTTTGTAAATTGGATTGTCTAATGGTGTTTTATTCGAGCAAGCCACTAAAAAGAATAAGCTGATTAATAATAGGTTTTTCATACTTCTGAATTAATTAAATAGTAGGGTAAATAGTATTTCGTTTAATGGCTGTTGAGTGGTTTAGAAATTTAAGTTTAAAATCGCTTTCAAATTAATTCTAAGTTATTGATATTATTTTTTATTTATGATTTTTTATAGCTAAAAAGTAAGTAATTGTTTAAACCATGTTTAAACCAGTCAAATAAAAAAGGGTTTCATATTTCGATGAAACCCTTTATAGTATTGAAGTGGAGAATAGCGGGTTCGAACCGCTGACCTCTTGCATGCCATGCAAGCGCTCTACCAACTGAGCTAATTCCCCTTTTTTAAAATCACAATTTTAAAAGCGAAAACAAATGTAAATCTTTGTTATGGGCATTACAAATTAAATGTCAATTATAAAATCTGTAACATCTTTTACCTTTTTTGTTTCACGCAAAGCTCGCAAAGAAGCAAAGAGCGGAAAGTGGAAAATGTTTCAAACCCCAAACCCCAAACAACAAACAACAACCTTTTTGTAAGGGTTGAAAATCTTCAACCCCTACAAACCTCTCAAACCTCCCAAACCTCTCAAACCTCAAAAACCTCCCAAACCTTCTGACTTTCAAACTATTCTATATATTTGCTTTCAAAATAAATCCTTCTGCAACATCTTATTCCATATATCAGTTTACTTGGTCTGTTTTTGCCGATGCTTATTTTGTTTTACAACAAAGGATTTAAAAGCATCAATAGGTTTCTGGCGGGATTCTTGTTTTTTTCTTCCTTGTATTTATTAGAATCATTTACTTTCTTCTATGCAGTATCAAAAAATTGGGTGGCGTTTTTTACCAATACGCATGCATTTTTTTATCTGATAGGACCTTTTTCTTTTTTTTATGTAAGGGGCATGTTGCGTGATGATAGTCATTTAGATAAAAAAGATTGGATTCATTTTCTGCCATTTATCGCTTTCTTTATTGGCTATGTGCCATATATGTTTTCCAGTTGGAATTACAAATTAATGGTGGCAGACAATATCCAAAGTGAAACCTGGGATATGGCAAAGTTTCATTTGAATTTTATTATTCCGCACAAGTTAGATCAGGCCTTGAATGTGTTGCAGATTTATTTTTATTCGGCTTCTTTGTGGTATTTAATTTGGAAGTACAAAAGAAGCAGTACCAACCGAATTTACAATGTTCCTCAGTATAAACTTATTCGCAACTGGTTATTTATTTTCACATTAATCATCACCATTATTACGCTAAACTTTACCGTGGCAATGGCCAATATGTGGATATATGACGACAAGTCGGTTTTTCTTCAAAAGGCAAGCTTGGCATTGCTTTTTGCTTCTTTCGTTTATGTAGGTATGAACATGATTGTGATGATTTTTCCGCACATCATGTATGGCTTGCCGATAGAAGTAAAAGAATCGATGTTTGCCAATCATTTTCAGGAAACTCAAAAGTTAAATGATGAAGTGCCTGCCCATATTAATGTGGGAAATTCCGAAGCAAAAGATTCAATAGAAAAAAAAGAACTCCCACTTTTGTTTTCCACTGATTATATCGAAAAAATTGAATTGGCAATTAATGAAATAATCAAAAACGAAAATTATCTAGAAACAGACTTCAAACTATCAAATATCTCTTCGATATCTGGATTACCTCCGCATCACCTCACTTACTATTTCAATACCATTCTTGAACTCTCATTTTCAGATTGGAGAAATAAATTGCGCATCGAATATGCCATTCAATTATTAAAAGATGGTCAATCCAATCATTTAACCTTGGAAGCCATTTCTACCAAAATTGGTTTTTCTTCCCAAAGTACTTTTATAAGAGCATTTAAATTGCAAACTGGTAAAACGCCGAGTGAGTACATTAAAAGTTTAATGGTTTAAGGGGGAAAAATGTTTGGCGTTTGGTGTTTGGTGTTTGTGGTTGGGTGAATTCTAATGTTAAAGGCGCTATACTGAAAAAGCGTTTGGCTTTTTGTTTCGCGCAAAGCTCGCAAAGGAGCAAGGACGCAAAGGGAATAAGAAACTAAAAATATGAAATAAGGAAATGGAGCTCCTGCTTTTCGAAAATCCCAACCTTTTGAACACATTGAACGTATTGAACCTTTTGAACATGTCAAACATCCCAACCTCTTTTTTAAGGGTTGAAGATTTTCAACCCCTACAACCTCATTCGCTTTGACGATTGGTGAAAACACCAACATCGGCAGACGAAAATCCCCAACCTTTTGAACTCATTGAACATATTGAACCTTTTGAACATTTTAATCCTCCCAAACCTCCTAAACCTCTCAAACCTCCCCAACCTCCCTTTTCCTCCCCAAACTTCTTTTCATTTTTAAATATGAAAAGGATTTCCCCCTTTTATAATAGGAATTCCAAGTGTTTTTGTAAAAATTCGCACCCCAATCTAAAATACCCTTTGACAAAATCTCCGGCATTTCGCCAGGACTTCTCCCTAAAAAAACAACTTTATTTTAATTTCTAAACTATTGAAATGATAAAAAAATATCATTTATTGGCGTTCGTTTGCTTATTATTTACCGGACTGTCATCCATCGCTCAAGATAAAAAAGCTTCCGCTTCGACGCCGAATTTTCCAAATGTGGGAAAGCAAAAAATGACTTACAACATCATTTCTGCTCCCGAAAAAACCTTTGGGTACGACATTTTATTTGATGGGAAATTAATGATTCACCAACCCAATAAACCGGGTATGGCTGGCATTCGAGCTTTTGATACTAAACAAGACGCCGAAAAAGTAGCCCAGCTCGTCATCCAAAAAATGAAAAATGGCGAAATGCCACCCACCGTTTCATCCGATGAAATGAAAAAACTAAAAGTCATCAAACCATAAAACACAAACAACAAACCCTAAACAACAAATAACAAACAATAAACACCAAACCATAAACGCCAAACATAATCATCCCAAAATCAAAAAAAATGAAAAAATTATTACTCCTTATCGTTATTTTATTATCGGTAACCAATTTTTTAAATGCACAATCCTGTGCTACGTCTGCAGGGTGGACTACCATGGCCTCAATTCCAGGTGCTACAGTTGGAACTCCCAATTACAATACCAACCCTACATCTATAAGGTATAGTTCATTTGGATTTTCAATTGGCAACATGGGTTATATTGGAGGAGGTATGTATCCAACTAGTGGTCAGTTAGCAACTGGAGCAACGTACTGGAGGAGTGACTTTTGGGAGTATAATCCATCTAGTAATTCATGGACACAAAAAGCAGATATAATTAATTCTTATTCTGTAAATGTTTCCAATACCTATTCTGCTACCACAAATAATGGAGGAATAATAGAAGCGCGAGGATTTAGTGTTGGTGGAAAAGGATATTTCATAGGTGGAAGAACAAGAAATAATACCGGAGGAATTATATACAGTGGTTATTTTCAAGAATATGATCCAGCGAGTAATACATGGACAGATAGAGCTTCTGCTTTAAGTAGCGCCTGTGATTTGGTTTATTGTAAAGCGCCTGCAACATTTACAATAAACGGAGTTGCTTACGTGGGAAGTGCACAAACAAGCAGTAACACCGCAAATGGGTGTAATTATAACAACAACGCTGTTTACAATCAAAGCAGGAAATGGTACAGATTTGATCAAAATACAATGTCCTTTTCAAGCATACCGGATTATCCTGGTACTTCACAAGTCAACCCTGTTGGTTTTGGTGGCAAAAACAAAGGATTTTTAATAGAACGAAATGAACTGTGGAAATATGACCCTTCTGCTAATACATGGACAAATACGCTTTCAAATTATCCCAATAATGTTTATACAAATAATCAAGCTTCATTTACCATTGGTGATTTTGCTTATATAGGCGGAGGCTTCACCGAATCGAATAATTATGGGAGTGCTAATTTTTATGAATTTAACATGGCACTAGAAAAATATACTGGAGCTGTTAGCAGCTCCAACAATACAGGTTCCACGACTTGGAATATTCCATGGAGCTCAGGTTTAAGCGAAATTGCAGCCTTCAGTATTGGTAATAAGGGTTACTTTTATGGAGGTCTGTCAGGAGCAAATAATGGACCTTACCAAGTTGGTGGTGCTCTTTATGAATTTACACCTCAAGGTTCACAAAAAAATATAAGAGTACAGCTTCAAAGTGGATCTCTTTGTAAAGGTTCTACCTTTAATGTAACGGCAATCGACTACCCTTGTTATAATAGTTATCCTTCAGATAATGTTTTTACTGCTCAATTGAGTGATGCAAATGGTTTCTTTTCAAATGCTTCTCCTACTGTAATTGGCACTTCAACGGCGTCATCTAGTTATACAAACACTTTTTCAGCAACAATTCCTGCAGGTACACCATCAGGCTCAAGATACAGAATCAGGGTGGTAGCTAGTAATCCATATACCATTGGTTATGATAATGGGTATGATATTACTATTTCAGATCCCGGAAGCGCAGGTACAATCAGTCATCCTTATTCTGTGCCTTACCCATCAGAGTTGGCCAGCGATCAAATTGCCAGTTCAGCTGCAGCTAATGGTGCATCAAGTTATTTGTGGCAAAGTTCAACTGATAATTCCAGCTGGACAACAATCCCAAATGCAATTGGAACAACTTACACATTGACCGGTACCAATCAAAATGATGTATATTTCAGACGCGGTGCTATTTTAGCTTGTTTGGCAACTGTTTATACACCTTCGGTTTTATTGCGTGTGTACAGTGCATCCAACAACCGGTTGAATGGTACTATTTCGGGAACGGTGAGGAGTAATAACGGAGTAGGTGTATTTGGCATTACCATCACAGCACAAAAAAATGTTGGCCTTTCGGGTAGCCCGCAATCCAAAACCTATACCACCACTACTGATCAAACAGGAGCATACACTATCCCCAATATTTTTTATGGTGATTTGAACAATGGAGATCCAAGCTCAGTAGCATTTACCATTACTGCATCAAAAGCCGGACATACATTTACACCTGCTACCAATACAGCTACTTTGTCTTTATCTATCCCATCTGTGGGCAGTAAAGATTTTACCGATTTGTCTACTTATAGTGTGGCAGGTAAAGTAACACAAACTTGTGCTAGTTGTGAAGTTGGCTTTCAAACAGATAGTTTAAATGGCGTGCAATTAGGGGTAACCAAAAATGGGGTTATATTGCCTTCAAGTACCACTGGTGCCAGTGTATACGGCAGATATGCAAATACATTTACCGATCCAGGTACCTACAAATTTACGCCTTCAAAAACTGGGCATCGTTTCAATCCTGCTCAACAAGATGTTACGATTATCAATACGGATGTTTCAGGTATCAATTTTGCCGATACCACTCAATATACCATTTCGGGTGTGTTGCGTGCCGGTGCCAATGAAATCATAGGTTCGGCGCAGTTGGAATTTACAGATACGGTTGCAGGTCGTACCACTAAGTTTAAGAAGATTGTAAACACCGCTGCAGATGGTTCATTCAGCGTAACCTTGCCTGCCAGAAAGTATAAGATGCGCATGAATACCTTTACGCCAACCGGCTTGGGTACTGATATTGCTGTGAATGATTTGCTTACCTGGTTCAATACCACGTTAAAAGATTCTTCATACATCAACATTGATACAAGCAATCAAACGTTTAATCTAACGTATCACCGCGCACCTGTTTTGGTAATCGATAATTTACCAGATACCAGTTGTGGCAATTATATTGTTTTCAAACAAGATGAACCAAAGGCATTTACCGTAAAAGTTTACGAAGGAACTATACTACACAATTGTTTGTTGAGTTATGATTCAGTATCTACCGTAAAAATAAATACCAATGTGCATGTAAAAGATGTGAACCAGATATTGACTTATACGCCGTTGAATGGATTGGCACAGGTTCAGCTGTTAGGTGGTTCTCCTAATATTGTAGCGCCTTTTGATAAATTCTTTAATGTAACTTTTACCGACCGATACAATAGGGTAGCCACTAATTTATCACGCAATGTGAAAGTATTGGGTTTGATGGCCGATCCGGGAACCTTTACTACGGTGAGTCCTTCAGTACCTATTTTAATTTTGCATGCGCCTCCAGGCGATCAGAGTAGTAGTTTCTGGGAGCAAACACAAACAACGGAAACGGCTATGCGCTTTTCGGCACTTACAGATAAAACAACAGGAGCTTTTGCCGATGTAAAAATCGGTGCAAGTTTTGAAACGGGTATTGGCTTTGTTACAGAGACTTCTATTTGGGCCAATGTAAATGCCAGCATATCGAACAGTCAAAGAGTAAACAAAGCTACAGAAGCTATTTTGAGCAGCAGCACTACTGTTGGTTATGCTACACAGCCCAATGGTGGCGATGTGTATGTGGGTGGTGCGATGAATTTATGTTATTCAGTTGCGCACGAAATACAATATGCTTCAGCCTGTAATTTAGGAATAAAAAATAGTTTAGCAGTTGCGCCTAAAGGTTTTGCTACAACGTATACTTATTCAGAGAGCTTCATCACAGAAACCTTGATTCCTTCTTTACAATTTATTGCAGCTAACAATCCGGATTCATCTTCTAAATATACCAATCAAATTAAGGTTTGGGAACAGGTGATTGCGAATAACAACGCCAATAAAGACCGTGCCGAATTTGTAAGAAACCGCTCTTTCGATGGGAATGCAGGTCCGATAACAGAATCAACTACGAGCAGCTCTACACAGTCGAGCAGTCTTGAATTTGAAGTAGAGATTGACAGAAACATGGCCATCAGTGCCGGTGTTGAAATTGGCGGTTCAGGATTTAATGGTGGTGTGAATATAGATTTAAAAATGACTACAGGTAACAGCTCTACCAATACCAATACCTCATCAACCACAATGGGTTATACTTTGGATGACGATGATGCCGGAGATTATTTTTCTGTAGATGTGAAAAAAGATCCAGTGTACAATACACCAGTGTTTGTGTTGGTGGCAGGTACAGCGAGTTGTCCGGCAGAGCCTATTGCGCAAAGCAGAGATAATGTACAATTGTCCATTCCAACGCCTGAAATCAGAAACATACCTGCTAATGGGGAAGCGTTGTTCCAATTACAATTGCAAAACACCAGTGAGAGCAGAGAAACAAGAACCTACTTCCTAACCTTCAACCAATCAAGCAACCCTAATGGTGCGCTAGTAACGATTGGTGGAAGTCCGGTTACTTCTAATATTTCTTATACCATTCCTTATTTAGGATCACAAACAGTAACCGTAGCCGTTAGAAAGAGTGCATCAAGCAATATCTATTCTTACGAAGGTTTGGAATTTACTTTGAGTGATGCCTGTGAGGGTGGAGTTGGAAAATCAAACACAATTTCGGCTTACTTCCAAAGCCCTTGTAGTGATTTGATTTTGAATTCACCAGTTAACAATTGGGTTGCTAAATCATCTAACAATAATATATTGACGATTGAATTTACAGGGTATAACTTAAGTAATTTACAATCAGTAGCCTTGGAGTATGCCCATGCAGGAAGAGGGGATTGGAGAACAGATACAACCATCTATCAGAATTTTATCAGCAATACAATCAGCTCTATTTTAAACTGGAATATTGCGCGCATTGCAGATGGAGAATATGACATCAGAATGAAATTGAATTGCGTTTCAGGTTCGGGGTACACGCAAAGACTTACGGGTATTATTGACCGTGAGTCACCAAGATTATTGGGATTGCCGAAGCCTACGGATAGAAATTATGTATCAGGAGATGAGATTTCAATGACTTATTCAGAAAATTTACAAACCAATAATTTAAATACCAATAAAGTAACCATGACCAGAATGCTGGATGGTACAGATATACCGGTGCAGGTAAGTGGATATCAAAATAAAGTGATGATAGTGCCATTGACCAACATCAACACATTTGCAACTGGAGAAGCCATCAGGGTGATTTCAACACAAATGGCTGATATCTATGAAAACGAATCGGCTATATCGGATACTTTCTTATTTAATGTGGGCGCTTCAGTATCAACCAACTCTAATAGAAAAGTAACCCTGTCAAATCTTGTAGCAACCAAGCGTGCTATTTTTGAAAACTCAGGCGATTCTTTACAAATTAGATTCAGTGTGCCAACTGCATCTGCCCACAATACAGTGGTTCATTACCTTGTAAGTGGTTCAGCAGCATTTGAATCCGATTATAATAATTCATTTAGTAGTGGACAAAATCTAACCACAGAATTCAATGGTACACAAGGAACGATTAATATTCCTGCAAATGCAACATCAGCAATTTTAAGAATTAAGCCAATAGCTGATGATAATTTAGAAGCCAATGAAACAGTTAAAATCAGATTGCTTTCTGGCGGGGATTATAAATTAGGACCTGATTCTTTAATTGTGATTACAGACACGATTAAAAACGACGATTTGAATCAACCTGAAATTACTTTGGGGGATGTACCAAGAACTTATCCAACTGGTTATTGTGCAACAACTACGGATAACAGTTTAGCAAAGCCATACATTTGGAATGTGCCAACAACTTTACCAGCAGGGTACTGCACAACGTTAATGGATAACGCTTCAATTAGACCATATGTTTGGAATGTGCCAATAACTTTACCAGCGGGATATTGTGCTATTCAAACGGACTATAGTTTGTTGAAGCCTCTTGCAGATGCAACTACGGTAGAAATTCCAAATACAATGCCTACAGGTTATTGTTATGCTGATGCACCATACAATGGAGATGAGCAGATATTTTCGGTAAGCTTTGGTTCAATGAATAATGTACAAACAGAAAATTGTACCACTAGTTATACAGATTATTCAACTTCTATTGTACCACCAACCGTACATTTGAATGAAACGGTTCCTTTCTCTGTATTTACTGACGAATGTGATGGTTATTATTATTATCCAAGTGGAATGTCCATTTTTATTGATTATAACCGTGATGGTAATTTTGACGAAAGTACAGAGATGGCATATACGACTAATGGAATTACAACATCTCCTAACATACGTTCGGGAAATGTAGTGATACCTGCTAATGCAACACCTGGCTTAACTAAAATAAGGGTAGTCGTTTCTGAAAGTAATCCTTCCCCTGGTTCTTGTGGAAATTTGGGATATGGTGAAGTGGAGGATTATGCAATCATAATAGATCCTACACTTGCTACAAACATTTTAGAAGATGAGCAAATATTTGCAGTGAGTTTTGGGACGATGAATAATATACAGACAGAAAATTGTAGTTCTAACTATACAGATTTCAGTGCAAGTGTTGTAGCCCCAGTTGTATCCGTTGGAGAGTTGGTTTCATTCTCTGTATTAACCGATGAGTGTGATGCTGGTCCGTATTTTTCAAGTGGAATGTCCGTATTTATAGATTACAATAGAGATGGAGATTTTGAAGATGCTAACGAGCGGGCGTACACGACAAGTGCAACAACGATTTCACCGAATACGCGCTCAGGAAATATTGTAATACCTGTAGATGCTGCAGAAGGATTAACGAAGATGAGAATTGTAGTAGCTGAAGGGGTTGTATCTCCTTCGTCTTGTATGAATTTAGGATATGGTGAAGTAGAAGATTATTCGATTATGATTCATGGTATACCAACGCCTCAAAGCATCAACGATGATCAGCAGATTTTTGCTGTGAATTTTGGTTCAATGAATAATGTGCAGTCTGAAAATTGCAGTTCAAATTATACCGATTATAGTACAACTGTAACAGCGCCTGTTGTAACAACGGGTACAAATGTTCCATTTAGTGTATTAACAGATGAGTGTGATGCTGCACCTTATTACTCAAGTGGTATGTCTATATTTATTGATTACAATAGAGATGGAGATTTTGATGATTCAGGTGAAAAAGCATATACTACTAATGGAACAGCGATTTCTCCAAATACAAGAACGGGTAATATTTACATTCCTACTGATGCTACTTTAGGTTTAACAAAAATGCGCGTGGTTGTTCAGGAAGGTGATATTGCCCCAGCTTCATGCATTTCATTAGGATATGGTGAAGTAGAAGATTATGCGATTATGATTCATAATGTTCCGCCTGTTCAAAGCGTGTTGGATGACGAACAAATCAAAGCAGTTAGTTTTGGTACAATGAATAATGAGCAGTCGGATAATTGCAATACAAATTATACCGATTACTCATCAAGCGTAGCTGTGCCAACTGTTTTATTCGGTGAATCAGTACCTTTCTCCATAGTAACCGATGAGTGCGATTATGCACCTTATTATGCAAGCGGCATGTCTATTTTTATTGATTATAACAGAGATGGCGATTTTGATGATTTAGGAGAAAAAGCATATACAACAAATGAAACAACAATCTCGCCAAACACGCGTTCAGGGGAAATTGTAATCCCAACAAATGCAACACGAGGTTTAACCAAAATGAGAGTGGTGGTGGCTGAAGGAGTTGCTTCTCCAGATGCATGTATCCCTATGGGTTATGGTGAAGTGGAAGATTATGGGGTGATGATAATGGATGGTGAGGCTGCAAAAATTTGTCAAGGCGGAACTGCTGTTTTATCTGCTAATGATCAAATAGATGGTCAGTCTGTATACTCTTACGTTTGGAAATTAGGCAATAATATTATTGGTACCAGCAGAAATATTACCATCAATGCGGCTGGTACTTACACACTTAAGGTATATACGTCAAATGGTTTCTCAGGAGCTAGTACTCCTTATGTAGTTACAGCTACAGCTCCACCTTCAAGCGATTTATTTGTGGCTGTTTGTCCAAGCCAATTGCCTTATTCTTGGAATGGAATTAACTATAACACAACAGGTAATTACAACAGAACAATTTCCAATGCCAATGGATGTGATTCAATTGTGAACTTACATTTCACTGTGAAGTCAAATAGCTATACTGTTGAAACCATTTCAGCAATTGATTCATACGAATGGCATGGTACGGTTTACAATGCATCTACAAATACAGCAACTTGGACAGGCGTTAATGCGGCTGGTTGCGATTCGATAGTAACGTTGAACTTAACCATTATTCCAATTTGTGTTCCAGTAGAAAGGGTATTCGACATCATCGCATGTAACTCATACACATGGCATGGCATACGTTTTACCAATTCGGTAAATGGCATTGAATGGACTACATTAAATTACAGAGGATGCGATTCAACTGAAATTTTGAATTTGACCATTAAGCGTTCTTCAACAAGTACCACAAATGTTACGGTATGTGCAAGTCAGATGCCGTATTTGTGGAACAATACCATTTATAGTACAGCAGGTACGTTTACAAAACGTTTCAACAATGCAGCAGGTTGTGATTCAACTGAGAAGTTGGTTCTGACTGTAAATGCAGTATCGAGTAGCACAATAAATGTATCTGTTTGTGCAAATGATATGCCTTATACTTGGAATGATATTATATATAACACAGGAGGTAGTTTTACTCAAACCTTTACCAATTCAAGAGGTTGTGATTCTACATCAACTTTAATATTGACCGTTAAACCGGTTTCAAATAGCAGCAATAGTTTGTCGATATGTTCAAGTCAATTGCCTTTGAATTGGAATGGATTGACACTAACGGCTACGGGTACTTATTCAGCAAGTTTCAACAACATTAATGGATGTGATTCAATTGCAGTGTTAAACTTAACCGTTAAAGAAGTGAGTAATGTAGTGGAAACGGTTGATGCAACAGGGTCTTCATACAATTGGCATGGAACCACATTCACCGCTTCAAATTATACGGCTACATGGGTAGGTATAAACTCAGCAGGTTGTGATTCGATAGTAACATTGAATTTAACCCTAACCAATGATTGTGTCCCTACCGAACGTACATTCAACGTTACGGCATGTAACATCTATTACTTCCATGGAATTCGTTTAACATCGTCTACTTCATTGGAGTGGGTGGGTGTAAATGCTGGAGGTTGTGATTCGGTGGAAATATTGAATTTAACAATAACAAATGTTTCTCCAAGTGCATCACCAGCAACCATTACACAAACGTTGGTTAGCAATGTATGTGGAGCTAGGGTATATCGTTATACAGCTGCAGCAGTAACCAATGCAGTAGGATACAATTGGACATTGCCGATTTCTGTAGGTGGAATAAGTGGCGTAGTTGTAGACTCTGGAGATGCCACAAATTCAAGGGTAATTCTGGTGAGGTATGCATCAACGTTGGCTGCATTTACAACAGATAGTATCAAAGTAAGGGCATATTCAGCTTGTGGTACCACAGTAAATAGATCGGCTAGATTATTGAATACATTGTTTACGGTTCCAACAGCACCAGCAACGATTACAATCACACCAATTGTTACCAATATTTGTGGTGCTAAGCGTTACAGATATACTGCACCATCATTGCCAGTGGCAACAACTACAGCTGTAGGGGCAACAGGGTATATATGGGCATTCACGGGTGTATTGGGCGCTTCAATTGATTCGGGTAATGTTAATTCAAAAGTAATAACGGTTGCGTTTAGTAGCAATGCAGCAGCTGCAACAGGTGATAGTATCAAATTAGCATACAGTTCATCATGTGGCAATAGTTTGTTTAGAGCATCTAAATTTACCAATGTATTAATATCAGCACCATTGTCTCCAATGGTTACGGTAACTCCAGTACAAACCAATGTATGTGGAGCAAGAAAATATCGTTACACCGCATCTGCATTAACAGCTGCTACAACAACAGCAGGTGCTGCAACAGGTTGGTTATGGTCATTGCCAGCAGAAGGTACAGTAGGTTCGACAGGTACGCTTGATTCTGGAAATGTAAATGCACAAACGATTGTGATGACATATACTTCAAACGCAGCAGCTGCAGCGGGCGATACCATAAGGGTAGCCTACACATCAGCATGTGGATTAAGTGTAGCCAAAGCAACCAAGCTTACAAATACTTCATTAGCAGCACCATTAGCACCAGCAACGGTTACCATAACACCATTGGTGACCAATATTTGTGGTGCAAGAAAATATCGTTACACAGCAGCTGGATTAGTTGCATCTACCACGACTGCTACGGCAGCAACAGGTTGGTTATGGTCTTTACCTGTGGAGGGAACTGTTGGATCAACAGGCGTTTTAGATTCTGGTTCTATTAGCTCACAAACCATCGTTGTGGTGTACAGTTCAAATGCAGTAGCCATTGCAGGAGATAGCATTCGGGTACGTTACACATCTGGTTGTGGATTGGGTGCAGCAAAAGCAACCAAATTAACCAATACGTTACTGGGTGCTCCATTGGCACCGGCAACCATTACCATTGCTACCGTAAGTGATATTTGTGGCGCTCGTGTTTACAGATACACAGCGCCTGCACTACCTATTGCAACTACAACAGCCGGAGCGGCTTCGGGATACTTGTGGCATATGCCGATGGGTTCACTCGGAGTTACAGGCGTATTGGATTCTGGAACGTTAAGTGGCAGAGTAATTAAAATAAGATACAGCAGCAATTCAGCCGCATTAACAGGCGATAGTATTAAAGTGCTATACACTTCAGATTGTGGAAATAGTCCAGCTAAAGCGCAGAAATTATCAAACCTTGCGCCAACATTGTTGGCAGCTCCAACCGCTTTAACCGGTACAACAAGTATTTGTTCTGCAGTAGGTACATCAACCAGCAATAGGTACATTGCTTCAGCGGTTACTGGTGCATTATCTTATGTTTGGACATTACCAGCAGGTGCAGTGTTGGATAGTGGAAGTAACGGCGTAAGAATAAAAGTTCGTTTCTTGACTGCGGGTGCTAACGATAGTATTTTCGTACAGGCAGTAGGTACTAACGGTTGCGCAGGAGCGAAGCGAGTGTTGAAATTGGTAACCACAGGTTGTGTTACACAATTGATTTCAAGAACCAATGTGCCTTCAACAATCAAAACGTATATTGATCCAATGAAATTAAACGTTTATCCAAACCCAACTACAAATGCATTCCAATTATTTGTAAAAACACCAAATGCATCAAAAATCACTATGCGTATTTTAGATGTACAAGGTCGTTTAATCAAAACCATTTCTTTTAACTCAGATGAAACCATCGCTTTCGGAAATGATTTAAAATCCGGCGTGTATATGGTAGAAGTGAGAGAAGGGAATGTGGTGAAAACGGTTAGGGTAGTGAAGTATTAACTGTTGATTTCTTAAAATATAAAAGCGGCCTGTTCATTAATTTGGGCAGGCTGTTTTGTTTAAAAAAGGTTTAAGTCGCTTTGCTGGTTTAAAGGTTTAAGGGTTTAATGGTTGGAAGTATTTTCCGTTTTGGCTTCTTGAACCGGTAGCGTATTTTAATGTCAATGTGCTCAAGCTTCCTTTACCTTTTTTGAGAAGGGTATTAAGAGGTTTAAGTTGCTTCCCTGCTATAAAGGAATAAGGGTTTAATGGTTGGAAGCATTTTAAGTTTTTGGCTTATTGAACCTTTTGAATTAATAGAATATAATGAAGATTAGTATAATCTAACTTATTGAACCTTTTGAACCCATTGAACCTCCCAAACCTTTTCCTTCTTTGATGATTGGTGATAACAAAACATCGGAAGTTTTTTTTGATATAAAGACACGAAGATTTTTTAAAAATTAAGTAGCAAATAAATGGAAAATACTTCCACCATTAAACCATTAAACAATTAAACCCTTAAACGTATCCCCAACCTCTTAAACGTCTTAAACGTCTTGTAAGGGTTGAAGATTTTCAACCCCTACACCCCCGTATAACTATGCGGCGTTATTGCTTTTAATTCTGCTTTTACTGCTGCAGATACTTTCAGCTTTGATATAAATTGATGAATCGCTTTTTTATCAATAACCGTTCCTCTGGTAAGTTCTTTTAATGCCTCATAAGGAGCAGGATAGTTTTCACGGCGCAAGACAGTTTGTATAGCTTCTGCTACTACAGCCCAATTGGATTCTAAATCTGATTTTAGTTTGGGTTCATTCAAAATTAATTTCCCCAATCCTTTTTCTATAGATTTTATCGCGATGATAGTGTGTGCTATTGGAACGCCGATGTTCCTTAGAACTGTACTGTCTGTTAAATCTCTTTGTAGTCTTGAAATTGGAAGCTTTGCAGATAGGTGTTCTAAAATAGCGTTTGCCATTCCTAAATTTCCTTCTGCATTTTCAAAATCAATAGGGTTTACTTTATGTGGCATAGCGCTACTGCCAACTTCTCCCTTCTTCGTTTTTTGTTTGAAATAATCCATGCTTACATAACTCCATATATCTCTGCACAAATCAATTAAAATGGTGTTGATTCTTTTGATGGCATCAAAATGTGTGGCTAATAAATCATAATGTTCAATTTGTGTGGTGTATTGCTGACGTTGCAATCCAAGTTTGTCTTCCAACAATTCATCTGCAAATTTCTTCCAGTTGTATTTTGGAAACGCCACATGATGCGCGTTGAAGTTTCCAGTAGCCCCACCAAATTTTCCAGAAAAAGGAATGTAGCTAAATAACTGAACCTGATTTTCTAATCGCTCTACAAATACCTTCAACTCTTTACCCAATTTTGTTGGAGATGCCGATTGACCATGCGTACGCGCCAACATTGGAATGTCTTTCCAGCTTTGCGCTAGCTTATAAATATATTGTTGTACGTTCAAAATGGCAGGTAGATATTCCAATTCCATGGAATCTTTCCATAACATCGGAACCGCTGTGTTGTTGATATCTTGAGAAGTTAATCCAAAATGAACCCATTCTTTTAATGCACTCAACCCGATTTTATCTAATGTTGATTTTAAAAAATACTCAACCGCTTTAACATCATGATTGGTTGTTTTTTCCGTTTGCTTGATCGTTTCAGCATCTTCAACCGAAAAATTATTCACAACATCGCGTAAAATAGTTTTTTGCTTGTTGTCTAACTTAAAGAATTTCTTTTCTGCCAAAAAAATAAAGTATTCAACTTCAACTTTCAAGCGATATTTTATCAGGGCATACTCCGAGTAATATTCGGTTAATTCTTTAGTAGCATTTGCGTATCTGCCATCAATTGGCGAAATGTTGGTGAGTGATGTATTATTCATAGCCGCAAAAATAAGCTGAATTCGGGAAATATGTTTAAGTGATTGGCCACGAAGTTTTATAACACGAAGGCACGAAGACGCAAAGACACGAAGTTTTTTAATTAATACGATTAAATGGAAAATACTTCCAACCTTAAACCCTTAGAATATTAAACCAGCGCAGCAATTTAAACTTTGTTCTCGAACTTTGATGATTGGTGATAACACCAACATCGGCAGACGAAAATCCCCAACCTCATAAACCTCATAAACCTCTTAAACATAAATTGATTATTTTCGCCACACAAAATCAATCTCGTGGCAATCAGAAAAATCAAAGTTGGTGCAGTAAGTTATTTAAATACAAAGCCTTTGGTGTATGCTTTTGAAAATGGAGCAATGGCAAATGAAATGGAATTAATGTTTGATTATCCATCCAAAGTAGCACAAATGCTGATAAATGATGAGATTGATTTGGGCTTGGTACCTGTTGCCGTTATTCCACGAGTGTCAAATGCACAAATCGTTTCAAATTTTTGCATAGGTGCTACCAATCCAGTGGCCAGCGTTTGTTTGTTTAGTCAAGTGCCCATTCAAGAAATTAAGTCTGTTATATTGGATTATCAAAGCCGAACTTCGGTAGCCTTGTTGAAGATTTTGTTGAAAGATTTCTGGAAAACCTCTCCTGATTTTATTGCGTCAGAAGTAGGTTTTGAAAAAGATATTAACGGCACAACTGCTGCACTAATCATTGGTGATAGGGCACTTTTAGAATTAAAGCATTACTCTTTTGCTTATGATCTGGCGGAAGCTTGGCAACAAATGACCAACCTGCCTTTTGTTTTTGCAGTTTGGGTGGCCAACAAATCATTGCCTGAAGAATTTATATCCCAATTCAATCTTTCCATCAAAAATTCATTGACCCACATAGATAAAATAGTTGAATCTATTGGCTTTCAAGAATATGATTTAAATGTTTATTTCAAAGAGAATATTGATTATATCCTTGATGATAAAAAAATGGAGGGACTAAAACTTTTCCTGTCTAAAATTGAAAACTGATTTATTTTTTCTTAAATCGATTGGTAACGGTTAGCATTACCTGCTTTACATCCGGTGAAATGTTTCTCCAATAAAATAAGCTAATATATAACATACTAAATATGGCTAAAGAACCAATAATAGCAACGATTCCTTCGAGGTTTTTGGTGGCAAAATAGGCAGTACAATAGGATAGCGTTGCAATGATCAATAGCTCTAACGTTTTAATCGTAAATGGCTGCATGTTGAACTTCTTCAATAAAAATACATATCTAATGCTGTTGTAAATGGTAAAGGAAAATAAATTGGCAATTGCCGGACCTAAAATGCCATACCGATTTGTTAGAAAATAACTGAGCGGAATAATCATAATGGTCAATAATAAACTTGACCACAATTCAAATCGCCAAAATGTTGATGTGCCAATAATTTGACTGTTTACTCCAGTTCCAACCTCTATAATGGTTACCATTCCCAATAAAAAGAAAACCCATTTTCCTTCGAGATAATCTAAATTAATATTGAATAAAATAATGGTGTTTTCAAAATTCAACCACACACAAAAAAAAACAAATAAAGAAAATCCAAGCATATTAATTGACGTCCTTTTGTATATGCGTTCAACTTCAATTAGGTTTTTATCTTTCCAGGCTCTTGCTAATAATGGAATAGTTATGGCTACAATGCTTCTGAAGGGAACTTGTAATATAGACACCATATATGAGGCTAAACCAAAAATGCCTACTTTTCCAAGACTTTGTTTTGCTGCAAGAATGATTCCGTCAATACTTTGCCTGAGCACACTAACGATAATCGTTAAAAAGGTTAGACTAATAATGGCAATTATTTTTTTTCTAAACTTTTTGGTTACTTTACTTGGTTTAAACGTTAGCCATAATTGATTATTTAATTTTAAATGAATGACCAGAAACAACACAATAAATAAATATTGAAATGCAAAAAAAATGATGAAAGACTTAAAATCGATATAATTAAAAATCTTTAAAAGAATCAGAATTAAGGTGTAAACTCTTAAAATTGTTTCTTTGAGCAAACTTGTTATTACACCTTTTTGAAACCCGTAGGAATATGATTCAAGTATATTAAATAAAAGAACAAAAAAAGCCATTGGTATAATCCAATAAAAATACTCTACTAGTAGAATAGAGTTTGTACTGAATTTTTTTACGATAATGGGTTCGATTAAGAATAATCCACCTGCTGTGAAAAAAAATCCAATCATTGATATAATTAAAGCAACACCTAAAATGTCATTTTTCTTTGGAGGTAAATTATCCGAATAATAAGGGAAAAATTTAAAAAGATAAGAAGTAACACCAAAAGTTGAAAATGCAAAAACAAGTTGACTAATTTCAATCATTGATCTTGTTAATCCATTTTGATCAACAGTAAACCAATTTTTATGTGTAAGAAAATAGGTATTTAATCCGCCAATCAGAAACCCCAAATAAATCCAAAATGTGGCTTTAATGCTTTTTTTTCTTATATCCGACATATTGAATTTATAATAATTTAGTTAGTTGAAAGCAGTTGAAAATAACAGTTATGAAAATAATGCCGTTGATTTTATGAAAAAAATGTTGGGCTTTGAATATCCAGCAATTTGATAACCGTTAGCTTCTAAAAAAATACAAATCTCATTTTCTTTTATTGTTGAAATACTGAAATGATGGTCTTCAACACAAATCATTAATGGACTGTATTTTTCAAAATTATTCGATTTTAAAACTTCCATATCATGCCCTTCTACATCTACATTTAATATCGTGATCTCTTTTCCTTTGGGTAAGTAATTGTCTAATATTTCTTCTAATGTTTTTGGGGTTACCCATGAGCCTTCATCATATGATCTACTTTTATCCATTTTATCTATAAAATCATTAGAAAGAGAAGATACCCGGTCGTCATTTGAAATAAAAAATTTAGTCTTTTCAACTTTGTTTGAAACAATCTCACATAGATTAATGTCCTTCGCTCTTACTTTGTTGAATGCATCTATCATTTTTTGGTTGCCGTCAACATTGATGCCACTCCAACCCTTTAAGTAAAATTTAAACGTATTATTTCCTTCAATAGGCCTGTTGCAACCAATATCTACAAAAAAACCATTTTTAATATTTCTTAAATAGTTTTCCATAATCAAATCTTCACCAAATTGTGAATAGCTAATATGAAAACCTTCAAATTTTAATTTTTCAAAAATATAACTAACAAAAACATGAGATTTTGAATTCACATATCTTTTGTGTAAAAAGAGCCAGATTTTTTTGATGATGTTCATTATTATAAATATTAAACGGATACTTTGGATTGTAAAATATGATTGAATTCGCCCTTGTTAATCTTCTCTGCAAGACTTTTCCAGTCAATATCAGGACTTGTCAGATCTTTTTCAAGATGCGTACCAATTGCGGGAATTGGCACATAAAGTGTGTATTTTCTGCGATTGAAAAAATATTTAAAACTACGCTTAATGGCAACTTTTAAAATTCTATAGGATTCTTTGTGTGTAAAATAAAACTGAATATACTTTAAAGGATTATAAATAAACGTTTTTGTCATTACCAGCCACAAGGCACAATCATTATTTCCTTTTGAATAAGTGAGCAATAAATCTTTCGTACGCAACAATGTATTTTTTGTGGTCATAAAAGTGAGACAAGTAGAGCTGTCACTCATCCATTGATGCCCTGCAAAATCAATATGATGTTTTTTATGTTGGTGGATGGGATGCGTAAATGTATCCGTATGCAAATAGCAAGAGGCAAAATCAACTTGTTTATTATCTCTTACTAGTGATACCATTTTATGAAATTCATTTGGGACATAGAGATAATCATCTTCTGCAAAATATACAACATCGGCATATTGTTGTTTGGAAAGCAAATCGATTTGTAGTTTAAAAGTAGCCAAATTTCCTATAGCATTTGTTTCTATTATGTCAACATCTTCTTTGTCAAAAGTGGCGTTTATTAGTTCTACGTATTCCGAAGGGCATCCATCAAGAATGAAAAAATATTTAATTTTTAAATTTGATGTAGAAAGCTTGAATGATTTTAAACAAACGCTTACTAACTCGAATTTGTCTTCTGAACAAATAATGGGTTGCTTTGATACTTTGGGATAAATTCTCCAAGCAACAGCTACATCATATTTTTTATTCATTTTTTAAAGTTAAATAAATTAATTTATAATGAAATTGATTTCGTTTCTTTGGCAAGTTAAGATTCTTATGCAATTGCTATATTATTTTATTGAAAAAACAAGCACAATTTAAAATCGTTATTTAAATGAATTTGGCAGGCTCAGTGATTTTGTATAACCCAGACTCAAGCGTTATAAATAATATAAATACCTACATTGAAATGGTTAGTATTTTATATGTTATTGATAATTCTATACAATCTAACGAATATATTTTGACTGAATTAAAAAAAAATAACAAAATAAAAATCACTCAAAACAATGAAAATTTAGGCGTTGCTACCGGATTGAATATTGCTGCAAGGATGGCAATAAAAGATAATTATGATTGGTTACTTACCATGGATCAAGATTCCTCATTTAGCCATGATAACATTTTAAAGTTCTCAAATTTTTTCAATCAATTTAATGCTGATATTAACATTGGGATAATGTGCCCCAACACCGCAATTGGTGGCAATATGCCTGATATTATTGAGCATGAACACTCAATAACCTCTGGAAGTATAATAAATTTAAACGCATACGACAAAGTAGGAGGGTTCGACGATTACCTTTTTATAGATGAGGTTGATGCTGATTTTTCTTATAAAATAAAGATGAATGGATTTAAGGTATTGAAATTCCCAAATATTCACATGAATCATAAATTGGGAGAACAAAAATCACTTGGTTACTTTAATTATTTTTTCAAAAAGGAAAGAACCATCCACAATTCATTTAGAATTTATTTTATGGTTAGAAATTATTTTATAATAAGATCTCGATACATTAAAACCTTTCCAGAATTGTATAAATGGCGGGATAAAGATTTTAAAATAATGATCAAAAACAACCTGTTTTTTTCTAAAAATTTTTTTACAACATTTACTAGAGCTGCAAAAGGATATTTTGACTATTTGAAAAAAAAATAAAAAAAACGTTTCAATTACATTAATTTATCTGAGGGAAAAGCGGGGTTATGATAAATTGAATTGCTGGGGTCTATATATGTAGAATTGTCCACTTTATTATTCGTCTTTTGTAATAGAACTACAATGTGAAACGGATTGAAATGGCTAACATCGCATATTTTAAAATTCAAATAATTCCCAATTTTTACAACTAAAGGCGTGTTGAATACATGGTGATGTAAACAACGATTATTGTAATTATCCGCCGTTCTTGCGGTCAATTCGGCCAAATCTATTTTAGCAGGGTCTAGCGTTAAATCGTGATATGTCAAAACATCTTCAATATGAGTAGTATCTGTTTCCAATGTATCATTTTCGAAATCACTAATTAAATGTTCTAAACTGGTAACTTGTCTACGGTGGTCAAATGTTTTATCCTTGTGTGGTAAAATGAGTAAAATATAACCATCATTTTTTAATACTCTTTTCCATTCTACAATAGCCTTTATTGGGTTTGCAAAATGTTCTAAACTATGGCATGATAAAATGAAATCGTATTTTTCATTTGGAATCATGCTTAGATTATTCCCATCTGATATATACTGATGGCCAATTTTGTTTCCGTAAGTATATGTTGCCCCTTCGCTTATTGAACCTTCCCAAACGGTATTAGCACTGAAATTACATCCATCGAGATTATTGATTACGGGATAAATTGGAAGAAACCCTTTTTTTGTAAATATATTACTTGGTCCGCCAATCTCAATTCCATTTTTCCCGTTAAATTTTGAGATTAATGTGTTGTGATTTTTAATTCTTTTGGGAAAATATTTTCTAAATAGAATTTCTAAAAATGAAATCATTCTTATGAATTATTGTTTTTGATGCAAATGATGTTTTCCCCTTTTATGTAAGTAATCCAATCGTAATTCGACATCGTTTTAAAAAATACTTTAGAAGTACCAGGCTTTAACCAATCATGAAGCTCGCAAATGATACAGTTTGTATTATCCATCCAAGGCATAGTATTCATTTCAAAAATTTCTTTTTCAGATCCTTCTATATCTATTTTTAATATGGAAATGTTATCAATATTATGTTCGGTGATTAACTGATTTATGGTTTTACTTTTAATGAAATCTGAATCGCTATTTGAATTTGATTCAATCATAAACCCTGCACTTTTTTCAGATTTGTTTGAAATGTTGAGGGTGTCTTCTTTATGCCATAACGCTGCATTAATACACTCAATGTTTGTGTAATTGGACGTGTTTTTTAAAAGAATTTCAAAGTTTTCTTTACTAGGCTCAATGCATATAATCTTTGCAGATGGAAATTTTTCAGAGAAATAAATAGCGGAAAGTCCTATATTAGCACCGGCATCTATAATCCAATTTGTAGTTGAGTTTTCTGGTAAAGGAAAGTGATATTGTTGTTCACAGAAAACTTGCTCAAAAATTAATGGATCTGATTGATCTTTTCTTAAATAAATTTTGTTTTTAAATGCGTTATTGTCTACAATGAAATATTCTCCTTTTGGAATTAATAAATTAAAGTATGCTTTCAAACCTTTCGAAAATCCGAAAAATCGAATAAGATTAATTAGCTTGATAACTTGAAGTCCAAATGCTCTCAATGTTTTATTTTTAATCGTAAAAGTAAATTATTTGATTTGAAAAAATGGAGTTTTTACTTTTTTTTTCAACATAACACACAAATTAAAATTCTTTAATCACATCAATATGAATCCTGAAATAAGTATTTGTATTCCGGCTTACAAAAAACTAGATTACTTAGATAGACTCTTTAAATCAATTGTTAATCAAAGCTTCAAAGACTTTGAAATTATAGTTTCCGACGATACCCCTAGTGATGAAATAAAAGTTCTTTGTGAAAAATATAAATCGGTATTTAATCTCAAATATATAAAAAATGAAATAGCGCTAGGGTCTCCCGCAAATTGGAACGCAGCTATCAAAATGGCAAGCGGTAAATGGATTAAAATAATGCATAATGATGATTGGTTTTCAAGTGAACATAGTTTACAAATGTTTGCCGATGCAACATTGAATAATGTTGATTGCGATTTCTTGTTTTCCGGTTTTACAAATTGCGGGTCAAAAGGGATTATCAATACATTTATTCCCAACACACAACTTTCTAAAAGATTGAAGAAATCTCCTTTAATCCTTTTTCAAAAAAACTATATTGGTCACCCAAGCACTACACTGATCAGAAATACCAAAATGGAATGGTTTGATGAGAAAATAAAATGGGTCGTTGATTTCGAATTTTATATCAGAGTCATTAATTCTAGAAAATTCGCTTCGATTCCAAATGCATTAATTTATATCGGAATTCATGAAGAACAAATTACAAAACAAGCTTTCCGAAATAAATCAATTGAAATACCGGAAACCATCTATTTGCTTGATAAATTGGGTTTCTCTGCTTTGAATAAAATATATGTGTACGATTACTATTGGAGATTATTTAGAAACCTTTCTATTCGTCGTTTTGATGATTTTGATTATTTATTGCCAGATGCTCAGATTCCTACTAAAATCAAGGACATGTTGAAATTTCAATTTAAAATCCCATTGGTCATTTTAAACATTGGTATTTTGTCAAAATTTTTCATGACGATTTCTTTTTTAAAAGAAAGAAACTAGATTGGTCTTTTACGTTAATATTGTAAATCATTTATTCAGAGGAAAATCATACACGTAAAAAATAAATTACAAATAACAGATTCCGTTGAGCTCAAAAAAAATACATATCGCTGTCAATTGCTGGGTGCTTCGAAATAAGCAATTAGATGGCATTGGCTATTTTACCGTAAATACAATCCAACGAATCATCAAAACCCATCCAGAAGTTTCCTTTACTTTATTATGCGACACGAAATTTAAAGAACCATATTTCGAAGGAGATAATGTTTTCATCAAAAGGGTTTTTCCACCATTTAGACATCCGTTACTTTATGTTTTTTTTATGGAATTGATTCTGCCTTTTGTATTGAAATCATTAAAGCCCGATTTGTTTTTATCGCCAGATGGATATTTGTCCTTAATGGCTAGTTGTAAGCAAGTTCCTGTGATACACGATTTAAACTTTGAGCATTATCCCAAACAATTGCCGCTGAAAAATCGTTTGTATTATCTCTATTTTTTTAAACGATTTGCCAAAAAAGCTTTTCGCATAGCAACCGTTTCCGAATATAGCAAGCAAGATATTGTAACGCGCTATCAAATTGATGCAAAAAAAGTCGATGTGGTTTATTGTGGCATAAACAGTGGATTTCATCCATTAACGGATGCTGAAAAACAAGAAGTAAAAAACAAATACAGTGATGGTAAACCTTATTTTTTCTTTGTAGGTTCTTTGCATCCACGAAAAAATATGCTTCGGCTTATTGAAGCATTTGCCATATTTAAAGCCAATAATCAAAGTGATTTTAAATTAATTATTGCTGGAAGTTTTTATTGGAAAACAGAAGAAATGCAGAAGGTTTTGTCTTCCAATTTGTACAAAAATGACATTATTTTCACCGGAAGATTAAGCGAAGAAGAGCTTCGTCTTTATTTTGGCGCAGCACATGCATTAACGTTTATGCCCGTGTTTGAAGGGTTCGGCATTCCAATTGTGGAAGCATTTGAAATGCAAGTGCCCGTGCTTACATCTAACATTTCATCAATGCCCGAAGTAGGAGGGGATGCGGCTATTTATGCCAATCCTTTCGATATAAATGATATCGCTTTAGGTATGCAGCAACTTTTTAAGAATAAAAATGACCTGATTAAATCCTTAATTGAAAAAGGAAATATCAGAAAAGAAAAATTTTCTTGGGATAAATCAGCGGCGTTACTTTGGCAAACTTTAGAAAAATCAATTGCCGGAATTGATGATTGATGCGGCTTTCTCAGCAATATTGTTCCAATAAAAATGTTTGAAAAACTGTTCGTCTATTGGGTCCGCTATTGAATCACATTCCATAATCGCATTCGAAAAATCAGTCCAATTGGTATTTGAAACAATGGATAATTTTCCGCCTGTAATTTTTTCTGGAACACCAATTGCTCCCTCAATCGTACTGATGGCAGATAAATTATTCCCCAACGCTTCTACCAATTTGGTTTTGATGCCACCGCCTTCAACAACTGGATTGATGAAAATATCCGAACCTTTAAAGTAAACGGAAATGTCATCTACAAAACCAGCATAAACAATATGCTTATTAGCAAATGCTTTCAGTTCGTTTAAATCATCTGGCAATCCCTTTCCGCAGATAATAATGGTATAATTAAAATTAGCCGCTTGCAACAAAATTGGATTGATATCGTAAAGGATATTTTTCAACGCGTTCAAATTGGGCGCATAATCCAAAGTGCCATTAAACAATAGAATTTTATTCGTTGATGGGATATTGTGCTTTTGTTGAAGTGCTGTTTTCGCAATAGATTTCTCTTCAGCGCTTGGCGCTTTTCCAAAATCAAAACCATAGGTTATAGTATGACATTTCGAAGGGTTTAAATTGAAATGTTTGAGTGCAAAATGCTGGTCTTCATCCGTGATGAAAAAATTGATATCTGCTTGACGATGTGTCCATTTTTCATAATGCCAAAGCATTTTCCACCACCATTTGCCCGTGCTTTTAAAACGCAAGCTTTCTATGTTATGCGAATGAATGATCAGTTTTACACCCGTAATTTTTTTTAATAAAAACCCCAACCAACCCAAATAAGGATGCTCCAACATAAAATGTGTTGCTTGTTGATTTCGGATGATTTTTAAAAAAGAAAAAATGCCAAAAGGGTTGAAATATCGATGCTTTGCATTGGGCATTATAGGCATAAACGTGCCAGAGAAATCTGTTGGATTAGCATTGCTTTTAACCGAAACCAGTGTGACATCCACACACTTGGAAAAAGCTGCATAAAAACAGGCAATACCTTTTTGTCCACCCATTTTTGCTGGAAAAATGTTGTAAGGAGCAATGGCTACGATATATGTATGGCTCGTATTGATATTATTCAATTTAAAAACTAAACCACTTCTTTTTTCTTCTTAAATGATAAAGCAACAGCAGCCAATAAAATGATCAGCACCAACCAAGACGCGACTGCATTGATTTTGCTGCCTAAGAAATAAACAGCAGGTTCAAATTTAAATTCAATTTTGTGCTTACCTGCGGGGACGTTAATTCCTCTTAATACATAATTGGTTTTGAAATAAGGCGTTTTCTTTCCATCTACATAAGCAAACCAATCTTTGTAAAATACCTCACTAAACACCGCAATGTTATTTGAACTAGAAATAGATTCATAAGTGATGGCGTCATTGTCGAAGCTGGTTTGTTTAATGGTTGCTAAGCTATCTGGCGCACTGAAATTTCCAACTGTATTTTTAAAACTTTCATCCACAATCGCAGTATCTTTTGGATTGAAATTATCCAATGCACGCATTTCATTCGCTGGTCCTTGAACATATTGAACATCTTTTACAAACCAAACATTTCCTAATGCACCTGGATTTTGTTGGGCAATTTTTCCATTTTCTTGCTGTTGAATAAAATACTTTGCATTAAGCATATTTATAACAGACATATTGATGTTGCCTTTAAATTGGTTGGCAATCAAATCATCATAAATACCCAATTTAGCCGGATGATATCCGCCAATTGATTTGTGATAATAAGATGTTTTTGCTTCTTCCATGCTTGACGTATTAAACACCCTATAATTCGGATCTTTATCGGCAAGTATTTGTTGGTCGGCTGGTGTTAGTGGAAATGAATTTGCTTCTGCATCCGCTTTTGCTTCAAAGCTTTTATCGTTAAGATAATTCATGCCAAATTGCAATAAATCAGCAGTAGACAAAATGGTAATTCCCACAATCATAATCATGGCATTGATTTTCTTTTTTATAAATAAGGCAATTAGAGCCAATGCCAAAGCAACTAAAATAAGCGAACGAATGATGTCGTCAAATAAGAATGATGCGCGTTCCTTATGTAAAGCCGATACAAATGCACGAGCTGCTTTTGTAGGGTCGCCAGCACTTGGGTCTCTGCTAATATTACTTACCATTGCTTCGTAAATCTGATTGTCGATACTTGGTTTAAACTTTTGATCCAAATTTTGCATTTGGGCTTGCATGTTTGGACTATTCGATTTAAGGATATTATCGAAAGCAAAAGTTCTTTCTTTATTCTCTTTGCTGAAATCGCTTGTTGTATAAAAGAAACCAATCAAACCAAAAACTACTGCAGTAGCAATGGCAGCAAGCTTGAATTTTTTCCAATCCGTTTCCTCTTGATTATTGATTAATTTATTAATTACAAGCGAAGCCATGATAGGGAACAACAATTGAGGTATCACCAAAATCATGGTAGGTACCCTGAACTTGTTATACAGCGGGAAATAATCAAACATGAAATAATTGAACGATTTAAAATTATCGCCCCAAGAAAGCATTATGGCTAAAATAGAAGCGGTAAGAATCCACCATTTGTGTTTGCCATCCAAATAAAACATGCCAAATAAGAATAAGAAACAAATGATTGCACCCAAGTAAACTGGTCCGTTTGTAAATGGTTGATCACCCCAATAAATAGCCCCATTCATTTGTGCAGCTACTTGATCTGCAGGAAGCTGGGGAAGATTTTCAGTCATGTAATTTACAAGCGGCCCATTGTCTTTTATCTTAGGGAAAATATAAACATCGCCATCTCTTTCTGCTTGGTGCGAGCCAAAACCCATTACGCCAGGAAACATTAAACTCCAAGTTTCCGAAATGCCATAACTCCACATAAAAGCATAATCCTTACTTAATCCTGTCGTTTTCTCACCAGAAATTTTATCTTTTGAATTTGAATTTTGATCCATAACCAACTGTCCGCCTCTTTTAGAATCTTTGGCATAATCGTAAGTGGTCATAAGTATCAACGCATTTGCAGCAACGCCAATAATTCCCGCAATTAATATCATTCCGATGCTTTTAAATGCATGTTTTGTTTCGCGGATTTTTATAAAATGAATGAGGTAAGAAATGCCCATAATACCCAACACCAAGAATAAATAATAACTGATTTGCTGATGCCCTTGTCCTATTTCTAAAGCTGTAAATAAAGCCGCAAGCGCAAAACCCCACAAATATTTTTTATTAAAAATCAAAACAACAGCACCAATAACCGCAGGCGCGTAAGCCAAAGCCAACATTTTGGTATTATGACCAGCCATTACAATGATTGGATTATAGCTACTAAATGCAAAAGCAAGAGAACCAATAATTGCGGCAAATGGTGTTATGCCCAAACAAATGCACATGAAATAAAAACAGATACATGCCAGGAAAAAAAAGTTGAAGGGTTGTGGTAATCCCAATTGGGTAATTTTATCAAAAATAGATACCGGCGACCAAGGGCCTTTCATGGCAATTTGATAACTCGGCATTCCGCTAAACATACTTACCGACCACAATGGGAAGTGGCCATTTTTTTCAGCATATTCAATCGATTGATGGCTCATGCCATACCAACTCGTTACGTCACCTTGTTTTAACACCACATCCGATTCTAATGCTGGCTTACAAAAAATTAAAGTAGTCAATAAAAAAATGGCAAAAGCAATAATATGCGGTAAAATAGCTTTAAATGAAATCCTATTCATGGTTAAAAAATTAAGTAGGCAAATTAAAGATAAAAAATCTATATTGCATCAAATAAGTTAGAAACTGCATTCGTAGATTCTAATGAAAAATTAGAAACTCCAACAACCCAACTCAACCTTTAATTTTTATTGAACATTATCCTCGTTTTTTTTCGAGGTTAACATCTATGGTATTTTCTTACCGAGATAAAACTTGTTTAAGAAATACCCTAAGCGAATGCTGGTTAGTATTTGGGAATGAAAACGTGTTTTTAAATTTTGACTTTTTAATTAATATTTTTTAAATAGGTTTCAATTTGAAACATTTTTTTCAAAACTAAAGTTTCAAATTAGTGGAAATGAAGTGGGCAAAAAAAATTGAATAAATGTGCAAGATGAAAATAAAAAGTTTGTCTTTTTAGCCATTAAAAACGATTTTATTCAAACTTAATATTGTTTTATTATAATTTTTTAAACCAAATTTCTTACTGATTAACACGAATAATCAAAAAACAAACGCATTAGTCAATTATAAAAAATTATATGATAAAAAATTTGTTCTTTGCAATGTTTTATCAAAAGAGTTTTGTTGATTTTGAATTTCGATTTTTTGAAAAATGAATTTTATAGAACCTAAATCGATTGAATGTTTAATACCGTAATAATTGAGGATGACTTAAAACAAGTCGCGGAAATAAAGAAAATAGTAAATCAGCATTGTCCACAAATTGAATTGATTGGCGAAGCTTATGATATAGAGTCTGGATATTCTTTAATAAAGGAGTTAAAGCCTGATTTAATTTTGCTAGATATTGTAATGCCGAGCGGAACAGGATTTGATTTATTGGATAAATTAATGCCTTTTGATTTTGAAGTAATCTTTATTACCAAACATGAATCACATAGCTTTAAAGCGATAAAATATTCTGCATTAGATTATATCTTAAAGCCGGTAAATATTCAAGAACTTAAAAAAGCTTCTGAAAAAGCCATTAAAAAAATAACGGCAAAATATATGAAGCAACAGTTGGACTTATTAATGACCAACATTAAAAATGTTCAAACCTCGCTCAGTCAAAAAATTGCGGTTCCAACAACAGGTGGATTTGTATTTATTTTATTACACGATATTGTACGTTGCGAAGCAAATGGCTCTTATACCATAATATATGTAGGCAAAAAAGAAAAAATCATGGCTTCAAAAAATATCAAAGAATATGAAGCCATTTTGCCCAAAACACATTTTTTTAGAATCCACAATTCTCATTTGGTAAACATTAATCGAATCTTGCGTTACAACAAAGGCAGGGGAGGTTCTGTTACCATGGAAGACGGCACTGAAATAGAAGTTGCAACCAGAAGACGCAGCGATTTTTTAAACCTATTTCAATAAAATTAAAAAAGTCCAAAATTTTCTTTTGTTTAAGAAATGATTTCCTTTACTTTTGCACAACTATAAACGGTGGTTGTAGCTCAGCTGGTTAGAGCACCAGATTGTGATTCTGGGGGTCGTGGGTTCGAGCCCCATCATCCACCCCAATAAAATTTAATCTCCTAACAAGGAGATTTTTTTTTGCCTTTTCTTTTTTATTACCCTTTAACAAAACATTATTTCATTTGTTTCGTTTTCACTTTATCATTGATTGAATTTTCCATTATTTTTACAACATGCAAAAAATTGCAAACTTTATTATGCAGAACAAAAAATATATACCACTTGTCATCCTAATGACCTTCATTGCTGTCTTTTTTACGTTTCAATCTCAAGGAAAAAATGATGAAGATCCCAAACAGCGTTATGAAAAAATATTAAGAAATTTAAATGTACTCATTAAAGAGGCACATTTTAAACCAAGAGCTATTGATGATGCATTTAGCAAGACCATTCTGAAAAGTTTTGTTGAAGAGCTAGATGATGAAAAAAATGTTTTCTTAGCTTCAGATATCGAAGCATTTAAAAAATACGAGAATAAAATCGATGATGAAATTAATGGAGCTGGTCTAGTTTCCTTCTACGAAATTTATAAAGTATATCAAAAACGCATTAAAGAAGTAGAACAGATTTATCCAACCTTACTGAGTTCTCCATTTAATTTTAATGAAGCAGATAGCATTCAAATGGATGTAGAAAAAAATGATTTTCCAAAAACTGAAAATGATCGCTATGACATATGGAAAAAGCGAATGAAATATGCGGTATTGTCTAAATTGGTTGATGCTCAAGAAGAGCAAGAAAAAAACAAAGCCAATAAAGAGATAAAAGACTTTAAGCTAAAAGCAGATTCCACTTTGGAACGTGAAGCTAGAGAACAAGTGAAAAAGCAAATGACAAGATACTACACAACAAAAAGCACAAACGAAACCCAAGATGAATTGTTTAGCATTTTTGTAAATTCAATCACAATGGCGATTGACCCTCATACCAATTACTATCCGCCAATTGCTTCAAGAGAATTTAATGAATCAATGAGTGGTCGTTTTTATGGAATTGGTGCACAATTAAAAGAAGAAGATGGTCACATTAAAATCGGTACGCTAGTATCTGGTGGACCAGCTTGGAAGGGTGGTGAATTAAAAGAAAATGATGAAATTATTAAAGTAGCACAAGGTGCTGAAGCACCTGTAGACGTAACCGGATATTCTGTTTCAGATGCCGTTAAACTTATAAGAGGTTCAAGCAAAGGATCAGAAGTTCGTTTAACTGTAAAAAGAATTGATGGTAGTATTCATGTTATTAAAATCATTCGCGATGAAGTAAAACTAGAAAATACGTTTGCGAAATCTGCAATCATTAATGGTAAAAATAAAATTGGTTACATCTATCTTCCAGAATTCTATGCCGATTTTGAACGTCCCAATGGCGCAAGATGTGCTGTTGATATCGCCAAAGAAATAGAAAAATTAAAAGCTGAAAATGTATCTGGCATCATCCTCGATTTACGTGGCAATGGTGGCGGTTCGCTTTACGATGTGGTTCAAATGGCTGGATTATTTATCAAAAACGGTCCAGTTTGTCAAGTTAAAGGACGTGATGAATCTCCAAATATCTTAAAAGATAAAGACGATAAAATACAGTACACCGGTCCATTGGCAGTAATGGTTGATGGCACAAGTGCTTCTGCTTCTGAAATATTTGCAGCAGCCATTCAAGATTATAAAAGAGGGATTATCATTGGCGCTAACTCAACGTATGGTAAAGGAACTGTTCAGCGGATGATTTCACTTAACCCAGATGGCGAACTTTCCATTCTTGCGGATAAAAACGCAGAAGATTTGGGAAATGTAAAAATAACATTACAGAAATTTTATAGAATCAACGGTGGTGCTACACAGCTTCGTGGTGTGGTTCCAGATGTGATTTTACCTGATCGCTACGACTTTTTAAAATATCGTGAAAAAGATGTGCCAAGCGCATTGGGCTGGGACGAAATTCCAAAAGCGGTTTATAATGTAGAAAATAATGATTTTAATACTATAGTTAACGAAGAGAAAAATGAACTTGCAAAAAATGATCGTTTTTCAAAATTGAAAAAAAGTCTTGAGCAATTAAATGTAAGATCTAAAAAAGCATACTCTTTAAACATCAATCAATATAAATTAGAGCAAAAAGTATTCAAATCTTTAATTAAAGAGATTGATGAGCTTTCTAAATTGTCAAAATCTCTAGAATTTAAAAATCTTGCTTCAGATACAGCTACCATAAATAGTGCGCAAGATAAGATCGACAACAACAAACAATGGATGAAATTTAGGGTTAATGATATTTACATCAATGAATCGGTTAATGTTATAGAGAAAATGATTTCTCAAAATAATTTGGTGAAATTAGAAGGCAACAAACCTTAACTTACATTGAATTATTAAAAATTATTCAAAATTTATCCATTGAATAGAATAGCCCTTTTTCCTGGAACGTTTGATCCCATTACATTAGGTCATACCGATATCATTAATCGGGCATTACCCATGTTTGATAAACTTTACATCGGTATTGGTAGAAATACCAACAAGCAACCGATGTTTGATGAAACAATACGTTTAAATTGGATCAACAGCATATTTGCGAATAATCCTAAAGTGGAAGGTTTAGTTTATGAAGGATTAACCGTTGACTGCTGTAAAAAAATTGATGCAAATTATATTTTAAGGGGTATTCGTTATGTAAGTGATTTCGAATACGAGAAAGCAATTGCAGACATGAATAGGAGTTTGGATCAACATATTGAAACTGTTTTTCTGACTTGTTTGCCTCAATATACTTCTGTGGCTTCTACATTAATCAGAGATGTATTAAAATATAATGGAGATGTTTCGCCGTTTCTTCCAGATGTGGTGTATCAATCTATTATGGAAAAAAAGCTCGGTTAAACAGCGTTAGATTTTAAAAATACGTCTACCACATCTTTAATGGCTTTAAACGTATTGGCTAATGGAATATTCAAATCTTTAACATCAACCCATTGAATTGCAGTGATGTCTTCTTCAAGTTGTGGAATTAAATTACCTTCAAAGCCGGTTTTGAAATGATACCAATGGCTAATTTTCAAAATAATTTTTCCTTTTTCTTCGTAAAAATGAAAAGTATCGGTTAGTTTTTTAATGCGTTGGAGATTATTCACACCCGTTTCTTCTTCTATTTCACGTTCTGCACAAAGCTCAGGTGATTCATTAAGTTCCATTTTTCCTTTTGGTAAATCCCATTTATTTCTTCTGAAAATAAACAATAATCCATTTTCTGGATGTTCTACAATTCCTCCTGCAGCTTCAATTATATTAAAATGATTGATGAAATCTGTTTTAACCTTTTCGAAATCGGTTGCTTGTATAAAAATTAATTCCGTTTCTGTTTCGAAAATAACACGTGTTAATTCAGAAAAAGCTGTTTCGAAATAATTTTTACAAACGTATATTTTATTGGGAATTTCAATTTGCATCAATTCGCTGTCTGTAATAATAATCGTTTTGTCATTAAAGTAAAAACAGGTTCGCATGCTAAAGTCTTTTGTTTTGATTAAAATAGGAATTTGAATGTTGAAATAACATCGATTTATTCCAAAGGAAACGAGATGTTCATAATTTTTTTATGCATTGTAAAGATAGGTTTCTATAAGTAATTATATTTGCGCTATGACAAACGAAAAATCAGTAGCTGCAAGATTATTGCAAGTAGAGGCCGTAAAATTAAATCCCGAAAATCCATACACTTGGGCAAGTGGTTGGAAAAGTCCAATTTACTGCGACAATAGAAAAGTGTTGTCGTTTCCTTACGATCGAGATTTTATTAAAAGCGAATTGTGTAGTGTAATATTTGAGCAGTTTCCTGATGTAGATGCAATTGCCGGTGTGGCAACAGCCGGTATTGCTTGGGGCGCAATGGCTGCCGATCAATTGAAACTGCCATTTTTATATGTTCGTCCAAAGCCAAAAGAACATGGTTTGGGTAATCAAATTGAAGGCAATTTAACGCCAGGGCAAAAAATATTGGTGGTTGAAGATTTGATTTCTACCGGAAAAAGCAGCTTACAAGTTTGTGATATCCTAAAACAATCAGGGGTAGAAATAGTTGGAATGGTATCTATTTTTAATTACGGATTCAACCAAGCTACAAAGGCATTTGAAGAAGCAGGAATAAAACTGGTTTCTTTAACGAATTATGCGGCCCTAGTTGATTTGGCCATTGAAAATGAGACCATATCGCCAGCATTACTTACAACATTAAACAATTGGCGCGAAAATCCTGCTGATTGGAAAGGCGTATAAAGGCCGTATTTAATTTAAAAACTTAAAAATCATGAATTATCGCCATTAAAAAGGCGATAATTTTTGTTTGGTCTTGTATTCAAAAGGTACCACTTTAAATATATTGGCTTTACCTGCCTTTATTTTCCCTTTTGCACGAATCTCCACTTCTTTGTTGAATAATCCAATCAAACTATTTTTGATGATGTTCTTCATGTCTACATCTACTTTAATCGGTAAAGTAAACCTATCTCTTTTGGGTATCCTTACCTGAACGTTTTGATCTACATGTCCGAGGTAATTATCATTGATAAATAGGTCCATTTCTGTATGGTTCAATTCCATTCCAAAATTGTTTGGGTTGTAATAAATCAATTTTAACGAAAGGGTGGTTTTGTTAAAACCTAGATTCTCCAATTTCACATCTTTGTATTCTTTGAATTCCAAATCTTTAAATCCCGTACAAGAGAATAATGATAAGCTAATTAATATAGATATTAAAAAAGTATTTATTTTAAATTTCATTTGTTTTTATTTCTTTTAAAATTTATTTTTTTTAGAATGACAAATATTGCTTCTGGATTGGCGATGAAACAACATGGATGGAAATTTCAACGATTAATTTTTTGTAAAGATAAGCATCCAGGTGTAAAGTGCACACATCATAACTGCCAAATTTAAGCACAAAGGAGTGTGGTTGATGGTGATCTTTAAAAATCTTTTTTGAGCCTTATTTTCAAGGTTTTGAAAAATCTTTCTTAGTTAAATTCATTAGCATTTGTATTAAAAACAAGCTATAATTAGTCAATTGAAAACTTAAATTAAATGCTAAATATAAAATCAATAAAATAATATTGTAAAATACTAATAATCAATTTATTAAAACTAATTATTTTAAATAAATAATTAAAATAAAACAACGTATTTTTATAAATAAAGTAGAAAAAATTACTCAATCGATTATTTTTAATTAAAATAGTCATAAGTAAATGATTTACATTTAATTAATTAAATTTAATTGAAATAAAATGTTGTATAAAATAACGATTGTATTAATAACCCTATATGAAAATGGAATTTTTCGTTCAAATGGGGCTAAAATAAATGATAAAAAAAAATATTTATAAAAATGCTTTGATTTAAATTTTGAAGTTTCTATGTTTGTCTCAGAAACGACATAAGCATTTATTAGTTTCTTTTAATTCCATATTTTTCCTTCTCCTACCGTTCAACCAGAATTCAATTTCAATCTATTTTACAATTTAACAAATATAAATAAAAAATTATTCATTTGGGAGTAATTTCTATTTGTCAGTTTTAAGATTTGAGTTTTAGAAAAAACGAATAAAATAGATTTTAATATGAATTGCGTTTTTGAAAAAAAATCTTTGATAAACATGTAGGTTATACAAACAATCAGCATGTAGGGAAATAAAAATGTAATGGTTTTTAAGTTCGCTTAAACACTAAAACATCGCAACCGATGGCTCCAATAATCCATCGGTTGCACCTTACCTGATGTGTTTTTTATGATAGTAGTATACAGACAAATTCCCCAATGTCTGTTTGAATGAAGTAGTTAAACGCTTTCTTTGGGGGTTTATGAATCGAGAGATTCAAACATCAAAGCTGCATGTCTATGCGGCTTTTTTTATTTTTTTACGATAGTTACATTGTCGTAATGAGCCTTCATTTTTTCAATTAACTTAAATGTGGCTGGACAATGATCGATATTTTGTTTGTGCACATGCGCATAATCGGCCCATTTTTTCTTGGTTAAATGCGGAAAACCTGAGCAATCTGCTGGTCTTATTTCATAAATACTGCACTTATTATCGGTTAAATTTAAAAACTGACAAGGCTGTGTGGTATTTACCATGTCTTTATTTCGGTCTTTTTTCAACCATTTTTTCTCAAATTCCAGTGGAGTTTGGTTAAAATGGGCAGATATGCGCTTTATATCTTTTGTGGTAAACGTTGGCGTCATTTTCTTGCAACAATTCGCACAAGTCAAACAATCAACTTCTTTCCAAACTTCTTCCGCAATTTTGGGCGTAAGCTGATCGATCCCTTTTGGAGATGCTTTTTCTGTTTTGTTTATAAATCTTCTGAAATCTTTTCTATAAAGCGTTAACCTTCTTTTGAAAGATCTAAAATTTACGGGAAGCATCAGTTTTCTTATTTAAATTTTGAATAAATTACAAAACGAAAATAATGTTTAATTAAATGGTAACCTCATTCCCCAAAAAACAATTCTATAAATGATGTGGGATTCCTTCAAAAAGGGTTTTAAAGCCTGGTTACAGCTCGAAAAATCATTGTCTGATAACTCTGTTGATGCTTATTTACAAGACATAGATAAACTTACTGCCTTTTTGGAGTTACATGAATTAAAGAAATCACCCAACGATATTGATTTAAAATTGCTCGAAAATTTTGTAAAATGGATTCATGAACTAGGCATGACGGCCACTTCTCAAGCCCGAATCATTTCAGGATTGCGAAGTTTCTATAAATATTGTTTACTTGAACAGCTTTCCGAAAAAGATCCCACGGTTTTGCTCGAAGCACCCAAAATCAGGCGAAAATTACCTGATACGCTTTCTATTGATGAGATTAATGGGATAATTGATGCCATAGATTTAAGTGCACCCGAAGGCACCAGAAACAAAGCCATTTTTGAAACCATGTACAGCTGCGGACTTCGTGTAAGTGAGTTGATAAACCTAAAAATCAGCAGTCTTTATCTGGATGTTGGATTTATAAAAGTAATTGGTAAAGGCGATAAGCAGCGTTTGGTACCAATAGGTTCGGAAGCCATTAAGCATATTGGCATTTATAAAAATAATGTGCGAAATCACATCATGATTAAAAAAGACAAAGAAGATTTTTTGTTTTTAAATAGGAGAGGGAGCCAACTGAGTAGGGTAATGATATTTTTAATTTTGAAAGAGCTGGTTAAAAAAGCCGGGATAGAAAAAAATGTTTCGCCACATACGTTTCGCCATTCATTTGCAACACATTTAGTAGAAGGTGGCGCCGATTTACGCGCCGTCCAGGAGATGCTCGGTCATGAAAGCATTACCACCACAGAAATATACACGCATTTGGACAGGGATTTTTTACGATCTACGCTACAGCAGTTTCATCCAGCGTTTAAAAGGTGAGGGGAGGAGATTTTTTTTGTTCTTTTTTTTTCTTTGAAATATCAGATACTTATGTGTCTACCAATTCATCCCATTCTAACATGGTGTTTATATTTTGTTACCTTATGTTTGTTATTTTGAATGATTTTAAAATTTTTGCAAAGTCTGCTTTCCAATAATCCGTTTCTGAAAATCGGTATGAAAGAGTCAAAGTGTGCATTCTATCGTTGTTATGAAAGTAATATATGTTAACAAGCACAAAAGGCCTGTCCTGTAATTGTCTTTTATAACTAATATGAAAACAAGAAACACCATTAACTTTCTCAACTTTTAGTGGATACCATTCAATTAGTTTAAGTCCATTTTCAAGAAAAGCTTCTTGGATTTGTTGTTTGTAAATCGTGTTTAATTCTATAATGTCTTTTTGAGGGATTTTGGAAATATTGAAATTGTACTTTTCAAAGTCGCCTTCTGAACCTATTGTTGTTTCAACCATTACTCGAGCATATTTTTCAAAACTTTCTTTCCCAAAATCATTTAGTCCTTTTTGTTGAGCTACCAATTGCGGAACATCATATTCCATTAGTTTGTAAACCGAATTTTGCATTAGTTTATAATTTCCCGCTTGAATTTCCATTGTTGGAGGCAAATCAAAACTTCCTACATTTTTAATATATATTTTCTCTGTTCCATTATTTGTATTCGAATTTTGAGCATAAATTTGACTTGCAAAAACAAAGGTTAAAGCTAGAATTAATGTAGTTTTTATTTTCATGAATTTAATTATTACACGATCTATTTAAAAAGAAAATTAGATTAATGACAACAACCCATACTACAAGTTGGATAATTCCATTAACACATCAGTTTGCTGCTGCTTTTGTTACGCCTTTAAAATCTTTTATTGTTTGGATTTCCAATCCATGATCTATACAAAATACAAATAGAAAAGAGTCTCCAATTTTTAAAATGGCTGGTCTGGATGAAAGGCAATTAAAACTTTAATATTTAATAAATTTACCCGTGAACAAAACGCCATTTTTAGCAACAACTTTTGCGAAATAAATGCCACTTGATAATCTAGAAATGTCAATTGTTTTTTGCTTGGATACTAAAATTAATCGTCCTCTAGAATCTAAGATATCTATGTGATTAAATGATCCATTGATTTTTAGTGTGATTTCTTTTTGAGCAGGATTGGGAAATAAAATTCCCTCTTTTTTAGCATTTTGAGTTTCTTCAACTTCGGTTGAATTATTAATTCTAAGTGCTCTTGCCGCAAAACAATTTTGTGTACTTCTCATCATATCGAAGGCGAATGCACCTGATTCAAACGATTTAGGAACATTCGATGTTAAAAGTCCGGTTACTAATGATACGCCTGCAATGAAATTTCCATTGCTAAAAAAATAAGTCATAGCATCTGGGTCAATAAACGAACCGCCGGTTAAATTTCCTCCTGCGCCAATATGATATGGTGATACAAAAGTTACTACACCTGTATTTGGATTTATTTTCGATAGCCTAAATGTAGTAGAGTCTATCACGTCATTATACATCATATTCACGCTATCGTAAACACTTGAAATATAATTTTGACGGGTTAACCCATAAATAGACTTGTCGATGCAACTATATGAAATGTTTTCAAAAATTCCGTATTGAGGTAATAAAATAGGAGATTCGCTAAATTTTGCACCAGTGTATAAATCAACACCAACCAAAGAATTTCCAGATGAGTAGTAATATATCATTTGATGTGGATCAATAGAGTTGCCAGCTAAAGTATAAATATTGCTAAATGAAGTGTTTCCAATTAAAGTGTATTGTCCGGTTGTAGGATTTATGGAAGCAAAACGGATTCGAGTCGAATCAAGCTGATCAATATACATCATCAAACCGCTATCATAATAGGTGGAATAATAATTTATGGGAACCATGCCGTAAATGGTGGAATCACTTGGATTGAATCTAAAGTTCTGAAAAGAGGCAGAAGGGGAGGCGCCAAAAATTGGAACATTGTTTATGATGTTACCAGAGTTGATATCAAAAGTTAAAAAATTATATCCACTGCCAATGTAATACCGGTTTAAATAAGGATCTAAAGTTGCGCCGTTAAGATTAATTCCAGAATTGTATGCTGAATTTCCAATGTTAGTAACAACACCCGTTGTTGTATTTATACTTCCAAGCCTGATTGTAGCAGAATCAAATACCTCTATATTCATCATTAAACTACTATCAAAATAGGAGGAAATATAGTTCTTCCTTACTATGCCAACATTTTGTGCGTCAGCGACATTGAAAGAAAAGAATAAAACAATAAATAATAATTTTCTTTTCATTTTTATAATTTGAAGAAATATGAAGATCTTTCAAAAATCTTGATGTGTATTAAAAACTGAATTTATGAACTTAACAAAAATGCATTAGAATTGTTTGGTGTTAACCCAGATTTGAAAAATTTCCTAATTAATTCATCATTTATTTTGCTTAATTATCCTTGCTTTCACCGTCTGTAGATTTATTAGATGCGTGTTTTCTGAATAATTCTACATAACATCCCAATTGTAAAAAGTCACGCCCAACTTCATCATTTATTTTGTAATCAAATTGCTTTAAATATCCAATTTGAATAGTAGTTGCTTTTGAGGTTTTGTAATTGAGTGATAATAAAAGTCTGTTTCTTTCAAAGTATGGTTCTTTGTTTGTAAAAAAGATTTCGTTGTTTATGCTGATTAGAAAGGGTTCATAATCTTTTTTCACTTTTCCGAATGGATAAGAAACACCAAACCTGTATCGAAAACGGTTGCGATAGCCATTACTTGTAAATCTTAGCTCTGCACGATATCGTTGTTCTATATTTAACTTTCCAATTGATTGAAAAAGAATGACCTGAGGCCAAACTCTAAATTCATCATTATTCTTTGGCAAAATAAAATTCCCACCTTCTTTATACGTTTGATAACTGCCCGCTCCTAAAGTTAGCCTTACATGCTTGTGGGCTTTGTAGTTAATACCGGCCTTATATTCGTAATAATGAAAGTTGTTATAAAATTTTAATGAACGCAATTGTGTTTCTCCAAATGCACTCCATTTATCATCAAAATTGTATTTTAAATTAACGATATTCCAACTGCCAAGATCAACAGCTTGTGTATATGTGTTATTAATAAAACAAAACGAAAGTATCGTTATAAATAATGTTCTCATTATGTATGGGGATTGGTTTTTTCTTTGTTTTCTGAAAGTGTAAAAGATTTATCGAAGAAATGTGAATTCGGAATCGTAATTATTTCGTTGTCTCTTGTTTTTAGGTAAACAAAAAAATAATTCAATTCAATTACTACTCCTTCATATTGATAGTCTTTGTGTAATATTTTTATGGAGTCGCCTAATTTTACGGGGTGATTAAAAAATATCAGAATACTTGATGTGATGTTTGAAAGTAAAGACCATTGAGCAAAAAAGGCAATACCCAATGCGGTCAAGATTGAACTTGCAAATAACGCAATTTCATTTTGTTTAAACCCCCAAATGCCTGTTAGAATGATTATTGAGGCTATTGTAGTAAAAAGCTGCATTGATCTGATAGCCATTTTTCTTCTACCTCTTTCTAATTTGGTTTTTTTGAGAAAATTATTGATTAAGGTTTTAAAGGCAAAATACAGTAAAATGTAAATGCCTAAAATCACAAGGGTTTCAATAATTTGTAATTTATAATGTTCCATTTGTTTGTTGTTGTTTTATAATTTTCTTTTCTCCATTAATCAACAAAGGTCTTTGTTTCCGATTTAATAAACACTACACTTATTCTACAACGCGTATGTCTGAAATAAGTGCATTTTCATAAAATGCAGCAACTGCCGGAGTCCAACCAACTGATTGACATTGGGAATATAAAAGTTCTGATTGAACGGCATTCAAATAAGGTTTCCAATAAATTTCTAAACCAGGATAAATCAAATAAATTTCTTCAGAATTTTTAGGAAAGTAAAAAGAAAATAATGTCGATGTCTCTTTATACTTGTCATAATGAATATTTTCTCTTGGCGAGAAATACTTTATTTGTATTTGCAAACTGTTCAATACAACTGAAAATGGCTTGCCAATGTATTTGGATTTATTGGCTACAATTGATTGTAAATATGAAAGTGTGTCCGGAACACCAGAAGCTTGAGCATCCGCATTTTTTATAAAAGCGGAAAAGAAAAAAAATAGTAAAAAAAGTCGTTTATTCATTTTTTTTGGTTGGATTACAGCTATCCGCTTTTTATTCATTTTAGTTTAAACCTTCTGAATAATCAAGAATTCTTTGTGTAGATGCTATAATCTCTTGAATCATGTCAAACTTCCCTTTAAAAATATAATTAAGTTGATATGAGATTAGACATCCCAAGAGACCCTTAGACAAAAACACTTTTAATCTTTTTGGGACTAAAAGTGTAACTGGTAAAAGGAGCAGCGCCCAATAAAATTCTTCGTTGAAAAAAAATAAAGATGCTAGTATTTTTTTAATTGCAAGGTAAAGTGTCTTGTATATACTTTCTGAAAGATTCTTTGAACTTCTTTGCATTTTCAGGATTATCAAACCATTTTCGATGTAAATTATTCTCTGTTTCAATAACGACATACCATGTCTGCATTAATTCAACATCGCCTTTATCAAAAATTGTTTCACAAAAATTCCAAGAAATAAATGCATATATTTCATATTTTATTTTTTCATCTTCAAAAAAATTGTTTGCATAATCATTGGTTAGAATAGGATTTCTAAAAGATGGATTTTCCATTCCTGTTTTTAAAATATCTAAATATGTAGCGTCAAAAACATGATATGAATTATCCGATTTGTCTTTATTCCACAATATTATATAGAGTAGAATTGCTAATGCAGACAATATTGTTGCTGCAGAACTAACCATTAAGTTCCAAAATTCGATTGTTGTCATTTGATTATATTGTTTATTTGAGAGATTTTCTTCGGTGTGTTTTTTAAGATTGAAAGCAACAAGTCATCATTTTCTGTTTTGCCATACAAATCTCTGTAAAGCCGTTTAACTAATTGTTTGATTTTTGCAAATACAATAAAATCATTTTTATATTTGGGGGAAATCATGAGCATCATTTCTGTAGGAAGGGTGCCATCCAAAGAGGGTAGCATATATGGTAATTCATGTAAAATGTAAGCTCCATTCCTAATATAAAAATTAATTCTTTTTTTTCTTAGCCTTTTGTTATTTCCAAATAAGTAATTTTCAACTTCAATAATCATGTATTTTTTACATGAAATTATTGTATCTGACAGAAATTTAAAAAAAAATGTGCCGATTTTATTGTTTCTATATTCTCTATCAACTGCCATGTAGTCCAGAAGGACAAATTCCAAATCTTTAAAATCCCATAATAGTGCCATGCATATCACCTCATCATTTAAAAGACCGACAAAAAGCTTCGATGTTTTTTCTGTTATTCTTTTTTTTATTAATGATAATGGCTGTTTCTCATTTGAGGGAAAAGATTCATTGTAGATATGAATGGCCTTATTAAAATGAATGTCATTGATGTTTGATATTTGGCAAAAAGATAGTTTTGATTTATTATTTATCATCTTGTAAGTGTTTTAAACTTGCCATAACATTTTACTTGTTGACAATGTTTCCTTGTATTGCGCCTGCGGCAAAGCAATATTGCTTACACGCTATTGAGTGGTGTTTTTTTTAATTAAAAATATCGTTCTGTAAATATCTAATCTTTTTGAAATAATTCGCTACATTTTGAGGTCCTACCTTGTATGGTTTGAATTTCAATTTCAAGGATTTTAATTTTTCAAGATCTGAATCAGCCTTAGACTCGTTGATATATCCATTTCGTAAAATCAACTCATAATTATCATTCGGAAGTTCTAAAATTCTTACTGAAAGACCATTTGAAGAAAACTCAGGTGAATTATTCAAGCTTTCCTTTAAATCTCTTGCTTCTTTTTGTGTCAAATTATTTTTAAGAACTACATAATAAACACCCATATTCTTAACATAATACAATGATCCTATTGTCATTAACGTAAAGAATAGAATGCTAGCAAAAATAATTTTAGCAAAAATATTTTTGCTGTTTTTTTGAGGAATATATTTTGGGGGATTATTGTCATTTGGATTTATTATTTCAGTATTTGCACTTTCAATTTTATTGTCTTGGGAATTAGTTAAGAATAGGTTGATGATTAGAAGTACAATTAATGCAATAATCGATAGTCCAATCAGAGGTAAATGAGTTGCAAAACCAGTTCTTACTTCATTAATATCCTTTAGAAATAAGAAGAAAGAAAAAGTCACGGAAAGAATATTGGCCTTGCTTAGACAAATCGTTTTTATTTTATTTTTCATATTGTTTTATTTCTATGTAATTCCAATAAATACAACTAATTCTCCATCTATTTGTTCAATTCCTTGTTAAGGAATATATGCTGATTAATTTCTTCAAGTTCTTTTTTCTTAAAAAAGTCAAATACTCCCATCGTTATTTATTTTTAAATTTAATTAACCAAATCAAATTTAAATCTTCCCAAAAATACATTCATTAAACTTATTATTTATGTATTCAACTTTTTTATTTTTATAATTTTTCTCACTACGAACTAATATTCACACTATCAACCTTCACCCCGCAAAACTCACCTTCCCCATACCAACATTCGGTGCGTTTTTACTCCCCTTGCCAAAACAGCTCCCATCGCCCGAAACCAATTCATTCGCCAACAAAGCAAACAATATCGCTTCTTTTGCATCGGGGTTTATGGAAATGGATGCAGTTGTAGATATTTTAATTTTTGGCAAATTGGTTTGTATCGTATCCATCATTATTTTATTATGCACACCGCCACCACTGATATAAACCTCACAAGCTTTTTCCGAAGTTGCAAATTCCTGAATTGCTGAAGTAAGTAGGGTAGCTGTAAATGCCGTTAATGTGGCTACCACATCTTCATTTTTGTTGATTACAATTCCATGCTCCGAAATGATTTTTTCTAACCATTGTTTGTTAAACAACTCCGGTCCGGTGGTTTTTGGAAAAGCCATTTTTAAAAATGGATCATTCATCATTGCATCCAATAACGCTTTTTGCACCTCGCCACTCGCAGCAATTTTTCCATCTACATCATATTTTAATGGAGAAAAATTTTCCTTCACCCAACCATCAATCAACACATTGCCAGGTCCAATATCCGTACACACGATTGACTCAAATTCAGCATCTGCCGGTATATATGTAAGGTTGGATATGCCACCGATGTTGATTAAAATTCGATCCACTTTTTTATCGGCAAACAATATATAATCTCCATAAGCCGCCAATGGCGCTCCCTCGCCACCAGCAGCCACATGCTTTTGCCTAAAATCACTGATGGTAATAATGCCCGTGTGATGCGCAATGTGGTCGCCATCACCTATTTGTAATGTACTGTTTTCAAACTCGTTTTGCTGATGCTGCCTTTTGGGCGCATGATATATCGTTTGCCCATGGCTGGCAATTAAATCAATCTCAGATTTGTCAATGCCCCATTTTTTTATTTGCGCATTTATGATAGACGCATGTTCACGCGCTACCCAACTGTTCAACATACACAGCTTTTCCAAATTCACCATTTGCGTTGAAAACACCGACCGCACTTCATTTTTAAATACTTCACCATAACCGTAGGTTTCAAATTCTAGCAATGTCAATTGGGTTTCCTTGCCATGGCCACTGATTTCGCATAAAGCCATATCTAGCCCATCCAATGAAGTGCCACTCATTAATCCAAGTATTTTTCTGCTTTCTTTTTTCGAAATGTTATTCAGTTTCTGAATCTGGTACTGCACTTTTTTCTAGATTTAAAAATTGTAAATTTCTTTTGATGCCACTGTATTTGCTTCTTTTTATTGGAGAGTCTTTAAAAATGATTTTAAATTTTTCTTCGGTTATTGCTTCCCAATCTTTTGTGGTAAATGAAATGATTTCTGCTAAAGGTTGAAATTGCTTTTCGGTTGTTGGGCTTGAAAATCGGTTCCAAGGACAAATATCTTGGCAGGTATCACAACCAAACATCCAATTGTCGAATTTCCCTTTCATGGTTTCCGGTATCAACGCATCTTTTAATTCTATCGTAAAATAGGAGATGCATTTGCTGCCATCTACCTCTTTGTTCGGCAAGATCGCTTCTGTAGGACAAGCATCAATGCATTTTGTACATGTGCCACAATGATCAAACTCAGCGCTAACATCATATTCAAACGCTACATCCACAATGAGTGTAGCAATGAAAAAAAACGATCCTGATTTTTTGGTGATTAAATTTCCATTTTTGCCTACCCAACCCAAGCCGGCTTTTTTTGCCCATGCGCGTTCCAATACTGGAGCACTATCTACAAAACCACGGCCTTCAATGGCACCAATTTTTTCGCGCAATAAAAATAAAAATTCATGCAATTTGGACTTAATCACCTCATGATAATCATTTCCATATGCGTATTTGGATATTTTATTTTCTAGCGAAGATTGTTTTTGTTCAGGATTATAATTTAAAAGTAAAGTGATTACCGATTTTGCACCTGGCATTAATACTGTTGGGTCGATGCGCTTTTCAAAATTCCGCGACATGTATTCCATGTTACCCTGCCTATTTTTATTCAGCCATTGCTCCAATCTTCGGGCATCTTCATCAAGCTTTCCGGCTTTGGCAATACCACAATAATCAAATCCCAAACTTTTTGCTATCGATTTTACAAGCAAACTGTTTTGATAAAGTTGAATTCTATTGGCATCTAAACTGTTCATGTTTACGAATTGATTTTATTCAGTTTCTTCCAAATGGAGTTTATGAAAAAAACGATGCAAGACCGGGGTTAGAAAAATGCCAAATGTGGTAAGAAAGGTTACGCCGCTAAATATCGCATATATTGAAGCAAATACTTTTGCCGCTTTGGTTAATACAATGTTGTTATCTACTACTGGTCCCATTCCACTTAATATCATCGAGGCATTCAACAAACTATCGTACCAATCAAATTCTGGGATGGTTAACTTGTAACCCAACATGCCTATAAACAAACTCAACACCAAAATCACAAACGCAATTAATGCATTTGTTTTTAGTCGTTTTCGATATACATGTATTGGCGCTAGTTGCTGTTTCTTATGTTCGTACATAATTCTACATTAGTTTTAAAATGTGATGTCGTAACCAAATAGTCCAATGATTTCAAAATATCCAAATGAATGTTTTAAATAACTGTTTTTAAATTGAGTGGTGTTTGCCAATGCGTTGGTATATTTCACAAATCCAGTTTTAGCGGTTCCTTCTATAAAAAAACGTTTCCCAAAATAATACCTAGCGCCACCTTCCGCACTGATATTGTATCCTGCAATATGAAATTTGTTGTTTAATCGATCGCCTTTCCAAGTGAAATCGGTTCGAGGTATATTTATTCCGGCACCCAATTTTCCAATTAAATTCAACATGGGTCGGTTGCTTTTTTGTTTTTTTAAGATGTTTTTTTGCCACACATAATTGAAGTGTAAAAAATTCGCTCCGTCGGTATGCTCAACATGCAAAAAACGATTTCTTTCTAATATGCTATCCCCATTCACAGCCTGCCCTTCGATGGTACCGGTTACCAATACACGCTGATTGCCATCTACCACATATTTTGCATGATCAAAATTGATTTCTAAAGCACGCGTTTTTGATTCGTTTATATAAAATCCTATTCTATAATTATATTGAGGTATTGAAATGTCTAATGGACTTTCATATATCCCTTCCATATCTGGCTTATCACTTGCTTTTACATTGTGCAAAGTGAAATTACTTCCATTATTCAACTTAAAATGCAAATTACTTTTGGTGTACCATTCTGTATTATATCCCCATTGAAAATACATGCCGGTTATTTTTAACTTCTGAGCATATGCATTTGATGTTGTTATTGTAAATATTAAAATGAAGCATATTACTCTATTCATTCCGATGTTTTTAATTTATGTACCAAAACTATGATAAGTTTCATCAACATGTAATACTATTATCACATAGCCATAATATTTTTTAATAGATTTTTATTCTGTACATATTTACAATAGTGTTGTTTGCTTCGCCTTATCGTAATATGAAAAAATGTCGCATTTAATTGAGGTTAAGTGTCATAATTACAATAAAATTGAATTGGATTGTCTTTTGATTTGTTTGAATTTGAAGAAAACAAAATAATAAACTCATGAACATGAATAATTTTACCATCAAAGGCACCGAAGTGATTCAGCAAGCACAACAACTTGCGTTTAATCAAAAAAATCCAGCGATAGAAATTGAGCATATTTTAAAAGCGATGCTCTCCATGGCAGATTCGCCCATTGAATATCTGCTCAAGAAAAACAATGTTACCATTAATATACTGGATCAAAAGTTGAACGAACTTTTAGAGAAATTGCCTCAAGTTACCGGCGAACCTGCACAAAATTTAGGTAGGGAAGTGAATGCCATGATATTAAGGGCCGGCGCGGTGTTGAAAACATTTTCAGATGATTTTATCACCCCAGAACATTTATTGCTCGCTATTTTACAAGGAAAAGATATCGTTTCTAAACTTTTAAAAGATGCAGGCTTAACCGAAAAAGGATTGATTGCAGCCATTAACGAACTTAGAAAAGGCAGCTCGATAAAATCTCAAACACAAGAAAATACCTTCAATTCGCTGAATAAGTATGCAAAAAATTTAATTGAATTGGCGCGTGCAGGAAAATTGGATCCGGTCATTGGACGAGACGAAGAAATCAGAAGAACGCTACATATTTTAAGCAGACGGTCTAAAAATAATCCGATTTTAGTAGGGGAGCCAGGTGTGGGTAAAACGGCCATAGCAGAAGGTTTGGCGATGCGCATGGTTAATGGCGATGTACCCGATAATTTGAAATCGAAAGTTATTTATGCGTTGGATATGGGCTTGTTGATTGCGGGAGCAAAATACAAAGGAGAGTTTGAAGAGCGTTTAAAATCTGTGGTTAAAGAAGTTACAGATAGTGAAGGCGAAATCATTTTATTTATAGATGAAATACATACGCTTGTTGGTGCGGGTGGGGGCGATGGTGCCATGGATGCAGCAAACATTTTAAAACCTGCTTTGGCTAGAGGCGAACTTAGAGCCATTGGTGCCACTACATTAAATGAATATCAAAAATATTTTGAAAAAGATAAAGCACTCGAGCGTCGTTTTCAAAAAGTTATCATTGATGAGCCAAATGTAGAAGATGCGATTTCCATTTTACGTGGATTAAAAGATAGATATGAAAATTACCATCATGTGCGCATTAAAGACGAAGCCATTATTGCTGCGGTGGAATTGTCTAACCGTTATGTAACCGATCGTTTTTTACCAGATAAAGCCATCGACCTTATTGATGAATGTGCGGCAAAATTGAAACTCGAAATGAATTCAATGCCCGAAGAATTGGATAAATTAGAAAGGCAAGTACGACAACTCGAAATTGAACGCGAGGCCATCAAAAGAGAAAGTGACGATAAGAAATTAAAAGAGTTGAATACTGAAATAGCCAACCTTTCTGTTGAAAGAGATACCTATCGCTCTAAATGGAATCAAGAAAAAGAAATTGTAGAAAAAGTACAAGCAGGCAAATCAAATATTGAAGCGTTAAAACAAGAAGCTGAACAAGCTGAAAGAAATGGAGATTATGGTTTGGTAGCTGAAATCCGTTACGGAAAAATAAAAGCGCAAGAAGAAATCATACAAAAGCATACGTTGGAATTGGATGAACTATCCGAAAAAAGATTGTTGAAAGAAGAAGTCGATCGCGACGATATTGCTGAAATTATTGCCAAAACTACTGGAATCCCGGTTTCGAAAATGATGCAAAGTGATAGAGAAAAACTATTGCATTTGGAAATAGAATTGCACAAAAGAGTGGTTGGTCAGGAAGAAGCGATTGAAGCTGTTTCTGACGCCATTCGTAGAAGCCGTGCGGGTTTGCAAGATCCCAAAAAACCAATTGGTTCATTTATATTTTTAGGTACAACCGGTGTGGGTAAAACAGAATTGGCGAAAGCATTGGCCAGTTATTTGTTTGATGATGATAGCATGATGACAAGAATAGATATGAGTGAATATCAGGAGAAACATACCATCAGCAGATTAATTGGTGCGCCTCCGGGATATGTGGGTTTTGAAGAGGGTGGTCAACTTACGGAAGCAGTTAGACGTAAACCTTACTCAGTGATTCTTTTGGATGAAATTGAAAAAGCACATCCAGATGTGTTTAATGTGTTGTTACAAGTATTGGATGATGGAAGATTAACCGATAACAAAGGCCGTGTGGTGAATTTTAAAAACACCATCATCATCATGACGAGTAATTTGGGCAGTCAAATCATACAAGACAATTTTGAAAAAGTAACTGAGTTAAACAAAGAAGCTGTTGTAGAAAGTACAAAATCGGAAGTGATGGTGATGTTGAAACAAACGATTCGTCCAGAGTTTTTAAACCGTATTGATGAGGTGATTATGTTTCAGCCGTTAATGAAAAAAGATATACGAAACATCATTAAAATTCAATTGGACGGGTTGAAAAAATCCGTTTTTGAAACGGGAATCCGGTTAGAATTTAGCGATTATGCATTGGATTATCTTTCCGAAAATGGGTTTGATCCACAATTTGGAGCTCGTCCATTAAAAAGATTGATTCAAAAAATGATTGTAAATCCGTTAAGCAAAAAAATATTGGCTGGAGATATCGAAAAATCAATGCCAGTAGTGGTGGATGTGTTTGATGGGTTGGTGGTATTTAGAAATGAAATTGCGATGGAGAGTTTAGAGAAGTAAAAAGTAAAAAGTAAAAAGTGAAAAGTAAAAAGTGAAAAAACTAGGATCAACAATTTTTTACTTTTAAATTTTGCATTTTGACTTTGTAAAACAATTTTAACATTTTGATAATGAATCTTAAGTAATTAAAAATCAATACATTAGATGTGAATAAACATCGATTTATGCACATTGCTTTTGAAACTATTTAAAATTTACTATCTTCAACCGATTCGGAAATTTGAATTAAGTTAAACAAATTATAAACAAATGTTGTTTGATATTAAACAACATGAATAAATAAATAAAAAAAGGAGCAGAAAATGGCATTTAAGAAAGAGGTTTTAGAAATTATTGAACCAAGAGATGTTTTTGTTGGAAACGTGAAAGCTGAAGTTACATTAGAAGAATTTGGCGAATACGAAAGCGAAGTTTGTGCAAAAGCAAATGAGGTGGTAAAGCAATTATTAGAGGATTATGATGGCAGAATTAGATTTAATTTCCGTCATTTTCCACTTACAAAAATTCACCAAAGAAGTTTGAAAGCTGGAGAAGCTGCTGTAGCAACTGCTCAGGAAGGTAAATTCTGGGAAATGCATAATATCTTATTTGCAAACAGAAGAAACTTAGGAACCACCAGTTTAAAATTACATTCAAGAGAAGCAGGCGTAAGCAGCAAAAAATTTTTGGATGATTTGGTAAACGCAACTTTCGGTTGGCAAGTACAAGGTGATTTAAAAGAAGGCATTGATAGAGGTGTGAAAGACGTTCCTACTTTTTTTGTAAACGGAACTTTAGTAACCGGCAAACCAACTTACGAAGAGTTGAGTAAAGCTATTGAAGCAGCGTTGAAAAAAGTAAAGAAAAAAGCACCAGCTAAACAAAAAGCATAATGCTTGAAGCGATTGTTTTATTTCAGCATTTTTATGATGAAATAAGCAGCAATAGCTACAATAATTAAAATGGTAAACGTAATGTAGATCCATGAAGGCGTAATAATCTTCATGGATTTTTTATGTCTTTTACGGAGTTGTTTTTTTAAATCAACCTTTATTTGATGTAATGTATTTGGCAATGCATTTTGATTCAGTTGAACCAATCCTTCTAATGCATCTTTTGTAAATTCATCGGAATCTAATTCTGCTTCAATCTTTTTGAGATCGTCCTCAGAAAGATCGCTGGTTAGATAATTCAGTATTTTTTCTTCCTCTTTTAAAGGTTTATTTTCTTTCATTTTTTTGTTGTTTTTCCATGATGATCTTCAGATTTCTTTTTCCGTTTTGAATATAGCTCTTTACTTCACCAATACTATATTTTGTTTCTTCTGATATATCCAGATAACTTTTTTTCAGTAAGTAAAAAGCTTCAATGCATATTCGCTGTTCATCATTTAGTTTAGTTATAGCCAGATGCATCATATCAAGTTCGTGATTTTTTTGGATAAAATCTATGCGATCTATCAATTCGTCTGTGCCAATATCATTGTGATTGAGTTCTTTTAAATGAGGCTTCTTTTTTCGAAGCTCCATTAAACAATGATTTTTTGCCACCATATACAACCAGCTTTTAAAATAGTCTATTTTGTATTTTGGAATTTCGGCAATTACTTTGATAAATACTTGTTGAACCGCATCTTTTGCATCTGATTCTTGCTTCAAATATTTCATACACAAACCAAATACAAGTAGGGTGTATCTGGGTAAAAGTACCTCAAGCCATTTATTATCCTGATCATTTCTGTATCGGTCTAATAATTCTTGGTCGGAATATTGATCAACTATTTTTTGATTCAAAATAAAAATTTAAAACCTTGATGATTAACAACTTGAAATTTCACAAAAACGAGCCGAATTTTTATGATGGTGTACTTTTTGAAATTGGCGTTTCTTGAAAATTGTTATTGTGTTCTGTTTGATGATTCTTTTTCCCCTTGCTTTTCGGCTTGTCTAAAAACAACATTTTTACAGCTACTAAAATCAATAAACAAGCAAAGATTTTTCGGATGACATCTTGAGGTAAATCCAAGGCTATTTTACTTCCAAAGAAACTTCCTACAATAAAACCAATGGCCAATATCAACACAATTGAAAAATCTATATGCCCTTGTTTGTAATATTGCATTACGCCAAGAATTCCAACTGGAAACATAATAAGCGCAAGTGAAATACCCTGAGCTTGTAGTTGGGATTTTCCTAAAAAATAGATTAACGCGGGTACAATGATTATTCCTCCGCCAATGCCTACTAATCCACCAAGCATTCCTGCAGCTGCTCCAATAATGAGCAGTATTAAAATTGTATTAAAGTCCATTTTATTTTGAGTTTGTGTCATTTTTATAATGATAATTTTAATCCCAAATATGCAGCTAATAACCCTGCAATGATGCTAATGCCAATATACATAATGCTTTCAGCGATTTTTCCATTTTGCAAAAGTTGTACGTTTTCTATACTAAATGATGAAAATGTGGTGAATCCGCCACAAACGCCAACCGCAAAAAATGAGCGCCATTTGGCGTCCCAAACTTGATTTTTCAAACCATATCCAATGATTAAGCCAATTAAAAAACTGCCAATAATATTGATGAGAAGTGTTATCCAAAAATTCTGATTTAATTTTATAAACTGATAAGGCAAGTATCTCAGTATCGTTCCAATAAAACCGCCAATTCCAGCAAATAATAAATTTTTTATCATGAATTTTTATTTGTGTTCTTCTGAAGTGTATTTGAAATCTACATACCAAACTTTATTTACACGAATCAACTTTATTTCCATCGGCTTTTTCATATAGTCGTTAGAATAATTGATGAGTGTAGTAGAATCATTGAGTTCTTTAAATTCATTGATTTCGTAAGAGGCTTTTTGGTAATGCTGCTTTTTGTCATCCGGCATTCTATTGTAAAACGTTTTAAATGCATTGAACAATGAAAGGTTTTCGGCATCTTGATATACCAACGTTTCTGCCATTTTGAAATCGCCCACCATGCTCGATTTTATAAATGCCCTTCCTGTATCCATTGCGGTATCCGGACGTTTTTCTGTTTTTGAATTACATGCTGAAAATATTATCCAGGCTATGAAAAATAAAATGTTGATTGACTTCATTATGGTTATGTGTAAATGATTTTTTAATTAATTGTCTAAGGTTTTTTGCACTGAATCCAGCTTTTGTAAACTGTTTAGCATTTCATCTTTTAAAGAATCGAGGGGCATGTTTTGAATGCTTTCTAATTCTTTGTCCAGTTGCTGTCCTTTTTTTCTGCCTTCTTTTTTGATTTTGTCTAAACCAATTTTCATTAAGGTTTCTGCTTCAAAAGCTACTTTCCAATCCCCATCCTCTTTCTTTAATTTTAATGGAATAAACTCATCGCTGTTTTTGATTGATACTTCTACAATTGCAGAATCACCTACTATTTTAGGTGTTCCAAATTTCAGTCTTGATTTATCAAACATCGAACTGTCCATTTTTTCAATTTGAAAATTAGCAGCAAGACTAATCATATCCAAAACGGATTCGCTTTTTTTAGTGGCGAACGATTTAGCTGTTTCAAAATCTTGTTTACTCAATGCATCAAAAAAAGATTCGACAACAATTTCAGGTTTTTGGGTTTCGGAATTACAACCATTTAAAATTAGCAGTCCGGTTATAAAAAGTGCAACAATTGAAGTTTTCATTTTGGAGTTTCTTTTTTATTTATTCTGATTTAGGTTGTTTTAATTCTTTTTCTTTCGATTCTTTTTCTTTGGTCGTTCTCACATCATCTTTGTTGTAAGCTTTAATGATTGATTTCACCAATCGATGTCTAACCACATCTTCTTCATCAAGTTCAATGTAAGAAATTCCGTCAATATCACGCAAGATACGTGTAGCTTTAAATAAACCACTTTGCTGATTTTTAGGTAAATCTATTTGGGTAGGATCGCCTGTAATTATCGCTTTTGCATTTGGTCCAATACGGGTTAAAAACATTTTAATTTGTAGGTCATTGGTATTTTGTGCTTCATCCAAAATGATAAATGCATTGTCTAATGTACGTCCACGCATATACGCTAATGGTGCAATTTCAATAATTCGGGTTTGCATATAGTAGCCTAATTTATCTGCAGGAATCATATCGTCTAACGCATCATATAAAGGCCTTAAATATGGATCGATTTTTTCTTTTAAATCTCCAGGTAAAAAGCCCAAGCTTTCTCCCGCTTCAACAGCAGGACGCGTTAGAATTATTTTTTTAACGAGTTTGTTTTTTAAGGCCCTTACCGCAAGTGCAACCGCAGTATAGGTTTTACCTGTTCCGGCGGGTCCTATGGCAAATACAATATCGTTTTTATCGCAAGCATTCACCATCAATTTTTGGTTTTGGGTTCTTGCGCGAACTGTTTTTCCATTTGGTCCAAAAACCAACACATCATTGGGATTTCTATCCACAAAATTATCTACAATTTTCTCATCGTCGCCGCCCAAAATTTGTTCGAAATAATTCTCACTCATATTTCCATTGCGCTGCATGTATTGCACAAGCAAGTTTATTTTTTCTTTAGCGATATCAATTTGTTCTTGTGCACCGCTTAATTTTATTTGAGTGCCTCTACTTAAGATTTTCAAAAGCGGAAATTTCTTTTTTAGCATTTCAAGCTTTCCATTGTTAACACCAAAAAATTCAATTGGGTTAACGGATTCTAAGTTGATGATTGATTCTGTCAAAATAATTAGTTTTTGTTACTGCAGTAAAAAATAAAAGCAGCAAATAGGTGATTGAATAAATGATTGAATTAACTATTTCAAATTTAACCAATAGATTTTGAAATTGAAAAACAATATTTGTTAACATTGGGCGCTTCGCGGTTGAACGGTTTAAGTTGCTTTGCTGGTTTAACGGTTTAAATCACTACGTTGGTTTAATGGTTTAAATCACTATTTTGGTTTAATGGTTTAAAACGCTTCGCTGGTTTAATGGTTTAAATCGCTTCGCTGGTTTAATTTCGATTGAACAATATCTTGAAAATCTTTCTTGTTTAACGCAAATCGCGCAAAGGTCCGAGGCCGCAAAGTGAGAATAGTTTTACCTTAAACCATTAAACCATTAAACCTTAAACCTCCTCAAAACCTCCCCACCAATTTCAAATTTAATAATCTCGGTGTTAGCGTGTTTGGTAGGGCATAGGTGTTGTTCGCAAAATCTTTTATGAGTTGATATGAAATGGTATTGGCTTTATTTATTAGATTAAACACCTCCAAGCTAAGCCAAATGTTTTCTACCGATTTAAAAGGGCTATGACTGCGCCTTACACTTTTTTCACTTAGCAATAAGGCACTGAAACCTACGTCTATTCTAATGTAAGGGTCTATAATTAAGCCGTTTCTGTATTTTGTAGAATTGGGAATGTTATAGGGCATGTTGCTGCCGTAAAGCGCGTTGATATGTACTTTAAAGTTTTTGTTGGTTGCCAAATAATCTTGTAAAAATAAACCTACGGTAATTAATCTATCTGTTGGACGACGCAGAAATCCGATGTCATTTTTTATACTGTCGGTTACAACTTGATCATCTGTATTGGCATTTATAATTTCTCCAGCAGCATTTTTATATTGATAATAATAATCGTTCTTGATGTTTTCTTTGGTTTTCATAAATCCAATGCTTATCCAACTTTCAGCATCTTTTACCAATTCGCTAAATAACCGCAAATCAAATCCTGTAGCATATGCAATGGCATCGTTGTTGCCAAAATATTTAATTTTTACGTTATCTACATCATAGGGATTGATTTGTTTCATCGACTTGTAATAGGCTTCTGCGCTTAGTCTAAATGGTTTTCCATTTGTGCTAATAATTTGATAATCCATTCCACAAACCAATTGGGTAGATTTTTGAGCCAATACAGCTTTATTTATTTCACCATTGTATTTTCTAAGCTCTCTATAAAATGGCGGTTGGTTATAAACACCAAATGATGTTTTAAATATAATGTCATTTTTCCAGTTGGGTTTCCAATTTAATTGCATTCTAGGACTAATCAGCAGTTCGTTATTTAAGTTGTTGCTATGAAAACGAATACCCAATTGCACATTTAAGTCTTGCTCTGTTTTTATAAGATGAATATTGTCCTGTATAAATCCACTGTATTTTAAAATGTTTAGGTTTGTTTTGCTACTTAATGAATTGAATAAATTTAAAGCTGATGGGCTGTAAGGCAGCGAATATCCTGCAGAATCTTGATATTCAAATTGTTTGATAACGTCTGTAATTACAGTGTTTTCAATATTCGTTCCCCACTGAATAAAATGTTTATTTTTTTCAAAACTGCCTCGATGTCCGGCATTCCAATTAGTAATGCTTAATTTATTTCTGGCAAATTGCTGATAAATTCCCGTGCCTAATGGGTTTACAATTTCGCCATAAGTACTGCTGCTTTGGTCGAAATCTCTATCGCCAAAAAGATATGCCCCCGTGATATCGTAATTCTCTTGTTCTTTATCTGAAAATTTGCTCAATAGCCATTTTAATTTTACATTTTTTGAAGGGCTATGGATAAAAGTTGCAGCAAATAAATTGGTGTAATATTTGTCTTTTTCCGCACCTTGAAAATAAGTATCTAAACCAAGATTAGCGGTGAAAAAAGGAGAGAAAACAGAAGAGGTTTTTTTTACAGATTCAGGATAATAACTAAATCTGGAACTGGATAAAATGCTTAAAAATTCTGCTTGAAAATGATTGGAGAATTTGTATGTGATTAAAGATTGCAAATCGGAAGCAGAAGGAATATACGCTCCGGTTATGGGTTGGCTTCTTAATAAATTCTGATTGGATTTATTGCGCAATCCTAATAAGAAACTGGCTTTTTCATTTTTAACTTTGCCACCCAAAAACAAACCTTGTTCCAATAAACTGGCATAAACACTACCATTAAATGCAGTAGGTTTTTTGTATTGAATATCCAATACGCTACTCATTTTGTCGCCATATTTTGCTTGAAATCCTCCGGTATAAAAATGTACATTTTTAACCATTTCCGGATTAATAAAGCTTAAGCCTTCTTGTTGACCATTACTCACTAAATAAGGCCTAAGAACTTCGAAATCATTAATGTACACAAGGTTTTCATCGTAATTGCCACCTCGTACATTGTATTGAGATGTGAGTTCATTATTGCTGCCAACCAACGTTTTAATAATTCCCTCTACACCACCAGTTGTGGTTGGAAGTGAAATTGCATTTTGAGGATTTATTTTAATTAGTCCATTTTCTTTTCTTTCTTTTTCATCGGTGATGGTAACGGCATCCAAAGTAGAAATCTCATTTAGATGAATGGTGATGTTTATTTCCTCTCCATTTTTCAGAAAAAAATTCTTTTGAACTTCAGCATAACCGGTATGGGTAAAAATAAGCGCAAATGCTTTTTGTGCGGGTACTTTTATTAAAAATGTCCCACTGTCTGACGTGCTAATGCCTTGTGCTTTTCCAAGAATTAAAACGTTGGCATTAGCAATTGGAATTTCATTGTTGTTTAAAACAACTCCTTTTATTATCGCATTTTGAATTTGAGCAAACAATGCGAAAGGAATGAAGAATATAATTATGGTGAATAAATGCTTCTTCATAATTCGCTTTTTTTACAACTAAATTGCTTTTAATGCGGCGATCGTATTGAATGGATTTTCCGATTTGAAAACGGTATTTCCGGCAACCAATACATCAGCACCTGCATCAATAATTAATTTCGCATTTTCAAGCGTTACCCCACCATCAATTTCGATTTTTACATTTAGTAATTGTTCATTAATCATCTCTTTCAACTGCTTAATTTTTAGCAAAGTTTGTCCTATGAATGATTGTCCGCCAAAACCAGGGTTTACACTCATCAAGCAAACCAAATCAATATCTCGTAAAATATCTTTTAGGGAATCAACAGGTGTATGAGGGTTCAATGCCACGCCAGCATGCATTCCCAATGATTTTATTTGTTGAATATTTCTATGCAAATGTTTGCAAGCTTCATAATGAACCGTTAAGTTATTCGCGCCGGCTTTATGAAATGCGTCAGTATATTTCTCAGGCTCTTCTATCATTAAATGCACATCGCAATATTTTGTAGTAGCTTTTGAAATAAAATCTACAATCATTGGGCCATAACTGATGTTGGGTACAAATCTACCATCCATCACATCCAAATGAAACCACTCCGCAGCACTTTCATTTAGCATTTTACAATCTTGTTCGAGGTTTAAAAAATTTGCAGATAATAGTGAAGGAGCAATTATGGCCATGGGTTTTTATTTTTTGCGCAAGTTAAACTATAATTTATTTTTTCCGACCTGATTGTTGTAAAAATGGCAATATTATTTTGTCAATCTATTCAGCGCCATTTCTGCTAGTTCGTAATTGGGGTTATAGATGAGTGCATTTTGATAATATTCTATAGCAAGTTCTTTATTTTTCATTTGTTCTAAACAAAGTCCCGAATAATAATATGCTTCATCAAAATTGTTTTTAACCGTTATTGCTTTTCCTAAAACATCTAGCGCTTCTTTATATTTTTTTAAATCATAAAATGCCAGTGCTTTTTCGCGATAGGCCTCAACAAAGGTGTAGCTAGATTGAATACTTTTATCAAAATAAGCAATGGATTCCTGCTTTTTGTTGGAACGACTTAAAAAATATCCTTTAATATAATAAGCTTCTTTTTCATAAATTTCTTTGTTGTGCACCAATAAACTATCAGCTATTAAATTGGCATTTGGATTTTTTGTAGAAGCATATAAAATCGCCAACCAAATTAGGTCGTTTCCGGTGGGTTGTATGTTAATAATATTTTCGAAACATTGGATGGAAAGCAAAGTGTCTTCATTTTCGACTGCAAGCGTACCTTTTATGCGCCATAGTTTTGTATTTAATGAATCTGTCTTTAAATAGTTTGATGTGATTTCAATTGCTTTACTATAATCAGCAGAATCTCTATAATACTGGATTAGGTTTTCTTTTAAGATTAATGAATCAGGGTATTTTTGAATTAAATCCTGCATCGTATTAAACTTTGGCAATTCAGCAACTGGTGTTGTCGTTTTTTTTTCAGATTCCTCATTACAGGCCACAAATAATAATAGAAAGCATAAATGGTAGATTCGCATCGTTTTTTTTGTAAAAATAAATGAATCAAGCCGCCTAAATAAACATTATTGTATCAATTTGTTTAAAAGCGAATGTTAACTTTGAGATATCAATAATTTAAAGCAGTTGTATTGCATTTGAAATGGTTATTTTTAATGCAATAACAACGGCATAATCATAAAATAATATCCATGTTAATTAAATCAAGTTTTTTCTTTTCCTTTTTTCTAACAAGCATTAATTTGTTTGCGCAAAACAATACTAAACCTACCGACACCATTCATTTTCCAGGAGAAAATCATTTCGTAAATGTAAGGCAGTTAACGTTTGGCGGTGATAATGCGGAGGCGTATTTTAGTTATGATGATCAATATTTAATTTTCCAAAAAACAAACACAAAAGAAGGCATTCCATGCGATCAAATATGGATGGGAAAAATTCCTACAAATGCTGATGAAACATTTGAACCAAAATTAATCAGTTCGGGAAAGGGTAGAACCACTTGTGCTTATTTTTATCCAGACAATAAACATGTGCTTTACGCATCTACTTTTCTTGGAGGCGATAGTTGTCCACCAACACCAGATAGAAAAAAATATGGCAATAAATACATCTGGCCAATTTATGAAAGCTTCGATATTTTTAAAACAGATTTAAATGGAAAAATTATAAAGCAATTGACCAAAACCAAAGGTTACGATGCAGAAGCAACAATATCTCCCAAAGGTGATGTAATGGTATTTACGTCTATGCGTGATGGTGATTTAGAATTGTATACTATGGATTTAAATGGCAAACATGTAAAACGGATTACCAATGCTTTGGGTTATGATGGTGGTGCATGGTTTAGTCCGGATGGTACAAAAATATTATGGCGCGCATCACGTCCAAAATCAGAAGCTGAAATCACGGAATATAAATCGCTATTATCTGAAAATCTTGTTGCACCAACCAATATGGAAGTTTGGATGGCAAATGCTGATGGTTCAAATCCACAACAACTTACAAAATTAAGTCAGGCCAATTGGGCGCCAAATTTTAACAGAAAAGGCGATAAGATTATTTTTTGCAGCAATCATGAATATAAAAGAGGATTTCCATTCAACATGTATATGATGAATTTGGATGGAGCTAATATTGAAAAAATTTCGCGAGACAAAGGATTTGATGCGTTTCCAATGATAAGTCATAATGGTAAAAAAATTGTTTTTTGCAGCAATAGAAATAACGGAGGCACTAGAGATACAAATATTTTTATTGCAGATTGGGTTGAATAAATTCATTGAAAATGCATTAAATTTAATTATTAAGAAAAAATGGAACAATCTCAAAAAATGGAACAGGTTCAAAAACGCAAAGTTGACATTTTGGTATTATCAGATATTCATCTTGGCACAGTTGGCTGCCATGCAAAAGAGCTATTGTATTACCTTAAATCTATAAAACCACAAACGGTTATTTTAAATGGAGACATTATAGATATTTGGAATTTTAATAAAAGATATTGGCCTAAATCGCACATGAAAGTGGTAAAACATTTGATGAGTTGGATGGGTAAGGATATTAAGATGTACTACATAACTGGAAACCACGATGAAATGTTGCGCAGGTTTGTTGGTTTTGAAATGGGTAGAATGGAAATTGTAAATAAAGTGATATTAGAATTAGACGGCAATAAGAAAGCGTGGTTTTTCCATGGGGATGTATTTGATGTAACCATGCAATACAGTAAATGGCTGGCAAAACTTGGAGGCTTAGGATACGATTTATTGATATTAATCAACCGTTTTGTAAATTTCATTTCAGAAAAAGTATTTAATAAGGGAAAAATATCATTATCAAAAAAAGTAAAAAATGGCGTAAAAGGCGCGGTTAAGTTTATCAATAAATTTGAAGAAGTGGCTGCCGAAATTGGCATTAATAACGGTTATGATTATGTGGTATGTGGACATATTCACCATCCAGAAATCAGGGAAATTAGCAATGCAAAAGGATCAATAGTTTATTTGAATAGTGGTGATTGGATAGAAAACTTAACCGCTTTGGAATATAATGCTGGCGAGTGGAAAATTCATCATTTTGATGTAGAGGGCTATAAAAATGCTAAGAAATTGGAAAAAGAAGAGGAGGAATTAAATAACAATCAATTGTTTGATAATTTAGTTCAAGAGTTTAATATGATGAAAAACGATGAGGAAAGTGAAAAGTAAAAATACATTATACGACTAATTCAAACTTTTAAAGTTTTAAAAATCAATGAAAATCCTTTATGCAATACAAGGAACGGGGAATGGGCATGTATCTAGAGCGCGTGATATCATTCCGATTTTACAAAAAAAAGGGGATTTAGATATTTTAGTAAGTGGCATACAAGCAGATGTAGATTTGCCTTATAACATAAAATATAAATTTAAAGGGCTCAGTTTTATTTTTGGCAAAAAAGGCGGTATTGATTTATTTGACACATTTAAAAAATGTGATTTAGGTAATTTAATTCGCGAAATAAAAAGCTTACCTGTAAACGAATACGATTTAGTTATCAGCGATTTTGAACCCGTTAGCACTTGGGCTTGTAAAATAAAAAAGAAACCATGTATTGGGTTGAGTCATCAATCTGCTGTAATCAATAAAAATGCACCCAAACCTAAATCATTTGATATCATCGGAAACCTTGTGTTAAGGTATTATGCGCCATTTACAAAAGCGTATGGATTTCATTTTGAAAACTATGATGAAAATATATTTTCACCGGTAATAAGAAATCAAATAAGAGCGGCCAATCCACTGAATCATTCACATTATACGGTGTATTTACCGGCTTATGGCGATGAAATTATAATCCGAATTTTAAGTGAAATTCCACAAGTAAAATGGGAGGTCTTTAGTAAACATTCAAAGGTTACATACACAGAAAAAAATGTACAGATTCGCCCAATACAAAATGAAGAATTTATTGCAAGTATTGTAAACTGCACAGGTATCCTTTGTGGCGCTGGGTTTGAGTCGCCTGCAGAAGCATTGTATTTACAGAAAAAACTAATGGTGATTCCAATGAAAGGGCAGTACGAACAACAATGTAATGCCGCAGCGTTAAATAAATTGGGCGTTCCAGTTTTGAAAAGTTTTAAATTGGATTATCTCAATCAAATAAAAAATTGGGTAGAATTACCACAAAATATCAGCGTAAATTATCCAGATATAACAGAAGAAATTATCGATAAATTAATTGCGGATAATATCAGATAATTGGTTTTTATTCGTTACAATATTTTTTTATCTCGCCATATAAAAATATATTTATAGTAATCAACTCGTTTTTATATGGTAAACATTTCCTACAAACATTTTACAATTGGGGTAGAAGAGGAGTATATGGTGATAGATCCAAATACACGAGAATTAAAAAGCCACGAACAAAAAATTGTCATTGAAGGTCAGAAAAAATTCGGCGACAAAGTAAAAGCAGAAATGCATCAGGCGGTTGTGGAAGTTGGTACGGATGTTTGTAAAGATGTAGAAGAAGCTTTTACAGATGTAGCCAATTTGAGAAAGTCTGTTCATGACATTGCAAATTCTCTTGGCTTATGGGTTGGCGCTAGTGGAACACATCCATTTAGCCATTGGCAGAAACAATTGATTACCGATCACGCCCGTTATAATGAAATCGTAAATGAATTTCAGGATGCAGCGCGAAGCAATTTGATTTTTGGATTGCATGTTCATATTGGAATGGAAAGTAGAGAAATGGCCATTCATATCGCTAATTCGGCACGTTATTTTTTACCACACGTATTTGCATTAAGTACTAACTCGCCATTTTGGGAAGGAAGATTAACGGGATATAAATCTTATCGAACAAAAGTATTTGAGAAATTTCCTCGCACCGGTATTCCCGACTTATTTAATAGCATAGAAGATTATGATAATTATGTGAAGATGTTGATTAAAACCAATTGTATCGATAATCCTAAAAAGATTTGGTGGGATTTGCGGGTACATCCGGTTTTTAATACGGTGGAATTTAGGATTTGCGATATTCCATTAACCATTGACGATACCATTGCCATTGCTGCAATTTTTCAGGCGATTTGTGCGAAGTTGTATAAGCTGCGTGCTCAGAATTTGAATTTTATGATGTATAGCAGAGCGCTCATTAATGAAAATAAATTTAGAGCTAGTAGATATGGTTTGGAAGGAAACATGATTGATTTTGGTAAAGCAGAAGAAGTAAATACCGTTTCTTTAATACACGAACTTTTGAATTTCATTGATGATGTTGTACCGCATTTAGGCAGCAATAACGCCATTAGTCATGTACACAAAATTATAGAATCGGGCACAGGCGCGGATTTACAATTGAAAGTTTTTGAAGAAACCGGAAGCATGATTGATGTGGTGGATCATATTCGGGGGGATTTTTTAAAAGGGATATAGGACGTTTGGTTAGCCCCCATCCCCAACCCTTCCCCCGAAAGGTGAAGGGAGCTTGGTCATACACTTTGATGATGAAAAAACACCAAGATCGGCAGATGAAAATTCCTAACCTTTTGAACTCATTGAACATATTGAACCTTTTGAACTTCACAAACCTCTCAAACCTCTCAAACCTCACAAACCTCTCAAACCTCTTAAAACTCACAAACCTCTTAAAACTCCTTCTCCCCAATTTCACTTATAGGCAAAACGATTTTTCGATTTCTTTTTGATAAATTAAAAGATGTAGAAAATTGAATTTGATCGGTTTCGTAAATGTAGTTTGTTGTGGTATAAAAATCTTTTCCAGAAGTTGTAATGCGTTGTCTATTGCTTTGTTGCATGCCTGCGTCTATGTTCAGCCATTGTAGTTGGAAGCTCCATCTTTTATCAGCCGTTGTTTTTTTTATGGTTAAATGCGGAGTTAAAAATCGACCATCATTTCCTTGGGCTGTTGCACGATTGGATAAATAATTTATACTCAATTGAGCGCTCCATAATTTAGGCAAATTTATGCTCTGGGTACTATTTATGCTATATACCCAACTGCTGTTGTTTATAGCAATGCTATTGTTGAAAATATTTCCTTTGATGCGATATTGATACACATTGCCACCAAATACGAATGACCAAATTGGGTTGACCTTGATGTTTAAATTGGCTTCTAATCCGAGTTGTACCGCTTTGCCTGCATTGGTGAATGCACGAACAAGAATACTATCATTAAAAACTTTGTTTACCCTTTGTATTGGGTTTTGGGTGGTTTGGTAATAAATTGTAGCAAATAAACTTCCTTTTTTAAAACTACGTTCAATTCCTGCTTCGTAATTGCCAATTAGTTCGGGAAGTAAGTTTGGGTCGCCTTGTTCCAATGTTTCAGCATGCTCACGTTCAGGAAATGGATTTAATTCGTAATTGTTGGTGCGTTTTATTCTTCGATTATATCCGATTTTCAAATTCGTTTTTTCAAACGCTTTATAACTTATTTGTAAGGCTGGAAAAAAATTGTAGAGTTGAATTTGGGTGGTTTTATTTAATGTTGAAAAGTAAAGGTTTCTGTTGGTTACTTCCATCCTCAAACCAGCGTTGTAATTGAATTTTTTAAATAAACCTGAGTATTGTACATAACCAGCATGTATATGATTAATGGCTTTTACACCACTCGAAAACAAACTGTCTATTTTAAATTCACTAGTACCTAAAATGTTTGTTTTGTATAAAAAGTTCCCATCTTGAATATCATAACGATATTGATATCCCATTTGGAAGCTTCCATTGTTGATTTTTTTTGTGAAATCAGATTTGATTCTAATGGCATTTAATGGGTTTGAATATGGGTTAATGGTGTATTGTAAAGTGTCAGCAGAATTGAAGCTTTTTAAATTGTTGTTGTTGGTATTGCCATACAAATTAGCGTTTTCGTACAATGCAGAAATTGTTAATTTAGAATGATTCGAAAATTCATGATTCAGGTCAATATTCGTCAATGTAAATTTCCCTTTTTTTTGTTGATCGTTTTCATTCCAATAAGATAGATTGTTTCGATCAAGCGTTAAAAGGTTTTCTCTGGTTAATTCATATTGTAAATTGGCAACGCGGCTTTGGTACTTTTTTCCTGAATAAAATCCAGTAGTTATGTTCGTATTTTTATTGAATTGGTAGTTTAATCCCATTCGAAAACCATAATTATATTTTTTAAAACTGCGTTCGCCATTACTGGGAAAACTGGTTTTTATATTGTTGGTAATTGTAAATACATCGCCTTCTCTAAAGCCTGCATTATCGTTTCTGAGATAATTGATTCCTATGTTGAAATCTAATTTATTTTTACGGTAACCTGCATTAAAATCTACATTGTAGCGATTTGGATTGCGTTTATTTTCAAAATCGTTGATAGGTGGTGCGCCAATCATTCCACTGGTTTGAATCATCCAACCGTTTTGTATGTTGGATTTTGTAACAATGTTTATGATGCCCGATTTCCCATCTGCATCAAAAGAAGCGCCCGGATTACTAATGATTTCGATATTTTCAATAGAAGCAGCTGGCAATTGTCCTAAAATAAAAACTACATCGCCTTGGGTTGGTTTTCCATTAATTAACACTAAAAAACTTGTAGAGCCACGCAATGAAATCTCGCCCAAACCATTAACAGAAACAGAAGGTAAATTTTTGATGATGTCAGCTGCTGTGCCGTTTGTTGCATTTGTAAATTGATTTGCATTAAAAACTTGTCTATCTAGTTTAAAATAATTGGGTGCTTTTTTGCCTTCAATAACAATATCTGAAAGTGAAACAAGATTAGGTTTCATCAATATAATTCCAGCATCAAATATTTGATTTGAAAAAGCAACAGGTAATTGTAAAGTTTGATAACCCGCAGCGCTGATTTCTAAAAGTAGCGATTGTGTACCCATCGTTTCCAGAAAAAAATCACCTTTATTATTAGTAATAACAGATTTTACCAAATCATTATTTTTTTGTTTTAAATAAATGGAAGCGCCTGAAAAAGGTTTTTGAGAAATGCTATCGATGATTTTGCCTTTTATGATATTGTTTTGTGCGAATGAGGAAGAGAAAAATATAGAGAGGAATATGGTAAATAGAGATTTCATTATTTTTTTGTAAAGATATTTTAACATGAAATATGTAGATGTTATTTTTTTGTGTCGCGAATGGGAGCGAAGACACGAAGGTTTTGAAACACGAAGGCACGAAGGCACGAAGACGCAAAGACACGAAGATTTTTTATTAATTAGCGAATAATTGGAAACTACTTTCAACCTTTTGAACACATTGAACCTTTTTGGTTGAATATCTTCAACCCCTACAACCTCTCAAACCTCTCAAACCTCTCAAACCTCTCAAACCTCACAAACCTCTCAAACCTCTCAAACCTCCCAAACTTCTCAAACCTCTCAAACCTCCCCAATCTTCCTTACCTTTACAAATAATTTTTAAAAGATGTTAAATACTATAGAATCTGCTATTGAAGATATTAGAAATGGTAAAATGGTTATCGTTGTAGATGATGAAGACCGTGAAAATGAAGGTGATTTTATAACAGCGGCCCACAACGTAACGCCAGAGATAATAAATTTTATGAGCACGCACGGTAGAGGATTGATTTGTGCATCAATTACCGAAGATCGTTGTGTTGAACTTAATTTACAACCCATGGTTCCGGATAATACCTCTTTACACGAAACGGCATTTATGGTAAGTGTAGATTTAATTGGAGATGGTTGTACTACAGGTATTTCGGCACATGATAGGGCTAAAACCATCCAAGCACTTATTAATAAAGACACAAAGCCTGAAGATTTGGGAAGACCAGGCCATATTTTTCCATTAAGGGCTAAAAAAGGCGGCGTACTCAGAAGGGCAGGACATACCGAAGCTACAATCGACCTGGCTCAATTGGCGGGATTTGAACCAGCAGGTGTTTTGGTTGAAATTATGAACGAAGATGGCAGCATGGCACGTTTGCCTGAATTAAAATTGATTGCAGAGAAATTTGATATGAAAATCATTTCTATAAAAGATTTGATTGCTTACCGTTTAGAAACTGAAACGCTTATTAGAAAAGAAGTAGAAGTAAAAATGCCCACCATTTTTGGCGATTTCGACTTGATTGCATTTACACAAATAAATACCGGCGAAACACATTTGGCCATCAAAAAAGGCAATTGGGAAAAAGATGAACCCGTTTTGGTGCGTGTGCATAGCAGTTGCATGACCGGCGATATTTTGGGCTCATTACGCTGCGATTGTGGCGATCAATTGCACCACGCGATGAAGATGATTGAAAAAGAAGGCAAAGGGTTAGTACTTTATATGAATCAAGAAGGTCGTGGCATCGGATTGGTGAATAAATTAAAGGCTTATAAACTACAAGAAGAAGGTTTAGATACGGTTGAGGCAAACATAAAACTAGGCTTTGGAATGGATGAACGTGATTATGGAATTGGCGCACAAATATTAAGGGCATTAAATGTGTCTAAAATGATTTTAATGACCAACAACCCAAAAAAACGTGCTGGAATTTTAGGTTATGGTCTTGAAGTCGTTTCTTCTGTATCCATTGAAATTGAACCCAATGAACACAACGAGAAATATCTATTTACAAAAAGAGATAAATTGGGGCACGATATTTTGAAAGGGATATAAAAAATGCTTTTATGTATTCTTTTTATAGGTTGATATTTTTTAATCACAAAATCGCTTCCACTAGCCAAAACTTCACTTTATTCAATTATTGATTGATATTTAATTTATATCCTTCAAATTCTTCGTTAAGATAAATGATAGTTTTGAATGTAACATTTCATACTTACTGATCAATGTCAATCATGACTTTTGCCGCCATTTGAATCCATTGTATTTTAATAGTTTTCTTGTATGATAAGTAATACAACTATTCGCAAGTACACGAATATTGGAAGCCGGATTAGAGGTTATTTCTAGCATTGTTTTATCTGAATAATTTGAAGAAAATTCAACACTCATTCCTTTTTCAAGTTTCACACCATTTGTCCATCTATTTGACTTAACAGTTGCGATAAATAATCCCATATTTTTAATATTAAATTGCCTAATCTTTCAATATGCAGTTTTCTGATTCCCTGTATGCTTAATTTTAAACCCATTCCTTATCTATAGCTGTAATATCTGCATCAGGATATCCATGATTTTTAACTAAATCAGTTTTTAAAAATGTTTGCTTTAATGGATCGATAATTGATATAATAAAAATATCTGCAGGTTCTGTATCAATGGTTGAGGCGATTGATTCAATCAATAAATTAGCAGGAGCATAAGCATACCCTATTTCTAAGATAGCTTTATTATATTTTTTTATTTGTCTGATGTGTTTTTTGAATTCGAATGCTTCGCAATAATTATGTTTTAAGTAAAAAATATTCCATTCAAAATCTTCATGCTTCTTTATCTTATGCAACCCTAAAATTTCATCCATTTCATCAAAAACAATTTGGTATCGTTCTTTGGCTCTACACTTGATAAACTCTCCTTGATAAATAGACAGTATTTTCTTTTTTATTGTGTACTCATCAGGAAATTCAGGGATTAGCAGTTTTGATAAAACATCTATCTGTTGAAGTCGTATAAACCTTGGCGGATTTTCTTTTTGTTGTTCAAATCCCCAATCATCTAATTCAGGAGTTAATGCTATAAAATCAAGAATTGTATCTAATAGCGTTAGTGCTGTAATGTTTTCTATTGATTTTTTCATACTCAAATTTTAAATCTGATTCAAAATTATCTCTTTACTAAGCCAAACTATGTCGCGTAAGAAATTATTTTTTACTTTTTATTCAAGCGACACAGTATGGCATTTCACAACAGTAGATTTGCACTTTATAACATAAAACAATATCTTAATCTATAGGCAGTTAAGTGCTATATTTGAAAGAAAATGATTTTCAAACATGCTTCAAATGGACTAAAGCTTGTCTTAAAATTTAATAAGAGAAAATGTCAAAAAAAGGATTCATTTATCGTTATTTACTCATCTTAAAAAAGCTCAAACAGAAGCCTTATTCAACCTATGAAGAGATTGAAAGATATTTAGAGCATGAGTTTGATTTCATGCAATTGAAAGATGAGTCTATTGCTGTTGGGTTTTCAAAAAGAACATTTCAACGAGATATCAAAGAGATCAGAAGCATCTTTGGATTTGATATAGAATTTTCAAAAAAAATAAAAGGGTATTTTATTTCAGAAAATGAATCTGAATCTGCAAGCTTCTCCAATTTGCTGGAAGCATTTGATTTATTCAATTCATTAAATATCACACATGATTTGCAGCCATTGGTTTTTGTTGAAAAGAAAAATGGTTCAGGAGCAGAGAATTTATATGGATTACTCCATGCCATAAAAAACAAACTAAAAATCAAGTTTCAATACGAAAAGTTCTGGGAAAATGAAATAACGATTAGGCATACATCTCCAATAGCCTTGAAGGAATTTAAAAATCGCTGGTATTTACTTGCTATGGATGAAAAAGATCATAAAATAAAAAGCTTTGCACTTGACAGATTATCGGACTTAGAAATTACCGATCAGAAGTTTAAGGTAAACAATGAACATAATATTGCACTCAACTACCAACATTGTTATGGCATTATTCAACCAATGGATGGCCAACCGGAAGAAGTTATTTTATCATTTGAGCCTACACAAGGAAAATATATCAAATCATTACCACTGCATTCTTCACAGCAAATTTTACTTGATGATGGCAAGCAGTTTCAAATTAAATTAAAACTTTTCATTACCGAGGATTTCATCATGGAGCTTTTATCACATGGCAATAGGATTAAAGTGCTTCAACCAAAATCGCTGGTTGATGAAATGAAAACCATATTATTTGATGCGTACAAACAATATTAAGCATAGTGATGATTGTTTTCGGAAATAAGTAAAAGTTTTTAAACAAAAATAGGTTGAAAAAGAAATGTGTCAGATTGAAACTGATTTTTTTACAAAAGAAACTAAATCAAATTTAAAAGATTAAATTAACGTAATTATGACAATCAATGAAATAAAACAACTATTTACTCAAGTAGATCAAATCGCTAATCATTATAAAGAAATTTCCAGAATAACCGGAGATGATTTTAATATTTTTAAAACATTAAACCTTGAGTCTTCTGAAAATAAACTTCATTCAAAAATTTTAAAAGAGTTTCTTAACCCTAAAGGAACACATGGTCAAGGAGATTTATTCTTAAAAATATTTTTAGAACATCAAAAAATTCTTGATTTTGACAGTGAATCAGCATCTGCAGATTGTGAGATTCGTATCGGTAATATAAACACTGACTATACCGAGGGCGGTAGAATTGATATTGTTATAAAAGACGAAAATAATAAACAAATATTCATTGAAAATAAAATTAATGCCACGGATCAAAAGAATCAACTGCTTAGATATTATAAATCCGATCCTAATGCTTATTTATTTTACCTAAATAAAGATGGAAGCAACCCAAGTGAAATTAGCACAAATGGTTTATCTCCAGAGAAATATAAGATTATATCATATAGCTATGATATAATCTCTTGGCTAGAAGAATGTAGAATGAAGGCAGTTTCGCTTCCTATAATTAGAGAAACAATCACTCAATATATTAATGTTTTAAAAATAATTACTAATCAAATAACAGATAATAAAATGAAAAATGACATCAAAGATTTAATTGTACAAAATCCTGAGTATATAAATTCAATAGAAATCTGCTTTCAGGAGCTTCAAGATATCATTAAAGAAACAAAAAAAGAATTTATAAAATTAGTCAGTCCAACGTATCCATCATATGACACAATTAATTCTAATGAAGATATTATTCTCAAAACATACTTTCTAGAAGATATAAAGGGGTTTTATATCGGATATAAAACTTTAAAAGGAGATGAAGATATTAGCAATTCTGAAACTGTTAAAAAATATAACAAATTATTTAAGGAATTAGATAATCGTATCAATGATAATTCCAATTACACAGCATATTTCTACCCAGATCCGTTTAAAAAAGGTCAAAAATTCGAAAACTTTGATAGAAAAGAAATATTAAAAATGAATTTAGATAAAGAGATTTTGAGAAATTATGCGACAACATTCATTCAAGATGAAAATCAAATACGACAAGCCTTTTTAAATCAAATAGAGAAGACCAAAAAATAAAAAAAATAAACATTCTAAAATGAATAACATAGAAGAAATATTTAAACCAGAGAGTAAAAGTATTAAGCAAATTTTTGGAGATATAGATGCGTTTTATCAAATGCCAATTTACCAACGTCCCTATTCATGGGACAAAGAACGTATTGTACAACTTTGGTATGACATTTTAGAAGCCCATAAAAACAATAAAGAAGATGAAACTATTGACTCCAATTATTTTTTAGGCTCAGTAGTTGTTGTCAAGAAGAGCGATAGTTATGAGGTAGTTGATGGACAACAACGACTGACGACACTGACTATTCTGTTTTGCACACTTAGAGACTTGAATATTGATTTAAATCAAAAAAAAATTATCAATAATAGCATAAGGGATTTGGTGGAAAGCAAGGAACGACTAAAACTCACTACACATTTAAATAACCAGGCACTGTTTGAAGAAACAATAATAAAAGGAATTAATTTCAATGCTTCAAAAAAAGAATTAGCTGAGAATCGTTTTTTACAAACAGCCTTTTATTTCAAAGAATTAATTTTAAAGGCACAGCAAAAAGAAGAAGAAGATTTTATACCCGATTTTGGAGAATTCATAGACTATCTTTTTAATAAAACTACAATGATTCGTATTGTTTGTTTTAATGAAGGGTTCGCTATAAAATTATTTACAGTACTTAATGACAGGGGACTAGATTTAACCCCGGCTGACATAATAAAAGCGTATTTGTTACAAAACATTAGTAATGAAATTCAAAGAAATAGTTTTGTAGAAGTTTGGAAACGCATTGAAAATACATGCAAACTTTCAAACGAGAGCCTTATGACTTTATTCAATCTATATCTATACTATTTAAAAAATGAAAATCCAAAGAGATCATTACAAGAAGAATTAAAAGAACAATTTAAAAGCAAAGTCCCACAAACAATCATTCTGGACATTGAAAAGTTTGCCAATAATATTCTGGAGATAAATTCAAGCAGTAAGGACAAGGATATTTCAATGTTAAAATACTTGCCTCAAACAATATATTGGAAATCTATTTTAGCGACAGCAAAACAAATAGAGCACCCCGATTATTCGGAAATTAAAAATCTTATTTCAAAATACTATTACCAAAGTTGGATTTCGAATGGCACTTCCAATAGAATCAAGCAAACGTCTTTTAACATACTTAAAAAGGTAAAATCTAAAGCAAGTGTAAGCGAGATAAAGGACTTGGTCATTGAAAATTTAAGCAAATACGACAATTACATTGACTTTTTAAATAATGAAAATGCTTATTGGCTGAAATGGCACAAGCCTCTACTCCTTTCATTAGAATATTACGAACATGATGTGAAGGAGTTTGTACCCATTTCAAGTGATTTACACACCGAACATATATTACCAAAAGAATGGAACAGGAAAGATTTAAATTGGTCTGACAACTTCAGTGAAGAAACAGCAAAACCGTTACTCAATAGTTTAGGTAACTTAACATTGCTGTCAGGCACTAAAAACATACTGGCAAGCAACCGTAACTATTCTGATAAAACTGAAATTTATAATGGAAATAGCGGTAAAGGATTTGACGGCAAAACTTCATTTGAAATAACTAAAGATGTGATAAATAAATATAACAATTGGACAAGCGAAACAATAGCAGAACGTTACCAATGGATACTTAATAAAACGAGAGAAATATTTGACATTGAATAATAAAGCCTGCCACCAAATCAGATTTCATCAAAAGCCTTGAAGTTCAGTCTTCCAAGGCTTTTTTATTTTCCTTGAAATTTAAACGTCATATTTTGGCACTATGTAATATTAATTTTACAATTCAATATACAGAGTTTCTAGAAGCTTTATTTTCCGTTTGATTTAATTATTTTCAAACATTTTATTTCGGAGAAAGCTCTAACGAATCTTCCGCAGCAATACGTTTTCTACTTTTGAAAATGTCTGTTATTTTGTTCATGTCTTTTCTATACGAAAGCTGCAAACCCGAACGGTTTCGTTGGTTTAATGTAAAATCTATACTACTTCTGTTGAAGCCAACTACTCGAAGAGAGCCATCTTTATTAATTGCCCATTCTATCGTAATATCTGGTGTTAATAAACCTTTTCTCTCCAATTGCTGTGTATACGTAGGGTTGTTATAATCTAAATTTCCACCCACCAACATTACTAGTCTTTTATTCAATAATATCTTTAAACCCGCACGAATATTGGCTTGTAGTGTTGATGCGCTTTTTTGTAAATCCAATGTTGGGTTGATGTCTATGTACGTTGATAATATCCCTTTTGTTGCTTTTTCAAGCTCTTTATTAAAGAATGTGGTTAACAAACTTGATACCATACCGCCAATGGTGTTGGTAATTAACGTACTTGCATTTCCTTGCGTTAAAAAGTTTTGATTGCCAAAGATGAAAGTATTGAACAACAGCAAACTCGCCACTTGTTTATTCATTTCATTTTCATCATTTTTAAACTCCGCAAGTCGCTTTACAATAATGTCGTTTCTTCTTGCTTCACTATTTTCGGGCAGTTCAAAATCAAATTTTACTGTTGGTTTTTGCAAAACACCAGATAAATGGGCTATGATTTTTATATTCGTTTTTTGTACAAAACCGTTGTTTGATGCCAATACACTTAAATCGACATTTTGAGCATCATAGTTTGCATCGATGTCAATCAATGCTTGGTAAGGATCTCCGTTCCAAGAAATATTTCCACGATTTAGGGTAAAAGGGTAGGTGAGAAATGTTTGGAAATTAAAAGTGTATTCTCCTTTTGTAAGCGCATAATTCCCCCTGATTTTTAACGGCTCCACATTGCCAAAACTAATCGCGAAGTTTCCATTGCCTTGACCTTTTATGACATCACCTGTTTCCTCATCTAAAATTACATCTACCTTGCAAGCAGGATTTGCTTTTATGTTTAGCGAGATAAGTATATTGGTATTATCCGTATTTGGCTTCTCTTTTATTTCTTTACCAAACTTTACAAAATCAATATAGTTGACCGTGCTGGCCTCCAATTGATCTGAAGTAGAAATATATACATGGCTTGTATCAACACTCATTGGCTCACCCGAAATGTTCATTTTTAAATTATTCAATTTGCCATTCAAATTAAATTTTACATTGCCTATGATGTTGCCATAAAATTGTGCATTGTCTTGCTTTTTTGTATTTAATAACGATAATTTATCTGACTCCACTGTCAAATTCTTGAATTCAAAATCATCAAAAAACTGGTGTGATATTTTGCCGTTTAAGGTTGCGGTGTTTTTTAAAGAATCGCTAATGTTGATTAAATTAAAATCTATTTCATTTGCTTTAAAAATAATGGGCTGATGATTTATGAAATAACGTACTTGTGTAAATTCGGATTTTAGGATGCCGTTATTTATCATTGCATTTCCAACAATTGTTCTATTATTCGGTCCGCCAGAAATTACAAGGTCTGTTGTAGCGTCTCCTTCCAATTGAGAAAAAACATCACTCAAATAAGGCTCCAATAACGATAAATTTATTTTCTTCCCTTTTATAGAGGTCATCAATTGCTTATCGCTGCTGTCTTTGTAATTGTATTGCCCATCTATATCAAAAATGTTTGTTGTATCGTTACTTTTCGCTCTGTATTCAACCAACCCTGTTTGCGCATTTGAAATACCATTCATGAAGATGTTTCCAACCAATTTCTTTTCAATCATTAAGCTATCCACCTTGCCCATGAAATCAACATTCATTTTTCCAAATGGATCGTTTACATTAACTGTTCCGGATAGTTTTCCTTTTAGTTCGGGATCGGTAAAAAGCAATGGAATAAAATCTTCCAACTTAATGTCATTCAATTCTGCTTTTATATTGGAATGATTATTGATTTCATCCAAACTTGTTGAAATGGAAATGCTTTCCTTATCATGTGTTAAACTGATTTCGCTGGCACTAACCACATTTCGCCTCAACGTAATTTCTCCGTTTTCTTTGAGTTGCCATTTTTTTTCGTTGATGACAAATGTAGATGGATAAAATTGCATTGAAGCCCCATCCGAATAAGTTGTTACCAATGCATGCAAATCAGCTTCATTCATAGATCCGCTTGTGCTTGTTTTTAAAGCAATTTCGGAGCTATCGTTTTTAGAAACAAATGATAGCTCACTATTTGGAAATGTTAAGCTGTCTGAAAGTATTATTTTTTCAACATCAATTTTTGCAGATAGGTTTTTTAAATTCCCTTTTCCATCAATTAGTATATTATTAAAATGCTTTTCCTCATATCCAAAATCAGGAATATCGGCTTGAACATTCAATTCATTTTTGCTCAGATTTAAGTTCCCTTTGATGTTTGCATCATTACCGCCGGATAAATTTTTATTGATTAGACTCAAATAATCTTGAATGTTATTGGTTTGGATGTCAAAATCAAATTCCTGATTGCTTACAAATTTTTTAGGTTCGCTAATATAGCTTGGATAATATTTATGTAAAAACAATTTGAAGGCATCGGGCAATTCCATTATTTTAAATTTGCCAATTATAGATGCATTTATTTCATTAGAAACTAAAGAAAGTGTTTTGGTGTTTCCTTCTAACGAAGAACTTAGCATTAGCTTTTCAAAAGATAATTTATTGTTGTCGTTACTCAAATTTGCATCAAATATTTCGGCTTGTCCCAAAAAATCATCAATATTACTTCCACTAAAATTCAAATTAAATTTTCCGCCAAAAGATAAATTTTGTTTAGAAATTTTTAAGTTTTTCAAATTTGCTTTTTCTACATCAGCTTGTAAATTGAAACCAATTTTATCTGGATAAAAGCCAATTTCACCAGCAAGATTATTAATGATTAAGTTGGAATCCAATATGCTTACACTTCCTGTGAATTTGTTGTTTTTAAAACTACCATTTGTTCTAATATTTTGATAGTTGTATCCATTAAATTCAAATTGAGGAAGTATGCCCTTAAAGCTATTTTTGATATTGTTTAGTGCGAAGCCCGACCCTTCAATATTTCCATCCAAAGAAATTCTACCAAATAGTTTGTTGTTAATAAACTCACCCAAATTGAATCTTGTAGTTTTTAAGTTCCCACTATATGTTGGAATTCCTTTTTCTGGTAAAACAAATTTAATATTACTTTGAATATTGCCTAAATCCGTATTGATAATTCCATCTGCAACAAAATTATGTACAAAACCCGTAAATTGACCTTTAAAATAGATATTCCCCAAACGAAATAATTGAGGTTCTTTTATTTTTGAAATTGATGGAATAAATTGCGTTAACTCATAAAAATTTGTTGTTGAACCTGTAGAGTTAAATACCAAATATAGATTGTCTATATCTGGGATGTTTTTCAAATCTAAATCGCCTTTTATAATGGTTTGATTCGATTTCAAATAGGCGTTTTTTATTTTGAGTCTATCTATTGTACCATTTACCAAACCATCTATTTTAACCAATCTATGCCAATCCTTAAGTTCCGGAGCAAAAAAAGCAATATCATCCGTATGCACATTTGACTCTTTTAAATCACCTTGTAATTTGACATTGGTGATGAAATTTTTCATGTCCTCATTGAAATCTGAATAGTGCATGGCATAGTAATTGCCAATTCGGCTTTTGTTGGTAATGATGTCTAGATTTTTAAACTCCATTACATCGCCATTCATTTTTACATTTGCCTCGAGTTTTTTTACGTTAAAACCACAACTTTCTTTGGTGCCTATATTTACTTTTGCAATAAGTTCATTGTTGCTATAAACGGCATCTTCAATGGTTCCATTTATTTTGTCAAACTTAAAATGTAATTCATCAAATCGATCCGTGTATTTTTTTCTTGTTGTGAATTCATCATTCAAAAAAGCGCCATCGGTAATGTTTATTTTTTTGATGGAAACCAGTAGTGTGCTTTTTTCTGCTGGTTTTGTTTTTGTTGCAGCAGCTAATTTTTGTTTCTCTGCTAAAGTTCTCGAACCATCATAATTATATAACGAAAAGACGGGTTTTACGAGATTGATTTGATCTATTTTAAACTCATTTTTATTGAAATTCGTTTCTTTAATATTAACACTCAAATCTTGTATAGAAGCATTCATATCTTCTCCTATCCAATAATCAGACGAAATGAAACTTAGATTTTTTATCCTTAATTTTTTTAGATCTAAAACCAAATTAGACTTACGCTTGTCTTTTTTGGGCTCTGAAAAATAATCTAAAATGAATTGATAATTCCATTCTTTTGAATGCCTTTGCACATGAATTTTAGCATCATTCAATTGAATGTCTTTTAATGTAATGTTGTTTTTGGTAAAAAACCAATCGTTTACATTTACCATTGCAGAACCCGCATACAATAAGGTGTCTTTTGAACGATCTTCTATCAGCAGTTTTTTAAACTGTAGTTTATAAAAAAAAGTAAAATCAACAGATTCAATCGAAACTTTAGTGTGTAATTTATTTGATAAGTTAGTTGTTACCTTTTTTACCAGCCAAGTTTGAACAGAAGGTACATGAAGCAGCCCGTACAAACTAAATATTAAAAATAGGAGTACGATGATAATGCGGGACAATATTTTAAAAAATTGTTTCAGCTTTTATGGGTTATTTGTAAAATTAACCAATCAAATTCTAAGATGAACTCAATTTAAATCAAATTCAACTTTTTTTTACAATATTTTATGTGATAGCATAGTTTGTTTTTGGTCATATTTAATCCCATCTTTTACAATAATCGCTTTGTATTGGAAATTTTATTGTAGCTATTTCATACTTTTAGCCTTTATATTTTTAAACTATAGCTGTCACAAAATTCAAAATTTTCATTCATGCGTTTTATTTTCACCCTTTGCTTCGTAATCAGTAGTTATTTTTTGAATGCACAAAGCATTAAAAGTCCAGATTCCTTTTTGGGATACAAATTGGGTTCTTATTATACCGAGCATTATAAAGTAGTTAACTATTTCAATTCATTGGCAATTGAAGCAAGTGATAAAATAATCGTAAAAAAATATGGCGAAACCAATGAACGTAAATCACTCATTTATGCCATTATTTCAACACCCGAAAACATAAAAAACATTGAAGAAATTCGTAAAAACAGCATGCGTCTTTCTGGCGATTTATTGGATAAGCCAGCTGTTTTGAATATGCCAACTATCGTTTGGTTGAGTTATAATGTGCATGGAAACGAAGCCAGTTCTACAGAAACTGCCATGAAAGTAGCTTTTGAATTGGTTGCCGGTAAAAATGTCAACATCAACAATTGGTTAAAAAATACGGTTGTAATTATTGATCCATGTTTGAATCCAGATGGACGCGATCGTTATGTAAATTGGTTTAACGGACAATTGGGCGCAAATCCACAACCTAAATTACTGGCTAGAGAGCATGATGAACCTTGGCCTTCAGGAAGATTTAACCATTACTATTTTGATTTAAACCGTGATTGGGCTTGGCAAACGCAAGTTGAAACCCAACAGCGCATTAAGATTTATAACGAATGGATGCCAACCATACATTGTGATTTCCATGAGCAATACATCAATAATCCTTACTATTTTGCGCCAGCTGCTGAACCATTTCACGAGGCTATAACCCCTTTTCAACGCAGCTTTCAAAACGAAATTGGAAAAAATCACGCAAAGTATTTTGACCAAAATGGCTGGCTCTATTTTACCAGAGAAATATTTGATTTGTTTTACCCATCTTATGGAGATACATACCCAACTTTTAACGGATCAGTTGGTATGACTTACGAGCAGGCCGGGCATAAACAAAGTGGATTGGCTGTTGTAACGAATGAAGATACACTTACACTCTACGACAGAATTGCACATCATTTCACCACAAGCATAAGCACAATAGAAATCGCTGCTCAAAATGCAGAAAAAATAAATAGTTCGTTTAAAAAATATTTTGAGGATCAAACTATTAATGGAAGCGGGATCTATAAAAGTTATCTCATCAGCGGAAGCAATAAACATAAATTAAATGAGCTAAAAAGCTTATTGGATAAAAATCAAATCAAGTATGGTTATGCAAAAGAAGGCACTTCAATAAAAGGCTTTAATTATATCGATTCTAAAGAAAAAAGCTATAAAACCTCGGCTACCGATTTGGTTATAAGTACTTATCAGCCTAAAGGATCTTTGGTGAATGTGCTTTTTGAACCCAATTCAAAATTAGCCGATTCGGTAACTTATGATATTACCGCTTGGTCATTGCCTTATGTTTATGGTTTAGACGCCTATGCGGTTAAAGAGAAAATTGTAGTTAACAATACGATTCAATCAAATGCAACATTGGTAAATCCTTCAAACAACAGTTATGCATACTTGTTGGGTTATAAATCCTTCAACGACTCAAAATTATTGTCTGCATTACTAAATATTGGTACAAAAGTTAGGTATGCAGAATCTGCATTTACCATAGCAGGTAAAAATTTCGATCGAGGAACGTTGATTGTTTTAAAACATGGTAATGAAGAAAAAATAAACGCTATGCTTGAGCTAGTGAAAAACTTCAATGCGGATGTAACGCCTGTTCCTACTGGCTTTATGGAAGCCGGTTTTGATTTTGGCTCAGAAAAAATCCACCTCATCAAGAAAAAAAATGTAGCCATTGTTGTTGGCGAAAATACATCTGCAACAGCAGTAGGAGAGGTTTGGCATTTATTTGATAAAGAGTTGAATTATACATTGACATTAATTAACTCAAGCGAAATCTCAAACTTAAAACATGGAGACGTTGATGTGTTAATATTCGTTGATGGATCTTATAAATTACTATCAGACAAAGAAAGCAGTTTGAAAAACTGGGTTCGTGATGGTGGAAAAATAATTGCATTAGAAGAAGCGGTGAAACAAATGGCAACAGGTGAATGGGGCATAAAAATGAAAAAAGAGCCCGAGTCTACTGAAAATAAAGAAAGCAATTACAGCGACTTGAAAAGGTATGAACAACGTGAAAGAGATAACGTTAGTTTCAACACACCCGGAGCAATTTATAAAGTTCAACTAGATGATAGTCACCCTTTGGCATTTGGTTATAGTAGCAATTATTTTTCTTTAAAAATGAATAGCGTGGTTTACGAGTTTTTAAAAGATGGATGGAATGTAGGCGTAATAAAAAAAGAAGGTCTTGTGTCAGGGTATGTTGGTAGTAATATGAAAGACAATATAAAAGATGGAACTGTATTTGGTGTTCAATCATTTGGGAGAGGCACGGTGGTATATTTTGCAGATGATTTGATTTTTAGATCGTTTTGGCAAAATGGAAAAATGATGTTTGCCAACGCTGTGTTTTTGGTAGATTAATATTGCCAATTTGAAGTAAATAATTTCCTTTTCTTTAAAAATATGTTTTTGAAAAAAATAATCTTGCTGTTTTCAGCATTCATTTATGTTGGACAGATTTTCGCACAAACACCCAAAACATTTACATCTTCAGAGATATTTTCGCAGATCCAAAAGCTGAATGTCGTAGGCTCGGTTTTATACATTGCGGCACATCCAGATGATGAAAACACGCGCCTTCTCGCTTATTTAGCCAATGAAAAAAAATACAGAACCGGCTATTTGAGTTTAACAAGAGGCGATGGTGGACAAAATTTAATTGGAGATGAACAAGGCGTAGATCTGGGTTTGATTAGAACACAAGAGTTGTTGGCAGCAAGAAATGTGGATGGCGCAAAACAATTTTTCACAAGTGCTTACGACTTTGGTTATAGTAAAAATCCAGAAGAGGCATTAAGCATTTGGGGCCACGATAAAATATTAAGCGATGTAGTATTTATAATAAGAACGTTCAAACCCGACGTAATTATTTGTAGGTTTCCAACAACTGGTGAAGGCGGTCATGGACACCATACCGCCTCCGCAATACTAGCGGAAGAAGCTTTTGAAGCAGCTGCGGATTCTACAAAATTTCCAGAACATTTTTTATCGGGAGTTTATACATGGCAAACCAAAAGACTTTTATGGAACACGTTTAATTTTGGTTCAACCAATACGCAAAAAGAAGATCAATTTAAATTAGATGTTGGAGGATACAACACTTTATTAGGTAAGAGTTACGGTGAAATGGCTGCACTGAGTAGAAGTCAACATAAAAGTCAAGGATTTGGTGTGCCAGCGCAAAGAGGTAAAAGCATCGAGTATTTTAAAACCATCAAAGGAGAACCTTTTAAAAATGATTTATTTGAAGGTATAAATACAACATGGAGCCGTTTTGAAAATGAAAAGGTTCATTTGGTAAAAGATCTTTTTGAATTGGATGGAAAAGATTCAGAAGCTTCATTTAATTATGCATATTTCCAACAAAAAATTGATTCTTTAATTCAAAATTATAACCTCGAACATCCCGAAAATTCAACAAAATTATTAATTGAATTGTTCAACGGTTTGTTGAAATGCTATGCAAATGACAATTCGTTGTTGACTAGCTATAAATTTTTAAAAATGAATGAAATCCGCAACCTTATTGAATCTTGTAGCGGATTGTATATGGAAGCCATAGCATCACAACCGAAAATTGTAGCAGGAGATACGACAAAATTGACGTATTCATTTATTAATCGATCAGGCATTCCAATAGAGAGAATCAGAACGTTTACAAATGGAAAAGATTTGTTTTTGGATGAGAAACCAACCAATCAAACTATAAGTTTAAAAGATAGTTTTTTGGTTGAAAATAATCAAATGCTATCTCAGCCATATTGGTTGAAAAATAAAATGAACAAAGGCAGTTATGCACTCTCTTCTCTATTTGAATTGCAAAATCCCGAAGATAAAGGCATTATAAACACATTTGATGTAAACATTTCAGGGAGTCGTTTCTTTTATGAAAAGCCAATAATGTATAAATACACAGATCCCATTAAAGGAGAGATTTATCAGCCAGCAGTTGTGATTCCAGGGTTATACATTAAGCCAGAAAAATCAATTTTAATAAAGTCTAACAATGGAAAAACATTTGTAAACATTACCATAATTGCCAACAGGAATATCGTTATTGATTCATTGAAAGCGAATAACCGAAACTTACTTTTTGGAACAAAACTTTCGTTGGTAAAAGATGAAAAGAAAGTAATGAAGGTAGAAATTTCTGATTCAAGCACGCAGTTTGTTGCTTATGAAGGATCAAGCGCATATGAAACATATGCTAGAGAAATCAAGTACGATCATATTCCAAACATCATTTATTTTAAACCTGCTGTTGTAGAATGTAAAAGCATAGATTATAAAATTGCCGGAAAAAAAATCGGTTATATCGAAGGGGCGGGAGATAAAGTGGCAGAAGCGTTGACTCATATGGGATACACAGTTACGGTTTTAAAAAAAGAAGATATTGTTTCTAATAAATTAAAAAATTTTGATGCGATTGTAACAGGTGTGCGTGCATACAATACCAATGAATGGATGAATGAGGTTTACGATGTATTGATGAATTATGTAAAAGAAGGAGGGGTAATGTTGGTGCAGTACAATACAAGCAATCAAATTGGTCCAATCAAAGCTAAGATTGCACCTTTCCCTATAACTGTTTCTCGAAACAGAATTACAGATGAAAATGCAACTGTACATATTTTAAATCCCGAACTTAAAATATTTAATTATCCCAATAAAATAACAACAAGTGATTTTGAAGGTTGGGTGCAAGAGCGAAGCATATATCATGTAACTGATGCAGACAGCAATTATATCAAACCGTTGGCTATGAAAGATCCAGGGGAAAAAGAAAATGATGGAAGTTTGGCAATAGCGAACTTCGGAAAAGGTAAATTTATTTATACGGGCTTGGCTTTTTTTAGACAACTTCCAGCGGGTGTAACTGGAGCGTATAGATTGTTTGCTAATTTGCTGTCTAAGTAAATTAATCTTCTTCAGATTCAATTTTGTAGGTTAACAACATAATACCGTTTGCTAAAATCTTAAAAGGGTATTCGCCTTCTCTCTTGAATACGTAGTTGAATTTTATTTCTCCGTTTGAACTGGTGAAATTAACTCGTTCTGGTTTTGATTGTGTTGTCCCATCACCAATGATGATTGAAACGTCTGAAATATTGGCTTCGTATTGAAGCTTTAAGGTAAACGAAACAGCTTTTGTGGTGTTGGATCTTATAAAACCATTTTCAGGAAAAAAAGAAATTAATTTGCTGTTGTAAGCCCCAGTTCCAATAAGCGGAAGATCGAAAAAAATCTTTGCATTTTTACTACCATTACCAAGCAACCAAGCATTATTATCTGGGAAATGATCAAAATTAAAAATGTTTTTTTCTGAAAAGAAATAACAATCTGAAAAACTTGGGGTGAATGCCATGAATTTTTTATCCAAACTTCCAGATGCTTTTGCCGCATCAACATAATACCAATTTGAAGGACTTGTGTTCAATTGAATAACATTCCAAGTATGGTTTAATTCATCTGGCATTTCGCCAATTTGGTCGATGTTGAATCTTGAGTAACCATCTACGGTTAAGCAGCGTATATCTGATAAACTGCACATTTCCTGAACAAGTGTAGCAAAACCAAGTGGGGTTGTTTTTCTATTGAGGATTACGTCTTCGGGTTTAATATTTTTTGTGTCGTTGGAACGGGTAGCTTTAGGATCAAGAGCGATGTTGTTGGCAATCCAACTGAAAATCGCTCTTGATTTTAAAGTTTTATCTGAAAAATTTTGCGTAAGTGTATCTGCTATTGATGCCACATTTAAAAGTGGGAGAGGACCCAGTTTTTTTACATACAAATCAACATTTTCAAATTGCCTTACGTTGATTTGAGCAATGCCTGTTGAGGCAATAAATAAGGTAATAAACAGATAAATTGTACGCATCGTTTTTTAATTTTTATTCTCCGCTAGCTTCTTTTTTAGCTTTTTGAGCGTCTTTCATCGCTTGAATTTGCTCAGGTGTAAATGATTCTTTTATTTTTTTAGATTTTTCTTTAGAAGCCATTTTTATTTGAGCTGCTTTTTGATCTGCATTTAAAGTCGTATCACTTTCAATTCTAGCTTTTTCTGCTTTAAAAACTTTATTTATTTCTTTTAGTTTTGCTTTTTGTGCTTCAGTAATTGGGGCTGCAACTGGTGCTGCTGGAGCTGATACTTGTGCTTGAGGCGTTTCTGCAACAATTGGCGCAGCGACTGTATCTGTTTTTGGTGTTTGTTTTTTTGATTTTTTGTTTTGACAATTTGCAGATGCACCTAGTAATACAAGGCAAGACAACACAATAATTCTTTTCATTTTTTTTGTTTTAAAGTTATGATTTAAATGTCTAATAAATTCCTGATTCAGACGAATCTTATTTAGGATAGTTTAACCTTCAAAAAAAATCCTTCAATTTTGAAGGATTTTTTAAAATTATCTGATAAATAATAATTCGCGATATTTTGGAAGTGGCCAAATGTTGTCATCAACCATCAACTCTAATTTATCTGCATGGTATCTGATGGTATCGAAGTATTTTATTTTGATATCGTCGCAATATGCAATGGCTCTATCTCTTGTATTACTGATTTCGTTTGCTTTTTTACGCGCTTCAATCATCGCTTCTACATTTTTGCTGATGGCATTAATGTGCTCGCTGATTTTTTCTAACACCGCTTGTTGACTTTCATATAAACTTGTTGAAATGTTTAGGTTTTTCAAACCAACTATATTTTCTAAAAGCATATTTTGATATTTCACCGCTGCTGGCAAAATCATAGTTGATGCAATATCTCCCATAACCCTTGCTTCAATTTGTACTTTTTTAATGTACTCTTCAAGCATGATTTCATGACGTGCTTCAAGCTCTAAGTGATTGTAGATGTGATTGTCTTCAAATAATTTTTTTGCTTTATCAGCAGCAAAAGCATCTAAAGAAACCGGCGTTGTTTTTACATTTGGTAATCCTCTTTTTTCTGCTTCTTTTTCCCAATCATCGCTATATCCATCTCCTTCAAATAATACTTTTTTGCTTTCAACAATATATTTCTGAATGATTTGCATGATGGCTACTTCTTTCTTTTCGCCTTTTTCAATCAATGCATCAACTTCAACTTTAAAGTTTTTAAGCGTTTCTGCCATTACAGAATTAAGAATCGTCATTGGTCCTGCACAATTAGCAGAAGAACCTACCGCACGGAATTCAAATTTATTTCCTGTAAATGCAAATGGCGAAGTGCGATTTCTGTCGGTGTTGTCCAACATCAATTCTGGAATGCTTTTATGAATATCCAACTTAAGCATGGCTTCATCTGTTTCGTCGAAGTTTCCACCAACCCTGCTTTCTACTTGATTTAATACATCCGTTAAATACTTTCCGATGAATATAGAAATGATTGCAGGAGGCGCTTCATTTGCACCCAAACGGTAATCGTTACTCGCACTTGCGATTGAAGCACGAATCAATTCTGAATAATCATGTACTGCTTTGATGGTATTTACAAAGAAAGTAAGGAACATCAAATTCGTTTTTGGCGTTTTTCCAGGTGCCAATAAATTAACCCCTGTATCTGTTGCCATACTCCAGTTGTTGTGCTTTCCACTTCCGTTGATACCGGCAAATGGTTTTTCATGCAACAACACCATCAAATTATGACGCTTAGCTACTCTTGTCATCACATCCATCAATAAAGTGTTGTGATCTACTGCAAGATTTAATTCTTCAAATATAGGTGCACACTCAAATTGAGCAGGCGCTACTTCATTATGTCTTGTTCTTAAAGGAATACCCAATTTGTAAGATTCATTCTCGAAATCTTTCATGAATGCATAAACGCGCTCAGGAATTGCACCAAAATAATGATCTTCTAATTGTTGGCCCTTTGCAGGTGCATGACCAAACACGGTTCTTCCTGTTAAGGCTAAATCCGGACGAGCCAATGCCAATCCTGCATCAACCACAAAATATTCTTGCTCCCAACCTAAAGTTGCGTTTACTTTTGAAACGTTTTTATCGAAATACTGACAAACATCTACAGCGGCTTTATCTAAAGCAACGATAGCTTTTAGCAACGGCGTTTTTGTATCAAGTGATTCACCTGTGTAAGAAACGAAAATGGTAGGAATGCAAAGGGTTTTGCCTTCTCCTGTTTCTGTTATAAATGCTGGAGATGAAGGATCCCAAGCAGTATAACCTCTTGCTTCGAAAGTTGCCCTCAATCCACCACTTGGAAACGAAGATGCATCAGGTTCTTGTTGGATTAATGCACCGCCATCAAATTCTTGAATCGGAGTGCCATCGCCCTTTAGTGTGAAAAATGAATCATGTTTTTCAGCGGATAAACCCGTTAATGGTTGAAACCAATGCGTGAAATGGGTTACACCTTTTTCTTCAGCCCATGCTTTTAATCCATTGGCAATGTTGCTTCCCATTGTACGATCGATTTTCTTTCCACCTTTAATCGATGACACTAAGCTTTTATACGCTTCATCACTTAAATAATGACGCGCTGTTTTTAACGTGAAAACATTTTCATTAAAGACGGATGTTATCTTTTCTGCAGTTTTTGAGTTTTGTACCACACTACTATTTGTAATGTTCTTGATGGCATCGAATCGTAAAGAATTCATATTTTTTGGTTTTTATTTGCCAAAATTAAAGAGTTAATTCTTTAAAATGCAATTTTTTCGTAAGAAATATTTTAAAAATGAGCTTTTGGGAATAAAAAAGTTATATATTTTTAAATTTAATTTGTTAGAAACGTTGATTATTGTATAGCCCACGGTTTCAACCGTGGGTTGTAAAATTTTTTGATTTTTGTATTAAATATAGTTTCATCAAAATTGGCGTAATTAAATATGGAAGAAACAAGCTTCGGTATCGAGCAATCGAATTATAATTGGGTACAATAAAGCCAGTTGTAACAATCATTATCCCAGCTATTAGCAACATATAAAATAGGAAACGATTAAAATGTTGCTTTTGTTTGTTTCTGTCTTTGAAGTAAAAGTAAACAGCAATTAAAATAAACGCTTCAAAAAGTAACAGTTCCAAACTCAATAAAAAAGAAAAGATATTTTTGGTTTCCCAGATATAAGGTCGAAGAAATCCATGATTGAGAGCAGTAGGACTATTTTTAATAAAACTGGATAATGTTGGTTTTAATTCAAAACTATCAAGCTGGGAATTTGCGGTTTTTAAATGGTCAAAATCTGTTTTCCGCTCTGTGATAATTTTAAGCGGTTGCAGATTGGGAAAGAAATTTTCCGCAGTTATAAAAAATGCTAAACCAATAACTAAAAAAGAAATTAAGATTTTGGTATTGCTTACTGCATATTTTTTCGACAAAATAAACCCAACGGTTGCTGGAATTAAAGCAAGCAATAAAAAATTGCGCATCAAAATCAATATCAAAAAGCTTGAAATAAATAAAATCAACTTTTTGTAAGAAAAACCTTCTTCCACCATATAATACAACGCATAGCTATACACACCAAGCGCTCCAAAAACAATCGCATCTTTATGTACACCAGCCGAAAAATAAATCGTAGTTGGTATTAAAAAGCAACAAAAAATTAAAAGGTTGTTTTTTTCTCTATACAAATGAACGAGCATACGATACAATCCAATACTTCCCAAAAATGCAAATACATTTATAAATAACGCGTTTATATAATAGTTGCCAAAACTGATGAAGTTCAATAAAGCGAGTAATTTAATGATGATGTTATTTCGAAGCTCGTTCCAATATGAATGGGTAGTACTAAAAAAACTGTTGAATTGGGAATCACTACTTAACGGCAATAATGCTTTGAAAAATAGCTTCGGATTAGATTTTAATAATTTATTCTCTAAAATTCCATCATGATGTAAAGACCAATAGTCGTTTTGTGGTGCAAATTTGTAACTAATCCATCCAATTGCCACTGCACCAATTATCCGATATAGAAATAAAATACCAACCAATTTTGAACTCAATCCCGCTTTTTTTACAAAAGGAATTTTGTTGATGATTACACAAAAAACGATTAGGTAAATAAAAAAAAATAAATAATCCAAGGTTGATTTTTTTTCGAAAAGTTAAGTTGATTAAAATTATTACTTTTTATATCGGTTAATGCAACAATGGTTTATTATTTTTGCCAAAATTTAAAAACTCAAAATACACAATGGAAATTACTGTCGAAACCGCAGCCAAACTCAGAATTACAGAAGCAGAATTTGAATTGATAAAAACGAAACTGGGAAGAACCCCCAATTTTACTGAATTGTGTGCGTTTAGTGGCATGTGGAGTGAGCATTGTAGTTATAAGAATTCGATTAAATGGTTGAAAACATTGCCAAGAGATGGGGCAAAAATGCTGGTTAAAGCTGGTGAAGAAAATGCAGGATTAATGGATATTGGCGATGGATATGGTGTGGTTTTTAAAATTGAATCCCATAATCACCCTTCAGCACTTGAGCCATTTCAAGGTGCCGCTACTGGTGTTGGCGGTATTAATAGAGATATTTTTACCATGGGTGCAAGGCCTATCGCTTCGCTGAACTCTTTACGTTTTGGTAAATTAACCGAAGCAAAAACACAGCATTTATTGGCTGGAGTAGTTCATGGGATTGGACATTATGGCAATTGTTTCGGTGTTCCAACTGTTGGCGGAGAAATTTATTTTGAAGAATGTTATCACACCAATCCTCTGGTAAATGCGATGAGTGTTGGTATTTTAAAAAATGGCGAAACCATCTCAGCTACTGCTGAAGGAGAGGGAAATCCCGTTTTCTTTGTGGGGTCCGCTACTGGTAAAGATGGCATTGGTGGTGCTTCTTTTGCAAGCGCCGAAATTACAAAAGATAGCGTGGAAGATTTGCCTGCTGTTCAGGTTGGTGATCCTTTTCAAGAAAAAAAATTATTGGAAGCTTGCTTGGAAGTGATGTACACAGGAGCGGTAGTTGGTATGCAAGATATGGGTGCAGCAGGAATCATTTGCTCTACTGCCGAAATGAGTGCTAAAGGGAAATCAGGCATGATTATTCATCTTGATAAAGTACCTACACGCCAACAAGGCATGAAAGCATGGGAATTGTTATTGAGCGAAAGTCAGGAGCGTATGTTATTGGTGGTTAAAAAAGGAATGGAGAAATCGGTACTTGATGTGTTTGAAAAATGGGATTTACCATGCAGTCATATTGGTGATGTTACTACAGATGGCATGTTGCGTTTTTATATGAATGGCGTTGAAGAAGCGGTTATTCCTGCTGAAGAATTGGTTTTAGGTGGTGGCGCTCCTCAATATGAAAGAGATTATTCGCGTCCAGCATATTTTGATAAAATTGAAGCATTCAATATTGATCAAGTTGCCGATGTTACGGATTTGAGATTTACAGCGGAACAATTGATTGAGATACATAATATTGCCAGCAAAAAATGGATTTACGAGCAATACGACAGCATGGTGGGAACAGGCAATGCAAGTACAAATGGTCCAAGTGATGCAGCAATTGTGATTGCAAAACCAACAGATAAAGCGTTGGCACTTACCACAGATTGCAACAGCAGATATGTATTTGCAGATCCATTCAAAGGTGCAATGATTGCCGTTGCGGAAGCAGCAAGAAACATTGTTTGTAGTGGCGCTCAGCCGTTAGGAGTTACCAACTGTTTGAATTTTGGAAATCCTTACGATCCAGAAGTGTATTTCCAATTTGTAGAGGCCATTAAAGGAATGGGCGCTGCTTGTGTGAAATTTGATACCCCTGTTACTGGTGGAAACGTGAGTTTTTATAACCAATCTCCGGATGGCCCCGTTTACCCAACACCTACAATTGGAATGGTGGGTGTAATGGATTCTGTTGATGATAAAATGACCATGTATTTCAAAAATGAAGGTGATTTTATTTATTTAATTGGCAATATCAAAAACGACATTGGCTCTTCAGAATATCTACATAAAATCGTAGGACAAGAATTCTCTTCAGCACCTTATTTTAATTTGGATGAAGAATTTGACATGCAACAATTGGTGGCTTCAATCATAAAAAACAAAATGGTTCAATCGGCTCACGATATCAGTGAAGGCGGTTTAATTGTTGCTTTAATGGAAAGTGGGTTTTACAATAATCTTGGTTTTAATGTAAATCAAACTGATAATGACATTAGAAAAGATGCGTATTGGTTTGGAGAAGCCCAGAGTAGGGTTGTGGTATCTGTTTCAAAAGAAAATAACGAGAATTTCCAAGCATTTATCAATAAACAAGCGCTTCAAGTACAGTTTATCGGACAGGTAACTACATCTCAAATTCTTGTAAATGGAGAAGATTGGGGCAATATTGCTGGTTGGAAAAACAAATACGAAACAGCTATTGGGAAATTAATGCATAAGTAATTCGAGGTTTTGAAAGAAATTTTAAAAAAAGTTTGAATTATTTTTCATCAGCAATTTTTACGTGGTTATCTTTGCCCGACCTTCAGGATTTATCTTACGTTCCTCGGTCTAAACAATCATATCATTATTATAAAAAAATCACCTCGCATCAACATGCGACAGGGTATTTTTTTATAGTATAATTATTAAATTTTATGTCAAAATACATTTTTGTAACCGGTGGTGTAACTTCTTCATTGGGTAAAGGAATCATTGCAGCGTCCTTAGCAAAGTTGCTTCAAAGTAGGGGATTGAAAGTAACGATTCAGAAATTTGATCCGTATATTAATGTGGATCCAGGAACGTTAAATCCATACGAACATGGTGAGTGTTTTGTTACAGATGATGGTGCCGAAACAGATTTGGATTTGGGACATTATGAGCGTTTCTTAAACATACCTACCTCACAAGCCAACAATGTAACAACGGGTAGAATTTATCAAACCGTCATCAATAAAGAACGTGAAGGCGATTATTTGGGCAAAACCGTTCAGGTAGTACCACACATTACCGATGAAATAAAACGTAGGATGATGTTGCTGGGTGAGTCTGGCGATTTTGATATTGTGATTACTGAACTTGGTGGAACCGTGGGTGATATTGAAAGTTTACCTTTTGTGGAAGCAGTACGTCAAATACAATGGGAACTTCCTGAAGAAGATTGTATCGTGGTTCATTTAACCTTAATTCCATATTTAAAAGCCGCAAAAGAATTAAAAACTAAGCCTACTCAACATAGTGTGCGTTTATTGAGTCAGGAAGGCGTTCATCCAAATATAATTGTGTGTAGAACAGAGCATCCGTTAAATGAAGATTTAAAAAGAAAGATTGCCTTGTTTTGTAACGTAAAGCCTGAAGCGGTAATTGAAGCGATTGATGCCGGTACAATTTATGAAGTGCCTTTGAAAATGTTTGATGAGGGATTAGATGTAATTGTGTTGAAGAAGCTACACATTAATGGTTATGCAGCACCCGATTTATTGAAATGGAATTCGTTTTTGGATAAATTGAATCATTCTGTTAAAACGGTTAATATCGGTTTGATTGGAAAATATGTTGAATTGCAAGATGCTTATAAATCTATTTTGGAAGCGTTTGTTCATGCTGGCGCTGCTAATCTTTGTAAAGTAAATGTGGTAAATGTTCATAGCGAATTTATCACAGAAGATAATGTATCAGAGCAATTGAATGGATTAGACGCATTACTAGTTGCACCTGGATTTGGTATCAGAGGCGTAGAGGGTAAAATTGAAGCGGTGAAATTTGCTAGAGAAAATAAATTGCCATTTTTTGGAATTTGCTTAGGCATGCAAATGGCAGTTATTGAATTTGCTCGAAATGTAATTGGGTTCAAAGATGCACATTCTACCGAGATGGACACCGATACAAAACATCCAGTAATTGCTTTAATGGAAGAACAAAAAAATGTGACCAGCAAAGGTGGAACAATGAGGTTGGGCGCTTATTTATGTGAGTTAGCTCCAGATTCTTTGGCACATAAAATTTATGAATCCAAAGAAATTAGTGAAAGACATCGTCATCGTTGGGAGTTTAACAATCAATATCTAAACGATTATATCAACAACGGAATGATTCCAAGTGGAAAAAATATAAAAGAAGACCTAGTTGAAATTATCGAGATAAAAGATCATCCATTTTTTATCGGTGTTCAGTATCATCCCGAACTAAAAAGTACAGTAGAAAACCCTCATCCTATTTTTGTACATTTTGTAAAAGCAGCCATAGATCATGCTGAAAAAAACGCATAAATAAAAAGGGTTTATTTATGTTTTGACATTAATTTAGCCGATGCAAAAATTAAGCATGAGCGAATTAAACAGGCTTACCCCTGAAGAATTCAAACGCTCAAAAAAAACACCAGTAATTGCCGTTCTCGAAAATATTCGAAGTGCTTATAATGTAGGCAGTGTATTCAGAACTGCTGATGCTTTTTTATTGGAATCCATTTATTTAATTGGCTATACAGCCCAACCTCCACACAAAGAAATCAAGAAAACAGCTTTGGGTGCTGAAGATACAGTAGAGTGGCATTATTTTGCCGATACTAAATCTGCTATTGAAAATTTAAAAAACAATGGCTACAAAGTATTTGCCGTTGAACAAGTAGTGAACAGCATTTCTCTTGAAAACCTGACCATAGATAACGATGAAAAAATTGCGGTAATTTTTGGCAATGAAGTAAGTGGGGTAGAACAAGATAATATTTTACTTTGTGATGGATGTATCGAAATTCCTCAGTTGGGCATGAAGCATTCATTAAACATCGCAACTGCTGCAGGAGTGGTATTGTGGGAGATTATTAGAACAAGGATGAAGAACGACAAGTAAAAAAATAAAAATAAAAAAGTAAAAATTAAAAAAGTAAAAAAATAGCATCAACAATTTTGACTTTTTAATTTTGAATTTTAAATTAAAAAAACATTGCAATCCATAAAAAAATATCTTTCATTAATCAAGTTTTCGCATACGATTTTTGCGATGCCTTTTGCATTGATTGGATTTTTTTTAGGAGTTCAATACGTAAAAACGAATCTAGTATCATTAAGCGAAAATTGGTTCAATATTAATCCTTGGTTATACACTTTTATTTTTGTTGTGTTATGTATGGTTTTTGCAAGAAGTGCAGCGATGGCTTTTAATCGTTATTTGGATATGCATATTGATGCCAAAAATCCTCGAACTGCCATTAGAGAAATTCCATCAGGACAAATCAAACCCAAAAACGCGTTGTTGTTTACGATTATTTGTTCGGTGCTTTTTGTTTTATGTACTTTAGCGATTAACAAGTTGGTTTTCTTTTTGAGTTTCATTGCATTATTCGTGATTTTATTTTACTCTTACACTAAAAGATTTACCGCACTTTGCCATTTGGTTTTGGGATTGGGTTTAAGTCTAGCTCCAATTGGGGCATTTCTGGCGGTAACGGGAGTATTCGATTTGTTGCCCATTTTGTTTTCGTTGTTGGTATTAACTTGGGTGAGTGGCTTCGATATTATTTATGCGTTGCAAGATGAAGCTTTCGACAAAGAAAATCAACTCAATTCTATTCCAGCTTTAATGGGAAAAAATAATGCCTTAAAACTCTCCACTTTTTTGCATTTCATCACAGCAGCAATAATTATTTTAGTCGGTTTTTATACTACTCATTTATTCTGGTATTGGATAGGCGCATTCATTTTTATTGGGATGCTTGTTTACCAACATTCGATTGTAAAACCCAATGATTTAAGCAAAGTGAACATTGCATTCATGACAGCCAATGGAATTGCTTCCATAGTTTTTGCTTGTTTTGTAATTTTAGACATCTTATTAAAATAAAAAAATGGCAAGAATTTTAGCGATTGATTACGGGGGAAAAAGAACAGGGATTGCAGTTACAGATCCCTTACAAATTATTGCTACAGGCCTCACTACCATTGAGTCCCCACAATTAATTCCGTTTTTAAAAAACTATTTTTTAACGGAAACGGTTGAGTTGATTATTATTGGGTTGCCCAAAAATTGGGACGAATCGGATACCCATGGAACAGCACCAGCGAGAAAGGCCATCGAAAGAATAAAAAAAGAATTTCCAGATATGCCAGTAAAAGATGTGGATGAAAGATTTACTTCTAAAATGGCAAAAGATGCAATGATAGAAATGGGTATGAAGAAAAAAGATCGGAGAGACAAAAAGCTCGTAGATGAAATTGCAGCCACAATCATGCTTCAAGAGTATCTTCAAAGTATCAGTTAATCAGGGTTATATCCTAACTTCGCATCAGTTTTAAAAAGACATATTTTAATTATTAATTCAAAGTTTTAATAAATGAATTTACCTATAGTTGCATACGGATCGCCAATCTTAAGAAAAATAGCCACAGATATTGCTCAAGATTACGAAGGTTTAAATAAACTAATTGATGACATGTGGGATACCATGTACAACAGTTATGGCGTAGGATTGGCAGCGCCTCAAATCAATAAAGACATTCGCTTATTTGTAATGGATAGTGTGCAGATTTTTGAAAATCAAACGGAGGAAGACGAGAAATATCCAGATGAGCCAGGATACAAAGGGGTTTTCATCAATGCGAAAATTGTAGAATTATCTGGCAACAAATGGTCATACAATGAAGGTTGCTTGAGTATTCCCAAAGTTCGCGAGGATATCTCTCGCCACGAATCCGTTACCCTCGAATTTGTGGATGAAAATTTCAATCCCCATACCAAAACATTTATTGGATTAACTGCACGAATAATTCTGCACGAATACGATCACTTGGAAGGAAAATTATTCATCGACCATATCTCTCCATTAAAAAGAACTTTGCTGAAAAGAAAGTTAGATGATATTTCAAAAGGGAAAATTAAGGTAGATTATAGAATGGTGTTTAATAAGTAAAGCCCCCAACCCCAACCCTTCCCCCGAAAGGTGAAGGGAGTTGAAACACGAAGTCACGAAGACGCAAAGGCACGAAGTTTTTTATAAAACAAAGATGCTAATAATTGGAAAATGCTTTCAACCTTTTGAACTCATTGAGCCCATTGAACTTTTTTAACACTAAGTCACGAAGTTTTTTGTAAAACAAAAAAGCTTATGAATGGAACTTTCTTCCAGCTTCCCCCTTGGGGGATCGAGGGGGCCTAATCTCCTTTAATCATAAATACATAATCCTGTACTTTTTTGATTTGGTTGACTCTATCCGATTTTTTTAAGGTAGGGTTTGATGTTATTTTGATGTCCTCGTTCTCTTTGGTTTGTTTCATTTCATTGATGGCACTAAAAATGTTTGAAGATTTAATGGCATAAACCACGCCTTCAACATTTGTTTCCATACTTGAAACTACTCCAACCAATTCGCCATTTTTATTTAAAACTGGGGAACCGCTATTTCCTTCGTTTGCAATGGTGCTTAGCTGGCAGAAAATCGTATCCATCTGGAACCCGTTTTTAGCACTGATATATCCTTCGCCGTATACAATTTCTTGTTTTGGATAGCCCAAAATAAAAACAGATTCGCCTAAATCAGCATTGGTTTTTTTGATGCTGAATGGAGTAGGAGCAAGTTTTACAAAATCAGCATCTGTAATTTTTAATATCGCAAGATCTTTTTCTGCATTAACATAAACCGCCTGAGCTGCGTATTGTTCGCCTTTGTTATTTTCAACGATTAAATGATTTTTTGCTTCTGCAATAACGTGTGCATTGGTAACGAGATAATTGTTGGCTACGTCAATCATAAATCCGGTAGCCCTGAATTTACTTTCTAAACGAGGTTTTTCAATCGGAGCATTTGAAATGGCAGCTTGATTTAATTTACCAATCTGCTTTTCGAGTTTTTTATATTTTACATCTTGTTCTTTTAGTTTTTCAACTAGAGGTTTGATGCTATTTTGTTTGCCAGAGCTAAAAAATGAAATAATTGAAGCGCAAGTCACAGAAACCACAATGGCAATAGAAGCAGCAACGGCAACTGTTTTCCTGTATTTGTTCCAAATAGAAATGATATCTGCGCTTATTTTTGGTTGTTTATTTGTGATAAATCCTTCCGATTTAAGCTTTGCAACGGTTTCGTTGGTATGGTGAATTAATTGTTTTTGATCTGATAATTTATTTAAAGTTTGTAAAAAATAAATTTGTTCAACAATCAATTGGTCGATTTCTGGATTGTTATTTCTAAGTTCTTCAAAAGCAATTTTCTCTTGAGTACTCAATTCTCCTTTTATGTAACGCTCTGTTGTTTGAATTAATAATGACTCTTCCATATTCAGCAAACTTTTATTTTAATATTTATATTCGGCAAAGAATAGTTTTTTTAATCGAACCAAGCATTTGTACTTCTGTGTTTTGGCATTATCCGCATTGGTATACTTGAATTCTTGCGCTATTTCCTGCATTTGTTTTTTGTTGATGTAAAATGCTTCCAACAAACTTTTACATGGCTCACCAATTTTAGCCATAGCTTTTTCCATTATAGAGAAGCTATCTTGTTGTTTTTGATGGTCTTCTACATCATCTTGAACTGGAATTATTTGCTCAAAATCATCTGTTTGTAAACCAATTCTTTGTTGCTGTTGTAATTTTTTGAGCCAAAGTCGTCTGGCAACAGAATAGATATATGTTTTTAATTGACAACTCAGTTCAAAATTAGGGTTGATGGATTTTTCGTAGAGTACAATCATTGTTTCCTGAAAAATATCTGCAGCATCATCGGAACTACCTCTATTATTTATAATCAAGGATTGAACCATTTGAAAATTTTGCCGATAAATTTTTTCGATACAATTTTTATCTTGTAGCTTTAATCCCTCTAATAAATCCTTGTCAAAACCTAAATTATTCACAGCGTAATCTTTATACAATTTATAGCTATTTGTAACCCAAAAAAATTTTTTTTAATTATTAGGGTTACTTTTTTACTTTTGCGGTATTAAAACGAAATTATAATTTTAAACCAAAAAAAAAACAACAATGAAAAAGTTCTTAGCAATTGCGATGATCGCAGCAACATTAACATCATGTGGTGGTGGAGAAACTAAAGTAGAAGAAACAACTGACACTACTACTGTAGCTCCAACTGAAACTCCAGCTCCAGTTGATACTGCTGCTATGGCTCCAGCTGATACTACAGCTAAAGTTGATACTGCTACTAAAATGCCTTAATTTAATTTGAAATAGCAATTGTCAGCTATTTAGTAATATTTTTAAAATGGCAAGTAATCTTAAGCCGTTCTGTTCTCAGAACGGCTTTTTTTTGGCCCCCATCCCCAACCCTTCCCCCAAAGGTGAAGGGGGTGTGAGCATTCTGAATTTCAAAAAATTCAAAAGTTTGAAAAATCTAAAAATGGAAAATGCTTCCAACTTCCCCCTGGGGGGATTGAGGGGGCCTCAACCATTAAACCAGCGAAGCAATTTAAACTTTTTTATTTAATTGTTTGTTGTTGTTGCTTTTATCCTGAAACTAGCATCCAGTAGCTATTATTTATATCCAAAAACAATCATCTCCCTTCTCACATTATATTATTCCCTCAAATTTGAATTTTGAAAAATGATTATATTTACGATATTGAAATTTTAAAGCAATTGGAGCTAAATCAGATTATGGAAGAATTTGAAATTCATTTAAAAGAAATCGAAAAAGAATTTGATCAGTTGAAAGACTATGAGCCAATTAACGGTATGGGTAAATGGGGAAAAAAAGTGATAATGGACAAGTTAGCCAGACAAAAAGCTGAACTTGAAAAAGAAATCAGAATTAGAAAATCGTTGCCGGCTTTAAAAGAAAAGCTGGCAGAATTAAAAACAATAAATAAAAAATAAAGACCAATGGCAGCAGAATTATCTATGAATGGACGTAAGAAAATTGCAACCATTCAAAAACAGTTTACCAACAAATTCAATTATCTCACCTTATTATTTTTGGATGAGAATAGAAAATCACTGGATATAAGTAAATCCTTATCCGAAGTAAGAAAAGTAAAAGGTGCTGATATTTCTATAAATGCGGGGTTGAAAGTGAATACACTCGAAGCTCGATTCAGAGACAACTACGGCTTGATGGTAGAAGTGGCTTATATGAAAGACGATAAGGTTTTGCATACCAAAGACAATGTGGATAAAACACTCAACGAAATGAATCGCTGGTGCGAGGAAAATGGCTGCCAAAAATTTGAATTTAAAAAATCTTTAAGAGGAGATACAGTGCTTAGTTTGCAAGAGCAATTGTTTAATGCGATATCTGAAGAATATCCTGACGCAGTTGCTAAAAAGATGAACAAGGATAATTTTATGGATGTTCATTTGCCTTCTGTTAATCCAAAAAAAGGAACGCATATTTTCTTCAATACCGCAAAAGAAGGCATCAAGTTTGGATTTTATTGTAGGGATGAAGCATTTGTAAAATCTGTATTGGATAAATCATCAATCATTGAGGAATATGCGCAGGGGTTAAGGCCAGTTGGGAATCCGTTGTTTTCGGATGTTGATAAAGCTGCGGAGGCTGCTTTGGCTTTTATTGTGGAGATGATGGGGGAAGTAAATGAGTTTTCAAAAAGAGATGTAAATCCTGTAATTGCTGAATATGTTTCAGCGTTTCAAGAAAACCCAGATCCCATTTGTGATTTGCTAGATAACTTAGGAACTGAAAAAGGTAAAATGAGTGTGTATAAAGTTAATCTCGATATTTTATCCAACTTAGCCTACGCAAATATTCCTGAAACCGATGATCTTGAGTTTGCAGGTAAAGTAGATATTAATGATTGGGATGGACTTGCCGAAATTATTGGTGAAGATGAAGCAGAGGCGAATAAAAATGAGTACAGTAATGATGAAATAACAAGTAGCAGCAAAATCATTTTTTTGTATAGTGGTGGTGATTATGTGTATAGTTTTTTGAATCCTGGGGATGAAGAAGATGGAATTGATTCAATAGATACTGAAAATGAAACCAAAGAACTCATTGCATTTGTTGACTCATTAATTACCAATTTAGATCCCACACCAGTAAATATAAATGATGATTTTCCTTTAAGATGGGAGTCTAATATATTTATAGAAGATTATGATTTTTCTGAAAACTATTTAGATCTTGATCAAGACGAAGAGCGTTCAAATGGGAAGCATTTAAAATCAGTTGCAACGGCTATAGAAATAAATAAGGAAGCGGATGGAAGTTTTGAATTTAGGGATGGTATTTTCATGATTGAAACACACGCTTGGTGTAGCAAACTCAATACCAATCAAGATCTACCTTCTTTTTCGCTGATTAATGAGAAGTTTAGTAATCTAATAGCGCTAAAGGATTTTTTGGTTGAAACGTATAGTTAACTAATTTGTATTTTAAATTAAATTAAAATTATCAACACATATTTTTATGTCTAAAACACTACAACAAGAAATCGCAAATGGCATTACTCAAAAGTTCAAAGATGCCGTAGTTAAAAAAATAGACAAGGATAATTACCTCGATATTCATTTGCCATCGGTTCACCCGAAGAAAGGAACACATTTGGGCATCAACACGGCAAAAAGTGAAATCAAAATCGTTTTTTATTGCCGTGAAGATGAGTTTGTTACATTGGCGTTAAATAATTCTAAAATAATTGAGGAATATGCACAAGGCCTAAGAATAAAAGGTAATCCTGCATTTAATGACGCTTCAAAAGCCATTGACGCTGCCATTGATTTTGTTTTGGAACTTATGCGGGTGAATAGCACCTCATATAAAACAGAAGCAACTGAATCTAAAACAAAGGTTGCTGTTCCTAAAAAAGCAGCGCCAAAAAAGGCAGTGCCAAAGAAGGCCGCAAAAAAGAAGGAAGAAAATCTAGAAGAGGAAGAAATCAACAATAGTGATTTATCCGACCAAAATAATGACGAAAATGATGAATCTTCAACTGAATTGAATGATCTTTTTAGCAAAATTTTAGATGGAAATTTCACTGTAGACTTTGTAACCGATCGTCCAGATTTAATTGCTGCGGTTGCAAATAATGGCGACTTGAATGAAGTGAAGCGTATTATTAAAGAAGGTAAAACAGATATTAATGTTCGTGATACAGGAAATGATGCATACACTGCCGTTCATTTTGCAGCCTGGGATGGTAAAGTTGAAATTTTAAAATACCTTATAAAATCTGGAGCAGATACTGATGTTGTTGGAAATGATGGAAGAACTGCTTTACATCTTGCGGCTGTGTTGGGCCATGTAGAAGCTGTTGAAGCACTTTTAAAGGCAGGTGTTGATATTGAAAAACGAATTCCCGATGGTAATAAATATTTTAGTATTGATGGAGCTACCGCACTTCGTGATGCGTTGATTAGTCAACGTTGGGAGGTGGTTGAAATGCTTATCAAAGCTGGCGCTGATATTTCATGTTTGAATGAACCATGCAAAGAAGCCCTTAGGGGGAAAAATGATCTATTCGATGTGATTAGGCTACTTGATGAAGATGGTGAATATTCTGAAGGACTTTTTGATAAGGAGAAATTGGCAGAACTGGAAAATAAAATAAAGGGAGATGCTTCAAACAAAAAGAATATTGAATCAGTCACATCAAAATCAAATGAAAGTAAAGATGTGTTGGCTCCATATGTAAATGATGAAATTTATGCGAGCTTAGCACTCTCAACACTATTGGAAATAGCTTTAGATATTGCAGGCGAATCCAAGATTATTCCTGCTTCTTTATACGATAAATCAGTATTGAACAAACGGTTATCAGGGATTTTTGGAGTCTCAATTGCTGCAATAATGGCATCTGGTTTTCTAGAAGACGATGTTATTTCTTTGGATGATTTCAAACAAAAATCAGCAACTAATATTAACGAAATCAGGGATTGGTATTTTAATTTATCTGATAAAAAAATTAGTGGCATTTTGCCATCCATTGAAAAAGCTATTTATACTGTTGCAATCAAGTGGGATGATTATATGCAACTTCAAGGAAAAGTATTATGTGATTCAATTAAAATACTAGCAAATGAGAAAGGATTAGAATCAGATGAAGGAATGAAAATTGTTCAATTGATTTTAGATGGATTAGGAATTTCTGAGGAAGATTGGAATAATGAATCTGAAACAGATGTTGAAGAAGTAGTTAAGGAAGAGGAAGAAATTGTTGAAGAAGAAATTATAAATGAACAAGAAGAAATAGAAACAGATGAAACAGATACTGTTGCAATTGAAGAGAAAGAAGATGTTGCTGACGACTTTTCCTTTGCAGAAGGAAAGCCTTACAAAAAACACTTCAACCGCTTTTTAGAAATTTCCAACAAAACCGGAATTCATATCAACGAAATTATTGTTGAGCCAAATAATACAGAACGCGATGAACTTTGGGAAATTACTAGGTCATTTGCAGATCGAATTTATCAAATTGATAATGATAAAAATGCTGATCAAAATGAATTGAATTTTCTTTGTTATTATACCATAGTATCATTGCATTGGTGTGATATTTTCAATCAAAATGACAATCGATACTCTTATTTAAATGGAAGATTTAGAAGAGATACTGTGGCATTGGCGCTTTGCTTTTTTACCCGAATCGACAGGGACTTTAAATATTACGATTTCATAAAAGAAAGTATGGTATTACCACACATGCAGTTTTCTGTTTTGATGTGGACAGTCAATACGATTATCAATAACAATCAAGACACATTATTTGGTTTGTTTACTCCTAAACAAGCCGAACAAGCCAATGATTTATTTAAACAACTGACAAGAAAAAATGGTGGTGCTGATCCGATTGATCCAAATGATGCACCAGAAAATCATCCATTAAGATCAATTTGGTGGGAGGTTTACAGACAATTTAATAACGTACGTATTCCTTACCAATTTATAAAAAGTTATATCAGTCAGATTCCACCAAAACGTACTTTTTTTCAAAATCTGTTTGGTTCAAGCCCTGAGGTAAAACCAGGTATGAATGTAGCGCTGCTTGAGGAAGACAGAATAAAAAATGTTGCTTATTTAGAAAAACAAATTCTACACAAGCAGTTTCCTGATGATTGGATTTTTATTAATGACTTAGCTTTTGTATCTATTTATTTTGCTACAACTACAGATGGTCAACTCTCTGAAGTTGAAAAAAATACCATCTATCAATTAGTGGGAGAATGGATTACTGAGGAAGATGAAAACAAAAAACGACAAATGGTTGCAGCCGCATTTGTTAAAGCTAAGACAGAATTTGATAAAGACAAATCTCATGAACGATTTGAATTTGCATTAGAAAACATTCGTCGTAATTTTTATGTGAATTACGAGTATGATGAAGAAAAAACACACAATCAATTAATATTTGTATTTAATGATTTGGTAGCAATAGCCAATGCCGATGATGATGAAATATCTGCTGAGGTTGATTTATTGAAAGCCATATTAACAGAATGGGAAATTGATATGAGTGAGGTGGCAGGTGATGATAGAGTGAAAGAAGATACTGTTGATGATTCGGAAGAAGATGAGGAGAATAATGAAAACTCTAATGATACGGATTACCCTGCATTTAATGTCAAAATGTTTGAAAATAATAATGATAAGCTTCGCGTGCAATATCTTCGGAATTGGCAAATGGCCTCTAATGTTTATTGCCGTAGAGCAGGAATTAGGGCATTTATTCCAGAGTGGGTAGAAGGAATTGAAACTTGTTGTCCTAAGTTCACAAAGGCACAGCTTGAAAGTATAGAGCAAATAATTAGGAAGAATAAAATTATACCAATGCTTAGTTATGCCCCTTATGAATTTTTTCAACAGGTTAAAAGAGTTTGGTGGATTGTTCCTTTTTGCATTTGGAGAGAAGATTCTGCATCATGGATAATGGTAGACAAAAATGGACTGTATTGCGCACATCCGGAAGATAATGATATCTCACCTATGGTTTCGTGGGAAAATGTTACATCTGTTGATTTAGAGTTTGAATATGATGGAGATTCGAAAGTAAATATGATGACTATTAATTTCGGTGAAGATCAAATGTTGACATACGCTGAATTTGTTGATGAAAATCAAGGATCATACTTGTCAATTGTGAAGGCAATTTATGATGTACGTGAAAAGACAATAGAAGAAAGTAGGGGACAGCAGTCATGGAAAGAAGGGGCAGGAGGAGAAGGATTTAAAATGTTTGAAAACCCAACCGATTTGCTAAAAAAAGAAATATGGTTGGATAATCCTGAAAGACCTAACCCAAAATATTTTATGTAAATAGTAGAATCTATTTTGACTTTTTCAACACAAAACAAACCAAAATGTAAAATTATTCAAGAATTCATTCCTCAATAATAATGCCCAACTCCATACAGTAATCTATGTATACCTATAAGTAGGCACGAAGACGCAATTGCATGAAGTTTTTTGTAAAAAAAATGCGTTTAAATGGAGCTTTCTTCCTGCTTCCCTCTTGGGGATTTAGGGGGCTATCATGGATTATTTGGGTCAACCAATAGACCCTTAAACCATTAAACCAGCGAAGCGATTTAAACATTTCAAAGTTTGTTGTTTGATGTTGGAAAGAATTGCTACACGGCATCCCGCAACCTCAATTCCTCCATTTTAAGTATCTATACGTACGCAAAACATGTGTAAAAACTCAATTTTTAAACTGATTTATATCATTGCTTGTAATGCATCAAATACCAATGTACTTTTACTTCAGATAAGCGCGCAACCAATCCGATACCAATGAAAAACAAAACCAAAAACATCCAATCCTAAAAAAACTAAAAAAATCAAATCCAATCCAAAAGAAAAAACCAAAACATTCGAACCTATAGAAAACTAAAGCCGTATTAATATCCAATTCCAAACACAATCCAATCCAAATGAAAAATTTTATCCTAACCTATTAAAAAACTTGATCTGATGAAGTTTGTGGCTTCAGTATCCTAATGAATACAATAAAGACAACTTAAAAAGAAGCCAAAATAAATTAGAAACCGCCATTGCAGAAATGTAAATGGCGTTTTTTTATGGGGTAAGGGGTTTAAATCGCTATGATGGTTTAAGGGTTTAAGTCGCAAAGCTGGTTTTAAGGTTTAAATCGCTTCGCTGGTTTAATGGTTTAATTCGCTATGCTGGTTTAATGGTTGATCGATGTTTTACTTTTAATCTTATCACAAAATTTGAAATGACGCTCATTATCATTTTGCTTATTTTAGATTTCATTATGCATGCTTTTTACCTACTTTTTAAATTAATTCCTCCCTCATTTCAAATAAGCAAACTAATCAACTAATTTTATGTTATTAATTTAAACATAATCATGAACGAGAGGTTGTCGGCATTTTGGAATAACAGACCAATGATCATCAGCGGTCCATGTAGCGCGGAAACACCCGAACAATTGATACAAACAGCAGTTGAGCTGGCTAAAAATCCCCAAATTGGCTTATTACGTGCTGGAATTTGGAAACCCCGTACAAAACCTGGCATGTTTGAAGGGGTGGGCACTATTGGCCTGAACTGGCTTAATGAAGCGAAAAGTATTTCAGGGTTGCCCACTACTGTTGAAATCGCCAATGCCCAGCATGTTGAGCAATCACTCAATCACAATGTTGATGTGCTTTGGATTGGCGCGAGAACAACCGTAAACCCTTTTTCTGTTCAAGAAATTGCGGATTCACTAAAAGGTGTTGACATCCCAGTGATGATTAAAAATCCCATTAATCCGGATATCGAACTCTGGATAGGCGCTATTGAACGTATTCAAAAAGCGGGTATTAAAAACATTGCACTCATTCACAGAGGTTTTTCTGCTTTTGGTAACACCGAATTTCGAAATCCGCCAATGTGGCAATTGCCTATTGAAATGAAAAGAAGGTATCCCGATTTACCCATTATTTGCGATCCTTCTCATATTTGTGGCAACAGAATTATGCTAAGTAATATTGCACAAAAAAGCATAAATCTCGATTTTAATGGTTTGATGATTGAATCTCATATTGACCCTGATAATGCTTGGAGTGATGCGGCTCAACAAATTACACCTTCCCAACTAAATAATTTATTAGGTGAATTAATTTGGCGTTCTGCTCATGTTGATTCAAATAAAAATAGCACATCTCTGATCAATTTAAGGGCACAAATAGATTTGAAAGATGATGCATTAATTGAACTTTTGGGAGAAAGAATGAAACTCGCTGACCAGATTGGCCTTTTTAAAAAAGAAAATAACATCACTATTTTACAATCCGAACGATGGAATGAAATTATAAATCGTGTATATGATAGAGCAATTGAATTGGGATTGAGTGCTGATTTTATTAAAAAATATTTTGATGCAGTTCACATTGAAAGTATCAATCATCAAAATAATATAATGAATCAACCGTAATGAATATGGGCAACACATTTAATTATATTATTCACAATCAAACAATTCAATTTCTTTTTGAAGATACTTTTTCTTCACTGTTGAAATATGCGCCCCAATCAAAAATTGTAATCATCACCGACGAAAATATTGTTGCACATCATAAAAACTTGTTTGAAGGGTTTCATGTTATCAAAATTCAATCAGGCGAAATAAATAAAACGCAACAAACGGTAGATGCAATCATTGACCAACTTTTAGCGGCTTCAATTGGAAAAGATGTTTTAATTGTTGGTGTTGGCGGTGGGGTAGTTACGGACATTGCAGGTTATGTAGCAAGTGTGTATAAGCGCGGTACTCGATTGGGATTGGTTCCTACAAGTTTACTCGCCATGGTTGATGCGGTTTTAGGTGGTAAAAATGGCGTCAATGTTGGTCAATACAAAAATATGGTGGGAACCATTCATCAACCCGAATTCATTTTATTTGATTTGAATTTCTTGAAGACGCTTCCCTTATCAGAATGGGAAAATGGATTTGCTGAAATTATAAAACATGCTTGTATCAAAGATGCATCGATGTTTGAAAAACTTTCCAATCATAATCTTTCCGACTATCAAAATAATTCGATGTTATTGGCTACTTTGATTGAAGAAAATGTTCACCTGAAAATGAATGTTGTTGTTGAAGATGTCTTTGAAAAGAAAGACAGAAAACTATTGAATTTTGGACACACACTCGGACATGCTATTGAAAATGTATACAATATGTCTCATGGAAAAGCGGTGAGTATAGGGATGATTTTTGCGGCTAAATTGTCGGAAAAAATAACAGGGTTTGATTCAAATTCAACGCAACAAATGATTCAATTACTTGAAAAATATCAACTGCCCACAAGTTTTGAAATTGATAATGATAAAATTATAAAATTGCTTTTCGCAGATAAAAAACGCATCGGAAATGAGATGCATTTTGTGTTGTTGAACGAAATTGGATCAGCTGAAGCAAAGCCTATTTTATTGACTGATTTGGAAAAGTATATAAATGAAATCATGTTATGCGGGTAAAAATTCTTCCTTTAGAAATCAAGGGTGATTTTTTTGCGCCCCCCAGTAAAAGCATGATGCAACGTGCTTGTGCGCTTGGTTTGCTTAATTTCGGTACCACCAATATTTTAAACCCTGGGTATAGCAATGATGATCTTGCAGCAATTTCTATTATTGAATCTTTGGGGGCAAGGGTACAAAAAAATAATCAATCTATTGTTATTAGTAGCAATGGGAAAGTAAATCCCAATCCAACTATTTTTTGTGGGGAAAGCGGACTTTCGTTCCGTCTTTTTTCAATTGTTGCAGCTATTGCTTCAAAAGAGTTTACCATTACAGGTACTGGCTCATTATTAAATAGAAGAATGGATACCTTAATTGAAATGTTTCATGCTTTAGATGTTAAGATATCGTCTAATGATGACCGTTTGCCTTTTAAAATTAATGGTCCAATTGTGCCAAAAAACATTTCAGTAGATGGCAGCAAAAGCTCTCAATATCTAACCGGATTGTTGATGGCTTTGTGCAGTTCAGCAGAAGAACCTGTAACCATTAATGTTGAAAATTTAGTAAGCAAACCTTACATCGATTTAACCCTCGGAATGATGCGATTTTTTGGTTGTGAAATCACACATGAAGCGTATCAGCATTTTCATATTAACCCTAAGCAAAAAGTTGAAAAAAATATAGAAATTTCTATTGAAGGTGATTGGAGCTCTGCATCATTTTTTTTAGTAGCCGGTGCAATACATGGGGGCATTAATGTTGCTGGATTGAACATCAATTCCAAACAAGCTGATAGAATGATTTTGGACGTGTTGAATCAAGCAGGCGTAAACTATCGCATATCCAATCAACAGATTCAATTTTCAAAAACCAACGATTTAAAATCCTTTGCATTTGATGCTACCGATTGTCCGGATTTATTTCCGCCTTTGGTTGTGCTTGCTTTGTATTGTAATGGAATTTCATCAATAAAAGGTGTCCACAGATTGTTGAATAAAGAAAGTAATCGTGCTTTTGCATTACAATCTGTATTTTCGAAAATGGGCGCTCAAATTGATATTGTAGATGATGAAATGTTTGTACAAGGCAATACAGTTTTAACTGGCACAGAAGTAGGATCGCATCATGATCATCGAATTGCGATGGCGATTTCTATTGCTGCATTATCAGCTAAAGGAGAAACTTCAATTCTAGATGCTGAAGCAGTACACAAATCATTTCCCGAATTTTATGATAAACTAAAATTATTGGGTTGTTCATTATCTTTAATCAAATAATTTTTCATGAATAGTTTTGGCAGAAATTTTCGAGTACATATTTTCGGCGAATCGCACGGACCAATGGTGGGCATTACAGTTGATGGTTGTTTGCCAGGAATGCCCATTTCTGAATCAGATTTCTTAAATGATTTATCAAGACGAAAGGGTGGAGTATCAGCAGGAACAACTTCTCGAACAGAAACCGATAAGCCCATTTTTTTATCGGGTGTTTTTAATGGATTTACAACCGGCGCTCCTTTAACTATCGCTTTTGAAAATAACAACACACAATCAAAAGATTATGATGCAATACGTGCTATCCCAAGACCTGGGCATGCTGATTTTGTAGCCACAAAAAAGTTTAATGGGTTTGAGGATTATAGAGGCGGCGGACATTTTAGTGGTAGACTAACAGTATGCTTAGTAGCAGCAGGTGTGGTTGCAAAAAAAATGATTGCAAAAAAAACAGAACAATCTCCAATCCAAATTTTGGCAGACATTTTGGAGGTTGGCGGTTTAACAGATGTTGAAAAAGCAATCGAATTGGCCATTGAAAATCAAGATAGTATTGGAGGGATAATTGAATGTAAGGTTAAAAATTTACCCATTGGAAATGGTTCTCCATTTTTTGATTCTATTGAATCTTTAATTAGCCATGCGGTGTTTTCTATTCCAGCCATAAAAGGTATTGAATTTGGTTCGGGTTTTTCGGCAGCAAAAATGAAGGGAAGTGAACATAATGATTCCATAATTAATGAAACTGGTGCAACATCAAGCAATCATTCGGGAGGCATTTCTGGCGGATTGTCTAATGGAAATGATATCGAATTTAGGGTGGTTGTAAAACCCACTTCTTCAACACCCAAATTGCAGGAGTCCTACAATATTGTCACCAATCAAATTGAACCATTTGCCATTAAAGGCCGTCATGATTTATGTATTGCTTTACGTGTTCCTCCGGTGTTAGAAGCTGTAACGGCTTTGGTTATTGCGGATTTGTTGATGTTGGGGTGAGGGGTTTCGCGTTCGCGAAGTTTTTTGAAACACAAAGACACGAAGACAGGAAGGCACGAAGTTTTTTGAAACACAAAGGCACAAAGACACAAAGGCACGAAGTTTTTTATAGTACAAAGCTGCTAATAAATGGAAAATACTTCCAACCTTAAACCATTAAACTATTAAACCAGCGAAGCGATTTAAACCTTTCTAACCTCTCTCAAAAAAATTAACCCACCGTTTAAACAGTGGGTTAAAAATTAAAAAACTATTTCAAGTTCAAAAAACCTTTTGAACCTTTTGTAAGGGTTGAATATTTCCAACCCCTTCAAACCTCACAAACCTCTCAAACCTCTCAAACCTCTCAAACCTCTTTCTCTTATCTAATCAACAATACCGTTTTCTTTTGCAATACCGATTTGCCATTTTTATCAATTCCTTTGATGATATATACATAGGTTCCTGCTGGTTGTGGTTTACCTTGGTAAGTACCATCCCAACCTCTTAAATATCGATTGGTTTCAAATATTAATTTCCCCAAACGATTATAAACCCTGAAGTAGTCAGTGGTTCTCATGCCTGCTGGGATACCTCTAAATACATCATTTAATCCATCACCATTTGGTGTAAATGAGTTTGGTACATAGTATAGTGGTTGATCTCTGTTTACTCCTGCACCATCTATTACACGCACAAATATTGAATCTTTTCCGACACATCCACCAATATCACGAATGGTTACTACAAACATTTGATCTTGTAATAAAGTAGCTATCGGGTTGTAAATATTTGCACTGCTTAATGGGAATGAAGGTGTCCAAGTAAATTCAACTGCATCAGGACCACCAGTTGCCAACAATTGATGAGGCTGCCCACTAATTGCAATAGTGTCCCTTCCAGCATTTGCAGGTAATGGAGGTTGAACAGTTACTTTTACGGTATCTTTTTCAGCGAAATTACATCCATATTCATCCCTTACTGTTAAAGTGAAAACAGCTGTAGTTAAAGGATCTACCATTGTATTTTGACTAAACGGAGTAGTTGCAATACTTGCTGGTGTCCACTCGTAATTTACTGAGCCGGAAAGATTTGTTGCAGAGCCCAACAATTGACATGAATCGTATTGACAAATGATATAGTTTGGACCAGCATTAGGAATAGGCTTGCGTAATACCCTTACTACAATGGTATCCCATCTTTCACAAACACCCCATTGTGCTTTTACAACATAGGTAGTCGTGTCATTAGGTGTTGCAACTGGATTTTCAATGTTGCTGTTGTTTAATGTATTTATTAAAGTTGGATTTGGAATTGTAGACCAGCTGAAAATATTGGCTTCGTTACTAAAGTTTGGAACTAAGGTAACAGACGATTCTACACAAACGGTTGTGTCGTTAACAGGAGTTACAACCATGTTGTCTATTAATGTTACATTGACACTAGTATTTGCCACGCAACCATTATTGTCTTTAACCCTTATGTTTGGAAAGTTTCCACCAGAAACTACAAAGGTTGGACTTGCTTGATAGCTTGTACCTCCGTTTATAGAATAGGTATATCCTGGTGTACCGTCTAATCCTGCTACAGTTATTTGGGCATCGTCACCATTACATGTTCCAGCAGTAGATGTTGCTGAAGCTGTTAGTAAAGTAGGTTCGCCCAAGATAAATGTGGTGTCTTTCAAACAACCTACGTTATCTTTTATTCTGATTGTATGTGATCCAGCATTTAAAGTATTAAAGGTTGCTGATGCTTGATATGTTGCTCCAGCGTCTATTGAATATTGATAGGTAGGAACTCCACCTGTTGGTGATAATGTAACAATACCATTTGATTCTCCATTACAAAGTGGTTGTGTTGTAGTAAATGTAGCCGATGGAATTGTAATTGGTGGATTCGAGGTTACAATTGCAGTTCCGTTTCCTCCGCATCCACTCGGGATTGTAGAGAAATTATAACTGTAAGTACCCGGGGCTAAGCCTGAAAAAGTAGGGGTGGTTTGAACGATTTGAGTTGGGAATCCAGGATTTAATGTGTATGAATAATTTCCTGGAATATTTGGCACAATAGTAATGCTTCCGTCATTTATGTTAGAACATACTGCATTAACTACTGTTGGTAATGATGTTAAACCAGGACCAGCAGGAACAACCGCTGGAACTTGTGCTTGACATCCTAAATTATCTCTAATGATTATGAATTGACCTACGTTTGAGGCAAGATTTGTAAATGTATATGAAGTAGGAAGTATGCCCGGAATGAATGGACCACTATTAATTGAGTAAGAATATGGACCAGCACCGCCAATTGGTGTAACTGTAATGGTTCCATTGTTTACGCCTGGACATGACGTAGGTGTAGCCGTAAATGTTCCTGCAAAACCAGGGCCAACGCCCACATTAACAGATACTGTACCTTGACAACCAAAGTTATCTTTTACAATAATTGTGTGCGGACCAGATGATACATTAATAAATGTTGCTGTAGGTGAAAATTCTGGTACAAAAGGTGATCCATCTAATGAATAAGTAAATGGTGCAGTTCCAGTTGTTGAACTTACTAAAATGGTTCCATTATTTACACCAGTACAAGAAGTTGCAGTAGATATTGCTGAAGCAGTAACGCCTGTGCCATCAGTAAGTACAGCCGTTTTTGTACCCTGGCATCCAGTTGCATCTCTTATAGTTACAGTTTGACTACCAGATGCTAAACCTGTGAATGTATATGGTCCTGCTGGTTGTGGAGTAGTTGGAACCCAAGTAACACCTCCATTAATTGAAAATTGATAAGGTGCCAATCCACTTGTAGGTGTTACAGTAAAAGTTGCATTATTATTACCCGCACATGTGGTTGGGGTATTTGTTGCTGAGGAGGTTATTCCTGTTCCTGCACCTATTGTTGCTGTTCTAATTCCTCTACAACCTACAGCATCTACAATTGTGATACTATATGGAGAAGTCAATCCAGCTAACCCTGTAAATGTGGCACTATTTGGTCCTCCTATTGGTGAAGTAATGGTTTGATTGTAACCATTACTTCCAACCATTGTGAAAGAATAAGGGGCTACTCCTGTTGCGCCAGTTACTGTAACAGTTGCTGATCCATTTCCCGATCCCGGACAGCTTTCCGAGGTTGTGGTTGGAAAACTAGTAGATAGTGGTGTTCCTGCAGTAATTATTGCATTTGAAGTAGTAACTGTACATCCTGTAGGATCTAATATCGTAACGGTATAGGTTCCAGGTTGCAAATTGGTAAACACACCTGCAGAAATAGAAGATACAGTTTGTGGACCACTAGAGCTATTTAACGTATATAAAAACAAATCTGTATTTCCTGGAGTTAAATTAGTTGGGGTAACGGTTATCGATCCATTGTTTACACCTGGGCAACTACAAGCTGTTATCACTGGAGTAGGAGGTGCTACAGCGCTTGATGCACCTACGTTAATGGTTATTGTATTGGTACATCCATTGCCATCAGTTGCAGTAACAGTGTGATTTCCACCAGATAAATTATTAAATGTGTATTGTAGTGGTGATGTTGACACTGTTTGTGGAGCTCCTCCGTCAATCGAAAATGTACAAGAAGTAGAATTGGTTGCTGCTGTAACAGTTGCAGATCCTATGTTTTGTCCGCAAGTTGTATTTACAATTGATGAAGTTACTGGAAGTTGAGGGATTTTGTTTACATAAACTGTGTCCAAACTAAATACAGTTGCATTTGGATCGGTAATACTGCGATAAGTTGTTTTAACAACATACATATTGTTTCCTGTTGGAGGACAAACATTTGGAAAATTTACACTAAATGTATTTTCATTCAATCTGGTTGTATCGCCAGTTGCAACCAATGTACCTGCTTGGTCTAATAATTGTACAGAACGATACAATGGACTTCCACCGATTGGATAAAAACGCCATACTTCAGTCATGCCAATACTTCCCCATGGCGCATCTGTTGCTCTTCTGTTTGGTGCCATTATGCCTTTTGTACGGGTTTGATCTTGTAATCCAACCATTGCTCTGCCACTATTCCAGCCGGCACAAATTTGTTTGTCTTTAATAAATACATCAATAATGCCTGTTGTTTCATGTAACACAATCTGATGTGTATTTTCAATCAAACTATTGCAACTAAACATAGGCACTTTAAAGAAACTTAATACCCATTTCCTATTTGGAGCCGTTCCAAATAAGTTATATTTTATATGTAAATTAGGAGAGAATTGCCCGCCGGCTGGATAATATAAATCATGGTATGGTCCCATAATTAAAGAAGCATCATATGCTGTATTCGGTACATTTCCTGCACTTAAATTCCATTGTGAAAATTGGTTAGCTCTTGTTAAATCAAAACAAACGGTACCGTTGTCACTTGCTAACAATTGGGTGTAGTTTACTCCATAAAATGGGAAAGTGAATCCAATATTAATCACACCAGAATAACGGTCATCCAGACTAAGATAAGTAGACGCCCCTCCAACTTCAGACAGATCATAAGGTCTGCATGGTGCAACCTGTGGTACTTCGGCAAGCGTATAATCCGTACCCAATTCACGTATATCGGGAATTTTAGCGAATAGTGTAAAACAACTTGTGTTACATCCTATTGTTGTGTCTCTTGGACAAGTGTAAGACATTAATTGGCCAAAGCTGTTGTAAGAAAAAACTACAGATAGAAATAATGGTAAAAATTTGCGCATGTAGATACAATTTAGTAGCTATAAAAGTATTAAAAAATTGTGATTTTTAACCAAACTTTTTGTAATTGCGTCAAATTATATGAATTCAAAAAAAAATCTACTTTATTTCAATTTCATCTATGAAAATCCACGCATTATTGCCCGATCCGGGATTGTTTTCGGGAATTAAACCAATATTTTTTATAAATATCTTGATAAACCTTGCTTTTGATGATAATTTTTGACTGTAAATCAAATTGGAATTTCCCGAAATTTGAGGGTTTTCTACAATTTGAGTATAGTTAATGCCATCAATACTCAGCAAAAAGGTTACTTCTTTTGGTCGATAAATCCAACTCGCTTTTTGCTCAAAACTGTGTAATAAAATACTATCTACATTCATTTCTTTTTGCAAATCAATAATGACTTCAACATCATCTCCCCAAAAACCTAAAAACTGCGCTGATTTTGGCATACCCATTTTATTTTGAATGCCATCAACAAGTGTTTTTGAACCATTTGCAGCATAACTTTTATTGGGTTGAACACTAATACTTATGGGTTTGCCTGTAGCTTTATTGATGAAAAAAGTTTGACTGATTTCGCTACTCAAAGGGTAATTTTTTTCGTCTTTTAATATGGCTTTATATTCCCCTGATTGAGAAATTGGAAACGCTTCGTTGATTTGTTTTTCACTTTGGTTAGGTGCTGTGCAATAAATTTTTCCAAGCTTGTTTTTGGAAATTAAATGCCAAAATATTTTACCTGAATCATTGTTGATAACATGACTTTCTACATCAAAATAAGCTTTACTATAATTGATTTTCCACAAATCATATCTAGCAAAAACGGTTGAAATTTTTGCTTCAAATTTGTTGTAATTTTTATTGTCAAGTTTTGTCCATAATGCTTCTGAAAGTGCAGCAATTCTTGGGAATAACATGTACTCAACTTTTTTTTCATTATCCATGTATTCGGTCCACATATTTGCTTGTGCGCCTAAAATATACGGTGTTTCATGTGGCATTAATGCTTCTGGAATTGGATTGTAATTGTAAACTGCTTTTAGTGTATTTAGACCACCTTGTGTTACGGAATCTTCGTTGATGCTTTGTGTATGATCAAAATACAAAGGTGTTCCGGGAGTCATCACAACTTCATGCTGTTGTTTGGCTGCTGAAATTCCACCTTCTTCTCCGCGCCAGCTCATCACTGCTGCATTTGGGGCTAGTCCGCCTTCCATAATTTCATCCCATCCAATAATTTTTTTACCTTTTTTATTGATGTGTTTTTCTATTTCACCAATGAAATATCCTTGAAGTTCATGCTCATCTTTAAGATTCTGTTCTTTCATTTTTTTCTGACAAACTTTACATTCTTTCCATTTTGTTTTTGCACATTCATCGCCACCAATATGAATGGTTTTAGATGGAAATAGTGAAATAATTTCATCCAAAACATTTTCGTAAAATTGATAAGTACTATCGTTTCCAGCGCATAAAGCATCATCCGCTACACCCCAAGTTTCCATTACTTTGTAAGGACCTTTTGTACAGCCTAAAAATGGATAGGAGGCAAGCGCAGACAAACTATGTCCGGGCATTTCAATTTCTGGAATGATGTTGATATATCTTTTAGAAGCATAATCAATCACTTCTTTAATTTCTGATTGAGTATAATAACCACTATATTTTCTACCATCATACTTATTGCTTCCATAAGGTCCAATTAGTGTTTGACTTCTAATGCTACCAATCTTTGTGAGCAAAGGATATTTTTTAATTTCTATTCTCCAACCCTGATCATCTGTAAGGTGCCAATGAAAAGTATTGAGTTTATGTAAAGCCAAAAAATCAATATATTTTTTGATAAAGGATACTGGAAAAAAATGTCGGGCAACATCAAGGTGTAAACCTCTATAGCCGAAACGAGGTGCATCAAAAATGGTTAAACAAGGAATTTTTTTATTTGAAATTTCTGTAGGTAATAATTGAATCAAACTTTGCATGCCATAAAACACGCCAGATTCGGAGCCTTCAATAATAATTTTATTTTGCTCAACATTGAGCATATAGGTTTCATTTTCAGCGACTTGCTTATGCAGTACTATTGTGTTGTTTGAGTTATTTATAATTTTTAAATCTCCATTATATGACCTTGCTTTTAATTTTATTTTGTAATGTTGAAGCAAAAATGAGTGTAAGAAATTTTTCGAATTAATTGATGCTGAATCATAGTACAAGATTGTTTCATTGTTTAATTCAAAATGTCCTTCTTTTTGAATTGTAGAAATTGGTGTTGGAATTATTGCTGGGATTGATTGTGTAAATCCGTTAGAAAAAACAGATAAACCAATTATGATTAAAATAAAAAAACGGCACATAAATATTTGATTTAAATTAGCGTCAATAACAAAATAAAAATAATGGATTTTAACCATCAATTGATTACAGATTTTTTTGAAGCCTTTAAAAACAAGGATTTCGAAAAAATGAACAAATGTTATTTTACAGAAGTTCAATACTTCGATCCAATGTTTCATTTTTTAAATGGAAAGTATGTGACTTTGATGTGGAAGCATAGATATGAACATGCGGAAGATTTTTCACTAAACTGGCATAGTATAGAAGATTTGGGAAGTGGGTATTATACGATAAAATATGAAATCTCTTATGTGTATATCAATAAAAAAAGAATCCAACTTTCTGTAAAATCGCACATGCGCATTCAAAACTTTTTAATCTCCGAACATAGCGATGCCTTTAGCATGCATCAATTTTTAAAATGTTCAAATGGTTTAATTGGTGAGCTTTTGGGGTGGAATCGATTTTACCAAAATAAAAAAAAGCTCCTGATAAGAAGCTTTTTTTTAAGTGAAGTAAACGAAACGAATTAATCAACCTTCGTTATTTTTACAATATTGGTAGGAAGATGTTGATCAACTGGCGTGCTACCGGTATTTACCACTACATCGCCAACGTCAATAAAACCTCTGTTTTTAAGGATCTCTATTTGATCAAAAATGATATCGTCTAAACTATCTTCTTCAGCATAATAGAAAGCGCGAACACCCCAACTTAAACTAAGTTGACTTATCAATGTTTTTTCTTTACTAAAAATATATAAAGGTGATTTTGGACGGTAACTACTAAGCATAAACGCAGTATAACCGCTTTGTGTCATTCCAATAATAGCCTCAGCTTGAGCATCATCAGCAAGTTTGCAAGCACTGTAGCAAGTGGCATCACTTAAAAAAGAAGGGGAGTGTGGTTGAGGTTTAAGAATGTCATCTCTGTTGTAATCATAAACTGAACTTTCAACATTCATAATAATTTTGCTCATCGTTTCAACAACTAATGTAGGATAAGATCCCATTGCAGTTTCTCCGCTCAACATCACAGCGTCAGCTCCTTCAAGAACAGCATTAGCCACATCACTTACTTCACTTCTATTTGGTTTAGTGCGATCCATCATACTTTCCATCATTTGGGTAGCCACGATAACCGGTTTAGCCCTGTGCATACATTTACGGATAATGTCTTTTTGTACAACAGGTACTTGCTCGATAGGAATTTCAACACCCAAATCGCCGCGAGCAACCATTACACCATCGCTTTCAAGAATAATGTCTCTGAGGTTTTTCAACGCTTCAGGCATTTCGATTTTAGCGATTACTTTTATTTTAGAATTCTTTGCTTTAATTATTTGCTTTAAATCTGTGATGTCAATTGCTTTTCTAACAAAAGAAAGTGCCACCCAGTCTAAATTTTGTTCAATAATAAAATCCAAATCAGCCCTGTCTTTTTCCGTTAAAGAAGGCATGGTTAGAGCACTATCAGGAAGATTTACGCCCTTTTTAGGTAATAAAATGCCTCCTAATGTAACACGGATTTTAATTTCTTTTTCGTTGAGGATTTCTCTAACCTGAACTTCCATTTTTCCATCATCTAAAAAAATACGTTCACCTTCTTTAACATCGGCTGCCAAACTTGGATAAGAAACATAAATTTTTTCTGCGTTGCCAACCATTTTTTCAGCGGTGAAAATAATTTCCATTCCAGGAATCAATTCTAGTTTTCCATTTTCCAATTCACCAACACGTAATTTCGGGCCTTGTAAATCTCCAAGAATGGCGATATTAAAAGGTTCTTTTTTCATAATTTCTCTGATTCGTTCGATTACTTGTTTTTTATCTTCATACGAACCATGAGAGAAGTTTAATCTAAATACATTTACACCTGCTTTTACCAAATTTAGAAGTCCTTCATAACTTTCACAAGCAGGACCAACAGTGGCTACGATTTTTGTTCTTTTTTGGGCATGCGCATAACCTGCAGCTTTGTCCATTTCTTTGTGTAAATACTTTTCAATATTCTTGCCCATATAATTTTTTATTTTTTAATTAATTTTTTAAGTTAAACGAAGAATTTTAAGTTGCTAGAATTTTTACAATATTCATCCATTCTTCATTGATTTTCTGTTTTTTCTTCACAGCTTCATTTAAAGGCGTGTAGTGCATTTTGTTGTTTACGATACCTACAAATACATTGTGTTTACCTTCTATCAAACATTCTACAGCATGGTATCCCATTCTACTGGCTATGACTCTGTCTAAACAACTTGGCGAACCCCCTCTTTGTATGTGTCCTAAAATACAAACGCGCGTTTCTAGTTCAGGAATTTCTTTTTTTATATAATTGGATAATTCATTAGCGCCTCCAAATTCATCGCCTTCGGCTACGATAATGAGGTTGACTAGTTTTTTTTTTTTTTTTTTCTCTTGTAAAGAAGCAATGATTTCTTTCGGATTGGTTTTTCTTTCAGGGATTAAAATATTTTCGGCGCCAGTAGCAATGCCACTATGAAGGGCTATATATCCAGCATCTCTGCCCATTACTTCAATTATAAATAATCTATCGTGTGCATCTGCGGTATCTCTTACTTTATCAATAGCTTCAACGGCTGTATTAACAGCGGTATCAAACCCAATGGTAAAATCTGTACCTGCAATATCTTTATCAATAGTTCCGGGTAATCCAATACAAGGAATATCAAACTCATTACTGAATGTTTGCGCACCTTTAAAACTACCATCACCACCAATAATTACAAGCCCTTGAATTCCTCGTTTCTTTAAATTTTCAAATGCTTTTTTTCTGCCTTCATGTGTCATAAACTCCATGCAGCGCGCTGTTTTTAAAATAGTGCCACCTCTTTGAATAATGTTTGCAACACTTTGTCCTTCCATTTTAATTATGTCATCATCAAGCATGCCTTGGTAACCATGCCTAATGCCAAAAACTTCCAAACCGTGATAAATGCCTGTTCTTACAACTGCTCTAATTGCAGCATTCATACCCGGACTATCTCCACCGCTCGTAAGTACGCCAATTTTCGAAATCTTTTTATTCATTTTAAATGGGTTTCTATTTGTGGCCAAAAATACAAAATCAAATTGATTAACGTTTGCGGTAAATATTTGTTTAAAAAATATTTAAAATTTTAAAAAAATATCAATGTATTTTAAGAATTTATCAAAAAATTACATTCTATTTGGAACATTAATACCAAGTAGTTGCATGCCATTTTTAAGAACATTGGCAGTCATCATTGATATTTGAATTCGAAGATTTTTCTTGTCTTCAGATTCAGCATTGCCAATAGAGTGTTCGGTGTAAAAAGAATTGAAAGATTTAGATAAATGGAAAAGATAGTTGGCAAGCACGGATGGATTTAGCGTTTTTGCCGCTTCCATAATAATTGCTCCAAATTGTTCTAGGTTATAAATAACTTCTTTTTCAAGTTTTAGCAATGTGTTATTTGAAGGCGCTGCAACAAAACTTGATTCTTTTCTTAAAATGCTATTAATACGTGCAAATGTATATTGTATAAAAGGTCCGGTAAACCCATGGAAGTCGATAGATTCTTCAGGATTAAAGATCATTTTCTTTTTAGGATCTACGCGTAGTAAATAAAATTTCATTGCACCAAGTCCAATGGTTTCATACAATTCTATGAGCTCATTGGGCTCGAAATCTTTCACTTTTCCAAGCGTTTCGGTGTGTTGTTGTGCAGTGGCTTTCATTTCTGCTACGAGGTCATCGGCATCAACAACAGTTCCCTCACGGCTTTTCATTTTTCCAGTAGGTAATTCTACCATGCCATAACTCAAATGGTAAATATCATCTGCATAAGGCAATCCAAGTTTTTGAGCGATAAGCTTCAATACTTTCATGTGATAATTTTGCTCATCACCAATTACATAAATGCTTTGATCGATTTTATATTCGTCGTATTTCTGTTTTGCCAAACCAATGTCTTGGGTAATATACACAGAAGTTCCATCTTTACGCAACACCAATTTTTCGTCGAGTCCATCAGCGGTTAAATCAATCCAAACACTACCATCTTCTTTTTTATGAAATACATTTTTGTCGAGGCCTTCCTGAACAATGTCTTTACCCAAAAGGTAGGTATTGCTTTCGTAATAAGTTTTATCAAAATCGCTACCTATAGATTTGTATGTAACGTCAAATCCTTCATAAACCCAGCCATTCATTTTTTGCCACAATTGCATCACTTCAGGTACACCAGCTTCCCAATCTTGCAGCATTTGCTGTGTTTTTTGCATGATGGGTGCTTGCTTTTCGGCATCTGCTTCGGTTATTCCACTTGCAACTAACTCAGCAATCTGAGCTTTATAAACGTCATTAAATTTTACATAATAATCGCCTACAAAATGATCCCCTTTTTTATGGGTTGATTCAGGAGTGGCGCCATCAGCATAAAGTTGCCAAGCAATCATGCTTTTGCAAATGTGGATACCTCTGTCGTTTACAATGCAGCTTTTTAAAACTTCGTAGCCACTTGCTTTTAATATTTCGGCAACGCTCCATCCTAAGAAATTATTTCTAAGATGTCCAAGGTGTAAAGGTTTGTTGGTGTTTGGCGATGAATATTCTACCATCACTTTTTTGCCATTCATGGCTTGTTTGCCAAAGCAAATATCGTTGTGGTTTTTTAAAAGCAAAGATTTCCAATAAGCATCTGTTATCGTTAAATTTAAAAATCCTTTTATAATATTAAATGCTTCAAAAAGTTCCGGATTTTTTTGAATAAGCGAATCGCCAATTTCTTGCCCAATCATTTCCGGGGACTTTTTAAGGGCTTTTACCAGAGAAAAAAGTACAATGGTATAATCACCTTCAAATTCGGGTTTGGTTTGGTTGATTTGGAAATCAAGGTTGTTATCAGACTCGGGATATACATTTTTTATGGAATCAGCAACCGCTTCTCTAATTAATTGTACAATATTCATGTTGCAAAAATAATAATCCTTATTGGTAAAAATTGAAATCGATTTTTGGGCATTAGAAATCAAGTTAGAAACATACCTTTGGCGCCTAATTTTTATATTAATTAAATGAAAAAAGCATTTTTACAACTTCATATCGCTGTTTTTCTTGCAGGATTTACGGCAATACTTGGCAAGTTGATAGAATTGAATGAAGGTTTGCTGGTACTTTATAGAATGCTTTTATCCGTTTTGATACTTGGACTGATCATGTTTTTTCAGGGTAAAATGACCAAAATTATATGGGTTGAATTTTTAAAAATTACAGGGGTAGGGCTGATTCTAGCTATACATTGGTTAACATTTTATGGGAGCATTAAATATGCAAATGCATCTGTTGGGGTAGTTTGTATATCCGCATCAGGTTTTTTTTCGGCAATATTTGAGCCATTGATTTTAAAAAAACGTTTCGATTTGATGAATTTGATCTTGGGGTTAATGTCTGTTTTGGGTATTTTAATAATTTTCGGCTTTCACCCACATTTCAAAGTGGGTATTATTTTCGGTATAATCTCTGCAATAGGAAGTGCAATATTCCCAATTTTCAACAAACAATTATTGCAAAAGCATCAAGCACAAACCTTAACTTTTTATGAGTTATTGGGAGGTGTTATTTTACTTTCGGCGGTGTTGCCATTTTATTTTATGAAGTATGAGCCAACGTATTATATACCCAATGTTACAGACGTTTTTTGGTTGGTAGTATTAGCAGGATTTTGCACCGTACTTACATTTAATTTGCAGCTCAATGCGTTGAAGAAAATATCTGCATTTACAAGTAATTTAATGTATAATCTAGAGCCGGTTTATGGTGTAATCTTCGCTTTTGTCATTTTAAAAGAACATCAAATGTTCAACGAATATTTTTATTTGGGGATTGGTTTGATATTCTTGGCTGTATTTATACAAATGCGTCGAGAAAAAAATAACAACGAAAAAGCAGTATCAAAGCAGTAAAACGGTGCTATTTTAAGTGAAAATGTAGTGCTTCGGAATAAAAAAAACGAAAAACAAAAAAAATACTTTAAAATATTTCGAATTAATTGAGTTTAATCATTACCTTTGCCGTCCAAAATTAAGGAATATGGCTAGAGTATGTCAATTAACAGGAAAGCGACCAATTACAGGTAATAAGGTATCGCATTCAAATATTAAAACTAAACGTAGGTTTTTACCAAATTTACAAACCAAGCGTTATTTTTTAGCTGAAGAAGATAAATGGGTAACATTAAAGTTGTCTTCAGAAGCGATCAGAACAATCAATAAAAATGGATTGTACAGCGTTGTAAAAGAATTGCGCGCTGCAGGAAGTAAAATTTAATTCTATTTAAAAAAGCAATACAATGGCAAAGAAAGGCAATAGAGTACAAGTAATTTTAGAATGTACTGAGCATAAAACAAGTGGTCAGCCCGGCACAAGTCGTTACATCACTAAAAAGAACAAAAAAAATACGCCAGAGCGTATGGAATTGAAAAAGTACAATCCAATTCTTAAAAAAGTAACTGTACACAAAGAAATTAAATAGTTCATTAACAAAGTAATGGAGAATGTTCTTCTATACTTAAAAAATAAATAGCAATGGCAAAAGCAGCTAAAACCGCGATAAAAACAAAAGACCAGAAAGCAGCAGCAGACGCAAAAAACTGGACAAAAGTAATACGTACATTACGTAGTCCTAAATCAGGTGCCTACACTTTTAAAGAGGCAATGATTCATAAAGACAAGATCAAAGATTATTTGGGACAATAATCTCAAGTTTAATTTTTAATAATATTGAAGCTGTTCTATTTATGGAACGGCTTTTATTTTTTGTGTCAATCGAAGTTTTAATTAGGGACTAAAAAAAGATTAATTTGCAAATAAATTAAAAAAAAATGGGATTATTTGATAAGCTTTTCGGGAAAAAAGAACAAAAAGAAACACTTGATCAGGGTTTGCAAAAAACTAGAGAAGGTTTTTTTGGAAAAATCGCAAAAGCAATTGTAGGAAAAAGTACAGTTGATGCTGAAGTGTTGGATGAAGTAGAAAATGCTTTGGTGAGTGCTGATGTTGGCATAAATACAACTATAAAGATTATTGAGCAGTTGGAGGCCAGAATAGCCAAGGATAAGTATATGAATACCTCTGAGTTGAATAAAATCATTAAAGAGGAGATTCAAAAGTTGTTGGTGAATGCATCGGTTGATGAAAGCTATCAAAATTATGCATTACCTGCAGGACATAAGCCTCACGTGATCTTGGTTGTTGGTGTAAATGGAGTTGGTAAAACGACTACAATAGGAAAATTAGCACATAATTTCAGTAAGGCTGGAAAAGAAGTATTGCTTGGTGCAGCTGATACGTTTAGGGCTGCTGCCGTAGATCAATTAACCATTTGGAGTGAAAGAACCAATGTGCCCATTGTGAAAAAAGAAATGGGGAGTGATCCTGCTTCGGTGGCTTACGATACAATAATTAGTGGTGTAGCCCGCAATTCAGATGTTATAATCATTGACACAGCAGGAAGGTTGCATAACAAAATTCACTTAATGGATGAGCTCAGTAAAATTAAAAGAGTGATACAAAAAGTGATACCAGAAGCACCGCATGAAGTCATGTTGGTATTAGATGGAAGTACTGGTCAAAATGCATTGGAACAGGCAAAACATTTTACTGCAGCAACAGAAGTTACAGCATTAACAATTACAAAATTAGACGGTACTGCTAAAGGCGGTGTGGTGTTGGCTATCGCGGATCAATTTAAAATCCCCGTGAAATTTATTGGGGTAGGAGAACAGGCAACCGATTTATTGGTTTTTGACAAACAAGATTTTGTAGATGGATTATTTAAATTGGAATCAGAGTAGTTTTAAAAAAGAAGGAGCCCTTAAGAATAGGGGCTCCGATATTACCAAAACTAACTGCTTATGAGAAAAATGTAAAAGTTTCGTTTAAAAAAACACATTGAATTCATCTCTCTAACACAGCACAAATCTACGTTCCATATCTTGGAAACGCTGTTAAGTTATCGCCAATAAATTATTATTATTTAGTTAAGAAAGATGTTCTAAATTATCACAAACATCTAAAATAGAGGAGTAAAATTCAAGCCAATTTTTCAGTTAAAATACAGACTGGATAAGGGTTTTAGATAAAATTTTGCATAAAAAAATTTTACCAATAAAAATTAAGCAAACGTTTTAATTAAAAGAATAACAAATCCATAAACAGCAGTGGTTACAAAAATCCCTTTTGCTGTTTTGTCTTTTAGCGCATTAATGTAAAAAGTAAATACAACTGCATTGGCAAGTAGTGAAATAGACAATGCTGCGGATAATGTTTTAAAACTTGGTTCTAAATATATAAACTGCAAAAATTCTTTCATTGAAAAAATGCCGAATTTGTACCATTTAAAACTAAGGAATCCCAAAACTGGTGCAAAAAGTCCAAGAATTAAACCCAATTTAAAATTGTCTTTTTTAAAAAATTCAATAATTGACAATAAGATATTTTTCATAATTATTTGAATAACTTGCTTTTTTCAAGCAGTTTTTTTAACGTGTAATTGGTTAAGTCAAACTGAACAGGGACAACACTTACATAGTTTTGTTGTAACGCAAAAACGTCGGTATCTTTTCCCTTGTCGAAATTTTTAAACTCACCAGTTAGCCAGAAATATTTTTTTCCATGAGGGTCAACGCGTTCATCAAAATCCTCATCATATTTTGCATAAGCTTGTTTGCAAATTTTGATTCCTTTTATTTCTTTGTAAGGAACAGAAGGGATATTTACGTTAAGTAAAAGATGGTCGTCGAGTTTCTTTTGATTTAAAATTTCAGAAACGATTTTATGAACTATTTTTTTTGAAGGTTTAAAATCGGCGTCATAGCGATAATCCAATAAAGAAAATCCGATGCTGGGAATTCCTTCAATAGAGGCTTCCATTGCAGCCGACATCGTACCACTATAAAGTACATTGATAGAATGATTGGCGCCATGATTAATGCCGCTTAAGCAAATGTCTGGCTTACGGTGAAGAATTTTATCGACAGCTAATTTAACACAATCAACAGGTGTTCCTGAAGTTTGCCAAGCTTCAATATCACCGAACAAATTCATTTTATTCATTCTCAAAGGCGAGCCTATTGTGATGGCATGTCCCATTCCACTTTGAGGTTTATCGGGTGCTACTACAACTACTTTTCCTAGACCCTTAACAGCTTCGACCAGGCTTCTTATTCCGGGAGATGTAATGTCATCATCATTTGTAATTAATATGATGGGCTCGTGTTTTTTCGACTTTGCCATAAAAATTTAATTATTGAAACCAATGAAATAAAGGCCTTGCAACTTGAGATCTAAAAGGCCAAGGAATAGAAATTAGAATTAAAAAAAGAGCTATTCCAAAGAATCGTAGCATTAATTTATGTTTGTTTTCATCGGCTGCTTTTTTAGTTTTTGAATAACCGATATGAACAAGAAGCCAAGCTAAGATCATTATTAATCCATGTTCAATAACAAAGAAACGATTGGTTGGATCTTTCATTAAAGGCCCCATACCTGATTTTATTTTATCAATCCAGCCATTGGTGAACAATAAAATAATGCCTAGCAATAATTGGATATCACAAAAAATCATAAAAAACAAACCACTTAGTTTGTCTTTTTTTGAAAATGCGGTTTTCTTTGATATGCCTGAAATAGCATTGAAAACAGCCCAAACGCCAAAAAATAAAACACCCCAACGAACCAAACTATGAAGTACAATATTAATCATATAAAAAAGTTTAAAACAAATTTAAACAATAAGTTGGTTATAGAAATTTATGTTTTGGTGTTTGAGTAAAAAGTGAAAAAAAGTAAAAAGTAAAAAGTAAAAAGTGAAATTGGTTAATAAAAGTTCAATTCAATTCGCTTCGCTGGTCTAACAAGATTGTGATGTTCAAGAGGTTCAATAAGTTCAATGAGTTCAAAAGGTTGGAAGCATTTTCCAATAATTAGCATATTTGTTTACAAAAAAACTTCGTGCCTTTGTGTCTTTGTGACTTCGTGTCAAAAAAATGCTGCAAGCATTTCTCGTTAGTGGCTTTTTTTTATGATTCAATCCCTTTGCGGCCTTTGCGCGAATCCAAACCACAAACAACAAATGAAAAAAAATAAAAAATAAATTTTGTCAAACTAAAAACTTTAGTATATTTGTGCTAATCAAATTAGTTTAATTATGTCAAAAGCTGGATTAAATCTGAAATACTTAAGAAAATTAAGGGGTTGGACGCAAGAAGAATTTGCACAGAAATTAGATATTAAAAGGTCGTTAATTGGTGCCTATGAAGAGGAGCGTGCTGATCCGAGATTGGATGTTTTGGAAATAATAGCGGATATGTTCAAATTATCTTTGGACGAGCTTTTATTGAAAGATTTATCATCTGTTGAAAGTACGGGTTCGTATCTTCAAAAACGGAGGATGCTAAAAACATCATTAGCAGCGGATAGAAACTTAATACATTTTGTTCCAGTAAAAGCTGCCGCAGGTTATTTAACGAGTTATGCGGATACAGAGTTTATTGATGAGCTCAATACATTTACATTACCAATGCTTTCTGGTGGTCATTATAGGGCATTTGAAATAATTGGAGATAGTATGTTGCCAACACCAAGTGGAAGTATTATTGTAGGCGAAAAAGTAGAATCCATCGATGATGTAAAAAATGGGATGGCATATATCGTTGTAAGTAAAAATGAAGGGATTGTTTACAAAAGAATACAAAAGAATAGCAAGAATAAATCTAAAATAACCTTGGAAAGTGATAATCCAAGTTTTCAGCCTTACCAAATTAACACAGCTGATATTGTAGAATTATGGTCTGCTCAGGTAGTTATAGGAAAAGTAGCATCTCAGCAAAGATGGGATGTAAATGCTTTGGCAAACTTGGTGAATAACTTGCAGGATCAAGTGTCAAGTTTGAAAAATAAAATGAATTAGTGAATTGAAAATTTAAACGTAAAAATTCAAAAGTGAAAAGATTGTAATTGGGAATTGAAAATGTTTGTTCGGTGAGGCAAAGGGAAAAAGTGAAAATGTGGAGTTTAGAAAAAATGTTTAATAATTGTGAAGAAGAATTGATTCATTCAAGAATTTTTAGAATTAATATAAATTAAATTACAAAACGAAATCAGATACATCGATTAATAAAAAACAAAAAAACAACGTTATGATTAAATTACAAATTATCGGAAACTTAGGAAAGGATTGCATTGTAAAAGAAGTTAATGGAAAGAATGTCATTAATTTTAGTGTAGCACATTCAGAAAAATTTAGAGATGCACAAGGTGTTGAAAAAGAAAGAACGACTTGGGTTGAATGTGCGTATTGGATTGAAAAAACAAATGTAGCGCAGTATTTAATAAAAGGGAGAACTGTTTATGCTGAGGGGTATCCGCAAGCAGATGCTTATGCCAATAAGGATGGCCAACCTGCTGCAACTTTAAGAATGCGTGTTATAAATATTCAACTTTTGAGTAGTAACTCCGGCGGTGGAGAAGGTGGTTCAACACAACAATATCCTAATTCTAACACAACAGAAAATTCATTTGAGAAAAACAATTACAATGTAGCGGCTTCACCGATGTCAGAAGTAAATAAAACGGATGTAGGGATGGATGGAGCTAATGATTTGCCATTTTAAGAATAATGTATTTCAAATAAAAAATTTTAAAGATTAGCGCTGGTTTTAAACTGGCGCTTTTTTTTAAAAGTCCCGTCTAAAAGCCTTCTAAAGAAAGGTTTAACCTGTAACCATAATCGAGGATTTAAGCAACTTTATGGCGTCGGTTTCATAAACGGTGACATTAAAATGTAAAGTACTTTGTCCTTAAGTAAAAAACATACAAAATATGATTAACTTTTAGAACACCGGTTTGGGAACTGCTGTTGATTCTAAAAAGGGAAGATATTTTTGACACTCGAAAACAAGAAGTACGATGAAAAGAATTATCTAAAATGCTCCCAATCTTTTTACATTAGAAAGATTTTCTAAAACTTCAGTCTGTGAATGAAATCTCTTGTAGACACCGGTTTGGAAACCGGCGCCAGAAGCGATTTTTTGACACGAAGGCACAAAGGAACGAAGGCGCAAAGATTTTTACAAACAAAGGTGCTAATGTATGAAAGATACTTTCAACCTTTTGAACTATACAAACCTCTTAAATATTTTTTAATGGGTTGAATGTTTTCAACCCCTACGGTATTCCCCAACCTCATAAACCTCATAAACCTCATAAACCTCATAAACCTCATAAACCTCTCAAACCTCTCAAACCTCTTTTATTCCACCGTTACCGATTTAGCCAAGTTCCTTGGTTTATCTACATCGATACCTTTAGCAATGCCTACATAATAAGAAAGCAACTGTAATGGGATTACGGTTAGTAAAGGCGCAATGATTTCATCAGCAGTTGGGATTGCAAAACTGTCATTACTTAATTCAGTGCTTACTTTATCACCTTCTGTTACAATAGAAATTATTTTCCCTTTACGCGCTTTTATCTCTTGCATATTGCTCACGATTTTTTCGTGAAATTGATCTTTGGTTGCAATAAATACAACAGGTAAATTTTCGTCAACTAATGCAATTGGACCGTGCTTCATTTCAGCAGCAGGGTAACCTTCTGCGTGTATGTATGATATTTCTTTTAGTTTCAGAGCGCCTTCTAATGCAATTGGAAAATTATATCCTCTTCCTAAAAATAAAAAGTCGGAAGCGTCTTTGTATTTCTCAGCAATCGTTTTTAATTGTTCTGCATTTTTTAAGATGCTATCTACTTTTTCTGGAATTTGCTCCATCTCTACAAGCAATTCATTGAATCTTGCGTCTGTAATGGTGCCTTTATGTTTAGCAATACTTAGCGCTACCATGATTAAAACCGCTAATTGTCCGGTAAATGCTTTTGTAGAAGCTACACCAATTTCTGGACCTGCATGCGTATATGCACCAGCGTTTGATATTCTAGCAATTGACGATCCAACTGCATTTACAACACCAAAAATAAATGCCCCATCTTCTTTAGCTTTTTCTAGTGCAACTAAGGTATCTGCGGTTTCTCCACTTTGTGAAATGGCAATGATTAAATCGCCTTTATGTACAATTGGGTTGCGGTATCTAAATTCTGATGCATACTCAACTTCAACAGGAATTCTGCAAAGTTCTTCGATGATGTATTCTGCTACCAAACCTGCATGCCAACTGGTTCCGCAAGCTACGATCATAATTCGATTGGCATTCATAATTTGATCTATATTCAAATCTACACCACTCATTCTAATGGCAGATTCTTTAGAATCCAATCGACCTCTTAAACAGTCGAATATGGTACTTGGTTGTTCGAAAATTTCTTTCAACATAAAATGGTCGTAGCCGCCTTTTTCTATCGCTGCTAATTCCATATCTAGTTTGGTGATGAAAGGTGTGATTTTTTCGTTGCCGATATTTTTTAAAATCAATTCATCAGGCTTAACAATAGCCAATTCGTAATCATTTACATAAACCACTTCTTTGGTATATTCGATAATTGGGGATGCATCACTCGCCAAAAAATGTTCTCCTTTTCCAATGCCAATTACTAAAGGACTTCCTTTTCTTGCTGCAATAATGGTATCCGGATTATCTTGTTCCATAACTAAAATGCAATAAGCGCCGGTGATTCTTTTTAATGCTATGCGGATGGCTTCCTCCAAACTACATTCGTTATTATTTTTTATGTCTTCTATAAAATTTAATAGAACCTCTGTATCTGTATCACTGGTGAAACTATATCCTTTGTTAATAAGCTCTTGTTTAATAAGCGCATAGTTTTCTATAATCCCATTATGGATCATAGCTATTTTACCACTTTTAGAAGAATGGGGATGTGCGTTTCTGTCGCTTGGTTCGCCATGTGTTGCCCATCTTGTATGACCAATACCGATTTGTGCATCGATATTTTTTCCAATCATCGACTCTTCAAGTTCGGCTACTTTTCCTTTCTTTTTGTACACATTTAAAACGCCATCTTTTAGCAATGCTACACCACTACTATCATAACCTCTGTACTCCAATCTTTTTAATCCTTTTAAAATTACAGGATAAGCTTGTCTATGACCGGTATAACCAACAATTCCGCACATGGGATTTTAATTTAAAAATTTTCAAATAAATACAATGCAAGTTAATAAATAAAATGGTTATTTAATTGGCTGAAAACTAAAGCAATATGCCCTTTAAAAATAAGAAAGCAATTGAGAAATAAATTACAATTCCGGTGACATCAACTAGAGTGGCTACGAAAGGAGCCGATGAAGCAGCGGGGTCAAGTTTTAAACGTTTTAAAATCATGGGCAACATTGAACCCATCAAGCTTCCCCAAAGTACGATACCTACTAAAGAACAAGATATGGTGAGACCTATTATTTTCCAATGTTCACCATAATCAAAAATATGTAGGTTCTGCCAAATGGATATTCTAAGTAATCCAATTAAACCTAAAATTAATCCTAGTAAAAAACCAGTTAAAAGCTCTCTGCGCATTACCCGCCACCAGTCTTTTATCGATAATTCATTTAACGCCATTGCTTGAATGATAAGCGTGGAAGCTTGTGAACCACTATTGCCACCACTACTCATGATTAATGGAATAAATAAAGCCAATACAGTGGCAGATTCAATTTCACTTTGGAAAAATTGCATGGCTGATGCCGTTAGCATTTCGCCAATAAATAAAAGCGTTAACCAACTTGCGCGTTTTTTTAACAACTTAAAAATACTGATATCTAAATACGGTTCATCAAGGGCTTCGGTACCACCGATCTTTTGAATATCCTCACTAAATTCTTCATTTGCTATCCAAAGTACGTCATCAATGGTTATGATGCCTAAAAGGATATTTTGATTGTCTGTTACCGGAAGCGCTACACGGTTGTTCATTTTAAATGCTTCATTGGCCAACTCTTGGTCATCAGTTGCATTTAATGAAATAAAACGCTCATCCATCAACTCGCTTACTTTTACTTCGGGTTGTGCCAAAATGATGTCTCTGATTCTGATGTCATCTAGCAGTTCTCCTTTATAATTGATTACGTATATAACATCTACAGTTTCACTGTTTGATCCAAATCGTCTAATGGTTTCTATAACTTCCTTTACCGTATTGTATTCGTACACATACACATAATCTGGGTTCATCAATCGGCCCACACTATTTTCGGGATAACCCAACAATTCCAATGTGATTTTTCTTTCCTCAGGGTCTAGGGTTTTAATTAACTCACGAACTACATTATTGGGCAACACTTCAAAAAAGGCTACACGATCATCGGCAGGTAATTCATTTAATAATTCGGCAGATTTAAACGGCGGTAAGTTTTGTATGATTTTTTTTTGTTCGCTTAAATCTAGGATTTTAAATACACTTGCCGCTCTGTGAATGGATAAATGAGAAATGATCTGTGATTCGTAATCCAAATTTTCGTAAACTAAATTGGCAACATCGCTAATGTTTTGATCATTCAAAAAATCTTGAATGGCCAATTTATCCTCAGAAGAAATAACTTCCTCAAATTGCTCTTGTAATGATATGAATTCCGGATCTAAAGACATATTAAACGTTTGTACTTGACTTTACAAAAACTAAATCCCTAATTTTGAATGAGGTTGCAATTTAGTTTTTTAAAAGGATTTTATGATACATCCATCGTTATATATTGATCTGACACAAAAAAAAGGCAAGGCGGTGTTTACAAATACTGATATAGATGCGGGTGTGGTCATTGAACTTTCTCCAGTTATTGTAATGAAAAAAGAAGATCGGGTTCATTTAGACAAAACATTGTTACACGATTACATATTTGAATGGGGCGAAAATAAAGATCAATGTTGTATGGCACTTGGGTTTATTCCAATTTACAATCACAGCTACACCAGTAATTGCGAATATTTTATGGATTTTGAAGAAGAAATTATTTTCGTAAAAACGGTTCGAGCCATAAAAAAAGGGGAGGAGCTTACCATCAATTATAATGGCGATTGGAATGATGCAACCAAAGTTTGGTTTGAAGTTGAATCTTAAATTTTAAAAAAAATGTTACAAAGAAAATTGGGTTTATTTCAATCTACGGTGCTGAATATGATTGATATGGTGGGTATCGGTCCCTTTGTAACCTTGCCCATTGTTATTGGGTATTTGGGTGGTATGTATTTATATGCCTGGATTGCTGGTGCGGTTTTAAGCTTGATTGATGCAATGATTTGGAGCGAATTGGGGGCGGCATTTCCATTGGCAGGGGGAAGTTTTAATTTTTTGAGTGAGGCTTATGGAAAAAAGAAAGGTGGAAATTTGATGTGCTTTTTATACGTTTGGCAAACCATCATCCAAGCTCCGTTGGTGGCTGCATCTGCCGCTATTGGTTTTACTTCCTATCTGCTTTTTCTGCTGCCCAATTTATTAATATGGCAACAAAAATGTATTTCTGGTGCCGTTATCATTTTAATCACTATTCTTTTATACAGAAAAATCGAAAACATTGGAAAGATTGGCGTGCTGCTTTGGGTTGGCGTTATTGCTACATTAGGTTGGGTAATTTTTGGTGGCATTGCTCACGGAAATATGTTTCATCAAATAGCCAGTATGTCATCAGATTTTAGTTTGAATACATTGGTATCTTTTGCGTTTGGACAAGCTTGCGTTAAAACCATTTATAGCTATTTGGGTTATTACAATGTTTGTCATTTGGGCGGTGAAATTAAAAATCCCCAAAAGAATATTCCTAAAAGCATGTTCATTTCGGTAATTGGAATTGCCGTACTTTATTTATTAATGAATCTCAGTATTACTAGTGTTATTTCTTGGCAAGAAATTAAAGCTTGGCAAGTGGCGGATGTGAATCATTTTGTAGTGAGTGTTTTTATTGAACGGCTTTATGGACATACCGCAGCAAATGTAGTCACCATAATGATTTTGTGGGTTGCGCTTGCTTCGTTATTTGCTGTTTTGTTGGGATATTCTCGCGTGCCTTATGCAGCAGCTACTCAGGGTGCTTTCTTTAAAATTTTCGCCAAACTTCATCCTCAAAAAAACTTCCCCTACATTTCGTTATTGGTGCTTTCCAGTATTGCTTTTGTGTTTAGTTTGTTGTTTAGAATGGGAGAAGTAATCAGCGGTATTTTAGCCATGCGGATCATCGTACAATTTATCGGCCAAGCCATTGGGTTGATGCTTCTTCGCAAAAGAAACAGCACATCTAGTTTCCCTTTTAAAATGCCATTATATCCCTTGCCCGTAATCCTTGCTATTTTAATGTGGCTGTTTATTTTTTATGCTACAGGATTAGCCGTTATCTCCATGTTTTTTGTTGTTGCTGGAAGTGGGGTGTTGGTGTATTTTTTGAAGAAAAGGTTTTCTAATGAGGTTTAAGGGTTTAAGGCGCTACGCTGGTTTAATTCACTTCCTTGGTTTAAAACGCTTTGCTGGTTTAATATTATTTTCAACTCTTGCAGCATTTTTGTTAACACGAAGTCACAAAGACACAAAGGCGCAAAGGCACGACGTTTTTTTGTAAAACAAATATGCTAATAATTGGAAAATGCTTCCAACCTTTTGAACTCATTGAACGTATTGAACAGTTTTAACCATTAAACCGTTAAACCGTTAAACCTTTAAACCATTCAACCGTTTTTACATCACTTCCGCCATATTCGGAATTTCTTCGGCTTTATATTTTCCTTCGTCTAATTTTTTCTTTGTTTCTCTGAATGCGTTTAAAGTGGTATCAATGTCTTCAAAACTATGTGAAGCTGTGGGAATAAGTCGGTAAATGATGTCTCCTTTTGGAATTACAGGATATACGACGATACTACAAAAGATGTGATAATTTTCTCTAAGGTCCATTACCATTTGTGTGGCTTCAGGTACGTTGCCTTTCATATAAATTGGCGTTACCGGAGAGTTGGTGTTGCCAATGTCAAAACCACTTTCTTTTAATCCTGTTTGTAAACGCGCCACATTTGCCCAAAGTTTTTCTCTTAATTCTGGCATGTTAATGGTCATTTCCATACGCTTAAGCATACCTTCTACAATTAACAATGGTAAACTTTTCGCAAATATTTGAGAGCGTGTGTTGTAACGTAAATATTTGATTACGGCTTTTGGTCCGCTGATAAATGCCCCAATACTTCCCATACTTTTTACGAATGTGCTGAAGTATAAATCGATTCCATCTTGGCAACCTTGCGCCTGATCTGCACCTGCGCCTGTTGGTCCCATGTAGCCAAATCCATGTGCGTCATCTATCAAAATTCTAAATTCGTATTTCTGTTTTAAGGCAACGATTTCTTTTAAAATACCTTGCTCACCATCCATACCAAATACACCTTCAGTAATAACTAAAATTCCCCCACCGTTTTTAGCTGCCAATTCTTTTGCACGTTGCAATTGTTTTTCACAATCTTCGATATCATTATGTTTAAATGCATAGCGATGTCCCATGTGCAAACGAACGCCATCAACGATACAAGCATGTGATTCGGCATCATAAACTATTACATCTCTTCTATTTACCAAAGCATCTATGCAACTCATGATTCCTTGATAGCCAAAGTTTAAAAGCATGGTATCTTCACGACTTACAAATTTGCTGATAACATTTTCTAATTCTTCATGTTTTACGGAGTTTCCACTCATCATACGAGCACCCATTGGGTTGCCCATGCCATATTTAGCAGCAGCTTCTGTATCCGCTTTTCTTACTTCTGGATGATTTACTAAACCCAAATAATTGTTTAAACTCCAAACAATCATGTCCTTTCCCCTGAATTGCATGTGTGGTCCTAACTCGCCATCTAATTTTGGAAATGCAAAATAGCCATGCGCTCTATCCATGTGTTGACCAATTGGGCCACCATCTTTTACTAATTTTTCAAATACATCCATTGCAGTAAATTTTTCGTTGTTTGTTAGTAATTTTTGGCAAAAATAAGGCATTGATTTTATAATTGTAAACATTGGACTGATGCTTGTATTGATATTGTGCAGAACTATTGTTCTATTATCTTTGTCGAAATTTAGATATATGCTTAAAAAATTAATAAAAACGTTCCTGTTGGTTCTGTTTAGTGCTTCAATATTTGCACAAACAAAAACCAATGTCAATAAATCAAAACAGACTGAAAAAAAAGCAGTAGTATCAATTACCAATGATGCCATTCAAACGCATCCCAAATTGGTTATAGGTTTGGTGATTGATCAAATGCGTTGGGATTATTTATATAAATACCAAAATCGTTATGGAAATAATGGGTTCAAGCGCTTATTGAATCAAGGTTTCTCTTGCGAAAACACATTGATTACGCATATTCCAACCTATACTGCTGTTGGACATACGGGGATTTATACCGGCAGCTTACCTTCTATTCATGGTATTGTGGGCAATAATTGGTATGATAAAAATTCGGGTAAATCTGTTTATTGTACAGATGATTCTACCGTTTCGGGCGTTGGTAGCAATAACGATGAAGGAAAGATGAGTCCTAAAAATATGTTTACATCAACCATTGCTGATGAATTGAAATTGAGTAATCAATTTGCATCGAAATCATTTGGTATTTCTTTAAAAGATAGAGGGGCGATTTTACCGGCAGGACATAGTGCTAATGCTGCATTTTGGTTTGATGATAAAGAAGGCAAATGGATTTCAAGTACTTATTATATGAAAGCATTGCCTGAATGGGTAAATCAGTTTAATGCAAAACAACAACCTGATAGTTTTATGGCACAAGATTGGAAAACCATGCTTCCAATTGAGCAATACACAGAAAGTACAAAAGATGCATTAGATTATGAAGGCAATATTCCGGGAGAGAAAACAAATTATTTCCCGCATCAATTGAGCAAGATAACGGACAAAAAATATTCGGCTTTTAAATACACGCCATTTGGAAATACATACACATTAAACTTTGCAAAATCAACCATTGAAAATGAAAACTTAGGTAAGGGTGCTGTTACTGATTTTTTAGCGGTGAGTTTGTCATCTACAGATTATATCGGTCATGTATTTGGACCTAATTCAATAGAAGTTGAAGATACGTACATCAGACTCGATAAGGATATCGCTGATTTCTTAGCTTATTTGGATGGTATTTATGGAAAAAATAATTACTTATTTTTCTTGTCTGCCGATCATGGCGTGGCGCACAATCCTTCTTTTTTATCAGAAAATAAATTGCCTGGCGGAAATTATTCAAATAAAGATTTAATCAAAGAATTGAATGATTCTATTCAAATGAAATTTGGTATTTCAAATGCTGTTGTGAAAATGGAAAATGCACAATTGTATTTACAAACATCTTTGTCGAATGGTTGGGACGGGAATAGTTTTTTAGTTAGCAAAACCATTGTGGACATTTTATCAACGAAATCATTTATTAGTCAGGCATACGACATTAAATTATTGTCGATGTCGCTTTTGCCAGAAGTGATAAAAACACGCGCGATGAACAGTTATATCTCTAGTAGAAGTGGCGATATACAAATTGTACCAAAACCAGGATTTTTTGACGGAGGAAAAACTGGAACCACACATGGTGTTTGGAATCCTTATGATGCACATATTCCATTGTTGTTTTTGGGCTGGAATATCAAACAAGGAAAAACACATCGTGAAGTGCACATGACTGATATTGCTCCAACTGTATCTGCCCTTTTAAATATTCAAATGCCTAATGGCTGTGTGGGAAATGTAATTGGAGAAATTGTAGATTAAATTATTGAATTGATTTAAATTCATTTTTGAATGTTTGATGTAAAAATGCTTAAGTAAACAATGAAAAAAAATACCGCATCCAATTCGCCAAAAACACAAGAAAAAATTGTTGCTCCAGAAACATCAAAACCCAATTCGATATTCATAAGAATTGCCATTACCATTTTGATTTTATTTGTTTACGGTCAAACGGTGAATTTTGAATACACGCTAGATGATGATATTTTTTATCAAAAACACAGTTCGGTTCAAAAAGGAATTGAAGGCGTAGGCGAGTTGTTTAACCATGGAAGCATGGAGAAATTTGATGGTACTACTGGATTACAACCGTATCGTCCGATTACCTTGCTATCTTTCGCTGTTGAGAAACAAGCATTCGACAATAACCCATCTAAGTCGCATTTGTTGAACGTGTTGTTATATATACTTGTCATTCAAGTATTGATTTCCATATTGTTGAAATTGTTTTCGGAGGTCCATGTGCATTTAATCGCCGCCATCGTATTATTATTTGCTCTGCATCCGATTCATACGGAAGTAGTGTCTAGTGTAAAAAGTAGAGATGAATTGCTGGCTGCTTTATTTGGATTTTTGAGTTGGTTGTATTTTATACCCGCAGTTGATCAAACGAAATTGAACGCCAAGCAATTGGTTTATGCTTCCGTATTTTTTACCCTTGCATTATTATCTAAAGAAAGTGCGATTGCTTTTCTAGTGATTTTGCCACTTTCATTAATCATGCTGCGTAAAATAAAAATTAAAGATTCACTGATTTATTCCATACCGTTATTGGTATTTACAGGTTTGTTTTTGTTTATAAGAAATGTAATCGTAGGCACCGAGAGTGCGCATCGTGGCATTGGTATTTTGGATAATGCGTTGAATGGGGCAGTAGGATTTGCCCAGGTTACCGCTACAAAATTTGAGATACTATTTTATTATTTAAAGTTATTGTTTGTGCCTTGGCCATTGAGTTGGGATTATTCGTTAAATCACATTCCCATTGTTGATTGGACAAGCACTTTGCCTTGGTTGGGTTTGGTATTTTATGGCGTTATTTTTATCATGGCCATTTTATTATTCAAGAACAATCCGGTTATATCATTTTCAATTTTGTTTTTTCTGGTGGCCTCATCACCGACAAACAACTTTTTTATAAATAATGGTGCTACGGTAGCGGAGCGTTTTCTATTTGTACCTTCTTTGGCTTTTGCCATTGCATTTATTTACATACTTGCTTCGTTTACCAAAATCGATTTAAAAACATTTACAGGAAATAAAAAAAATCTGTTTATTGGCATTACTGCAATTATAATGTTGAGTTATTTTTCAATGGATTATATCAGAATACCAGATTGGAAAAATAACAATGCCTTATTTGAATCTGGTGTAGAAGTGGCGCCGAATAGCAGTCGTACCAATCAAGCATATGCTACAGAATGTATAAACCAAGCAAGGGCAAGTGTTTCGGAGGAAGAAAGAAATCAATTGATGCAAAAAGCAATTGGATATTTTAATAAGAGTTTAAGTATAATGCCTGGAAATGCTGATGCTTCGTACAAGTTGGCTCAGGTGTATGAAATGGTTGGCAACCAAGATAGCGCCATTTCGAATTATAAAAAATCCATTCAAGCAAAGCCAACCTACTATGTGGCATTTAATAATTTAGGTGCTATTTATGCAGGACAAAAGAAATTTGATTCAGCGCAAACCTGCTTTGAAAAAGCATATAAACTGGATACGACTCAAAGCTTGTCGATTACCAATTTAATGGTGGTGTATATCAACACTGGTCAGCTAGATAAAGTGATTTATTATGGAGAGAAGGCCAATCAAATGGGTATAGACGAACCGAAAATAAAGGATCTGCTTTTGAAGGCAAAACAATTAAAAAGTCAAAATTAAAAAGTAAAAAGTAAAAAGTGAAAAGTGAAAATGCTTGTCTGCAAAAATGTTTGAGATTTTTAAAATAAGGATTATCGTTTTGAATTTTAACTTTTGACTTTTTACTTCACCAATCATTCCCCACGATTAGTTATTTTTGTCCCACATGCATATTCCATTAACGATTTACGAGAAAAAAATACTTGAAAAAATTGCCAAAGCTGCTCAGGGTTTGCATGTGGAAAGCTATGTGATTGGCGGATTTGTACGAGATAAAATCATCAATAGAAATACAAAAGATTTGGATGTGGTTTGTATTGGAGATGGCATTGCCTTAGCGCATGAAGTAGCGTTGCAATTCCGTCCGGCACCTCAGGTGAATTTTTTTAAAAATTTTGGTACGGCTCAAATTAAAATTATAGATCCTTCTACGCAAGAAGAATTAGAGATAGAATTCGTAGGTGCTAGAAAAGAAAGCTACACTTACGACAGTCGAAATCCAATTGTAGAAGCGGGTAGTTTGGAAGATGATCAAAATAGGAGAGACTTCACCATAAATGCGCTGGCAATCAGTTTAAATAAAGATGATTTTGGTGCGTTGCTTGATCCGTTTAATGGTGTTGGTGATTTGGAACTGGGCATCATAAAAACGCCATTAAAGCCAGAAGAAACATTTAGTGACGATCCGCTTCGAATGATGCGTGCCATTCGTTTTTCGGCGCAATTGAATTATACAATTGAAGCACAAACGCTTACTGCCATTTCTAAAATGGCGCATCGAATAAAAATTGTAAGTGGCGAAAGAATTACCGACGAGTTGAACAAGATATTGATGTGTAAAAAGCCGTCCATAGGTTTTGACTTGTTGTATAAAACCGGCATCTTGAAAATTATATTTCCACAAATGGTTGCATTGGCTGGTGCTGAATATATTGATGGTAAAGGGCATAAAGATAATTTTTACCATACCATTCAAGTGGTGGATAATATTGCCGAAAATACCGATGATTTATGGTTGAGATGGGCTGCGGTACTACATGACATTGCCAAGCCTAACACAAAGAAATTTGAAGAAGGACATGGCTGGACTTTTCATGGGCATGAAGTGGTTGGCGGCAGGATGGTGCCTAAAATATTTACCCAACTCAAGCTTCCACTGAATGAAAAAATGAAGTTTGTGCGTAAGATGGTTGAATTGCACCTTCGCCCGATTTCATTGACCAAAGAAAACATTACCGACTCTGCCGTTAGGCGATTGATTTTTGATGCGGGTGATGATTTAGAATCTTTATTTACACTTTGCCGAGCTGATATTACTTCTAAAAACAAAGAAAAGGTAAAACGGTTTTTATCCAACTTTGAAATGGTGATGGAGCGTTGCGCGGAGGTAGAAGAGAAAGACCACATTCGAAATTGGCAACCGCCGATAACCGGAGAAATGATTATGGCGCATTTTAATTTGCATCCCAGTAGGGAAGTGGGCATTATAAAAAACGCGATTCGAGAAGCCATATTAGATGGTGCAATACCAAACGAATATAATGCTGCATATGAATTTATGTTGCAACAAGGTCAGATGCTGGGTTTGGGAAAATAATTTCTTGAAAATTCTATAAAATAAAAATCTGCTTCGCTATTAAAATGTCTTATATTTGCCTCGGCAAGTCTTATACGGCCAGCTCCTGTTGAACTCCCCCAGGACCGGAAGGTAGCAAGGGTAGATGGTTGAGCGGTGCGATGTAAGTAACTTGCCATTTTTATTTTCTGTAAAGCCCCATCCCCAGCCCTTCCCCAATAGGAGAAGGGAGCTCAGTTACTTTTTCTTGTCAATCTCTTTTTAAACTCATTTTTTAAGCCAAATCAATTAATTTTAGTTTTAAAAAATTCGAAATGACATATTCATATTTAGCATTGGGTGATAGTTATACAATAGGCGAGCAAGTTCCATATTATGATAATTTTCCAAATCAAACGGTTCAATTGTTGCGCGTACATTTTGGACAAGAAAAACAATTTGCTTCTCCTGAAATAATTGCCAAAACAGGTTGGACAACAGATGAATTGTTGAACCAGATTTCACAAACCCATTTTCTATCTCAATATGATGTGGTGAGTTTATTAATAGGGGTGAACAATCAATATCGAGGTTATTCGCTTGAGGTTTATAAAACAGAATTTACCCTGCTTTTAAATAAAGCCATTGCATTTTCTGGTGGAAACAACAACCGCGTTTTTGTATTAAGCATTCCAGATTGGGGTGTAACGCCATTTGCAGCGGATAGAGATGCCTCGAAAATTGCTTTAGAAATTGATGCGTTTAATTTGGCTTGTAAAGAGATCACAGAACAGCACGGTTGTACATTTATTGATATCACCACATCGCAAAGGGTTGATGGTGCCAATGCTGAATTTTTAGCGGAAGATAAATTGCATCCTTCGGGGAATGAGTATGGGAAATGGGCGGCAAAGTTGTTTGAGGAGGTAGTGGTTAAATGTTTGTAGTTTGTAGTTTGTTGTTTGTAGTTTGTTGTTTGTTGTTTGGAAATTTAACGCCAAACGCCAAACACCTAACGTTTTCCAATTTAATTTCTTATTTCATTTTTCTGTTGAGAATACTGATTAGTAGCTGTTTGACGGTTTTCATCTCATCTGCCTTGCTTGCTGCAACAAATAAAGTTAAACTAGCTAATGCTTCGTTACTAATAATCGTTTGTCCTTGCTCATTATACAATAATTTATTTCGATTTAAGAACAATAGAAAGCAGGCGGCAGCAATTCTTTTATTTCCATCTACAAATGCATGATTCTTTACAATTAAATAAAGTAGCATTGATGCTTTTTCTTCTATGCTTAAATAGATGTCCTTTTTGTCAAATTGCTGTTGAATTACAGTAATGGCGCTTTTAAATCCATCGTCTTTTTCTTTTCCGAAAATATCAGATTTGAAATCCATTTTCATTTTATCTACCAGTTCCATGAATTCTTTTAAAGTCGGATATTCAGCTTTCAACGTATGATTTCCATTGGTGTCTAATGACTCATGATCGTAATCGTCTAGAAGTTGTAACCCTACACTAAACTGATGAAGCCAAGCATAGTTTTCATTATTGTTCGCATGTTCTTCAATAGCTCTGCTAAGAATCCGAATGCCATCGTGGAGCACTTTTATTTCCTTGTTTTTTTGAGCTAAGCGTTTTTCATTTACAGCAACACCTTCAATAAGGTAATCTTTTAATCGTTGAGTAGCCCATTGGCGGAATTGTGTGCCTCGAATAGATTTAACCCGATATCCAACTGAAATGATGATATCAAGATTAAAAAATTCCAATTCTCTTTCAACAAATCTTTTGCCCTCTTTTTGAACTGTCAAGGATTCCTTGACAGTTCCTTTTCTTGATAACTCCTTCTCTTTGAAACAGTTATTGATGTGCAAACTGATATTTTGCTTGGTTTGTCCAAATAGGATTGCCATCTGTTGTTGTGTCAACCATACAGTTTCATTTTCAAAATTGACTTCAATTTGTGTTTTATTGTCTTTTGTTTTGTAAATAATGATTTCCTTCATATGATTAATTAATGATTGCATTTTCTTTAATTGTTCTATTGGCCGTTTACACAGTAGCTAACAGAGAATATCGCATTGAGATTAAAGTATTCTAATTCATATTTTTCAGCATCTCTAGCAGTTGTTGCATTTTTTGCAACTACTGAAATTCTGTTCAGTTCTTCATTTGGTAACTGTATTTTACTCCTTTTGAACTGTTCGGAATTTCCGAACAGTTGAATCAGAAGAAAGCTCGTTTGAAAAGAAATCCGCTTAATGTGTTCGCTTTAATTGGCTTTACTAACCTCAAATAATTCAATTAAATGAAATTGGTTTAATAAAACGCTATCGCATTCAAACTGAGGATCTATTTGAGTTTTGTCTTCTTTTTGAACTGTCAAGTATTCCTTGACAGTTGCTTTTCTTGATATTCGCTGCTTTCTTTTCAAATTATGTTGCAAGTAACTATTTTACTTATTGACCACAATGTTGTAATCAACATCGGATATATGTTTTTTTCTGATGATTTATCAAGAAAAAAAACTAAAAAAATCCACCATATGGGGACTAGGGGAGTAAAAAATAATCGATGAAAATAAAAGGATTAATCAAAAAAAATCAACTTATTTAGGGAGCGTCAATTCACTAATATCCTCAAATGTAGATAAGGTAGATGCTCAATTTATTTGATCATTTTAGCGGAATGATTTATGCTTAGAATGTAAACTTTTTGCGAAGCAACTTTGTATATAATTCTATAATTGTGCTGAATTTATTCTCTGATGGAAATATTATTTAACTCGGGAACAACTCTGCCAGATCTAGGAGATTTCTCCAATTGTTCAATTCTTAAAATGATTTTTTCAATTACCCGATTGGCATAAATTAAAGAATCTTTGGAGATGTATTCATGGATATTCTTTAGGTCTTCCAAAGCAAGCAAAGACCAGATTATTTTTGCCATTTCAACACCGTTTCTTTGACTTTATCGTGAGTGAGTGTTTTTCCTTTTTTAATTTGGGATAAACCTTCATTTACTTTTTCAACAAAAACTAGTTTTTCCAGCAGCACATCAAGCTCAAATTCTTTGGGTAATTCATTCAAGGCTTCTATTACCTTTTCCCTTTTCATTGCATTTAATTTCATACAAATTAATTATAAATATTTATACAGAAAATAATATTTGCCATTTAATTAAAACTTATTGTGAAGAATATCGAATTGATAATTTAATGTTCCAAAGAAATAGATCCCAATATTTATCAAATCGAAACAAGGTGCAAGTAACTATTTTACTTATTGACCTCAATGTTGAAATCAACATCGTTTGTATGTTTTTTTCTGATGCTTTACCAATAAAAAATCCCGTTTTCTTTTACAGAAAGACGGGATTTTTTTATAAAAGATGTTAAGATTAATGCGCTGCCAAATATGCAACTTCGCTTGCAGTTAAAGCGCGGTTGTAGATGCGGATGTCGTCGAGTTGTCTTGTTTTAACTAATGGAGTTGTTGGATTATCCCAGCTTCCAAATATTAAATTATGGTTTTGAATATTCATGCTTTGATTATAAGCTTGAGTTGTTTTTAATATACCATTAAGATAGATTTTTAAATAGCTCCCATCGTAAGACCCCACAATGTTTGACCATAATCCAAGTTCTGATTGATTTGTGGTAAATGTTACAGCACTATAATTTCCTACTAAAAAACCAACTTTATAATTATTTACTCCGTAAGCACCATTATTTTGGTCAATGTACAAATCAAAACCATTTGTATAAGGTGTCCCATTTTTTAAGAGTGCAAGAGAACTTTGGTTCCATTGTGATGGAAGTTTTACCCATAATGATACTGTTATATTAAGATTATTAAAATTAGGTTGAACGCCATTAACTGTCAAATTATCACTAAGAGTTGAAAGTCCGTAAGCACTATTCGCATTCCCAAATCTATCACTCGTCAACGTTGCTCCATTAACCGTTCCATTATTTCCATTTCCACTTTCATCATTTGCATTGCCATTAAAAGGATAATAAGCAATCAATCCATTTGTAAGCGAAGAAGGGATTGAATCTTGCGTAGCAATGGTTAGTTCATTCGAATATTGTACGGAGTTGCCAGCCGAATTATAAGCGTAAACCCTGTATGTGTATGAGGTATTTGGTGTAAGTCCCAAATCACTGAATGTGGTTAAGTTGGTTGCAGTGCTTCCAATTACAGCATAGTTTCCTGTTCCTGTTTTTCTTTCAATCTTATATCCGTCTTCATTGGTGGCATTGTCTGTCCAAGACAAATTGATTTGGGTGGTTGAAATTGTTGAACCAGTCAAATTAGTTGGCGTTAATGGCACAACGGTTACTGTACCATTGTTATTTGACGAACAACCAAAGATTACAAAAGCAACCGAAAAAAGAAGAAGTAATTGTTTCATATTGAATTATTTTAAAACAAATATAGGGATAATTCTCCCTATGACAAATTCTCCTTAAACATTCTCTTTGTATGATTGAAACAGCAGAAAAAACGATATTATCGGGATGATGATTTTTTGGCGAAAATTGGTCAAAAAATCAGGGACATCAGAACAAGTCAGGGGTTGACTCAAACCGATCTGGCATTCAGATGTAACGATAAAGATTACTCGCAAATTAATAGGGTAGAATTGGGCAAAGTGAATTTCAGTGTGTCCTATCTTTCACTTATTGCATCAGCGCTTAATGTGGAGCCGAATGAGTTGTTGGCCCCCTAAATCCCCCAAAGGGGGACGTTTGAAGCATTTTCCAATTATTAGCATCTTTGTTTTATAAAAAAACTTCGTGTTTTTGAGTCTTCGTGTTCGTGTCAAATAATCAAAGGTTTGAGATCCCCTTCTTCATTTTTATTTATGCCGCCCCGCTGGGGCTTTTATGCAATGATCATACAATTCTAGTGATATGTCACCCCGCTGGGGTTAGTGTATGATTATCATTTTTTGAATGCTCAGGCTCCCTTCACCTTTCAGGGGAAGGGCTGGGGATGGGGGGCCTTAAACCATTAGACCAGCGAAGCGAATTAAACCAACGAAGTGATTTAAACCTGTGAGGGGGCTTATTTATTATGCTTAAAACGCTCTTCAATAATCAACAATTGCTCGTCTGTCAATTTCGATGTTCTTTTCAATAAAGCACTAAATGCAGCAACTTCATTTTCGGCAGCAGGACAACCGATGTTTTCTCCAGGTAAATCTGTAGATTGGCCATCTTTTCTGATGTAACTGTCGCCTAGCAGTTTACCTGTGTTGTCAAGTATCACCCAAAATGGTAAACCTGATGATTCACCATGAAATTTCTTCTTTAATTCCTCTGCTCCTGGATTTTCAAGATTTTTATTTTTATCATTTTCCTCAACAGTTAAATGAACAATACAATAATTTTTTTCAAATAAATTTTTGCATGCCTTATCATTGATGGCTGCATCCATTTTTTTACACCAAGAACACCAACTGGCATGAAATATTAAAAGAACATTCTTTTTTTCTTTGCTCGCTTGTTTATAAGCGGCTTCCATTATTTCAGTTGAAGATTTGGCTTTTTGTGCATTTGCAATATTTACAACGCCTGAAAATAAAATCGTAAAGGTTAATGATAAAATTAGTTTGTTCATTATTGTGATTTTTAAAATGATATTTTAAAGTTTAATTCTTTTTTTTAATGAATGCTCAATTAACCAAGTAACGTCTTCATCTCCAATTGATAACTTTTTGCTACTTCAGCTGCTTTTTCTGCAAAATCCATTTCATTACTCGCAAAAATAATGGCCCTCGAAGCATTTACCAACAAGCCACAATCCTTATTCATGCCGTATTTCGCTACATCAGCCAAACTGCCCCCTTGAGCGCCCACACCTGGAACCAATAAAAAATTGTTTGGAATGATTTTTCGGATATTGGCCAACTCCTCGGCTTGTGTAGCACCAACAACAAACATTAAGTTATTCTCGTTACCCCAAAGGCTAACGGTTTCTAATACCTGTTCGTAAACGTGTTTTTCGTTTTTAAGTTTTTGCATTTCAAAATCATAAGCCCCTTTATTGCTGGTTAAACCCAATACAATCGTCCATTTGTTGTCGTACTCTAAAAAAGGACGAATGCTGTCTTCTCCCATATAAGGTGCAACAGTTATCGCATCGAAATTCATTTTTTCAAAAAAAGCTTTTGCGTAGTAAGTTGATGTGTTCCCAATGTCAGCTCTTTTGGCATCTGCAATTTTAAGGTGTGTATTTGGAATATAATCACAAGTTTCTTCCATGGCGTCCCAACCTCTTGCACCCATCGCTTCGTAAAAGGCGGTGTTGATTTTATAGCTCACACAAAAATCTTTGGTGGCATCTATAATTTGTTTGTTAAATTCAACTACGCCATTAGGCCTTGATTGAAAATAAGTTGGAATTTTTTCTAGATCGGTATCTAAGCCCACACAAAGAAAACTCTGTTTTGTTTTTATTGATTCTACCAGTTCTTTTCTGTTCATTTTTAATAGTTTTAATTTATTGCAGCCAACATCATTTCTTCAATTTGAGCACTATCCCAAATTTCATGAATGTTTTCTGTTTTCATCACTTCATCCATGATGCTTTGTTGTTTATTTCCCCTGCTCAAAGCCTCGCTGTATCTTACTTCCGGACTGAAAGTAACTAAGCTGTAAGCAGGTGTCCATTTATCAGGATATTTAGCACTGAATTTAGCTTCAATCTTTTTTTGTAGAATAAAATTAGCATCTGCCACTTTATCCCTCATCTCCACAAAATTATTTAATGCAAGCGTTGCAATAGCGTCTCCATCTGGTTTTCTTAAGGTTTGATATTCATCCAAAATTAATGTCCAGTTGTGGTTATGTTTTGTAATCAACGCATTTAAAACCGCACAATCTTCAAAGCCACAATTCATGCCTTGTCCGAAGAACGGAACAATTGCATGAGCGGCATCTCCAATCAATGCAAATTTATCTGCTCTAATCCAAGGGAAACATTTCACCGTAACTAAAGATGAAGTGGCATTAGTAAAAAATTCTTTTTCCAATTCGGGCATCATTGCAGCAGCATCTGGAAAAATTTCGTTGAAAAATGCTCTTGAATCTTCAGGGGTTTTAATGCTTTCAAATGAAGGTTTCCCTTCGAAAGGGAAAAATAAGGTACAAGTAAAACTGCCATCAACATTCGGTAAAGCAATAAGCATATAATTACCACGAGGCCAAATGTGAAGTGCGTTTTTCTCCATTAAAAAACTGTTGTTTTCGCCGGCTGGAATGGTTAATTCTTTGTAACCAAAATCAATATAATGTTGTTCGTAATTAAATCGATTATGCTGCAACTGATGGGTTAGGCGAGAAGCGGCAAAAGCGCCATCGCTACCAAATATCAAATCTTGCTTTACAATATGTGCTTCATTTTTTTCAGTGTTTGTAAAATGAATCTCATTTTTTGTCCAGTCAATATGATCGCAACGTTCATTGAAATGGATGTGTACATTATTTTTTTCTGCCAAATCCATCAACGTGCAATTCAATTCGCCTCTTGACACGGAGTTTATAAATTGACCATCTTTTCCATAAGGTTGATACAATTGAGATCCATCCACATGATGCATTTGTCGACCGTGCATAGGGATAGCAATTTTTCTGATTTCATCCATTAAGCCAACTTCTTCTAGTGCTTTTATACCACGGTCACTTAATGCTAAGTTGATTGATCTTCCCGCTTGCATTTTAATTTTCCGCATGTCGGATCTGCGTTCGTATATATTTACCTGATATCCTTGTTTGGATAAGTAAATAGACAACAATGATCCTACTAGTCCCGCACCAATTATGGTTATTTCTTTTTTCATGTTTAATAATTAAAAAGTTAAAAGTAAAAATTCAAAAATGTAATATTCAAAAGCAAAATCATTTTTAACTTTTGACTTTTGATTTTTTACTTTATTAGATTATGCTGCAATACCTTTCCAAAATTGAAAATATCTTCAAAGCTGTTGTATAAAGGTACAGGAGCAACTCTGATTACATTCGGTTCTCTCCAATCGGCAATGATACCTGATTTAATCAGTTCGTCAAAAATTCTTTTACCATCTTTTAACATCAAAATGGAAACCTGACAACCGCGTTCATCTTCATCAGTTGGGGTTAAAATTTCCATTTTTGGATTGTTGAAAGATTGGTTTATTCCATTTAAAATAAATAGTAAATATGCGCTTAATGCTTTTCCTTTTTTTACAAGATTATGCATTCCGGCTTCAGCAAAAATATCAAGCGAAGCTTTATGTGCAGCCATACTTAACACTGGCGCGTTACTGAGTTGCCATCCTTCTGCAGTTGGAATGGGTTGGAATTGTTGTTCCATTTTAAATCGATTCTCTTTATCGTGACCCCACCAACCCGCTAACCTAGGTAATGATGTATTTTGAATATGACGTTGATGTATAAACGCTCCCGAAACACCACCTGGTCCACTGTTTAAATATTTATATGAGCACCAGCAAGCAAAATCTACCTCCCAATCATGTAGCTCTAGTGCAACATTTCCAGCGGCATGCGCCAAATCAAATCCACAAAGGGCACCAACTTCATGGGCAGCTGTACAAATTTCTTTCATGTTAAACACTTGCCCGCTATAATAATTCACACCGCCAAAGATGACCAAAGCCGTTTCATTTCCATGTGCTTTAATGGTATCAAGAATATCTTGTTTATCTATGTATGCTTTGCCTTCTCTTGGAAACACTTCAATGATTACATCTTCAGGGTTTAAGCCGTGTATAATTGCCTGAGATTGTAATGCATATTGATCAGAAGGAAATGCTTTAGCTTCACAGATGATTTTATATCTTTCTTTGGTTGGTCTGTAAAAACTGGTCATCAACAAATGAAGATTCACTGTAAGTTGATTCATTACAACAATTTCTTCGGGCATTGCACCAACGATATCTACCAACAGTTCAGGAAAAATTTCATGGTAATTTACCCATGGTGTTCTCGCATGAAAGTGACCTTCCACGCCATAATTGGCCCAATCTTCGAGCTCATTAAGCACGTAGTCTTGCGTCGTTTTTGGTTGAAGTCCTAAAGAGTTTCCGGTAAAATAAATGGATTCATTATCATTTATAATGGGAATATAAAAACGCTCACGAAAATGTTTCAGCGTGTCTTGTTCATCAAGTTGTTTGGCGTATTCGAGTGAGTTGATAAAGTTCATTTTTTTATTTTTTGTTCAATATGTTCAATGCGTTCAATTAGTTCAAAAGGTTCTAAAAGCCAACCTATTGAACCTTTTGAACCTCTTAAACCTTTTGAACGGGTTTAATCAATTGTTGCGATAACTTTCAATTCTATACAAATAGGTGTGGGTAAGCTTTTTATTTCTACAGTTGTTCTGCAAGCTTCAACATCTTTAAAGTATTCACCATAAATTTTATTATAGATTGGAAAATCGTTTTTCATGTTGGTTAAAAAAACGGTTACATCAACCATTTTATCCCAGCTACTTCCGCTTGCCTCCAATACTGCTTTTACATTGGCAAAAACCGAATGACATTCCGCTTCGATATCATATTTTACAATGTTACCCGCTTCATCTAATTCCAAGCCTGGGATTTTATTATCCACAGCACTTCGGCTACCGATACCTGATATGAAAAGTAGGTTGCCAACTTTACGGGCGTGCGGATAAGCTCCTAAAGGAGCGGCAGCGTTTGTTGTTTTGATTATTTCGTTTGTGGTTTGTTGTTTGTTGTTTGATGTTATGTTTGTTGTTGATGTTTCTCTGTTCATAAATTTTAGTCCTTTATATTTAGAATAATTTAAGTAATTAATGAATGCTGCTATTTTATTGTTTAATTTTTCAGTTTCAGTAATTAGATTATTGAAATTGATTTCATGTATATATTTTTTATCAAGTGCTTGAATTAGCTGTGATTTTAACTAATTAGCCGAACCTCTTGAAATACTTAAAAACTGAATAAACTCAAGTCTGCTCGCTCTTCCAAAACCTTCTGCAATATTGTTCATTATAGATTCAGCAGATCTCATGATCTGGTCTTTCAATCCAAAATCTCTTTTCAATTCTGTTGTTTTTGTAAGCTCGATTATTTCTTTGTTTAATTGTCTTGCTATTTGCCAAATTTCTAGATCTTCAAATCTTCTGATGGTTGCCATGTTATTTTAATTGTACGGTTAAGAATGTACATTAAAATTATCCCGAATTAAATCTATGGCAATGAAAAAGAACTGAAGAAAATTCAGAAACCAAAACAAACCCCAAACCCCAAACCCCAAACCCCAAACAACAAACAATAAACAATAAACAATAAACCACAAACAATAAACCACAAACTAGTATTCCACACAAACATTTTTCGCTTCCGTGAAAAACTTCATCGCTTCCCATCCGCCTTCTCTGCCTACGCCACTATTTTTAATGCCGCCAAATGGGGTACGTAAATCTCTTTCCAACCAACAATTAATCCATACAATACCCGATTCTATTTTTGATGCTACCAAATTGGCTTTAGAAATATCTTGTGTCCAAATGGTTGCTGCCAAACCATATTCCGTTGCGTTAGCGAGTTCAAGTGCTTCTTCAATGGTATTAAAAGGTTGTAAAGTAACCACGGGACCAAAAATTTCTTCTTTATTTGTTCTGCAATTGGGGCCAAGGTTTTCGATTACTGTGGGTGCAATGAAATATCCATTTTCGCATCGGCCTTCCACTTTAACAGCATAACCACCACATAAAATTTTTCCACCTTCTTGTTTTGCCAATTCAATGCAGTTCAACACTTTTTCAAAATGTACTTTACTAACCAATGCACCTTGTTTTGAAGATTCTAATAAAGGATCGCCATTGTTTAATTTTTCAACCCAAGGAATAAAATCAGTTTTGAATTTTTCATAAATGCTGGCTTCAATTAAAATCCGACTACCACACAAGCAAATTTGTCCTTGATTTCCAAAAGAAGAGCGAATGGTATTGTACAACATTTTTTTCCAATCGCAATCTGCAAAAATGATGTTGGGATTTTTGCCACCAAGTTCTAATGATAATTTTTTAAACATGGGAGCGGCAATAGAAGCTATTTTTTCACCGGCTTTTGTACTTCCGGTAAAAGAGATTGCTTTTATCAATGGATGCTTTACAATGGCTTCACCACAAGAAGGCCCATCACCGTGTAAGATATTTAATACACCATTGGGCAGTCCCGCTTCTTTACAAATATTAGCCAAAAGATAAGCGGTAACCGGCGTTACTTCAGATGGTTTGGCAATAACACAATTTCCTGCTGCCAATGCTGGGGCTATTTTCCAAGTAAACAAGTATAAAGGTAAATTCCATGGAGAAATACAACCTACAATGCCAATAGGCTGACGAAGGGTATAATTAATGGAATGATTTTGCTGCGAATGACTTTCGGATGCAAACTGCATGGCTGCAGTAGCAAAAAAACGAAAGTTAGAAGAAGCTCTGGGTATGTCAACTTGATTACTTAACCACAACGGTTTCCCATTGTCATTGGTTTCGGCTAAAGTCAAGGTTTCCATGTTTTCTTCAATCAGTTCTGCTATGCGATTTAGAATGCGGAATCTTTTTTCTGAGCTAGAATTTGACCATTCAGGGAATGCTTTTTTTGCTGCAATTACTGCTGTTTCAACATCTTCAGCGGTACTATTGGGGATTTTTCCATACACCAGCCCTGTAGCGGGGTTAACATTATCCAAAAAGTTATTTTTAATTGGGGCTAAAAAATCGCCATCAATAAAATTATCAAGTTGAAAAGGGATGTCTAATTGCATGCGTTAAAGGTAAATAAATAAGTTTTTATGCAAGAAATGTTTGTTAGAATTTTGGATTTAAAAGCATTTTATAAGGATAAAAAAAATTATCTTTCCGTTCTAAAAAATAAAATATATGGCCGTAACAGCTCCTTTCAATTTAAAAAAATGGATAGATGAACATCGTCATTTATTAAAACCACCAGTTGGAAATCAATGCATTTATAAAGATGCCGAAAATTTTATTGTGATGGTGGTTGGTGGCCCCAATTCGCGTAAAGATTATCATTACAATGAAAGTGAAGAATTATACTATCAGTTAGAAGGTGATATTGTGGTTAAAATAATTGATGATGGCGTGCCTAAAGATATTCATATAAATGAGGGTGATATGTTTTTATTACCACCTAAAACGCCGCATTCACCTCAACGAGGCGAAAATACCATTGGGTTGGTTATTGAAAAAGTAAGGGCAACTGAAGAAGACGGATTTTTATGGTATTGCGAAAAATGTGGCGATAAACTGTATGAAGCCCATTTAAATGTAACCGATATCGTAAAACAATTACCTCCAATTATGGAAGGATTTTATGCAGATGAGCACAAACGAACTTGTAATAAATGCGGATCGGTGATGGCACCGCCGGTGAAGAGAGGTTAAAAAGGTTTAAGGTTTAACGGTTTAAGGTTTAATGGTTTAATGGTTAGGGAGTCAACAAAAATAATAATCATATTCGACTTTGTATTCTAGATGCTAGATATGGAACGATAATAAACCCCCTTCACCTTTCGGGGGAAGGGTTGGGGATGGGGGCTTCAAACCCCAAACATTTTAATTTATGAAAATCGACATCCACACACATATCATGCCCGACAAAATGCCCAATTGGGTGAAGAAGTTTGGCTATGGCGAGTTTATACATCTTGAACACCGCAATTGCAAAGCTTGTATGATGAAGGGCGATAAATTATTTAGAGAAGTTGAGGACAATTGTTTTGAAGCCAAGGTTCGGTTACAAGAAATGGAAGATACGAATGTAGATATACAAGTACTTTCAACGATTCCTGTGTTATTTAATTATTGGGCGAAGCCACATGATGGGTTGGAAACTTCTCGTTTTTTTAACGACCATATTTGCGAAACCGTTGTACAACATCCCAATCACTTTATGGGAATAGGTACAGTGCCATTGCAAGATGTAGATTTGGCGATTAAAGAAATGGAGCGATGTGTACAAGAATTGAAAATGCCGGGTTTGGAAATAGGCAGTAATATCAATGGCAAAAATTTGGGCGATGAAATATTTTTTCCTTTTTATAAAAGAGCGGAGGAATTGGGATGCGCATTATTTATACATCCTTGGGAAATGATGGGGGAGCAGCAGATGCAAAAATATTGGTTGCCTTGGCTGGTAGGAATGCCTGCTGAAACATCTAGGGCAATTTGTTCGATGATTTTTGGTGGCGTGCTAGAAAAATTCCCAAAACTTAGGTTGGCCTTTGCTCATGGAGGCGGTTCATTTCCGTTAACCATTGGAAGAATCGAACATGGGTTTAATGTTCGTCCTGATTTAGTAGCCATAGACAATCCCATTAACCCCAGAAATTATATTGGTAAATTTTGGATTGATGGTTTGGTACATGATAAAAAAGCGATGGAGTTTTTAATCGATGTAATGGGCGAAGATTTTATTTGCATGGGCAGTGATTATCCGTTTCCGTTAGGAGAACATAGACCAGGCGCATTAATAGAAAGTATGGAATTATCTAAAGAATTAAAGGAGAAATTGTTGTTTAAAAATGCGATGGATTGGTTAAGCCCCCATCCCCAACCCTTCCCCCAAAGGTGAAGAGAGTGTGAGCGTACAAAAATTGATGATAAACCACAATTTCAGCCATGTGAGAGGTTGGTTCCGGTTTTTAGGGATATAAGAAATAAGGATTGAAAAATAAAGAATAAGGAAGTGGAATTCAACACCACTTTTAAATTTTTTGTTCTTTACGAAAATTAAATTAACCCAATGTTTCAACCGTGGGTAAAAAAAATCAAACCTGCGTTATATATATATGAAAGCTAAATCAGTTGCCTTTTTATTCATTTGTTCAATAATTGGATTTATGGTGAAATTGCCTAAGGTTTTTCATCATTATGATAAAGTATTACATGCACTTTTCTATTTCGCTGCAGCATTTATTTTGAATTTTATTTATCCTAAACGATGGTATTTTATTACTGCTGGCTTATTCTTTTTTGGCGTAATGATAGAGTTTTTTCAAGAATTTTCTAACAAATTTGTAGGCAAAAAGATACATGGGAAATTTGACATTCAAGATATTAAATACAATGCCATTGGGCTTTTCATCGGAACACTATGTTTTTTTACAATACAATTTTTGATTCAAGTTGTTTTCGTAAAAAAAACTAAAGTGTAAAAAATGGGCTAATTGAATCGATTAGGAATGTATCTTTCGATTTGTATATTTCAACGGCTTAATAAATTAAAAAATATTGACTTCAAAAGTTACGATACTAAAATATATATCCGCAATGGACACAGAAAAGTTGTCCTTGTTTTTAGATGAAAATACAAGTTATAATAAAGCTTCGAATAAGATTTTTATTGATAAACTTTTGAATTTATGTAGTTTTCTTAATTTTTTTGGTGACACTAAACTAATGTACTTGCCAGGAATAAATGGGGTTGATGAATTTGTGAATGAACATTGCAACAGATTTACATTTGTCAATAGCAATTCAACAAGACACATTACTGTAATTTTTGAAGAAAATGAAGTCAGGGTAACCGGTGCTTATGAATCATGGAATTCTAAAGGATATTCTTTAGATTCAACATATTTCAAACGATTTTCAATATCAAAACGATCCGATCAAATAAATGCATTTGATTTTTCAATTGACTATCTCTTGAAAGTTGAAAAGTGTAACGCCGCAATAAATGAAATAAGTAGCAAAGAAACAAATTACATACACAAAGCAGATTATGTTGATTGGATAAATAAGTATGAACATTTAAAAGATGAGCAATATGGATTTTTGTTTTACCCATTTCTTCAATTGGAAAATTTCAATTACTTATTTTATATTTTATCCCAATATAAATTCTACGTAGAATTAAATGATGACTGTATTAAAGCGAATCAAGAATATATCGTTACAGACATTTCAAATGAAGATGCATTAATAGAATGGTTAATTAAGTTTGAAAAACTCGGAAATAGTTTGGATGCAATAAAAGAAACCCCATTAAATATATATGATAATGAAGAGGAATTTGAAACAGGTTTTGTAACCGTTCACGATAAAATGAACATAAAAATCGCAGTTGCTGATTTTGAAAACGTACTCGAATTTTTCGACAATTTTTTTACGCCATATTTCAAAATGTGTGAAAAATACGGCGAGGTAGACAACACTGAAATTAATGAAGATTTTGAATTTCAATTAGATTATAAAAGTCTTCAAGAGCTTGTGAACGAGCAAAAAAAGAGATTGTAGTAGCGGGATAGATTAAAGGTTTAAATCGCTGCGCTGGTTTAATGGTTTAATTTTCTGCGCGGGTTTAAAGGGTGCAAGTATTTTCCATTTTAGCAGTTGTTGAATCTTTTGTTAATTGAATTGAAAAATTTGTGCGGTTTTTTTATGTCGCCCCGCTGGGGCTTTAATGCAATCATCATACAATTCTAGTGATATTTCACCCCGCTGGGGTTATTGTATGATTATCATTTTTTGAATGCTCAGGCTCCCTTCACCTTTCGGGGGAAGGGCTGGGTATGGGAGCCTTAAACCATTAGACCAGCGAAGCGAATTAAACCAACGAAGTGATTTAAACCTGTACACAAAAACTTACCCTTGGGGGATCGAGGGGGCTACATTCCTGCATTATTCACCGCAATTGCCCTTACTACTTTCCCCGCGAATTCTATAAACGCATTTTTTGAAATCATCTCATCGCTTGTCATGATTGGTGCGCCCGAATCACCACCTTCGCGGATACTTTGTACCAATGGAATCTGACCTAGGAAATTGATGTCGTATTCATCGGCCAAATTTTTACCACCATCTTTTCCAAAAATATAATATTTGTTATCAGGCAATTCTGCCGGTGTGAAATAGCTCATATTTTCTACCATGCCAATTACAGGTACTTTTAGTTGCGCTTGTCCAAACATGGCGATGCCTTTTTTTGCATCGGCTAAAGCTACCAATTGAGGCGTAGTTACTACCACAACTCCGGTCACGGGTACATTTTGAACGATGGTTAAATGGATATCTCCTGTACCTGGTGGCATATCTATTACCAAATAATCCAATTCTCCCCAATCTACATCACTTACAAATTGACGAATGGCACTGCTTACCATTGGGCCTCGCCAAACTACAGCTTGCTTTTCATCAATTAACAATCCGATGCTCATTACTTTTATTCCGTATTTTTCTATCGGAACAATCAATCCTTTTCCATCAGTTTCGCGCATCATTGGTCTTTCTCCACGGATGCCGAACATAATATGCTGACTTGGGCCATAAATATCTGCATCCATCAATCCCACTTTTGCGCCACCTTCAGCCAGTGCTAAAGCTAAATTAGCGGAAACGGTACTTTTTCCAACGCCTCCTTTTCCACTTACAACAGCTATAATATTTTTTACACCTCCCAATACTGTTTTAGCATCTAATCGGTTTGTAGTGGTATTGCTGGTGAAGTTTACAGTTACTTCAGCCTCTTTATTGACCAAAAGTTTGACTGCGTTCACACACGCATTCATGATCATATCTTTCATCGGACAAGCAGGAGTAGTAAGCACAACTGTAAATGAAACATTATTCCCATCAATTAAAATATCCTTCACCATATTTAAAGTCACCAAGTCTTTACCTAAATCGGGCTCTTGCACATTGCTTAATGCAGCTAAAATCGCTTCGTTTGTCATCGTTGAAAATTTGTTAATTGTTAAAACAGTTCCGCAAAATTAAACATTGAACTCCTTACTTTGTTATCTATTGAAAAAATAGCGATGGTTTATTTTTTTAGATGCCTTAATTTCGTTCAATCAGTATTCAATCATTCATGAAAAAATTAGTAAAATACATTTTCGTTTTTTTATTTTTCGCACCTATTACTTCATTTGCTCAATTTGAACAGTTTAAAGATTCGGTCGTGCAACTTTATGGGGTGGTAATGACTGCAGATAGCTTAAAAGCTTTGCAATCCGTTAGTATCATGGTGAAAGGCCAAAATAGGGGAACGATTTCAAATGAGGAAGGGGTATTTAGCATTGTAGTATTAAAAGGTGATCAGGTTGAATTTACTTCGATAGGGTTTAAACCGAAATTAATTAAGGTGCCTACAGATTTAAAAGGAAATGAATTTAGCTTGATTCAACTGATGGTTACAGACACCGCGTTTCTACCTGCTACCATTATCAAGCAACGTATTTCAAGGGAACAATTCGAACGTGATTTTGTAAATACCAAAGTTCCGGATGATGACATTGAGATAGCTCGTACAAATAATAATATGGCTACAAGAAGGTTGTTAATGTCTACTTTACCATCGGATGGAAGAGAAGCTTCATCTCAGTATTTCCGACAACAATCCAAGAAATTATACTACTCTGGACAAATTGCGCCAATGAATATTTTCAATCCTTTTGCATGGTCGGAATTTATTAAAGCTTGGAAACGTGGGGATTATAAGAAGAAGTAGCGCTGCGATGGTTTAATACGCGATGCTGGTTTAAGTTGCTACGCGGGTTTAATATGCTTCGCTGGTTTAATGGTTATCGATGTTTTGTTTTAAATCACAAAACCCACGGTAGAAACCGTGGGCTATGAAAAAAATATATAATAAAAGTAGATGTCAATTGCTGGAACTAACTTCCAACCTTTTGAACTTATTGAACTCATTGAACCTTTTTCAACCTCACAAACCTCTCAAACCTCACAAACCTCTACTTCACCACCACCAACTTCTTCGTAATAACTTTTCCTGTTAAATTGTTCGTGTATTTAATGATGTAAAATCCATTTTGCAAATCATTGAACACAAAAACGTTCGAAGAATTGTTGCTGATTTTCTTAATCACACTTCCAGATAAGTTTATTATTTCAACTGAAGATTGCTTATTTATTTCATTCATACGAATGGTTACATTTCCTTTGCTTGGCATTGGATAAACTTCCATTTCATCATCGCCTTTAATTCCTTTTAGCGTTTTAATAGCGCTATATTTGAAGCTGTTATCATTGTCTACAATTTTCAATCTATATTCAGTTACTTCAGATGCAGCATTGTATTCGTTGAAAGCATAATTACTTCCTAGTGGAGAATTTTTTGCTACAACTGATCCTACTGTTTGGAATTTTCCAGCAATTTTTCTTTGTATTTCAAATCTATTTACGTTTGATTCCATTGAAGTATTCCAAACCAATTCAGCATTTTTATTGTTTCTAGTACAACTAAAATTCATTAATGTTACTGGAAGTGGGCCTCCATCAGTAAAGCATACACGCACAGAAGCCAAATCAGTTTGATCTGTTTCTTCATCTGTCATTAAATAGGTAAAATCAAAAACACTTATTGTTGGATCTGTACGAGTTAGTGTAAACGTTCCATTTTCATTAAATGTAATTGTAGCTCCTCCAACTGTGGAACTATTTAAACCAAATGGACCATTTACAAGTGAGTATTCAATTTCTGCATCATCATAAGCGCTATCGTTTAAACTTACATTTCCAGTAAATATATCAGTTCCATCAGCTAAATAACAAAAATTGTCGTCTATTGCATTTATAGTCGAAGTTGAATTGCATTGACATAATTCTATATTGTCTAAAATGTATTTTGCATTTGACGAACCACATGAATTATTACGTATTAATTTAAACATCAAACGGTAACTTGTTCCGTTTGGCAATGTACCATTGGTATTGATATTAACCCTTATTTGAGGATTAAAACTTGGTCCAATTTGAGGAATAATTAAATTAGTAACGCTTCCAATGATCACATTGTTTGCGTCAATCATTGAAATTTCCAAATTGGATGGACAATTAAAATTAGACCATGAATCACAATTCAAATTAGCGTTTAACCTAAAAATATCAAATGAGATTTTTAAAATACTATTTCCATTAGAAGTGCGTGTTGGCGTCTTAATTGTTATTTCACTATTTCCACTTGGCGTTACAATACCTTTATCGTTATCGCAATCATCTGATGGGTTATCATAACTTCTGATTTGAGCACCATTTGAAAGTGACCAACCTGATGGATTATTGTCAAAGTCCTCAAAAAAGCAGCTAGATGAATTCTGAGCGAAAAGGCTCGTAGCTAAAAATAAAAAAGCTAAAGATAAAAAAAACGAAATTTTTGAGTACATGTTACAATATTAATGGTAAATAATAAAAAATCTTTGTGTTTTACAAAAAGAAACGGTTTGTGGAAGGGCGGCTTTTGAAGGATTATTGATTTACCACTGAAATTCTTAGTTAAAATTCAATGCTCGAAGATATAAACACAAAAACTAAATTGCAATGTTTTTTTCATTTTTTTTAAAAACATTTTAAACTGTAATTTTAATAGAATAAAATTGGTAACTATTTTTTAGTTAATTGATTGATTATCAGAAATTTGTCAAGATTTATCTTTATGAACATACTTAATAAAAAAATTTTTTTTATATCAATCGCATTTTTAGGTTGTAAAACAACATCTAAAACAATGGTTACAAAAGTAGGCTCAGATAGAGACAAGCATGGCTGCATACATTCTGCAGGTTACAATTGGAGCGAAATCAATAAAACTTGTTTACGGCCTTTTGAATTAAAAAATCAATTGTATAATGCAGATAAAACATATATAGCATCAGTTAATGTTTCTAATGACGGGGAAAAAGCTGAGGTTTTTTCTAAAGAAGGTTATTTTTTAATGACGAAAAAAAATGATTCAACATTCGTACATCCAAATGCAATATTGAATTTGGGAAAAAATAATTGGATTTTTTCTGATAAAAAAAATATGATTGATTATGTGAATTTTAAACAAGCATTAATCCACACCCCCTAATATCGCTGTTGTTTAACCTACCAGCAATTTCAAAAGTACCATCAGAGTAATTAATGCCAGTGTCTTCCGTAGCAATAAAACAGCAACTATCGATATTTGCTAAATCAATTACATTCACGACTCCTCTTTGCATTTTGTTTTCTTGTAAATCACTGGGGAGAGTTTGAAGTGGGTTGTCTTCTGATCGCAAAAGAATTTTCATCCATGGCGGGGTGCTGAAAATGCCGTTCCCAAAAGAATAAGCTTGAGATAATAATTCTGTCATGCCATACTCCGAATGAATTGCAGCAACCTCAAATTGCTTTATTAATGCTTGATGTAAAGCTTGTTTGGTCATCTCTTCTCGTTTTCCTTTCATACCTCCGGTTTCCATAACAATCGTATTGTTCAATTTCATTGGAAAGTTTTCGGCAAAATCCAACAGCGCATAACTTACCCCAATCAATAACGTCTTTTGTTTATTTTTTTCATTGCTTTTTATGATCTCATTCAACTTTATATGATCGTAAAGATGAAATCCACTTAATCCGTTTTTACTCTTTTTGATTAAAGCATCTACCATATAAACCAAAGATGCGTTTTTGCGTTCTAAATAAGAAGGTAATAAGCCCAAAATGCAGTATTCTTCTATGTTCCCGTAAAATAAATTAAAGCCTTCAAGAAATGATTTTGTGTACCAATTTAAGTCCTTTACATAATGTTTACTGTTGATGCTCCCTGTTGTGCCACTGCTTTCAAATATCGCTTCTGCTTCAAAACTGCCTGTTGTAATTTCCTGGGTTTTGAAAAATTGAATGGGTAAAAATGGAATTTCATGCAAACTTTTAATCGTGCTTATATCTCTTGTGGTTAAATCACAATATTTTCGGAAAATGGCATTGTGCGCGTATTGATAATGAAATACCTCAATGGAAACTGCTTCGAAGTTATCTTTATTTACATTAAAGATGCGGCCTCTTAAATTATCATATGTCTTGACATTTATCATTTAAAAGCAAATTTCATTAATTAATTTTAAATTGTAATTCAAATTGTGTTAAGTAATTTTATCAAACAATTTCCAACCATGCAAAAAACGATATTTTTTATTATTACTTGTGTTTTATTTTTCTCTTGTAAAAAAGAAGATTTTAATACAGTACCTCAAATTGAATTTTTATCCATTACACCATCTTCTTGGTTAAGTGATGATCTAAGTTTATCAGGACCGGGACCACAACTTAGTTTCAAGCTAACCGATGCCGAAGGCGATTTTGGTTTTCAGGATACATCCATTTCATTTGTATACATCCGTTTAGAAAACGATACATTAAATCCTCCCGATTCTTTGGCTTTTCCTGATTTGCCCATTCCAAACAAATCAAATTTAAATGTTGAAGTAAGTGTAGATATAACTAGTGTTCTTCCGCCGCCGCATTTCCCAAGACCTTTTACCGATACGTTACATTTTGAATTGTATGTAAAAGATTTTGCCGGAAATAAAAGCAACGTAATAAAAACCACATCTCCTTTTTACTACATAACACCTTAATGCGGGTTATACATTTTATATTTTCTCGTTCAATCTTTGTGTCTTTTTGTGCTGCTTTTTTAAGCGTACAAACTTTTATCTTGACTAAGATGCAATTGCAAATGTCAATTGTCACGCTGGTGTTTTTTCTAACTTTATTTTTTTATAATCTATATGCCATTTTAATCAAATGGCAAGTTGATATTGGGTATAAAAATCCAATTGTCCTCCCAAAATATGCTTCTAACTTTTTTTTGATTTTAGTTTCTATAATTTATGTTTTTGATTCGTTTTTAAAATCACCTCAATTGATTCGCATTATCTTGTTTCCTGGGGTTGCCTCAATTATTTATCTTGGGTTAATGATCAATAAGGGTAAGTTCATTGTCATCAATAAAATAGGATTTTTAAAAACGATTTTACTTTCCTTTTCGTGGGCTTACACCACTGTAATTTTACCTAGTTTAGCAACGCAAAACGAAGTTTCTGATTTAGCGTCACAAGTGTTTTTTATGAGGTTTTTTTTTATGCTGATGCTGGGTGTTATTTTTGATTTTAGAGACGTGCAAAAAGACAGGAAAAACAATTGGTCAAGTATAGCAACGATGTTCAATAAATCTCAATTGATTGGGGTTATGTTTATATTGCTTTTTTTAAATTCGGTATTTTGTTATTGGAATTTGAAAATTGTGGGAGAAATTCAACAATTTATTTTGATGATGTCAACCGTACTTGCTTTTTTATTTTTTATCATTTCGTTAAAAAAAAGAAATTATTATTTCTATTATTTTTTGGTTGATGGATTAATGTTATTTTCGTCAATAGCATCAATAATTGCAACATTGTAGTTAATTTGTAAAATATAAAATTAAAATTATGGCAAAAGCAAAAAAGAAAGCATCCTTACTTGAAGATGCTTCGTACGATTTTTTAAAACATTATATCAACACGCCTTCACCAACTGGATTTGAAAGTGGTGGACAAAAAGTATGGATGAAATATGTAACACCATTTGTTGATGAAATGCATACGGATCCTTACGGTACGGCTTATGGCGTAATAAATCCAACTGCACCATTTAAAGTGGTAATAGAAGCGCATGCCGATGAAATCAGTTGGTTTGTAAATTATATATCTTCTGAAGGGTTGATTTATTTAAAAAGAAATGGAGGAGTAGATCATCAAATTGCACCTTCAATGCGTGTGTTGATTCATGGTAAAAAAGGGGCCGTTAAAGCTGTCTTTGGATGGCCTGCCATTCATACCAGAATGAGTAATAATGACTCTAAAGAACCACAGCCAAAAGTGGATAATTTGTTTTTGGATTGTGGTGCTAGAAATAAAAAAGAAGTGGAAGCTTTAGGTATTCATATTGGTGCTGTGGCTACTTATGAAGATGGTTATGATGAGTTGGCACATGATTTTATTATTGGAAGAGCATTTGATAATCGTGTAGGCGGTTTCATGATTGCAGAAGTGGCTCGTTTATTAAAAGCAAATAAAAAGAAATTACCATTTGCTTTGTACGTTGTAAATGCCGTTCAAGAAGAAATTGGCTTACGTGGTGCAGAAATGATTGCCCGCAGAATTAAGCCAGATGTTGCTATTATTACAGATGTAACCCATGATAGCACAACGCCAATGATCAATAAAATCATTGAGGGCGAATGTAAATGTGGTGGAGGTCCTTCATTATGTTATGGCCCAGCGGTACACAATAAGTTGTTGAATTTTGTTCAAAATGTTGCTGATAAATCAAAAATACCTTTTCAATCAAAGACAGTAAGCAGAAGTACAGGAACTGATACTGATTCTTTTGCTTATGCCAATGATGGTTGTCCGTCTGTATTGATTTCTATTCCATTAAGATACATGCATACAACTGTTGAAATGTTGCATAAAAGCGATATTGAAAATACGATTAAGCTCATGTATGAAACCATAATTTCGCTAACACCAAAAACCAATTTGAGTTATTTCTCATAAACGACTTTATCAAAAACCTACATGAATGTGTAGGTTTTTGATTTTTAAATATTTAAGATGCAACCATTTGAACGCTACTTTTATTTATTGGGTAAAATCATTTTACTCATTTTAAGCATTTTCGCCACAGCGTTTTTGTTGCTAATTGGCTTGAAGTTTTTAATGCAGGGCTTGGATTATATTCCATGGTTCACGTATGGCTATATGTGTGTAATGCTGCTGATTCCGCCGGTTTTCTTTTCTACGGTGTTTATTATTTTTTGGAAACGAACCATCCGTTATCCAGGTAAAGTGATTCGAATAATATCTTTTGCTATTTTTCTTTTTTTTATTTTGGGATGGTCAACAGTTTTAATATCCGACTTTGTAATTTTTTTCAAAAACAATTTTGGAGATATTGTAAAATATAACGCCTACAATTTGTTGTATTTGTCACTTACTATTTTGTTCATTTTTATTACAGGTATTATGCAAGCGCTTGGAATGCCTAAGGAGATTGATTGGATGGAGAAGCATAGGATGGGGAGTGAGTGATTAGGTATGTTTTTTATTTAAAAAATTAATTTCTTTATTTCGAAATAGCTAGTACATTTTTGATGTAATAATCTACAGTACTGCAAAAAGCATTCGCCTCATGATTTTTATAGATTGTCATGTATTTACACACTCCAGGCATTAGGTCCAGAAAAGTTCTATTACTTAGTTTGACTCCATTAGGTTTATAAAGCCAGAATTTAAGTGCCGCTAGAGTGCCGATTTCATTGTTTTCCGCAATGTCCTTATATACCTCATCAATAAAAAATTCAAGGGTTACGAGTTCATCAAGGGTAATATCTTCATAGATTATTGGGCAGATTTCTGCTGGGAGAATTTTCTTTAAAAAAATATATTTGTGATTGATTGCCACTCAAAAGTATGGGTTATAATTTTTTGCTTTTTGCTTTAGATTGGAAAGAATTTCTAAATAGTTTCATTGCTTTGTAAGGTTTATTGTCTTGTAAAAGATAACGACAACAATAAATATGCAAGGGTATTTGCACCCCTCAAGATTACCCTATAATTAATCAAATATAAAATATTTTTTTCTTAATCTTTGACAAAAAAAATGAAAGAATTTATACCGCTAATAGAATTTGTTTTGGATATAAATCACTTCAAAAAAATTAAAAATAAAATGGAGCAAGAAAATGTCAGAATACATTTTTAAAATATTATCATTGAGCATTGTATCTTACTTTTTATCCCTGAACCTATTTGTACCTCGACCATCATAACTATTACTGGTAAGAGTTTTAAATCGACCTCTAATAATCCTATTTATTTCTAAAAATCTCCACCAAAAATTATAGCTTGTATTTGAACATACATTTCTTAATATTGCAAAAATAAATTTCATATTTTTTTGACTATATATTAAAGAATTCTATGGACATAATAAATTTGTTATTGCTGATTCTTGCAGGATTTTTAGGAGGGTTGTTGAATACCGTAGCTAGTAGTGGAAGTGCTGTTACTTTGCCTGCTATGATATTTATTGGACTTTCTCCACAAGTAGCCAATGCAACTAACAGGGTTGCTTTGTTGGTCGGATTTATTATGGCTACTTATAAATATCATAAGGCTGGGTTAGTGGATTGGAAAAGAGGAATGCAATTAGCCCCAATGATAATCATCGGTACAATTGTAGGCACTCTTTTTGTAGGCAAATTAAATGATACACAAGTAAAGCAAATGCTTGCCTTTGCACTTTTAGTGTCGATAAGTTTGATTATTTTAAAACCCAATACTTTTAAAGATGTAAATTCCAGTTTAGGCATCAAACCCATTAATTTGGGTATTATTATCACGACTTTTCTAATTGGCATTTGGGGTGGCTTGATTGTTCTTGACATCGGCACATTTATGTTGATTGCTTTTTCGCTTCAACAAGGAATGAATCTTCAACAGGCTAATGTGCAAAAAGCAATTCAAATGCTTTTTGTTGCTGGGGTATCTCTAATTATTTTTCAATCAAATTCAAAAGTGGATTGGCAAGCTGCTTTGTTTTTGTCTGTAGGTAGCGTAGCAGGGAGCTATTTAGGAACTAAATTCACAATTAATCCTGCCCTAAAAAAATGGATTTATAGATTTTTATTGATGATAATTGGGGTTGAGATTATCAAATTGCTTTTTGATGAAATAATCAAGATTTCCTGATATTGATTATCCTATTGTGATTTTCCTACAAAATACCATTTGTAATTTCCATTAATATTCTCTACTCCCCAATAGTCAAAAGTACCACTGGCTCGATCTCCGTTTTGATTTAGCATAATATTTCCGGTAACACCTGCATATCCATTAGATGTGTTTAAGAACTGTTGTTGCAATGTTGCAGCTCCTTGAGGCAAACCTTTATTTTGTTCAATCATTTTAGTAATTACGTACATAATATCGTAGGAGCACAATGTTAACGCATCTGCTTGGTAGCCACTTAGTGCGTAGATTTTTGACAACAAATCTGCATATTGGGTTTCGGCACCAGTAGGCAAGCTAAAACAAGGACTAAAAAAATGCGTATTTACGGCAAACTGCGACGCAGCAATATTCGTCAGCAAATTCTGATTTTTAAAAAATCCAACACCGCCAAACCAATTCACACCCGATAATACTGGATCTGAAGAAGCCTGATTAAAAAGCAAGATCGATTCATCAAAAGATGTGGTGAGTACGCCAATTTGATTATTAGAATATGAAGCAGACAAATTGAGAATACGACTTCTTACATTGGCAAGTATGGCGGAGAAATCAGTTGTGGTTCCATCAAAAGTTCCTTCCCTAAATACTTGGCCACCTGCATTTGAAAATTGATTGGCTATGGCAGTCTCCAACCCCAAACTACCCACATCATTTCTTGAAATGGCTATCAATACTTGCTTTCCTTGTTGAATCATGGTGTTGGCTACTGCTTGACCTACAATTTGGTCACCAGGAGCGTACCTGAAAACCATATCATTGGGAATGGACAATGAGCTGGCGGTACTCGAAGGACTCACCACTAAAATGCCCAAACTATCAGCAATAGGTTTGATGGCTAAAAGTTCTGCACTGGTTTGTGGACCAATAACCAACTTGCATCCACTTCTTGCAATAGATAGCATGGCTTCATGAGCGAGTGTGGGATTAATTTGAGTATTATACACATCTAAGTCAAATCGGTATGGAATATTTCTGCTGGCAAAATCAAGATTTATTTCATTCACAGCAGTTTGCAAAGCTGCATTTGAACTCAATCCTAGATATGCCAAACTTCCTGTTTCAGCATAAAGCGCGGCAATTTTTATTGAAGTTGCCGGGATATAGACCTTGATTTCTTTTTTACAACTTACCGTAAACAATAAAATGATGACAGTAAAAAAAGCATAGAAATAACCACATTTTCTCATGGAGTGTAATTTTTTAGCAAATGTAAACCATTTCTAAAATGGTATAATTCTAACCTTTTGTAAGGGTTGAAAATAATCAACTGAAATCCTTTATTTGTAAGGATTTCAAAGGTTGATTTGTATTATAAATTATCACATCAACGCTATATCCAACACTTGCATCATCGTTTTCACATAATGAAATTGAATGCCCGCAATAAACTTCGGATTGATTTCTTCTACATCTTTTTCGTTTTGCCAGCACATGATAATTTCCTTTATCCCAGAACGTTTTGCTGCCAATACTTTTTCTTTTATGCCACCTACAGGTAATACTTGTCCGCGCAACGTAATTTCGCCCGTCATGGCTAAATATGGTTTTATTTTTCTTCCGGTGAATGCGCTGGCTAATGCTGTCATCATGGTAATTCCAGCACTTGGGCCATCTTTTGGAACAGCGCCTTCAGGAATATGAATATGTATATTTTGTGTGCTAAATAATGAAGCATCAATTCCCGCTTTTTTAGCGTTCGCCTGAATCCATGTATAAGCGGTAGAAGCACTTTCCTTCATCACATTACCAAGGTTTCCGGTTAATTTCAATTCGCCTTTTCCTTCACTAGTTTGCGCTTCAATAAATAAAATATCTCCACCAACATAAGTCCATGCTAGGCCCACGGCTACACCTGGCATATTTGCCATCTTATAGATCTCGTTATTGAATTTAGATTTGCCCAATATTTTTTCTACATCTGGAGATGTTATGGTCGCTTTTAATTTCCCTTTTACCACCAATTCTTTGGCTTGATAACGCATAATGCTTGCCAACACACGATCTAACTCACGTACACCACTTTCACGCGTATAATCTGTAATGATTTTTTCAACAACAGTATCATTCATTTTGAAACTGTTTTCTTTCAAACCATGCAATTGTTTTTGCTTCGGAACAAGATGTTGTTTGGCGATTTCAATTTTCTCTTCAATAGCATAACCACTAAGGTCGATGATTTCCAAACGGTCTCTTAAAGCAGGTTGTAAATTGTTGATGTTATTTGCGGTTGCAATAAATAATATCTTGCTTAAATCGTATTCCAATTCTAGATAGTTATCATAAAAAGCATGGTTTTGTTCTGGGTCCAACACTTCAAGCAATGCCGAAGATGGATCACCTCTATGGTCGCTTCCAATTTTATCAATCTCATCCAAAATCATTACAGGGTTGCTTGATTTTGTTTTACGAATCGATTGAATAATTCTTCCGGGCATAGCGCCAATATAGGTTTTACGATGTCCGCGAATTTCACTTTCATCATGCAAACCTCCTAAGCTAACACGAGTATATTTTCTGTTGATGGCAGAAGCAATGCTTTTACCCAAACTTGTTTTACCTATACCTGGAGGTCCAATAAAACAAAGGATTGGACTTTTCATGTCACCTTTTAATTTCAACACAGCAAGATATTCTAAAATACGCTCTTTGATTTTATCCATACCATAATGGTCTTTGTCTAAAATCTTTTTTGCTTTTTTTAAATCATACGTATCAGCTGTATATTCTTCCCAAGGTAAATCCAACAATAAATCGAGGTGATTATAAATGATGGAATAATCTGGGGTAGAGGGGTGCATCCTTTCAAGCTTTTCTATGCTTTTATTGAACATTTCTTTAGCGGCTACCGTCCATTTTTTTGATTCCGCTTTTTTCATCATTTCTTTTACTTCAGCTGCATTTTCGCCACCCAATTCATCTTTGATGGCTTTCATTTGCTGTTGTAAAAAATAATCACGTTGTTGCTTATCTAATTCAGCTCGGGTTTTGTTAGTTACTTTGTTTTTTAGTTCAGCATATTGAAGTTCAGTATGCATCAGGTTCATCAACAATTCGCCACGTTCTTTTATTTCGTTGATTTCTAAAAGTTGTTGCTTTTGTTTTAGATCACAGTTTAAATTACTGCTAACGAAATGTATGAGAAAAGACGGATTTTCTATATTTTTTAAAATGATAGCCGCTTCGCTCGGTAAGTTTGGCGAAAGCCCTACAATTTGAGAAGCCAAATCTTTGATGCTGCTAATCATGGCATCAAATCCAGGATCAGCCACCATCTTTGTTTCGGCCAACAAACTAATTTTTGCTTTAAAATAAGGTTCTTCAGAAGTGATTTGAACCAAATTAAAACGTTTTTTGCCTTGAATGATAACGGTTGTTCCGCCATCAGGCATTTTAATCAGCTTTACAATTTTAGCTACTGTACCAATGGATTCTAAATCACTCGGAATAGGTTCTTCAATGGTGCTGTCTTTTTGAGCAATAACACCAACGAGTTTATCTGTTTTATACGCTTCTGTAACGGCTTTAATGCTTTTATCTCTACCAACTGTAATCGGAATAACCACTCCAGGGAAGAGCACGGTATTTCTTAGCGCTAAAATTGGAAGTTCGTCGGGTATTGGTTGGTCATCAACACTGGTATCTTCTTCATTAAGGGGGATTATAGGCATAAACTCCATTTCATCTTCACCACTATTCAAAAACATATTTTTATTCATATAGAAAATTAAAAAAAACAATAAGTCGACAAATTTAATCAGAATATCCTGAAATTCTAAATGGAAGTGAAAAGTAAAAATTTAAAAATCAAAATTCAAAAATTCAATCTGAGTACAAAACGATTTATACCATCTGACTACATAAACTTTTTTACTTTTTACTTTTGAATTTTTAATTATTTTTTTAATCTTTTGGAGCATCTGCACCTTCCGAAACTTCTGCCCAGGTTTCGAAATCATGCTTTAGCTCTTCAAGTTTTAATCGAGCTCCTTTTAAAGCACCGGCGCCAAGCAATAATCTTAAAGGTGGGTTTTCTACTTCAGTAATCATAATCATTGCTTTAGCGGCACGAACTGGATCGCCAGGTTGATTGCCACTGCTTTTTCTGATATCGCCCATATTTTTACGTGCAGTTAGTTCGTAGTCATCAATTTTTATTTGTGTGTCATTTGCCGAACGACCAGCCCAATCGGTACGGAATCCACTTGGTGCAATTATGGTTACTTTTATGCCTAAAGGAGCAACTTCTTTGAATAAAGCTTCACTTAATCCGTCAACTGCATATTTAGTAGCATTATAATAACCAACACCTGGGAAAGAGCGTAAACCTCCAATAGAAGCCACATTCAAAATATGCCCGGATTTTTGTTTACGCATAAATGGCAATACTTCCTGAATCATGTTTCCAAGTCCAAATACATTTATGTCAAACATATTCCTTACGGCATCATCTTCACTTTCTTCAACTGCACCAAAATAACCAACGCCTGCATTATTCACCAAAACATCAATGCTTCCCAATTTCTCTTTTGTCAATTTTACAGCGTCAGTAATTTGTTGTTTGTTGGTTACATCTAAAGTAACGGCCAACGCTAAATCGGGATATTTTTCAATGATGTCTGAAACGTCTTTTGTATTTCTAGATGCAACTGCTACGTGATGTCCTTGCGCTAATGCTTCCAACGCCAATGCACGTCCAAATCCTGTTGAACATCCAGTGATAAGCCAATTTTTTTTCATGATTATTATTTTGCGATGAGTTTTTAATTAAGATTTATTTCCAAGTTGCATTCAAACCGGTATAACCATTGATGTAGAAATTATTTGTTGGTTTGTTTTTTTTCAAATAAATGCCATGTTTCATATAGATAGCAATTGTGCCGCCTTCAGCACTTCCAAATGCCACAGGAATTCCTGGTCCGTAAATTTTAATCATAGCAATTTCTGCAGGTATTATATCTTGCAAAAGTTCGGGCTCTGCTCTTATTTCATTAATAAAAATATCTGTACGACGCTTTCGCCAGACCAATTCCTCAGTACCTTCATCTGATGTTTTTATGCTTAAACCAGGAACTTTGAAAGTAAGAAAATTCAGTAAATTATTTGCATTGGCAATTTCATCAGATGTTAAACCATCAATTACAGTTCCATCAACACCTGAAAACATACCAGACACATTTTCTTTTTGATAATCGTCTAATATTTTTTTTGATTTTGAGTTTACGATTACTGCTGGCATTATGGTTTTATATAGGTTGTCTGTTTTACTAAATTGATAATTAGTTGGAATTGGATTTTGTATGGTTGATGAATCTATTTCATTTTTAATGGTGATGAAATTGGTGATGCTATCTTCCACTTTATAACTGGAATCTAAATCATTAATAAATTCAATTTGCATTTCTGCACCTTTATGCGAAGGCCTAGAAAAAAATATATGTGCAGAATCTTGAAACAACATACATTCACTGATGAAAGACTTATCAATATCTAGCGGTAATAAACCTGAAACAATATCTTTATCTTTTGAAAGCAAAATATAATTAACCATATTGTCTTTTTTCTCAGGGTTTTTAAGTTTGCCTTTTATCCTAAAAAAATTTCGCTGCATCATAAAGTTGAATGCATAATTGCCCGGTTTTAATGTTGAGTCAATTTTTAAACTAGCATTTAGATTACCATTCAACAAAGGGTATTTATAATGCCATTTTCTTCCTGTTGTAATTTCTTCAATCCATAAATGAACGGATGCTGTTTTTATTGATTTAAAACTATCGGCAAGATTGATATCGAAATTAAGGGTGTCTCCATTTTTTACCACATTATTATTGAATGAAGCAATCATTTTGGGATTGTTTTGAGCAACACATTGGTTCGTAAAATGGGTTATAAAAATAGAAGTAAAGAAAATGAAAAAGGTTTTATTCATAGTGTGAAATTAAATCAAAGAAATGGTTTAGAATTAAAAAGAAAAAGGGTTTAAAGTTTAATGGTTTAATTCGCTACGCTGGTTTAATGGGTTAAGGATGATCGACAATTTGTATTTTTTCTTCCTCCGACAGTTTAACTGATCTGCTAGTAAAATTATTGGAAAAGCGTGTCTTTGTAAAATATGTATTTCATCTATTTATTTCAAAAAGTTCAAATTGGAAAATACTTTCAAACTTAAACTCTTAAACCTGCGAAGCAATTTTAACTTCAAAAAAAATCCCGGATACCAAAGGCACCGGGATTTTTTAAAAAGTATTGATGAAGAAATTATGGTTTAATAACCACTTTGCCAGATTGTAATCTAACGCCTGAAGCATCAGTTAAATCAACAAAGTAAACACCACTTCCAACGTTTTTCAAAATAACATCCATTCTTCCAAAAGTTGTTCCTGGAGCAAATGATTGTTTGTAAACTCTTGATCCTTTACCATCATAGATAGTAATGCTTAATGGATAGCTTTCGCCATTGAATTTATCATTAAATCTAACTTGGAAAGTACCTTTGTTTGGATTTGGATAGATAAATAAGATGTCTGAAGCAGAATCTTTAACAGTAATTGAATTGATAGAAGTTGATTCGCAGAATCCATCGATTGCTGCAGTTGCTTTATACGTTCCTAAACCATCTATATCTACAACAATTGATTGAGCAGTTTGACCTGTCAACAATACGTTGTTTTTATACCATTGGTAAGTTGTATTTGGAGCAGAAGGTGTAACGTTTGCTGTTAATGTAGCCGTTAATCCTGGGAACAAACTTGGGTTGTTTGGAACTGATGTAATGGTTACACGTGGCAATGGATTTGCAGTAACATCAATAGTTGTTGTGCTCGTACATCCTTGAGTGTTAGTTCCTACTACAGTAAATGTGTTTACTAAAGAAGTTCCAGGGTTAGCTGGGTTAACAGTTGGATTTACAGTAACAGTTCCGCCTGTTAAGTTCCCTGGAGTCCAATTGTATGTAGAAGCTCCAGTAGCTGTTAATACTGCAGGAGATCCTGTACAAACGTTAGTTAAATTTGAGGTTGCAGCTACAACCGGAGTTGGATTAACAACTAGAGTTGCAACATTTGATGTTACAGAACCAGGACAAGAACCTGCAGATACTGTTGCAATAACACGATAGCGATTGTTGCTTAATGTTAATGCAGGAGCAGTAATGCTGTAGTTTCTATTTGTTGCGCCAGTGATCGCAGTCCAAGTTGTTCCTCCGTCAGTACTTACTTCCCATTGGTAAGTAACACCAACACCTGATGCATTAGATGTAAAGTTTGCATTTTGTCCAAAACAAACTGTTGTATTATTTGGTTGTGCCGTTATTGCAGTAGGAGCAGTTACAGACAAAGTAGCCACTGATGAAGTTGTTACACCACATTGTGTTGAAACAATTACTTTGTATCTGTTATTGTTTAAATTGGCTGCTACAGATGCAATTGTATAAGTATCCGTATTAGCACCAATGATATCACTATAAGTTGCACCACCATTTGTACTCTCTTGCCATTGATAAGAAACACCTGGAGTAGGAGATGCAACAGTAAATGCTACAGATGTTGTAGCACAAGCACTGATGTTGGTTGGTTGTGTTGTAATGCTTGGTACATCTGTTGGTGACAAAATAAATGACAATACTCTTGTTTGAACTACAGCACCTGCAGTACCTGTTACCGTAATATTATATGTACCCGTATTTAAACCACTGATATTATTTAAAGTTACTACTGTGCTGTTACCTGGCACAACGTTGTTATCGCTAAATGTAACAGTTGTTCCAGCTGGATTTCCTGTTGCAGTGTAAACAATTGGTGTTAAAAAGTTTTGTATTGAAACAGAACCTAAAGTAGTGCTTGCTGAAGTAGCAACGCCACAAGTAACAGATGCTGCTGCAGGGTTATCAAATGAAAAACCAGGTAAAGCTTCTGTTATGGTGAAATTTGTATTTGAAATATCAAAGAAGATATTTCCTACCGCTTCTACTTTGATACGAGCAGTTGTAGTTGCTGCATTGGGAAGAGATACAGTTTCAGTACCATCATTTGGTGTACTTTCTGCCAATACATATGGCCATGTAAAACCACCATCTGTTGATAAAGATATTTTTACGTTTGCACAACTAACCGGAGCTAAATCACTTCCGTTTACAGACCATGTAATGTTTTGAGATGTTAATCCACCCCAGTTTACGGCAGTGTTTGGAACACTTACCGCAAATGGTCCTGCTGTTCCATTTACAGTTACAGTCATATCTGTAAATTGAGTTTGTCCAACTTTTATTGGAGCAGTAGAACTATATGGCGCATTATCTCTAACAGTTAATCTGAAATTCAATGTTCTAGCTACTGAACTTAATGCCTCAATGGTAATTCCTGCATCTCCACCAGCTAAAGGCCCTGTCGTTAATCCACCTGTTAAAACCGTTGCCAATTGTGGACAAATTCTTGTTGGTGATGCAGTTGGTTTGAATGACAACCAGTTTGGACCTGATGTTTTTGTTTGACTAGCTCTACTGTTTGCACCTGATACGGTTGAATTGTCATTTTGCTCCCAGCAATACGTTAACGCATCTCCGTCAGCATCAGTTGCAGATCCTGTTAATGCAAAAGGTGTGCTAAAAGGAATAATGTAATTTGAAATCGGTGCAATTACTGGAGTAGCATTTGTACCGGTTAAACTTGTTGTAATCGGACAAGTTTTAGTAGCCAAATTTGCTTGAATTTGAGCAATTGAAGTTTGATGATAAATATCGATTGAGTGAGGTGCTACGTCTTGGGCTGTAATACCTGCATATCCCATAATGGTTATACCAGAACCTACTTCTTTATTAACACCAGCACCTTCTAATGACATAGAAAAAGTGTGGTTAGCACCAAGTTGGTGACCAACTTCATGTACTACGTAATCAATATCAAAATTATCTCCTTGAGGAATACCATCAGCTGGAGAAGTAATTGCACTTCCTTTTCCATTGTTACATACACAACCAATACAACCTGCATTTCCACCACCGCCAGATGCTCCAAACATGTGTCCAATATCATAATTGGCCTCTCCAATTATTGTAGTAAGTGTTGTTTGTAGTTGATTATTCCATTGTCCCATTGTAGTGTATGGATCAGTTGAAGCTACATAATAAATTACTTGAGTACTAGCATCGATTAAGTTCAAATGCAAAGCAAGGTCTTTTTCATAACAACCATTACAACGTGTAAGCGTTGCATTGTAAGCTGCCAAAACCAAACCAACTTGTGCGCTACTTGTAGCACCAAAATAATTAGAATATTCTGCGTTACAAGATTGTGCCAAACGCATTGTTTTTAAATCGCCGGTTGATCTTGAGGTTAAACCTAAATTTGAAACATGAGCATTAATGCCTTCTGCTAAATTTTGCTCTGGTGTAGAACAAGTCCATGGCAATTGTCCTTTCTTTCTGTTTGAATTAAAAACTGCATAAACAGTATGGTCTTGAGAATATGGCTCAATAAATTCATTTGGCTTGTCTGTTCTGAAAACCATAGTTTGAATCCCTTGAGGAGAGAAACTTAATTTTAAAGTTGCATATTTATCTGTTAATCCTTTACCAGAGAAAGCCCTGATCATAGGAAATCTTGCTTGTAATGCTGCATCAAAATTAGACGATTCAAATACTTCAAACTGCTCGAATTCGCCAGATGCATTTGGTAAAGAAATTACAACACTGTGCGATGTTGAATTGTCTACTACTTTAAACAATTCTTGTTGCATCATTTCAGCGTTCAAATCAAATAATTTGAATTCAGTTGGAAATGATAATCTAGCCACAGCTTTGTCTGTTGTGATTTTGCTTAAACTAGTGTGTGCTGTCCAAGCATTTTTTTGTTGTGCAAAGATGCTTAATGATGTGCTCATCATAAAAATCAATGCAAAGCTTAATTTGTAAAATTGTTTCATTGTTTTTTTTTAGTTTTTATTTAAACAGGAATAAATCCGATTACCAGTGATTGAATGTTTCTTTTAAGTTATTTTTTCATTGTAAAAAATGACTAGTGTCAAATGTATTAATAATTATAACTCCTTCCAAAATTGGTTCAGTTTTTTTATTTTTATAATAAAAAAAAATAATTTGTTATATAGTCAACATTTTTATGATGTTTTTTGAAATCTTACTGGCTACATGTGCAACAAAATCTGCGAAATCAATAGGGGCATTGGAGTTAGCGCCATCAGAAATTACTCGAATGGTAATAAAAGGAATGTTGAACTCAAAGCAAATTTGTGCTACCGCGGCGCCTTCCATTTCTACACAAAACAAATCTGGGAAATGTTTGATAAGGTTTTCACGCGTTGTTTCATTCGATATAAATTGATCACCACTTGCAATATCACCAATGTGTACTTGTTGATTTTGTAAAATTGAAGTATATGTTGGATGCGCATTATCATAAAGTAACTTATTTTCAATTGCACCCTTTAACTTTTCATAAGCATCGTTTATTAAACAAATATCTGCTTCAAAATGATCTATATCCAGCATTGGAATTTCAAACTGTTTTATAAATGGTCGAGCATCCATATCGTGTTGATAGAATTTTTTTCCAATTACAACATCGCCGATATTAAGTTTTTCACTAATCGCGCCAGCAACTCCTGTAAAAATCAGTTGATTGATGTTAAATAAATTGATTAAAGTAGCAACTGTGCTAGCGGCTGCCACTTTTCCCCATCTCGAAAAAACGAGTACTACGTTTGTATTATTGATTTTCCCTTTGTGGTAGGTTCTCATGCCAATATGATGTTCGGTAACATCAGTCATAAGTTCTAGTACACCGGCAATTTCTTCGGGCATTGCACCCATAATGCCAATTATTCTGTTGTCAGATTGTGTTATCATAAATATTTTTCTCCCATAATTCTACTGCGAATGGCAGTTGCTGGAACGCCATATATAACTTGATTGTCTTCAAAATTTTTAAGCACCAAAGCACCGCCACCAATTACGCCATGTGCACCAATTTGCACGCCATGTTTTATGGTAGCGCTGATTCCAACAGAGGTGAAATTGCCAATAGAAACATTTCCACCAGTTGTAGCATTCGGGGCCAAACTTGCAAATGCACCCAAATAACCATCATGATCCATACTTGCTTTTGTGTTTATTATCGTAAAATTCTCAATGCTGGAATCGCTGTTTACAATTGCTCCTGCCATAATGCAAACGCCATCACCTATTTTTACACCTTTTGCAATTTGAGCCGAAGGATGTATTAATGTGGCAAATTTGATGAACGGATTTAATGTCGAAATTTTGTCTTTAACCAAATGTCGTATCCAATTATCACCTATGGCAATAAATAAATACACATCATTGTAAATGGATTCCGATAAAATGGATTCATCGCCCAAAATACCATAACCCAAAACTTTTTTTTCAAGATTGGGATTGCTTTCTATTAAACCCAAAAGTTCATATTTGTCTTGCTTTTCAACAATATCAATAATTACTTTAGCATGTCCAGAAGCGCCAATGATGATGAGTTTTTCTTTTTTCATGAAAAAATATTGGGTTTAAAAATACATAAGTTTTATCATTACCATTCAAAAATCATTTTACCAAATAGCTGATGCGAAAGCCGTAAATTGGTATAAATTGCAAACAAATAAAAACCACCCCGAATTTTATGAATCTAGAATTGAATAAAAATGAAGATGCGCAAAAAATGGCATGGAGCTTTATACGTCAAAAATTAGAAATTATTGCCGAAGGCGGCGGAAATAAAGCCATTGCAAAACAAAAAGAAAAAAATAAACTTACTGCAAGGGAAAGAATTGAATATTTGATAGATGCAGATAAACCTTTTGTTGAAATAGGTGCCTTTGCGGGATATGAAATGTATGCAGAATATGGCGGTTGTCCTGCCGGTGGTGTGGTTGCTGGAGTTGGCTATGTGAGCGGCCGTCAATGTGTGATTGTAGCCAATGATCAAACCGTAAAAGCGGGTGCATGGTTTCCGATTACCGGAAAGAAAAATTTACGCATGCAAGAAATTGCTATGGAAAATCATTTACCCATTATATACATAGTAGATAGTGCAGGTGTTTTTTTACCGATGCAAGATGAAATTTTTCCAGATAAAGAACATTTTGGACGAATGTTTAGAAACAATGCCAAGATGAGTGCAATGGGCATTACACAAATCGCTGCCGTTACAGGAGCATGTGTTGCCGGAGGAGCTTATCTGCCCATTATGAGCGACGAAACGTTGATGGTGGAAGAAGCAGGGTCGATTTTTTTAGCCGGTCCTTATTTGGTTAAAGCTGCAGTTGGCGAAGACATTGATGCCGAAACCCTAGGCGGTGCCGTTACCCACACCGAAATTTCAGGTATTGCTGATTATAAATTCAAAACAGAACAAGATTGTTTGGATCAGTTAAAAAAAATAATGGATAAACTTGGCCCAATAAATTACGCAGGGTTTAACCGAATAGAACCAAAAAATCCCATTAAAGGAATCGAGGAAATTTACAGCGTTCAAAGTGAAGGTAATACCAAAACTTACGATATGCTCAATATTATTGATTGTATTGTAGATGCGGACAGCTTGGATGAATTTAAACAAGATTATGGCAAAACAATTATTTGTGGCTACGCCAGAGTTGATGGTTGGGCTGTGGGTATTGTTGCCAATCAACGCTTGGTGGTAAAAAATAAAAAAGGGGAGATGCAATTGGGTGGTGTGATTTATGGCGATAGTGCTGATAAAGCAGCGCGTTTCATTTTAAATTGTAATCAGAAAAAAATCCCTTTGGTGTTTTTGCAAGATGTAACCGGATTTATGGTAGGTAGTAAAAGTGAACATTCGGGTATTACAAAAGATGGTGCCAAATTGGTAAATGCAGTGGCCAATTCTGTTGTGCCAAAAATTACCATCATTGTTGGAAATTCTTATGGGGCTGGAAATTACGCGATGTGTGGTAAAGCTTACGATCCTAGATTTATTTACGCATGGCCTTCGGCAAAAATTGCGGTGATGGGTGGTGAACAAGCGGCAAAAACCATGTTGCAAATTCAAGTAGCTGGAATGAAAGCAAAAGGAAAAGAAGTAACGCCCGAAGCGGAGAAAGAATTGCTTGATGGGATAACAGCAAATTATACGCGACAAACAAAACCTGAATATGCAGCAGCACGGTTATGGGTAGACGCTATAATAGATCCTAAAGAAACGCGAAAAATGATTTCCGAAGGAATATCAGCCGCTAATCATAATGCAGTTATTCCAGAATTTAAAACGGGGGTGTTTCAGGTGTAGATGTTTGGTGTTTGTTGTTTGTTGTTTATTGTTTGGTGTTTGGTGTTGAATCATCAAATTGAATGAAATTAAATCCATTATCAAGCATCTAGATGCATTTCCCCTTCGGGGAAGATGTTTTTAAACACGAAGGCACGAAGACACAAAGTTTTTTGAAACTAAAATGACATTAAACGGAAAATACATCCAACCTTAAACCATTAAACCCTTAAACCAGCGGAGCGTTTTAAACCTCTCACACTTATGACCGATCACATAAAAATATACACAGATGGCGCATCTAGGGGGAATCCCGGAAGGGGAGGGTATGGAGTGATTTTGATGTACAATCACCATCGAAAAGAAATGTCGGGGGCATTTAGATTAACCACCAATAACCGCATGGAATTACTGGCTGTTATTGAGGGATTAAAAGCTATTACCAAAACAAATATTCCCATTCATATTTATTCGGACAGTCAATATGTAGTTAACTCTGTTGAAAAAAAATGGCTTGATGGTTGGATGAAAAACAATTTTAAAGGCGGAAAGAAAAACCCTGATTTATGGAAGCAATATCACGAGATTGCCAAATCATTTGTGATTAAATTTCATTGGGTAAAAGGACATGCTGATAATCCATTCAACAATCGATGTGATGAGTTGGCCACAGAAGCAGCTGATGGTAAGCATTTGCAAATAGATGAAGGGTATGAAAGTACAATTTAGGTAAGATAATTATGACATTTTTTATTAGCCCACGGTTTCAACATGGGTATAAAATTGAGCATTTTTTCTGCAGTCCACGGTTTTAACCGTGGGTATAAAATGTGGGATTTTGAAGAATGGTTTTAACCATTTGTTCTTATCTGTAGAAAGGCAATATAATTAAGCCAATTGTTTCTTTTCTGCAAACTTTGTGTACACAACATATGTTCCAAATAATAATACACTGAAACATAAATCTGTAGCCATTCCATTTCTTAAAAAGGGTAGACCTGCAGCTAAGCAATTCATCCAACCTTGAACGCCTGTACCGTAAGTTGATAAATTATCAAACAAGAAACAATTTGTATTGCTCAAGAAAAAGAAAACCAATGAAGAGGCAACAGAATATCCTGCTACTGAAATTAAATTTGTCTTTTTCATGGTAAACCCAAGAACAGTCACAAATAATAATGAAGCGTAATTTCCTATTTGTCCAAGACCATAAAATCCTGGAGCGATATTGAAAATTTCCAACATCAAATCAGAAACAAACATAGCTAATACTGGAATGGCAAAAGCCCATTTTCTGTCTTTAATTAAAACGCCACTAAATAATGAAATGGCAATAATTGGATTTATACTATGTGGAAATGAAGCTACTTTCATTGTTGCAGCCAATACGATTAAACTCAATCCGATGATGAAAGTTGTTTTATTTTGATTCATGTTTAATATAATTTTTACAAAAGTAGGTAAATCAAGACATGTTTTTTCAATAAGTTTTTACCGTTTTATCCTCATTGTGTGGATAGTGTGTTTTGGTAATTTTGGTTATGGCAAAACATATAGAAACAGGCAAAACAGGGGAGTCGATTTCTGTTGAGTATTTAGTAGGAATGCATTATCAAATGTTGCACACAAACTGGAGATACAAACATTGGGAAATTGATATTATTGCAACCAAAAATGGGATACTGCATTTCATTGAAGTGAAAACGAAATCTACCAATACATTCGGATTTCCTGAAGATGAAGTGACTCCAAAAAAGTTCAGATTTTTAACCCAAGCTGCCGAAGAATATTTATTCTTAAATCCACAATGGAAGCGTATTCAGTTTGATATATTAGCCATTACGCTATATCCCCAATTGGAAATAAAATTAATTGAAGATGTGTACTTATAATTAATTTGACATTCTCATTCCACCGCCACGGCCACCACCAAACATATTTTGCATCTCTTTCATTGGCTTTATTTCAATGCCTTTTGGCAATTCAAATTCTTTGTTATCTATTGCTTTTTCAAGATCTATTTTTGTTACAGATACTTCCATTATTCTACCTCTGCGCATTTTCATTTCGTAACCCATTACAAATCCTTCAACTTTCTCAAGTCCGGTCAATGCGCCACCCATCATGCTTCCCATTCCTGGCATCGCACTCATTCCGCCAACTTGTAAAATATTGTTCAACTTGAATTCTTTTGCAACCCAAATTGTGGACGTATCTTTTACACCTAAAAATTTAGTTGTTATCAAATAAGCTTTAGTACAATTGTATCCCGCAATTTTTTTCGATTCTTTGGTATAACTAATTTCAGTTGTAGGTTCAACTTTTACACGTTCTTCTCTTTTTACATTTGACCCCGTATCTCTTTTTCTTCTTTCTGCCATCATGCTATCACGTTGTTTTTGCATGGCAGCTTGCTCTTCATCTGTTGCAACAAAACCAGACTTATTCCCCATCATTTCAATAATGGTAGTCGTTACTTTCTTTTCATTATCTCTAAAAATGGTTGATTTGCCCATTTCAGATTTGATGTTTGTTTTTACAAGATTGTCTTTTAAATACGTCGTAAAAAAAGTTTCTCCATCCATCATTGTTCTAAAGTTCATCCCGCCTCGTCCTTCGCCACTGCCGCCAATATTTTGCACATCCTCTTCTTCCGGAGCAATCACATTCATTGTAGTATTTATAGTGGCTTGTGTATATGTTTTTACTTGAGCTTGAGCTTGTGCACTCATTAAAATAGCACATGCGATGATTATTTTTTTCATTGTATAAAATTTATCTGCGAATTTAATCAATTAATTGGTTCTGGCTCTTGGTGCAGTGTATCAATAGTTTCATGATTCTCAAAATGTATTCAATTGTTGTAATAGCAAATTTTAGAAGCTTTTTATTTTAACTCACTTGTTTCGTAAACAATTGTATTATTATCAATTTTCTCTAAGTCAATTACAATATCATTGTACCAAAATTGTATATAATTTTCAGAAAAATCAATTCTGTAACAGCCAAGTTTTTTTAAATGCTGAATTAATTCTTTGTTTCTCTTTATGTATTTATTTATTGCTTCTTTTTCATTATTGGATAACCCATATTTACAATAAACATTCTTGGATATTTCTTTTTTGTCTAGATTGTAAGCTGCTAAACATTCATATTTAGTCAACGGTTCAAATGAATAATAATATTCAAACTTGTTAATATTTATATCAATTGTTTTCCATGCGTTAAGCAAAATAAATAAAATAATAATCCAATTTATTGAGTAAAATACAAACTCTTTTAAAAAAATACTTAACAAACAAAATACTATTATATTGGTTATAATAACTTCTAAATAAATAAATGGATTAAATAAAATAATTACTGATGATAAAATTGCAAGACCTAAAAATGTGAAGAATAAAATTTTTTCACTAGGTTTATGAAGTCTACGAAATAACATTTATGCTATTTTTTTTATTTTTTTAAAGTTGTTTTTATAAATAGATATCCCCCGTTTTATCGAATACGAATCTTTTACATCGTCAAAACCTGTTTTCTTCAACTGATTTAAATTTGCGCCTGTCAATAGCTCTCTCTCTTCTAGTCCAAATGCTGCACCTGCCGCACCGTAAAGAATGTTTCCATAATCGTCATATCTGACAAGTGTATCGTTATATTTTGACCACTCGCCTTTAATCGCAGGTGACCAACTTGATTTTTTTATATCCAAAGGCATACCATCATTTACCATAGAACGCCAATACCATAACTTTTTAGCATTATCAGTTAATGAATCATCATATTCGTTTTTTTTGTTTTCGAAAAACGAAATCCATTGAAGTAACAAATTGTTAAAATCTTTTGTGTGATTTTGCAATTTCCACCACTGAACAGAATTTCCTTTTTTACTGGGTAAACCGCCCCCTTTACCTGAAATATTTAGACAATGTTTTAGCTTGAATGAATGAGACCAACCTTTATGATCATTCTTGTCTGTTAAAAAAACAAAACCTTGATTTACCAGGGTTTCTTTAATAACTTTTCCACTATTTAAATTAATCAGTATTGCGTTTGGTGTTGGGAAATTATTTCCAAATTCAAAAGGACAATCATTTTTTTGAATTGCTTCAAATATCCAATTTAAACTATTTGATATCACTAAACCAATTCCTGCCTGTTTAACTATTTTATTTTTACTTAAATAAGCAAGTGTTCCACCAAGTATAATTCCACTTCCGTATTTTATAAATGGATTAACATCTTTTAATAATGTTCTGTTTATCAAAATAGAACTCAAGCCAGTTATTCCAGGAACTACAATTTTTTTTTGTGAAAAATTAATTTTACGCATTAAATTTGATTTCATAAGTACTTTTTTTATATTTTGAAGAGTCAAAAAATATACCAAAGTGTTATTTGCCAAAAATTGCCATTTTGACAAAATTTTAAGGACATTTTTGAAAGTAATCGGGTCATAAAAAGAAATCTAAACCTTTGCCCAATGATAGTATTTTGTGTCAAATGTCATTATAATAAGGTTGTCTGAATTACTAGCGTTTTGTTTTTGAAATTAAAAGTGAATAACCCTTGCTTTGATGTGAATAACCTGTTGATAAACAAAATATTTAATTATACATTAATTTGAATTTTTAAAGTTTTATAGTAGTGAATCTTTATTTTTTGCTTTTTTTATTTGATTAGATGTTGAATTTATCAACAACACCCCCGATGTTTACATTTTAGTTATAATTATCAATCATTTTCACGTAGGTTTGTTGCCTAAAAATATAGAAAAGTGCGTTTAAAGAGTTTAGAAATTAAAGGATTTAAAAGTTTTGCAGACAAAACCGTTTTGCATTTCGACGAAGGCATTACCGGCGTTATTGGCCCCAATGGTTGTGGAAAAAGCAACATCATCGATAGCATCAGATGGGTTATTGGCGAACATAAAATCAGCAATCTTAGAAGTGAAAATTTAGAGAGTCTTGTTTTTAATGGTAGCAAAACCAGAAGTGCAAGTGGCTTGGCTGAGGTTAGTCTTACGTTTGAAAATACCAAAAACTTATTGCCTACCGAATTTAGTACCGTTACCATTTCTAGGAAATATTATAAAAGTGGAGAAAGCGAATACCGTTTAAATGATGTTTCGTGCCGCCTAAAAGATATTCACAATTTATTTATGGATACCGGTGTTAGTACCGATAGTTATGCCATTATTGAATTGGGCATGGTGGATGACATTATTAAAGACAAAGAAAACAGCAGGCGTAAAATGCTTGAGCAAGCTGCTGGAATTACCATTTACAAAACCAGAAAAAAAGAGGCGAAACTTAAATTAGATGCTGCCGAACAAGATCTTGCACGTATCGAAGATTTGTTGTTTGAAATCAATAACCAACTTAAAAGTTTAGAAAGTCAGGCTAAGAAAGCAGAGAAATATTTTGAAATAAAGAAAGAGTATAAAGAAATAAGTATCGAATTGGCGAAAGCGGCATTGGAAGGCTTTAACATCACCTACCGCGATTTAAACCAACAACAACAAGAAGAAGTTGACAAACGCATAGAACTTGAAACAGCTATCGCAACAGAAGATGCTGCACTTCAACAAGAAAAATTAAGCTACGTTGATAAAGAAAAAGCTTTACAACAATTGCAGCAGGATTTCAATGGAATGGTTAGCTTGGTAAGAACTAAAGAAAGTGAAAAAGGTTTGGCTACTCAAAAACTTCAACATCTTAAAGAAAGAAAATCAACGCTTGACGAGTTTTTACAGAAGTCAACCGGACAAGTAAAAGGGTTAGAAGAGAGTATAAGCTTTACCGGAAATCAAATCGTTGAAGAGCAAAACAAATTAATGCAAATTGAAGATGGGCTTGTTATTTTAAAATCGACACTAGAAGATAAGCGTAAAGTTTTTGATGACCAACGTGCAGCCATAGATGGTTTGCGTAGGGAAAATCAAACCATACAAAGAAATCAATTTGACGCAGAAAAGAAAGTAGCTATTGCAGATACTTCTATTCAAAACATGCAACGTTCATTGACACAGCTTTTGGAAGAAAAAACCAATCGAGTTAATCAAATCAAGCAATTAGAGGAAGAGAAAATTCAAAAAGAAAAAGCTTTACAAACTGGTCAGGAAGAATTGCAGAAATTGCAAGAAGCACACGAGTTTGCTAAAGAACAAATTTTTCAAACGCAAACAGTGCTTGAAGGTTTGAGAAGTAATTTAGCGGATGAAAATAGAAAATTAGATGCGAAGAAAAACGAGCACGACCTTTTAAAAAGTTTAGTGGATTCATTGGAAGGTTATCCTGAAAGTGTAAAGTTTTTGCATAAAAATACAGGATGGAATCATGCAGCACCATTGCTTTCGGATATTATTTATGTAAACGCAGATTACAGAGCAGCGGTTGAAAATGTATTGGATCCATATTTAAATTATTACGTGGTTAATAATTTAGAAGAAGCTTTACAAGCCGTTCATTTATTGGATAGCAATAAAAAAGGTAAGGCGAATTTCTTCATGTTGGATAAATTTCAAACTTCAACATCTGGCGCTCAGCCAAAAGATACCATCAAGGCAATGGACGTAATTGAGGTAGATGTCAAATATGCAGCGCTAGCTCAAAATTTATTGGGCAATGTATTTATCGCTGATAATGAAGATGCGTTGAATGATAATTCTGATGCGATAATTTTAGAAAAAACAGGAAAGTACGTTAAAGGGAAATATGCACTTACCGGAGGTAGCGTAGGATTATTTGAAGGTAAAAAAATTGGACGTGCAAAGAATCTAGAAAAGTTGGTTGTAGATATTGAAGCCCAATCAAAAATTGTTGCTGGAATAAAAGAAAATATTCAACTCAAACACGACGAAGTAATAACATTCAATAATCAGTTGAAAGAGCAAGCGATTAAGCAAGCTCAGCAAGAGATTAATGGATTAAATAATCAGATTTTTGCGATTCAAAATAAGCTTGAAAATTTAATTCATCAAAATGGAATTGCAGAGGGAAGGATTAATGATTTAAATACAAACTTGCAAACCAATCAGGATGCTATTGCGCAAACACGTATTGAGTTAACTGCATTTAATAATGCTCTGGAGGAAATGCAACAAAAAATTGTGTTGATTGAAACAGAATATTCAAATGCAGAAAAAGAATACAATGCTTCAAATAATGCGTTTAATGAAGGTAATCTTCAACTAACGCGTCAACAAAGTAAAATTGCATCCAACAAACAAGAGCTTCAATTTAAAACAAATCAATTGACAGATTTGGTTGCTCAAGTAGATGCAAGCAATACTCAACTTTCGGAAGTAATTGGAAATATAGAAACAACAGATGTAGAGCTAAAACAAATTGAAACAGATTTGGTTTCTTTAATGCAAAACAAAGATGAAGCAGAAAAGAATTTGAATATAGCAGATCAGGCATATTACAATATCAGAAATATGCTTGCTGAGAAAGAAAGTGAATTGCGCAGCAAACAAAAAACCAAAGAAGGCATCGATACTTTATTGAATGAAATTAAAGATCGATTAACCGAATTGAAGTTGCAATTGGCGGGAATGAAAGAGCGTTTGCATGTGGAGTTTAGAATTGATTTAGATGCAATTATCGACGAACCTAGAACTTCCGAGACTCCTTTAAATGAATTGCAGGAAAAAAATGAAAAGATGAAAAAGCGCCTCGAAAATATGGGCGAAGTAAATCCTACTGCAATAGAAGCATACACTGAAATGAAAAAACGTTACGAGTTTATTCTTGAGCAAAAGAATGATTTAGTAACGGCGAAAGATAGTTTATTGCAAACGATTCAAGAAGTGGAAGCAACAGCCAACCAACAATTCTTGGATACATTCAATAAAACTAGAGAGAACTTCCAAAAAGTATTTAAGGCATTATTTACAGAAGAAGATACTGCAGACATGGTATTGGTTGATCCAGAAAATTTATCTGAAACTGGAATTGATATTGTGGCCAAACCAAAAGGAAAACGTCCGAGTAGCATTGGGCAGTTGAGTGGGGGAGAAAAAACACTCACCGCAACAGCATTATTGTTCGCTATTTACCTCATCAAACCCGCTCCATTCTGTATTTTGGATGAGGTGGATGCACCGTTGGATGATGCCAATGTGGGCAAGTTTACCAACATGATTAAGCAGTTTAGCGAAAACTCACAGTTCATCATTGTTACCCATAATAAAATGACGATGAGCGCTGTGGATGTGATTTATGGGGTTACAATGCAAGAAGCCGGGGTAAGTAAATTGGTGCCTGTTGATTTTAGAAGTTTGAATTAAAATTGGATTTTACCAATTAATCTTTTTATCATATCTTTTAGCATAAATAAAAAATCATGATGAAAGTTTACATTGGAAAAATAATTTTTCTTTTCAATATACTTACCTTTTTTTATGGCTTAGATTCAAAAGCACAAGCACCTATAAATGATTTGTGTAGTAATGCCATTTTACTTACAGCACAATCAAGTTGCACATATACACAGTTTACCACTTTAAATGCAACATCAAACTCTACAGATCCCAATCCCAGTTGTGGTGGCACTTTCGCTGGAGGGGATGTGTGGTTTAAAATAGTTGTTCCTCCTTCTGGTAATTTAAATATCACTTCAAATGTTGGGCAAATACTGGATGGTGTAATGGCATTGTATAGTGGCAATTGTACTGCACTTACAGAAATTGCATGTGATGATGATGGTGGTCCAAATGGATTAATGCCCTTTATTTCGGCAACTGGATTAACCCCTGGGAATACCGTTTATCTTCGTTTTTGGGAATATGGAAATGACAATAACGGCACTTTCAATATTTGTGTACAAACCACCGCAATTTGTAATAATGGAAATGCTTCGGGTTGCGGATGTCCTGATGAAAGTTCTACAGATTGTTATTTACTTCCCGATATTTTGGCCGGAAAAAGAACATTAAATGCAACAAGAGGTTGGACAGAATACAATCAATTAATTAATGGAGTAAATAAAGGGTTAATTCGACTAGATGTTTCAACACCCAATGTAGGTTATGGTCCAATGGAAATAATGCCCACCAATGATTACATTTGCGGTACCGATACACTTCGCAATTTTTTCCCTTCTGGTTCTTTTTTATGCCCCGATGGAAGTTTCCCAAAACGATTAATCAATCAACGCATTTATCATAAAGTAAATGATCGTTTCGAATATCTATTACGACCTGCGGGTTATATGCAATATCATCCAGCACATGGGCATATTCATATTGATAGTTGGGGACTTTATACGTTGAGATTAAAAGATAATTCCATTGCGGATACATTGAAATGGCCGATCGTAAATAGTGGCATTAAAGTGAGTTTTTGTTTGATTGATTTAACCACATGTACTGGCGCACTAGGTGATTGTGTAGATACATTAGGCAATGTGTTGAACAATACCAACGTAAGAAATTATGGACTTGGTGGCGGTTATAGTTGTGGGAATTTAATACAAGGAATTAGCGTTGGAAAAGTAGATATCTATGGTCAATATTTGGATGAAAGTTTTGTAAAAATACCTTATGAAACTTGTAATGGCGAATACTATGCCATGATACAAATTGATCCAGATAATCATTTCCTCGAAATGAATGAAAATAACAATTGGCTATCTGCAAAAACGGTACTTACCAAACAGCGTCCTACAAACACAAACCCATATGCGTATATTTTTAGCGAAAAGGGAAATGTAATTTGTAATGGAGATAGTTTGAAACTTCATGCAAGTGGTGCTTCAAGATATTTGTGGAGTACTGGGCAAACAACTCAAGACATAACCATTAGGCAACCCGGAAGGTATTGGGTAGAAGCGGTTACACCATGTGGTAATGCCACTAGTGACACGTTAGATATATTTTCAGCAGGAGCGAGTTCATATCCCGAATCTATTATGGCAGACACCGTATGTTCAGGTGCTACAGCAAATTTATATGCTAGTGGAAATGCACATTGGTACAACGCGCCAATAGGTGGAGACTTGTTGCACATAGGCAATACTTTTCAAACAGGTACGCTTAATGCATCACAAACATTTTATGTTGCTGATCAACCTCCATATAACGCAGATTCAGTTGGTGCTTATAGAAATCAAATTACTTCAAATGGTGATTATACCCACAACGCAGAAGATTATTTGATTTTTAATGCGTTCCTTCCTTTTAAATTAAATAAAGTAAGCGTTTATGCAAACGGGGCGGGGGTGAGGTATATCCAACTGAGAAATATTTATGGAAAAACCATAGTTGAAAAGCCGGTTATTTTACGTGATGGTTTTCAGGAAGTAGAATTGAATTTTTATGTTCCTGCTGGTTTGAATCATCAATTGGGTTTAAGCAGTTCACAAGGAATTGTAAATCTATTTGCCAATAAAGCCGCCAATAATGTTGGATTTCCTTTTAAAATAAATGCATTGATGAATATTATTGGTTCATCAAAAGGAGATAGCGTATATCCATATTTTTATAATTGGCAAGTTGAAAATATTCCGCAAACTTGTAATAATGGCGCCCGTTTATCTATTACGGCAATGGTTGCTCCAAATGTAACACCTGTTATTGCAGGCGTTGATCCATTGTACTTGCATACAGATAATCCGGTGTTGGTAAATTTAATTCCTGCAGGCGGTGTATTAACAGGAAATGGCGTTTTGGGAAATACCTTTAATCCACAATTGGCGGGTATTGGCGTACATCAATTAAATTATGTATATCGCTTTGGTCGTTGCAGTACCCAAACAAGTTTTACAACCGAAGTTAGATTTGATAGTGCTACGATTCAATATGAAACATCGGTACAAATCAGAAACAATGTTGGCCCAACACCTCGTCTTTATTTAACCAGCAACCAAAGCATGCCCGTTGAAATTAGAATACATAATAGCGTAGGACAATTGTTGAAATCTTTAAAATATGGTGCAAATCGGGGAACGAATTTATTTGATATAGAAATCCAAAATTTCTCGAAAGGTATTTACATGCTCGAAGTGTATTATGGTGAAAATAATGAACGGAAAGTATTTAAGTTGATTAGATAATGATCAAAAAATTAGTATTCCAACATGTCAATGTTTGTTGGTTTTTTTTCATAGCCCACGGTTTAAACCGTGGGTCAAGGAATTTTTGTAAATACATAATGGTTTTAACCATTTATTTAAATTGATTAAATAATCATCAAAAAATCAATTTTCCAATTCGTCCATTTCCGCCAGCGAAATAAACCGCATTTCCTTTTTTTGCTTTTCGGCAAACATGGAATCCTGTGTTGGAAATCGATGTAAAATGTTGGCCATTGTCGGTGGTGATGTCAACGCCATTTAATCCGCAGGTTATCCAAGTTTTATCTTTTATAAACTCAACACAACTGCGGTAGCCGTGTGGTGGTTGTACAGAGGAAACCCAGTTTACACCAGCATCTGAAGTAAATGAAAAATTTTGATTAGCGCTGTCTTTAACATTAAAATCGCCACCCACTACCATAAATGTTTTTTTATCTTTTACTGCAATGGAATTTGCGCCGGTCGATTCCTGTCCCTGAATAATGGGTAGTTTTATTTTTTTATCACGAATGAAAATATTTGAAGATAATCCACCAGAAACAAAAACAGCTTCTTGTTTGTTTAACCTTCTGATGTTTGTACCACTGCTGGCAAAACAAGCTTCGCCAACATTGGCAATTGGTTTGTTCGCTTCGGGAATTTTCTGCCAATTTTTTCCTCCATCAAAAGTTCTGGCAATGAAAAATTTACCATTAATTGGATCGCCAATTACGATGCCACTTTGCACATTCCAAAATTCCATCGCATCCAAAAACATACCTGTGGTAGTGTCTTTAAAAACCACGTCCCATTTCTGACCACCATCAATCGTTCTTAAAATATATGCTGGCGTGTCTATACTCATTACAATAGCTGTCATGTCGTCGAATGCTTCAATGTCTCTAAATTCTTTTTTCTCAAACCCCGGGACGGTAATGAATGTCCATGTTTTACCCGCATCTATACTTTTACCCACCGTACCACCGCTTCCACTTACCCAAACGGTATTGTCATTTACTACAGATAAACCACGAATGGAGGTTTTGGTTCCATTGTTTACCAACTGAACAGTTTGAGCAGTTGATGTTTTAATGATTAAACAAATTATAAAGGGGAGTAATGATTTTTTCATTTTGGAAATGTAGAAGGAAAAATTCAAAATTCAAAATTCGAAATTCAAAATTCAAAATTCAAAAAAATATTCGATGGAATGGAAATGTCAACTTGTTGAACATTTTTGTTTCGCGCAAAGCTCGCAAAGGAGCAAAGACGCAAGGTTTTCTTGCCAAGAAGGCACAAAGACACCAAGTCACGAAGTTTTTTTGAAGAAGATGAAGCAAATAATTGGAAAATGCTTCCAACCTTTTGAACGCATTGAACTTATTGAACCTTTTGAACCAAACCTCCCAAACCTCAAAAACCTCTCAAACCTCAAAAACCTCCCAAACCTTTCAAACCTCCCAAACCTCCCAAACCTCCCAAACCTCTCAAACCTCTCAAACCTCTAAAACATCTTCCATCTTCCTTTTTTCACTATTTTTGACCTCGTAAAATAATAAACCAATTTCTTTTTTAATGAGCAACCCCATTTTTAAAATAGACGCTCCGATAGAGCAGATTTCGGATATTCAAACACTTGCTTCCAATAGTACAAAATTGGAATTGAATGATGATTCCTTGGCGAAAATTGCCAAATGCCGCAAATATCTCGATGATAAAATGACCGGAAAAGATGAATTACATTATGGCATCAATACCGGCTTTGGCTTTTTGCAAAATGTAAGAATTGATAATAATCAACTTGAAATTTTACAGGAAAATCTAATTAAATCTCATGCTTGTGGTATGGGCGATGAAGTGCCATCTGACATCGTGAAAATCATGCTTGCGCTAAAAATTAAGTCGTTAAGCTATGGTCATTCAGGTGTACAAACCAAAACGGTAGAGCGTTTGATAGACATGTACAATAACAATATTATTCCTGTTATTTATACACAAGGTTCGTTGGGTGCTTCTGGTGATTTAGCGCCTTTAAGTCATTTGTGTTTGCCCTTACTCGGCTTGGGGGAAGTATATTTTGAAGGAAAAAAAAGTCCAGCTTCGGTTGTAATGAACAGGTTTTCATGGGAACCGATAAAGCTTCAAAGTAAAGAAGGACTGGCTCTTATCAATGGCACCCAATTTATGAGCAGTTATGGTTCGTATTGTTTGGCTAAGTCGCATCGTTTAATGCAATGGGCAAATGTGATAGCTGCAATAAGCTTCGAAGGATTTGATGGGGTGGTGTCTCCATTTAACAAACATATACATGAAATTAGATCACATGAAGGGCAGGTAAAAGTTGCTGAAACGATGCGTGATTTATTGAAGGGTAGCGAAATCGTAGCTCAACAAAAATCACAGGTCCAAGATCCGTATTCTTTCAGATGTATTCCTCAGGTTCATGGGGCTACGCTTGATACCATCAATTATGTAAGTCAAGTTTTTATCAAAGAAATCAATTCTGTTACCGATAATCCAAATGTTTTTCCCGAAGAAGATTTGATTTTAAGTGGAGGAAATTTTCACGGACAACCATTGGCTTTAACGCTCGATTTTTTATCAATCGCGATGAGTGAATTGGCAAACATTAGTGAAAGAAGAACTTACCAATTGATCAGCGGGTTACGCAATTTACCTCCATTTTTAGTTAAAAATTCTGGATTGAATTCTGGTTTTATGATTCCTCAATATACCGCCGCTGGGATTGTTAGCGAAAACAAACAATTGTGCACGCCAAGTAGTGTGGATTCAATTCCTTCAAGCATAAACCAAGAAGATCACGTAAGTATGGGCGCAAATGGTGCGGTGAAATGCAAACGTGTTATTGATAACGTAGAAAAAGTATTGGCGATAGAATTACTTACAGCCATTCAAGCGATAGATTTTAGAAGGCCATTAAAAACTTCCGAACAATTGGAAAAAATCATTGTTTCATTTAGGAAGGAAATTTCATTCAATGATGCCGACAGAATCATGCACGACGATATGATTAAATCTGTTGAATTTTTAAGAAATTATAATTTGAATAATTAAAACATAATTTATGTCTGAATTAAAATACGACTTTGAAAAATACAAAACCCCAACGGGTACCACTTTAAATTGTAAAGGCTGGGTTCAAGAAGCAGCATTAAGAATGTTGTTGAATAACTTAGATCCTAATGTAGCCGAGCGCCCCGAAGAATTGATTGTTTATGGAGGAAGAGGAAAAGCAGCACGTAATATTGAATCGCTTGATTTAATTATAAAAGGTCTCAAAGATTTAGAAGAAGATGAAACCTTATTGATTCAAAGTGGAAAACCAGTTGGCATATTAAAAACACATAAAGATTCTCCAAGGGTTTTAATCAGTAACTCTCAGCTTGTACCCAATTGGGCAAATTGGAAACATTTCGATGAGCTGGAGAAAAAAGGATTGATGATGTACGGACAAATGACGGCTGGAAGTTGGATTTATATCGGCAGCCAAGGAATTGTACAAGGTACATATGAAACCTATGGTTCGGCAGCTACAAAACATTTTGGCGGTTCATTGAAAGGGACGCTAAATGTAACTGCAGGTTTGGGTGGAATGGGTGGCGCTCAACCTTTGGCCATTACGATGAATGAAGGGGTTGCACTTGTTGCAGAAGTAGAGGAATGGCGCATAGACAAAAGATTAGAAACGAAATATCTTGATGAGAAATACTTAAATATTGATGAAGCCATTGATAAAGCACTTCAATATAAAACGGAAGGAAAAGCAATAAGCATCGGTGTTTTGTGTAATGCCGTAAATCTTTTGCAGCGATTGATTGAGCGAAATATTGTGCCAGATACCTTAACCGACCAAACCAGTGCACACGATCCATTGATTGGCTATATTCCACATCATTTAACCAATGAAGAAGCCAATGCACTTAGAACTGAAAATCCTGATGAATACATTAGACTCAGTTATGTGAGCATGCGTAAGCATGTAGAATTGATGATTGAGTTGCAATCGATGGGTGCGGTTACTTTTGATTATGGAAACAACATCAGAGCCAGAGCAAAAGAACAAGGTCTTGAAAATGCATTTGATTTCCCTGGCTTTGTGCCGGCCTATATACGACCATTATTTTGCGAAGGTAAAGGTCCGTTTAGATGGGCTGCATTAAGCGGTGATCCTGAAGATATTCGCGTAACGGATGAATTAATGATGGAATTATTTCCCGAAAATTCAGGTATGATTCGTTGGATGAAAATGGCAAAAGAAAAAATTGCCTTCCAAGGATTGCCTGCACGTATTTGTTGGATTGGCCAGGGTGAAAGAGAAAAAGCAGGTTTGGCTTTTAATGAATTGGTCAGAACGGGTAAAGTAAAAGCACCAATTGTAATTGGTCGCGATCATTTAGATACAGGATCTGTTGCTAGTCCGAACCGTGAAACAGAAGCAATGTTAGATGGTTCTGATGCAGTAGCAGATTGGCCAATATTAAATGCTTTGGTAAATACAGCTGGCGGCGCAAGTTGGGTTTCGTTGCATCATGGCGGTGGCGTTGGAATGGGTTACAGCATTCACTCCGGAATGGTTATCGTGGCAGATGGTACCGACAATGCAAAAGCAAGATTGAGCCGAGTGTTAAGAAACGATCCAGGAATGGGTGTTATCCGTCATGCAGATGCAGGTTACGAACTTGCGCAAAAAACAGCAGATGCACATCATTTAGATATTAAAAAGAGGTTGGGATAGGAGGAAGGTTTAAGTCGCTTCGCGGGTTTAAAACGTTTAAGAGGTTTGAGACGTTTTAGAAGTTCAAAAGGTTCAATGAGTTCAAAAGGTTCAAAACGTTAGAAGCATTTTCCATTTATTAACAACTTTGTTCTATTCAAAAACTTTGTGTCTTTGGACCTTCGTGCCTTCGTGGCAAGAAAAACAAGGTTTAAATCGCTTCGCTAGTTTAATTGTTTAATGGTTTAAAGGTTGAAGTATGTTCCAACTAACGCCAAACACCAAACGCCAAACGCAAAACAAAATTAAAAATAGCCCACGATTTTAAAACCGTAGGCTATTTTATTAAGAATAATCCAACATTAAAACTCAACCCCTACACCCAAATTCACATCAACAACACTCATACGTTGATGTATAATAGTGTTGATTTTGCTTCCTCCTGTAGTAATGTCGAAGTTCCATTTTGGTTTCATGTAACTGTAATCGATATTAGTAAATACATTGAAGTTTTTTGCAAATCGATATCTAAAATCTGTGCCCAATTGCCAAGCAAAAGCATCCGACCATTTATCAGGTGTAGATAAGGTTACTCCTGATATGTCTTCCAGACTAAATTTTAAAACGGGTGCATTTGCACGTGAATATCCCACTAGGCCTTTTACATCCATATAAAAATTGTCGGCAAGTTCAATAGTTCCCATTGGGCCAGCAAGAATACCAAAATACTGCCAATGATCAGTTGAAGATGGGGTTACTGAGATAGGTAAGTATCTTTTTGCAGCTTCTTCATTAACGCCGAAATTAGAAAATTGCACTTTGCTTGCTATGCCAAAATTATTTGTGATGCGATAGCTTCCCTGTAGGTTGATGTTAAATCCAGTTTTAGCAAATCCAGGGTCTTGAAATTTGTTGTAGTCTGTTGAGTTAAAAAATGCAACCGGAAATGCAAATCCAGTTGATAAGCCAATGTTGAACTTGTTAGTTTCCATTTTAGATGTGCTCTGACTGTATGTTGCAGATATCATCAATAGCATTAAAGTTGTAATAAACAGTTGTTTTTTCATGTTAATAATTTTAAGTTAAATAATTAATTACTCCGTAAAAATAGAATGGATTATATCCGTATTATATGATTATAGTTGAAACGAATTTGATTCAAATCATTACTTTCAGCAGCATATAAATGAATTTCATAACTCTATAGGAGCGACATGTTTTTTGTTTTTTTAATTTCAAATATTTCTAAAATCATGATATAGATTACCTAATAGTCTTCGCAAATCATGTTTTAAAAATTATATTTCCCTCATTTTTATTTTCATAAAATCATCCCTTATGAATGTAGTGTTTGAAAATCTTAGTTTGAAGAAATGTAATCAATTGCTTTCTAATGTTGAGTTTTATGAAAAGCAAATCGAAGCATTAGAAATGATGTTGAACGATGTGATAGTAAGGTTCACCAATAAAATTAGTTTTGATAAAAAAGCTTGGTTCACAAAGCTATTTGACGATAAAAAGGAATCATTAAAAATAATTAAGTTTAAATTAGAAAATGCTAGAATAGAAATCAATCATTCTGTATCAATAGATTTAGATCAAGGAGAAATGGAATCGTATGAACAAATAAAAAAAATGAGTAATGAAGTTTATAATCTTGAAAAAGAAATCAATGAATTGAGTAAGTCGCTTAAACTTTTTTTAATTGATATCTTGTAATTGTAACATCTCCGAATTTCCGCTCTTTTAACTATCAAATTATTTAATATTACTTTTCATTTTTCTTAAATTTTGTTACTTAATAACATTTAGCTGAAAATAAGTTGTCTGTAAACTTTATCTTTATTCCATATAGTATTGAATTTTTAATTTTTTGAATACATGCAAATACCCGAACAGTTTTCCGGATTAAATGATAATGAGGTTTTAGAAAACAGGTCAGCTTTTGGCAACAATGATTTGGAAGTAAAAGAAGACCGCGTTTTTTGGAACGTGCTACGCGAAGTGGTTTCGGAACCAATGTTTATTTTGTTGGTTGCTTCATGTATTATTTATTTCTCGCTCAATCAAATTAAAGAGGGTTTTATCATGTTGGGCTCAATTTTAATTGTTTCTGGCATTTCAATCTTTCAAGAATATCGAAGCAGAAACGCCATATTGTCCCTTAAAAAAATATCCGCTCCGCATGTAAAAGTTTTGAGAAATGGAAAACTCATTTCCATTCAAACAGCTGAAATTGTTGTTAATGATATCGTTTATGTTGAAGAAGGCGATGTGATTCCTGCAGATGGTAGAGTGATTTTCTCTAATGACTTTTCAATTAATGAATCAATTTTAACTGGAGAATCTTTTCCTGTTGAAAAAAATAAAACCAATCATCCCGAAGTATTCAGAGGTACGTTAGTCGTTTCAGGAAGTACCTATATTTCTACCGAAGCAGTAGGATTGGCAACGATGTTTGGTAAAATTGGACTTTCATTGCAGCATGTTGAAGTGGAAAAAACGCCATTGCAAAAGCAAATAAAATCATTTGTGCAGTATATGGTTTGGGTTGGCGGCATTGCTTTTTTGGTTATTGTAGGGGTCAATTATTTAAAATCCGGTGATTTAATACAATCCATTTTACAAGGACTTACTTTGGCCATGAGCATTTTACCAGAAGAAATTCCTGTTGCGTTTAGTACGTTTCAAGCCCTTGGTGCTTTTAGATTATTGCGCAACAATCACATCATTGTAAAACAACCACAATATGTAGAAACATTGGGTTCTGCTACTGTTATTTGTGCGGATAAAACCGGAACTATTACACAAAATAAAATGCGCCTCGATTATGTGTACTCATTTAAAAAAAATCAATCTACTGATATTGTAAATGAAGGAATAAAAGAAAATGAAGTGCTCACTTATGGCATGTGGAGCAGTGAAATCAATCCTTTTGATCCAATGGAAATTGCGATTCATGAATTGTACAGACAATCAACATCGAATAATGATAGACAACTGTATAAACAAGTTCACGAATATCCTCTTGGTGGAAAGCCACCTATGATGACGCATATTTTTTCTTCTCCATCCAATGAGATAATCATTGCCATGAAAGGCGGTCCAGAAGCTTTGTTATCTCAAAGTACCTTAACAGAGTCTGAAAAAGAATTGGTGCGCAAACAAGTGCATCAATATGCTTCAATGGGGCTGAGGGTTTTAGGCGTTGGCAAAAGCAATTGGAAAGAAAGCAAATGGCCAACAAATCAACAAGAATTTACCATAGATTTTTTGGGCTTGATGGCTTTTCAAGATCCACCAAAAGATAACATTACTCAAACATTACAAACTTTTTACAAAGCAGGAATTGATGTAAAAATGATAACGGGTGATTATCCCGAAACAGCAATGGCTATTGCAAATCAGATTTCATTTGCACATGAAAACGAAGTGTTGACTGGTGATGAAGTGCTTGAAATGGATATGCCAACGCTTCGCTCAAAAGTAAAAACAATAACCATGTTTGCACGCATGTTTCCTGATGCAAAACTTAAGGTAATTCAAGCACTTAAAGAAAATGGGGAAGTAGTTGCCATGACAGGGGATGGGGTAAATGATGGTCCTGCGCTTAAAGCCGCGCACATTGGAATTGCGATGGGAAAGCGAGGTAGCGAATTGGCAAAAGCAACAGCAGCTTTAATCTTAACGGATGACGATTTATGGAACATGACAGATGCCGTTGCTATGGGCAGAAAAATTTACGATAACCTTAAAAAAGCCATTCAGTATATCGTTTCTATTCATATTCCCATATTCTTAATTGTAGCGTTGCCTTTGTTTTTTAAATGGGATTTCACTACAATATTTACACCCATACACGTTATCTTTTTAGAATTGATTATGGGTCCAACTTGCTCTATAGTGTATGAAAACGAACCCATCGAACCAGGAACCATGCTTCGAAAACCACTGAAATCAACCGCTACATTTTTATCGTTCCGCCAATTGATTATGAGCATTGCACAAGGTTTATTTATAACTGCTGGATGCTTGGGAATTGGTTATTATTTCATGAACACAGATGCCACTAATGAAACGATTCGTACGGTGATATTTATAACCTTACTATTTAGCAATATCTTTTTAACATTGTTTAATCGTTCAACAACCCAATCTATAATTCATACCATTCGATATAAAAATCGATTGGTTCCTTTTGTATTGATTATAAGCTTGGCGTTTATTTTAATTGTAACCAAATTTTCATTTGCCCATTCTATTTTTTATTTAACCGATTTAAATTTAATTCAATGGATTTTATGTATTGCGGTTGCATTCGTTTCTACCAGCTGGGTTGAAATACATCGATTTTTTTTAAGACGAAAATTAAGAAGTCGATAAACAGCTAACCCTTTTTATATTGTCCTATTTTTGTTAAATGGAAATAAACGATGAGTTTCTAAAAATAGATGCGATATCCAAAACAATAAATGGTTCTTTGGCGGTTGATGATGTTAGTATTTCGTTTTCAACACAAAAAAAAATAGCCATAGTTGGAGAAACGGGCTCGGGTAAGTCGACGCTTTTAAAATTAATCGGCGGATTAGAACAACTTGATAATGGCTCAATTTGGTATAATCAAATAAAAGTTAAGGGAGCACTAGAGCAGCTAATTCCTGGACATCCAAAAATTGCCTATTTAAGTCAGCATTTCGAGTTGCCCAACAACTATCAAGTATTCGATGTTTTAGATTTTATCAATCAATTATCAGAAGAAGAAAAAGAAAGGCTTTATGATATTTGTGGCATTAGGCCATTTTTACAAAGATGGACAGATGAGCTTTCGGGAGGGGAGCGTCAACGTGTGGCTTTGGTGAAAACTTTATTAACTGCACCTGAAATGCTTTTGCTAGATGAGCCATTTTCGAATTTGGATTTACACAGCAAACAAAAAATGACGGAGTTGATAAATTCAATTTCAAATGATTTGAATGTTCGTATAATAATGGTATCTCATGATGCTTCGGATGTTTTGGCTTGGGCTGAAGAAATTTACATATTCAAAAATGGAAAAATCATCCAATATGGTACACCCGAATTTCTATATCATTATCCAATCAACGAATACTGTGCAAATTTGTTAGGCGATTGTTTGTTTGTTGAGAATGGTTCTCCAATATTTAAATCAACAATTCTTGATACGCAGAACAATAAAAAAATATTACTTCGACCTTCTTATTTATCTCTTGCAGAAACCAATCGAGAAAATACAATTTTAGGTACAATAACAAAGATTGTATTTAAAGGAACTTATAGTGTAATACATGTATTGTATGATGGTATTACGTTTCATGTCATGTGCAATGAATCACATACGCATTTTCTTGGAAAAGAAATCGCATTTTATTTCAACAGAGAAAATGTATGCTATATCTAATATGCATTATGACTTATGTTGATTATGATCACAATTAATGTACATATAGAAATTGTACTACGTGCATTTACGTAGTTGAAAATGTTTTTCTACTTAATTTAAAAAATAGTTGACTTCCTACATAATAAAGCTTTCGAAACTTCGTATTATAGATGTGCAAAGCACAAAAGTTCGTTTTTATCCGTACCCAAACCTTATCCATTTTATCCATTGAAAAGATCTATGGTTTCCAAATCCTAGTGAAATTAAACATGTAAACACAAACTGGAACCATATCAAAAAAGCCTCGAATTATTCGGGGCTTTTTTCTTCTTTCTCATTCTGTTTCTCGCACTGATTAATTCAAACTTATTTTTTTAGGAAGCAATAAATACGATTTTGCAAATTGAATATCTTTTTTGTCAAAAAAATATCAGACTTCACAATATTTTTTTCTACGATTCGTTTTAATAAAAAAATCCTAATGGTATGAAAAATGTATTAAATGCAATTGTTGGTTTAGTTTTATTGACTGTTCTAAACAGTTCTTGTTCTAAGTTAGGCTGTGTTTATAAACCAGATCCTGCTAAGGCTTCAAAAGTATCGAACAGTTCTTCATTTGTAAAATTAAAAAATGGAAGAACGGTTTATTACAACAAGTTAGAAATCATTAAAGGTGTTTTCACTGCGCCGCATTTATTAGCAAATGAAAGCATAAAAATAAAGCCAAGCGAAATTGAGGCTTATCAAATCGAAGATCATTATGCTGTCACTCAAAAATTTATTATGAATGGACATAAAAGTTTTGTAGCGGTTGATGCACTTCCTGGATTTGCGAAAAGAGTTGTAAAAGGTAAGCTTAATGTGTATTGTAAGAAATATTTTAATGGAAGATTTTCAACAGATGAATTCTTTTTGCAATCAGAAAACGACTGCAGAATTTATGCATACACGCCAGAATTATTCAAAAAAATGATTGAGGATAATGAAGAAGCATTGAACTATTACCATAAAGAAACCGTTGGTGTTGACCCTTCTAAAAAAATTACCAATACTGCCGAAATGTATAATCAATCTGCATTCATGACCAAAAACTAATTTAAAATAGTGTGTTTTTCTTAATTGTTGCATAAGCCCCAAACTGATATTAAGTTTTGGGGTTTTGTGTTTTTAGTAAAAATTGAAAATATTGGTATAGTGTACTAACCATAATCATAATTATGCAATTGAATTGACTTTAGTTTTATGGTTAAAACAAACGATGATTAATTCATTACATAAAAAACCAAATTTGTTTTTTTTGATGAGTGTTTTTTGTTTTTTGACCTTCTCTTTAAAAACTTTTTCAAAATCTATTCCAGATCAACAAATACATAAACTTTTTCGCAATTCTTCTAGTTTAAGTTTTAAATCGCCTAATTCCGATTCCAATTATTTTCAAAAAATGGTAATTAAATTACAACAAGTAAAGTGGTATTATTTAAAAATTAAAGCAGAAAAAAACTGGACAAATATTCCCACAATTAAAAATAAACTTCAAGTAGGAGATAGTTTAATCTCAATTATTCATATAAAAAACAATCTTAAAAAATCAGGAGATTATGCTGGGTTAGATAGGAGTTTTTATTTTAATGAAGATTTAAAACTTGCGATTATACATTTCCAAAAAAGGATGGGAATGGATCAAAATGGCATTATAAACAATGCATTGATTTTGCGAATAAACAAAAATGTTGATTATGTATTAAAGCAAATTGAAGCTAGTATAAAAACGATTTCTGATTTGACAGAAATAGATGTGCGTGATTTCATTTACGTTAATATTCCGGATTTTCATTTGCAGGTGTATAAAAACAATATACCTCAAATTGAGATGAAAGTAATTGTTGGAAAATTTAAAAATAAAACCCCAACATTTAATACAACGCTAAATGCTGTAGTTGTTTGTCCTTATTGGAACGTGCCAAAAAGTATAGAACAAAAAGAGATTTTGCCTTTATTGAGAAAGAATCACAATTATTTAGAAAAACACAACATGGAATGGAGCAATGGGATAATACGGCAACGTCCTGGTCCTACAAATTCTTTAGGTCGAATTAAGTTTATAATCCCCAATCGTTATTCCGTTTTTTTGCATGATACACCTATTAAAAGTTTGTTTGAAAAAAGAGTACGCATGTTTAGTCATGGTTGCATTAGATTAAATGACGCAAAAAAGTTAGCATTATATGTATTGCAACAAGAAAAAAACTGGGATAGTTTAAGATTAGAAAATGCAATAAATGAGAACAAAGAAAAAAAGGTAAAATTAAGTACGCCAATACCTGTATATGTTAGCTATTTAACTGCATGGGTAGACGAAAATGGGATCTTGCAATTGCGTGAAGATATTTATGGAAAGTATAAGTAAAAATTAAAAAGTAAAAAGTGAAACAGATTTCACGACGAAGAGCGTATAAAATAAAAGTATGTTCACACACACACAAGTGTGCATTTAGAATTTGAATAAATTCTATTAAAAAATAAAAAAGATTGAAAAATGTAAACTCGATTATCTTCTTCTGTTATCAAAGCCACCTGGTCTGTTGAATCCACCATTATTTCTGGGTGGTGCGCTTCTCTCTTCAGCTTCTTTTACAACAAGGGGTTTTTTGCCTAAAGAAATATCATTCAAATGTTCAACAGCTTCTAAGCCATCTTCTCTGTTTTTCATTTCAATAAAAGCGAAACCCTTGCTTTTACCAGTTTCTTTATCCAAGGCTACTTTGGCGGAAACGACTTCACCGAATTTTTCAAAAATCTCTTCCAATTCAGCATCATCTAAATCATAAGGTAAGCCAGCAACGAAAATTTTCATACGAGTAATTATTTAGGTGAAATTAGTAACTTATTTTTTTTAATTACAATAAATCACTAAAAATATTTTCTCGATTTTCATAAAAGAAAGATTTACGAAATAGACATTTATAATAAGTTGAAAAAATAAATTAAAGTTTAACGGGCTTTTTTAAAATCAACATCTACATCTCCTTTTTTCGAATAATATTTTTTTAGCCCTCAGCAAAATAAAAGTTTCCATTTTTCGTTTAGTAAATACACCTATCGTACCCTAAATCGTTTTTAATCCGTACCCCAAATCAATGTGCAAATTTGGGATTTAGTTCGGAGGCTATTTGGTTACATCAAAAAATTAATTTGATTTATTGATGTTTATCATCGCCGTTGCTAACACAAAATACATTTTCATCAAATGGTGAATTTGTTGAAGAGGTTAATCAGAAATGATTGCCTCTTTTTTTGTTGAAAAATTTTTGTGATACTTATCATTTATTTACCTTTCTCATAACATACTTTAATTTTTTTGATTTTATAGTTTTGTGGATAAGGAAAACCAATAAGATATTGATTAGAATGTTATGATTTTTTAGAATATTATTATAATTTAGATTTTTTATTTCTGATCCTTTTTAGATATCTGCCGAAAATCCTGCCTTTAAATCCAATAGTTTTTTTGTAAAGCCTGGTTTTATCAATAATTAAATTAATCATGAAAGCTACTATAAGCTATAAAATTAATGTACAGGCAGAAATTCAAATGCAACGGCGAAAAAGGCTATTTGTTATGCTTTTTGTTTTTTCAATCATGAATATTGGTTTGGTTTATGCTCAATGTAGTAATACTTTATCTGGAACGTATACAATTGGTACTTTTGGAAATTTCCCGACACTCACAGCTGCTGCCAATCAATACAATACATCTTGCTTATCTGGAAACGTAGAATTTATTTTAATTGATTCTTTTTATAGCAATGCTGAAAATTTTCCAATTGTTTTTGCAAATAATGAAAATGCTTCGATTTCTAATTCGTTGACTATAAAACCACAATCCAATAATGTTGTGCGTATAACAGGAAATGTAAATGATAATCCAATTCTTAAAATAACGGGAAATTTCATTACCATTAATGGTTCAAATAATAACGCTAACACTAAAAACTTAACAATAATAAACGAGAGTACCTTACAGCCAAGGGTGATTTTATTGGGTTCTGAAGGTACTGTTTCTGTAAACAATTGTACCATAAAAAATTGTGTGTTAATCAATGGAAATGACAAAAGCGTAATTACCATTTCTGATGCTATAACAATTGCAAATCCTGGATTTTTTTCTAACATAAATCTTGAAAACAATCTAATTCAAAGGTCGTTATATGGAATTTATGCCAATGCTAAAATTGTAGCGGGTAATGGTAGCGGTCTTTCAATAAAAAATAATGAATTAAACTCAAGTGGTGTCAACGCGATTAGAAATGTAGGGATTTATTTAAAAGGTATTGATGGGGCAATTATTGATGCAAATGTAATCGGTAATTTTTCCAATACAGATGATGCTACCGATAAAGGAATTTATCTAGCTGATACGGTTCGAAACGCTGTAGTTTCCAACAATAAAATTTACAATTTAAATTATACCCGTACAAATGGATTTGGTGCTCATGGTATAAATATTTCAACTGGATATGCCAATGCGAGCATAACTGTGTTTAACAACATGATTGCAAATCTTTCGGGCGATGGATCTGATTTTACTTCGGGAAGTATAGATAATCCTACAGGAATCATGATAGACAATTTTCCAACTGATCAAACTGGTATTAAATTGTACCATAATTCTATTTTTTTAGGAGGTGTTGCAGGTTTTACCAATACGCTAAATAAAATCAATGCTGTGTCATCTTGTATTCGAATAAAAGGCACAAGTAAGGCAGAAATTATCAATAATATTTTAGTCAATAATCTTGGTTTAAAAAATGGTTTAGGATTTGGAGCAGTTTGTATTTTAACTTCTAGGGGAGGGACGCAATTTGATTTACTTGATTATAACGATTATGCAGTCAATCCTATTGGCAATGGTGTAAAATTATTTGGTTATAATTTCAATGGAAACTTGGCGTATGCTTCTTTGTCAACATGGAAAACCGCCACATCAAAAGACGTTAATTCAATAAACATTATACCCTCATTTATTTCAGGTATTGATTTGCATTTAAACGATAACAATAATAATTTATTGAGCAATCTAGGCACTCCAATAGCCGGACTTTATAATGATATTGATTCTGCTTCAAGAAATTTAATTAGGCCAGATATTGGATGCGATGAATTTGTATTGAGTAACACCGCAAATTGGATTGGGCGAATTTCTACTTCATGGGATAATTCAAACAATTGGGAAGATAATATAATGCCTAATGAAACAAAAGATGTAAGCTTAAGTCACAATTCCAATTATGTTCCTTCTGGATTAAATTTTACAAAAGTTAGAAATTTATATCTTTCAAGTGTTTCTGATGAAGTGTTATTGAATTTAGATACTTTGCAAACATTGGAAATTTATGGGGCATTAACTAAAAATGGGGGTAAAATTGACGCGTCGAAATGCAGCATTTCAATGAGTGGAAATTCATTGCAAACCATTCCTGCGAATATTTTCGAAAATAATAAAGTACTCAATTTAGAAATTGCCAACTCGAGCATAAGTGGCGTTGTGTTATCTGGTAAACTAGATATATACCGTTCCTTAAAATTTTCAACTGCTGGATTAAAACTAACAACAAATAATTTCCTTACACTAAAATCTACATTAAATGAAACCGCTTGGGTTGGAGATTTGACCGGTAAAAAAATTGAAGGAAATGTTACCGTTGAAAGATTTATCCCAACAGGAATTTCGCATGTTAAATCTTGGCAATTGCTTGCTGTTCCAACATTTGGTAGTCAAACCGTAAATCAAAGTTGGCAAGATTCTGCAACTTCGGCCAATCAATCCCGTTATGCTGGTTATGGAACCATGATAACGAGTAGTTTGCCTAATGCGCTTGCACTTGGTTTTGATGCATATACCGCCCCTGGTGGAACAATGAAAACCTATAATTCGAGTGATAACAGTTATATAGGAATTGCATCTACACAAATTCCAATTCAAAATTCAAAAGGTTATTTTGTTTATGTGAGGGGGGATCGAACGGTTACAACGTTTAATGCTCTAGCTAATGCTACTATATTAAGAACAACTGGAAAATTATATGCTGCCAATGCAGGTGAACTTCCACCAGTTACAAACATTAATGCCAATCGTTTTGAATGCATCGGAAATCCATATGCATCAGCTATTGATTTTACAACAATTAATATATCTGGAAACATAGACAACACATTTTATGTTTGGGACCCTTTATTAACTGGACATAATATTCAAGGTGGATATCAAACCATTAGCAGTACAAATGGTTACTTACCCATACCCGGTGGTACGTCAAATTATAGTGGATTAGAACCTGTTACAGCAATTCAATCAGGACAAGCATTTTTTATGCATGCTACTGGTGCCGGTTCTGGCGGTAATATTTCTTTTGCTGAATCTTGTAAAATTACAGGAAGTAAAATGCAATTCAGGGAAAATAATGAAGCCAATAATTTAAATTTTATTTCTACAAAATTATATGGGGTAAACATTACGGGAAATTATTTGACAGATGGAAATATGTTGGTACTAAATGCATCTTATAACAATAGTTACGATAAAGAAGACGCATTGAAATTAAAAAACAGTAGCGAGAATTTTGGCATTATTTCTGAGGGTAAACTGTTGTCTATTGAAGCACGAAAATCTTATAATCCATTGGATACTTTACAATTTCAAATAAGTAATGTAAAGACTCAATCATATCAATTAAAAATTAACCTTCACGTAGATTCAATAATCACGTTGATGCCGATTATGGTTGACCGTTATACCAACATACAATATCCATTAAATTGGAGTGATTCTTTAACCATTAATTTTAATGTTAATAGCAATCCATTGTCCTATGCTTCAAATCGTTTTTATATCTTGATGAAACCTGTTGTTGTGTTACCATTGAATAAAATAGTATTAACTGGTACTAACATCAACAGCAAAATAAATAAGTTGCTGTTTAAAGTATATAACCCCAATTTAATAAAGCAATATGAGATTCAAAGAAGCATAAACGGAAATGAGTTTTCTACCATTTCAATAATATCATTAAACAGCAATAATCAACATCAAACAGATTTCGAATTTTTAGATCAATCTTTTGTTAGCAACACAAATTTTTATAGAATAAAAGTTGCAAATATTGATGGAAGTTTTGAGTTTAGTAATTCGATAAAAATTGCAAGCAAGAAAAAAGATTTTGACATTACCATGTCGTCGAATGTTATTTTAAATAATCAAATTTCTTTGTTGATAAATTCTGTTAGAAAAGGCAATTTGAATTATTTTATAGCTGACGAAGCAGGAAGAATGTTGCAGTCCAATAAATTAAATTATCAAATAGGTTCTCAACAAATTACAATCAATATAAACGCAAACTTGCCTAAAGGGATTTATTACTTAAAGTTATTCGTTGAAAACAATAAAATCCCATTTGTATTTAAAATGATTAAATAATTACTACCGCTCACTTCATTAAAATATTTATTATTTACTTCAAAGGGTGAAAAGCAATTTTTGCATCTAATCCCCAATCGATATGAATTATATTTTCGATTGGTTATTTGTATTTGTCAAATATGTCTTTTTGAAAAGTTACGTTATTGACATTTTGCAAAAATTAAATAATTATAAAATATAATGCCTGTCTTTTTTAAATTAAATAATGATATCATTTTTTGAGAGGCAACGGGATTGATGTTTGTTTCGTCTTAAAATGGGTTTAGCGATTTTAAGATTTGAAATCGAATTATAACTGGAATTTTAATTGCATTTTTAAAATAAATCCGTTGAGTAAATAATAAGATTTCGGCTTTTTAAGTTAAACGAACATGACTTTGCTGAACTTAGTTTATTTATCTATTGATGGTTTTATTGCATTAATTTCAAACAAATCATTGAAAATTTAGCAATCCCAATATCCCAATTCTTTATTTGTTAAAAACAAAGAATTTTTAGCATTCAAAGTTGCCCAAAAACGATTAAATCGTATATTGCCAATCTTTCAAAAAGTTTTAAAATGAGAAAACCACTGCTCTTAATTATTTTTATTTTTTCTGCATTATTTTCATATGCTCAAAATTTTTCTAACAAAGGAAAAGAATTTTGGGTTGCATATGGTTTTCATGTGCGTATGGCTCAATCAAATGGTGGTGGTTCAAATATAAATGCACAAAATATGGTGCTTTATTTTGCTACAGATGAAGTTACCACTATCACCATTTCAATCCCTAGTTTGGGATATTCACAAACCCTTACAAGTCCAGCTACACCTACCGTATTAACCTCTGCCGTTATTCCAAAAGCAATTCCACAAGACGCAAGATTAACAGCTGAATCTACCTCTCCAGAAGACAAAGGAATTCATATCGTTGCAGATAAACCAGTGGTTGCATATGCACATATTTATGATGGCTCTGTATCTGGTGCCACCATTTTATTTCCAGTAACTACATTAGGGAAAGAGTATTACTCCATTAATTATACGGCAAGATCTAACGAAAATAATTCCAATGCTTGGTTTTATGTGATTGCTACTGATACTGGAACTACTACCGTTGAAATTACCCCAAGTGCGAATACCATCAACATGACTGCCAATACAACCTATACGATTAATATGACACAGGGCCAAGTGTTTAATGTTATGGGACAACTTACTGGCGGTGGAGGCGGCGGCGGCGGAGGAGGATCATATACAGGAGTAGATTTAACAGGTTCGAAAATAAAAAGTATTGCTTCTGGTAACGGAGCTTGTAAAAGAATTGCGGTGTTTTCAGGCTCAGGTAAAATGTTTATTAGTTGTGATGGAAGCAGTTCTTCGTCAGATAACTATATGGTTCAAGCATTTCCAAAAGATGCTTGGGGTAAGAAGTTTTTAACCGTACCAACCAGTAGTTTGGTCAATAATTTTTTCAGAGTTTGTGTAACTAATCCAACAACTCCTGTTCTGGTAAATGGAGCAGCATTAAGTACTGCTTCTTTAATAAATAATTTTTACTACGATTTACCCCTTACATCATTACCTCAAAAAATTGAATCGGAAGACCCAATTACTGTTGCTCAATATATTGCATCACAAGGGGAGTGTGGAAATCCTAATCCAACTGGTACTTACCCTGGAGATCCAGAAGTAATTTATTTAAGCTCTGTAGAACAAAATATTGCAAAAGTTTTGTGGAATGCAACGCCTTTTGCAGCAATATCTCAGCATTATTATAACGTGGTTATCCCGAACGCTGGAACTGCAATTAGTTCTTTTAAACTAGATGGCGTAAATGTTAGTCCTGCATCTTTTACCGTACATCCTCAAGATCCTAGTTTTTCCTATTTAAGCAGCCGGTTATCCGCAGCCGGAGTACATAGCATCGAGTCTGATTCAGGATTTAACGCCATTGCATATGGTTATGGTTCTGCTGAGTCTTATGGGTATAACGCAGGTACCAACATCAAAGATTTATATAATTTTCTAGCACCTGTAAATCCGTATAGCATTACCACAGACCCGGTTGCTTGTACAGGTTCTCCTGTTTATTTAACCGTAACTTTTCCATTTGAACCTACTTATTTAAACTGGAATTTTAATGCCAATCCCAATCAATCGCCTAATGCCAATCAAGTAATGAACAGTCCGGTAGCAGATACAACGTATTTGATTGGTAATAAAAGGGTTTGGCGTTATAGATTACCTATTTTATACACATTCAGTCCTTCAAACACTTCTCCAGGTTATTTGATTTCAATAACAGCCGGTACACAATCCGTTGAAGGCTGTGGAAGTAGCATCGATAGAGATTTTTACCTTGCTGTTTACGATCCGCCAGTAGCTCAAATTTATTGGTCTAACAACGGTTGTGTTACAGATACTGTCAGATTTAGAGATACTACAACATATCTTGCTGGCACCTATCCTTACAAATATTTCTGGGATTATGGTGATGGCACAACTGATAGTGTAAGACATCCAAAACATAAATATGCAAATGCTGGAACATATATCGTAAAATTTTGCATGATTAGTAATGTGGGTTGCTTTAGTGATACAGCTAGAGATACGATAACAGTTACAAATGTTCCCACTGCTTCGTTTTCTGTAGCATTGCCAACATGTGTAAATACTACTGTCAATCTCACAAATACATCTTCTATTATTGCACCAGGAAATATAAAAGAATGGCATTGGACTTACGGAGATGGGAATACGCAAACCATTACACAGCCCGCAAATGGTAATGCACAACATGTTTATTCAACATTAGGCGCTGTTACCCCGCAATTGTACGTTGTATCCAGTAGCGGATGTGTTAGTAATACCTTTTCCAATCCGATTAATATTGGTGCTTATCCAATAGCAAGTTTCTCAGTTCCAGCTACAGTTTGCTTGCCTTACGATTCAGCTAGATTTACCAATCTATCAACAATTTCTGATAATACGCCAAATTCTTTATCAACCGTTTGGACTTTTGGTAATCCAGCTTCTGGGATTTATGATACCATTAGAAACGCAGCACCTACACATTATTACTCAAGCCCTGGTCCATATAATGTTCATTTAACAACAACTTCAGTTAATGGTTGTGTAGATGATACCACCATTTCATTTAATAATGTGTATGCACAGGCTGATGCAAACTTTACCACTTTGCCAGAAAATTGTTTGAATACACCAACAAATTTTGTAAGTTCCAGTAATGGAAATGGAAGAACAATTTCAACATGGTTCTGGGATTTTGGCGATGGATCTGCTATTGGAAATGGACAAACTGTTAGCCATACTTATGCAACACCAGGAACTAAAACAATCAAACATTGGGTTCAATTAGATGTAGGTTGTTATAGCGATACGATGGTACAAACGGTTGTGATAAATCCTTTGCCAACAGCTTCATTTACTTCAACAGGTCCTTTTTGTACTACTCGTTTAATTTCATTTAGAAGCACATCAGTAGCAAATGCTGGCAACATCACCAATTGGAATTGGAATATGGGAGACGGAACAGTTTATTCATTTACTAACCCAAATACTTTTAGTCATACATTTAATAATATTGGAAACAACACCGTTTCATTAACCGTAACCACAGATAAAGGTTGTGTGAGTATTTTACGCGATACCACAATTTTCATCCATGCCATACCTGTTGCGGGCTTCATCGATCCTGAGGTTTGTTTATCTGATACTTATGCTCAATTTACAGACACTTCAACTGTTTTGGGTGGTACAATTGTAAGTTGGAATTGGAATTTTGATCATCCGCAAAGTGGTGCAGCTAATACATCTACCCTTCAAAATCCTCGACATAGTTATGCTACAATTGGTACAAAAAATGTAACATTTATTGTAACCAGCAATCAAGGGTGTAAGGATACCGTTACACAAACCTTTTTTGTAAATGGAGATATTCCAGTTGCTGGTTTGCAAGTGTTAAACCCAACAAGATTATGCGCTAATGATTCCGTTGCAATAAAAGATTTGTCAACAGTAAATGTTGGTTCAGTAGTAAAAGTTGACATTTATTGGGATGCATTAGGTGCGCCTACAACTTTTGAAACAGATCAGTTGCCATACAATGGAAAAATATACAAACATCTGTATCCAAACTTCCAAACCCCGCTGACTAAAACTTATACCATAAGGTTTAGGGCTTATTCTGGTGAAACTTGTGTTGATGATTTTACGCAGACCATCACCATAAATGCGGCTCCGAAAGTAAGATTCAATATTATTCCAGATACTTGTCAGTTTATTTTACCTTTCCCAATTACACAAGCATCTGAAATTGGAGGTGTACCAGGAACATTTGTATTTACAGGCCAAGGCATTACAAGTGCGGGTGTATATAATCCGGTATTAAATGGAGCTGGAACATTTGATTTACATTACGTGTATACCTCAACTGCAGGTTGCTCCGATTCAGCAGATAGGCCAATAAAAATCTTACAAGCACCATTGGCTAATTATGGGTATTCATTACCAACATGTGAAAAGAAACAGGTTTTATTTACAGATTCATCAAGTGCTCTAGTTGGAAATTTAACTACATGGACATGGAATTTTGGGGATGGAACACCGATATTGGTTAGAAATACGAATTCACCTTTTAACCATGTGTTTAACAATCCGGGTATTTACAATGTAATATTATTTGTAACTACAGATGATGGATGTAACAGTAAAACCAAAGTAATTGAAGTTGATATTCATCCCGAACCATTAGCTAAATTCAAGTTTTCAGATACAGCTTGTTTGCCAAATGCAAAGGTTTTGTTTACAAATACATCAACTATTCCTGATGGTACTGTATCAACACTAAGTTATACATGGAATTTTGGAGATCCTTCATCAGGCGCACAAAACACATCAAATGCAATAAACCCAAATCATATTTTTACTACAACAGGGCCTTATAATGTTACTTTAAATGTGGTTTCAATAAATGGATGTAAAGATGATAGTACAATTAGCGTAAACACCATACATCCTCAACCTGAAGCTCGTTTTAATTTTTCAAAACCTTCTGTTTGTGTAGGTGATAATGTTCGATTCATAGATGTCAGTGATCCAAAAGATGGAATAACATCACAATGGAATTGGAGTTTTGCCGACGGATCTTCATCAACACAAGTATCTCCGATACATACATATTCAAGCGTTGGTGTGTTTTCACCTTCGTTATACATTGTAAATAGTTTTGGTTGTAATAGTGATACTATTAGTAATCCATTTGAAGTGTATGCTTATCCGGTTATTTCTGCAGGGCCAGATTTATTAATTTTAGAAGGCTCAACAATGCCACTTCAAGCAACTGCTTCAGGTAATGAATTACAGTATTTATGGACAAGCAGTCAATACTTGAATAACGTTAATTTATTGAATCCGCTTTGTACACCTATGGATGACATCATGTATACCTTAACTGTAACGGGCGAAGGTGGTTGTCCTTCAATAGATCAAATGAAAGTGAAGGTTTTAAAAACACCAATCATTCCCAACACATTTTCACCAAATAATGATGGTATAAATGACAAATGGGAAATTGAATATTTAAAATTCTATCCTAATGCAAAGATTCAGGTATTTACAAGAACAGGTAAATTGGTATTTGAATCTAAAGGTTATTTAAAACCTTGGGATGGAACTAAATCGGGAGTTGCATTGCCATTAGATACTTATTATTATATTATTGAACCAGAAAGTGGAAGAAAACCAGTAACGGGTTTTATAACCATTATCAAATAAAATGATATTCTTGAATAAATTAAAAATCTGTAAAAACAGAAACGCATCGAAAATGAAGTTTTTTTTATCATTGAATATTTTTATGTTGATTTGTGTGTCTTCATTTGGGCAAGCAAAGCCCAATTACACACAATATGTACTCAATAACTATATTTTAAATCCTGCAATTTCTGGGATTGAAAATTATGTAGACATAAAAACTAGTTTTAGAAATCAGTGGACGGGAATAGTAGGGGCTCCTGTTACATCTTACTTTACTTTGCATGCACCAATTGGTAAAAAAGACGATTTAACTACTGCTACATCATTTGAAATGCAAGGTGTAAATCCGCGAGGAGATGATTATTGGAAAAATTATGAAGCAGCACCAGCACATCATGGGGTAGGGATGTCTGTGGTAAATGATAAAGCAGGTTATATCAATCGTTGGACCATTTCTGGTTCCTATGCATATCATATACCATTGTCTACAAAAACAACATTATCTGCAGGTATTAATTTGGGGGTTTCAAGCATCAATTTAGATAGATCTAAGGTTTATTTTGGAAATTTAGATCCTAATGATCCAGCAATTGGATATGCCAGTAATGAACTTCAAAAAATAAAGCCAGAAATCGGTGCAGGACTTTGGTTGTATGGTTCTAAATATTATGTTGGAGCTTCTGTACTAAATATCATTCCCGGAAAAAATAGTTTTGTTTCTAGCTTAAAGTATGGTAATTATTTTACGCCAAATTATTTCGCAACAGCAGGCTACCGTTTTACTTTAGATGATAATTTTTCTTTATTGCCTTCATTCATGTATCAATATTGGGAGCCACAATTGTCTGGGCTTCATGTTAATGCGAAACTTCAATATCAAGATTTTGTTTGGGTAGGTGGTAGCTATCGTGCTTCTAATTTGATTTCTGGTTACGCAGCATTTTTGGGATTCAATATTTCAAATACAATCAATGCGAGTTATTCGTATGAATTGGCAACTACAAATAGATTGAAGAATTATACAGGAAATACCCACGAGCTTTTAATTGGCTTTGTTTTGGGCAATAAATATGGAGATACTTGTCCAAGAAATGTTTGGTAGTATTTTTTATCGAATTAAAATTACTGTGCCTGTTTTAGTAACTGATTTCCCATAATTACAAGTGGCTTCAATAGCATAAATATAAGTACCAGCATCTAGCAATTGCTGATTAGATTTACCATCCCATCCCATATGTCTATAATTGGGTTCGAAGTTTTTTCTTTCGAAAATTAATTTATGGTAACGGTTATAAACTGAGAACTTATTTATGATTCTAATGCCTCTTGATAAAGGATAAAACACATCATTTAATCCATCGTTGTTTGGTGTAAATGCAGTAGGCATCATCAAATTTGCTTGGTCGCATAAAATGAAAATATTCAAAGTATCTCTAAAAATACAATTGCTATCAGAAATGGTTTTAATGTAAAAGGAACTTTTTTCTCCTACAACAGTTGCAATTGGGTTTGTACAATTTATGCAAGATAAAAGATGAGCTGGTTGCCAAATTATTTCCCGAATATTATCGCTAAATATTGGGCTCAATTGGGTAGACGTATTTAAAGAAATATATTTATCAGCGCCTAACTCAACGATTGGCAATGGATTCACTCGGATTGAAATTTCTTTTTGATTGTTAAAACAACCCACAGAATCGATCATCGAAATTTTATAACTGATATCTGTATTTGGAGATGAAACGGCATTTGCATAATGATCAGAAGATAGAAAAATGTTTGGAGTCCACTGTACTTTTTTATCCCTTGGCTCAAGTTGTATTTCTATATTATTGTTTAAACAAATTCCAGTATCTAAGAATGGTGAGCGAATATCAAAGGGTTCAAAAACTTTTATATAAGCACTATCTTTTACGGTACAGCCAAAACTATTTGTTGACGAAACAAAATATGTAGTGCTGTGAATGGGGGAAACAATTGTGCTGTCGCATGTATTACAATATGGATTTACTGGAATAGAACTGCTCCACAAAACGTTGTCGCTGGAATGTGCAATCAATTGAGCTGATTGTCCCAAACATAATGTATCCATTTTGGGAATAGTCCATGCAAATGGCAATGGTTTTATATGAATTGTTTTGATCAAACTGTCTGTACAACCTTTTGTATCAATAGCTTTTAATTTTACAAAATAAACATCCGCATTAGAAAATAAATAAGGCGTCAAATTATACCCAGTATTATTAAAAACATTGTCAATACTCCAATGATAGATGTTTACCTGCTCATCATTTCTAAATGAAGTTGTTTGATTATTACTTGTTAATGCAACATTTAAACATAATTCTTGTGGTATTGAGAATGCTATTCTAGGGCCAATAACAGGAAGCATTCGTCCTAGAAAAACGGTATCCTGACAATATGAAGCTCCTCGATTAACAATTACACGATTATTGTTGAAATAACCAAAATTGGTGGGTTTGAAGGTTTTAAAACTATCCATAGAAATACCAGCAGAGGTGTCAAACAATTTCCAATTATATTGAGCTGACATTCCGTAGATATTTTCTACATAAAATCTAGTATTTGAATTTTTACAAACAAAACTATCTGGGTTTATCAGAACAGGTAGGGTAGTAACTAATTTTGATTTCAATGTATCGCTACAATTTGTTGTGGTATCATAAATTATGAGAGAAGGATAATATATCCCTGTTGGCGGATATATATGTATTGGATTTTTTAAATTAGAATACGTTGTGAGGTCATCAAAGTCCCAGCTGTATTTTATTTTGCTGGTATTTGTATTAAATAACGATGAATTTAAAAAGCTAAATCGTCTTTTATCTGCGCAAGTATTTTTAAAATTAAAACGGGCAATTGTTCCAATAACGCGCACATTAAACGATTGATTTATTAAACTTCTACAACCATTTTGAATGGGAGTAACAGTGATTGTTTTTATTCCCAAACTTTTAAATTGATGTGTAATTACAGTATCCGTTGATTTAACCACACCTTCATTTCCAAATCGCCATTCATATTCATTTGCGTCGGCATGTGCAACAAAAAATGGAATATATGATGCGCAAAACACAGTATCACTTGGATAGGCATTTATATAATTGGGTGGTATGCCAAATCGAATGCTGTCAAAAACTTTTGTAACCATACAACCTTCTGTAGTAGTTACAGTTAAGCTTGGTTCAAAAGCCCCAACTTGATTATACGTATGGTTTACAAAAGTATCGGTAGTGATTAGCGTATTCCCATCTCCAAAATTCCAGCTGTAATTGGCAATGAAATTTGGCGAAGAAGGAATCGATACTGAACTTGTAAATACATTATTAATTGGAATGCAACCATTGTTATATAAAATGGAGCTAGATAATATTGGGGCTATTATTTTTAATTCTTTACTATCGTAAGATTTACAACCGTTTAAATTGGTGCAAACTACGCTGATATTGAAAGTGCCATAATTGCTAAAAGAATGGTTAGCAGAATTAAGAGAGGTAATAATTTCGGCTGAGTTGTCACCAAAGTTCCAAGTGAAAGTTGAGCCAGAATCAGCATTATTAATTTGGAAAGAAACCTCTCCAGGCATACACATTTGAGATCTAGATAAGCTTAAACTGATTAAAGAATTTGTATAAATAGAAATCTGCTTAACTACAGTAGAGGCGGTGTTAGAATATACCGTAGTTAGTTTAACTTGATAAACGCCAGCACTAACAAATGTAATTATAGGATTGGCGGCATTGCTTCTTTGTCCATTTCCAAAATCCCATAAATAACCAATGGGATTTCCTGAGGATTGATTGACAAATTTTATGGTAGTTGGATTACAAAATGTTCCACCAATTGAGGTATAACTAAAATTTGCATTTTGGCCAATTGCACAAAAAGACAAATTGATAAAAAATATGGTTAGCTTCAGTTTAATAGGTACGTTTTTAGTTTCAAATCTGCTTATTAATTACATTAAGCGAATTGATATGCCTATAACGAAGGAATTTCTAATATGTTGTGTTTGGTGGTGGGTTTAAATAAAATTTCTAACTATATAAATATTTATTCAATTAAAAAATAAAAAAATAGGTGATTTATTTTGGTATGAAACTTGATTTTTAGCGATAAAAAGGGATTAATTCGAGGATATTAAACAGCCCACAATTTAAAGGGTGGATTGAATGAATAAAATGTTTTTCCATCAGTAATAACAGTTTAAAACAACCACAAATTTGTTTAATGACTTTATAGAATAATCATTGGGCTTATTAGGAATTTTATTTTAAGAAATAAAAAAAAGGAACCATTAAAAATGATTCCTTTTAAAGAAGTTGGTTTATTATTATAATTTATTTTTTCGCAACTGATAATACAATTGTATTTGAATTATTGGTTGTAGAATTTTGATTGTTTTTGATAATAACATTGGTTTTAGCAGTTTGCTTTTGGCAACACTCGCTGCTATTATCGCACCAACTCATTTTTGCAAGAGAAGGAGCGATTACCAATGAGACAATACTCATTAATTTAATCAAGATGTTCATTGATGGTCCTGAAGTATCTTTAAATGGATCACCTACAGTATCACCAGTTACAGAAGCTTTATGTGGTTCAGATTTTTTATAAAACATTTCACCATTGATTTCAACACCTTTTTCAAATGATTTTTTTGCATTATCCCAAGCACCACCAGCATTATTTTGGAACATTCCCATTAAAACACCACTTACTGTTGCACCGGCTAAAAATCCACCCAAAGCTTCTGGTCCAGCTAAAAATCCGATAATTAATGGAGAGATAATTGCAATTGCACCTGGTAGCATCATTTTTTTGATTGAAGCTTCTGTAGAAATAGCAACACATTTATCATATTCTGGTTTTCCTGTTCCTTCCATAATACCAGGAATGGTTCTAAATTGACGACGAACTTCTTCTACCATCGCCATTGCTGCATCTCCAACCGCTCTAATAGCTAATGATGAAAATATAAAAGGAATCATTCCACCAACAAACAAGCAAGCCAAAACAGGCGCTTTGTAAATATCAATGCCTTCCATTTTGAAGTTTCCGTTTTTACCATCAAAAATACCTACATAGGCAGCAAATAAAGCAAGGGCTGTTAATGCTGCCGAAGCAATCGCAAAACCTTTTCCAGAAGCAGCAGTTGTATTTCCAACAGCATCCAATACGTCTGTTTTTTCACGAACATCAGCAGGTAATTCACTCATTTCAGCAATTCCGCCTGCATTGTCTGCAATCGGTCCAAATGCATCTATTGCCAATTGCATTGCAGTAGTTGCCATCATTCCAGCAGCAGCAATTGCCACACCGTATAAACCTGCACATGCATAAGAACCCCAAATTCCACCAGCTAAAACTAATATTGGTAAAAATGTAGATTCCATACCAACAGCCAAACCACCAATTACGTTTGTTGCATGACCAGTTGAAGATTGTCTGATTATTGAAAGCACTGGTCTTTTTCCCATAGCTGTATAATACTCTGTAATGATACTCATTAATGCACCAACTGCTAAACCTACAGCAATTGCACCCATAACACCCCATTTAGTAAATGCTACTCCACGTAGTTCCATTTGTTCTGGCAATAACCAATTTACCAATAAGCCAGCTGCAATAGCAGTTAATACCATTGAACCCCAGTTGCCCATGTTTAAGGCTTTTTGTACCGTTGATGTATTTATTCCAGCTGAATCGCTGATGCGTACAAATAATGTTCCTACTATTGAAAATAAAATTCCAACACCTGCAATTAACATTGGTAAAATAATAGGAGAGAACCCACCTAAAGAATCCGTACCATTCACAATTGTAGTTTGTTGTCCAAGTACAATTGTAGCCAATACCGTTGCTACATATGATCCAAATAAATCTGCACCCATACCTGCCACATCACCTACATTATCACCTACGTTATCCGCAATAGTAGCTGGGTTTCTTGGATCATCTTCAGGAATTCCTGCTTCTACTTTACCCACTAAATCAGCACCGACATCAGCAGCTTTTGTATAAATACCACCACCAACTCTTGCAAATAGGGCAATTGATTCAGCACCTAATGAAAATCCAGTTAATACTTCAATTGTTTTTACCATTTCCTCTGAATCGATAGCTGATCCTGGGGCAAAATATTGTTTAAGTACAATATACAAACCTCCTAATCCTAAAACTGCTAAACCGGCTACACCTACACCCATAACCGCTCCGCCTGTAAAAGATACATTTAATGCTTTACTTAAACTAGTTCTTGCAGCTTCAGCAGTTCTAACATTAGCTTTAGTTGCAGCCCTCATACCAATATAACCAGCCAAAGCACTCAATACCGCGCCAATGATAAAAGCTACTGCAATGCTCCAATGAGAATTCTTATTTGCTTGAGCCATAAAAGCCAATAAAATAGAGACTATAGCTACGAAGTAACCCAATACTTTCCATTCTGCTTTTAAAAACGCCATTGCGCCTTCAGCAATAAAATTGCTAATTTCTTTCATTCTTGGTGTGCCCGCATCTTGTTTAGACACCCAATTGAATTTCACAAATGTGTAAATCAAACCAATTATACCCATTGCCGGTACTGCATAAATCAAATTTTCCATAATAGTCTTTAATTTTTAAAGGTGGGCAAAAATAAGGCAATTCGTCTATAAATTGCAAAAAAATGGAGGGGTTAATTTATATTATTACTCAAAAAACATTAAAATTCGCAATCGTTACCGGAAAATGTAGAAGTTTATTAATTCACTTTGTAAATAATCTTAACCAAATTGTTTTGTTTAAAATCGGTTTCGATAAAAAAGGGTTTTCTTTTGTTGCCGTCTATTATTTCCAAAACAGTTGTATTTGGGGATATCGAACCTAAATTATCTGCAACAAATGTTATGATATTTTCACCTGGCGACAAACTAACTTTTAGGAACTGTGGCTTCTTTTTCACTGGGAATCCCTTTGCAATCCATTTTCCATTAACAGAAAGAGATATACTGTCTCCATCTTCTACTGCATCATCCCATAGCGCAAATTCTAATTCCTGTGAATTTGAAATTAATGTTCCGACTACTTTTGAAACACGATTTTCCCCATCTTTGTTTTTTTTACCAACATTCTTTTTGTTAGGTTGAGGGGGATTGATATTGTTGTTATCTTTTTCTATGTATGTTTCAAATGTTTTATTGTTTTTTTCATCAAATGGGTTGTAAATTTTTACGGCTATAAAAGTAGCAGCAAGATTAAGGGTATCTGAAAAATCCAATAATTTATTTGTTTGATCCAATTTTAAATTTATCGCCGCAGTTGAAAATCCTTTTTTGCCAAAATCGTCTGCAAAAAAAGTTAAGATATTTAATCCTGTATCTAATACAAAATCTTCCTCCTCTCGTTTCTTTTTTGAATCTATTTGATCCAAAATGCCATTGGCATCCAATCTTATTGAAACAATATCAAAATCATTATTATTTTTAAATATTATCGTTCCTATTTTGTCCTTTACAAATAAGGTGTCAATTAAACCAAAATATATAGGTGATATTTTAGGTTGAAGTATACTTAAAACAGCTTTGTCATTCCATGCTTCATTGCTTGATTTCATGAACTTTAGTTCTGAATTTTCAAGGATAGAAATAATGTTTTTTGACAAATCCTTTTCGTTTTTAGCGGATGATTTCCAATCTTTTAATTTTAGTGCAGATGTTCTACCATCCAATGGGATTCTATTTAATGATAATATTGGCTGACCTTTTAAATCTTTACTGAAATCTAATGTTCCATTAATTAATTGTATCCATTTTCCTAATTTAATTGGAACTTCTTTTAAAGCAAATTTTTGTGTACTTATGGCAAGTTGACGAGAGTTTTTCTTTACCAATAAAACTTGATATTGGCCAATAAAACTATCAATTGAAATGGTTAATTGTGCGGGGTATAAAATTCCTTTTTCTGAATGCCCAACTTCCAAACGGGCTTCAAATTGGTTGGTAGTTTCTGTTTTTGTGCTATTAATTTTCCAATCACCAACAAATACATCCTGACTAAATAAATGATTATTCAGCAATATGATAAGAAAAAAAGTGATCCTTAGTTTCATTTTTATTAGGGTTGAAAATTACCCGTAAATTATGCCTTAATTATTTGTTTGGCAAATCATTTTTTTATTATTCAAATATGGCAAATTTGTTTTTGGGGCGAATGCTGTCCTGCCAATTGAATCCTTTTAAAAATGTATAATTCTCAGGAATTTGATTCATGGGGTATAACGCGCCCTTAACCTGGTTCACAAATTTTATTTTATTGATGTTTTTATTTCTAAAAAAAATATCAATCACATCGCAGCTACTTCTGTTCATTCCGGTATATGCGCTGTCTTCACCTTGAGGATAAAAAATACTTTCTGCAGAAATTCCCTTTGTACGGATATAATCGATATTACCATCTACGAATGAACCATTCATTGTTTTACCCACCATCTGATTGTAAAATCCTTGTTCTGTTTTATTTATTACCATTGCATTATTATATACAAAAAGTCTTTGTGGTTGTTGATTTTTAGTAAACAATAAAATGGTATCTCCCGAAAGTTGTGTATTCCCATTCCAGCAGTAAGGTTTTTGATATAATTTAAACACGGAATCTTCTGTTGAAAAAATCAAATTACCACAAACAGATTGTAATGAATCATTGAAAATCTTCACATTTTGATAAGCTCTAAAATATCTGATACTATCTGTTTTTTCGGGTGGGGCTTTCAATTTTAATGTATCTGTAATTCCTGCTTTTTTTCTATTTTCTGCAATTTCTATAGCTGTCATGATGCGCTTATTTGAATATAACGTATCCGCAGTTATAAACGTACTGTCTTGATTTTTATAAAAAATCATAATCGGCTTTCGAGTTGCTAAAAAGCTGCCATTTTTTTTATCAATAAATATTTTATCGCCCAAAACCATCACCTGATTTGTACTGTCTACCAATTTCCCGTTTCCTTCAATTTGTATCGTATTGGTTTTTTCTTCGAATGCCACTTTATTGCCACTCATATACCTCGATTTATCTCTGAAAACCGTTTTCTCATTAAAAACTGCTTCTCCAGTTTCGAGGTTATAATTACCAGATTTGGTATCGATGGTAGATTGTTCGGAAATGATATGTGTTGGTGAAATAAAATAAGCTGTTTTGAAAGCGGTATTATACCTTAAACTATCCGCATTCATCTCATATTTTGGGTCTTTCAGTTGTACGTTATTTTTAAAAAATACTTCTTTTGTATCTGAATAATAAATTGCGCGCTCACTGGTTAAAGTTGTATTTTGGTTTTTCACCTTACCTCCATTTTGATAAGTGGCAATACCCGTTCTTAGGTCGTAAATTAAATCGTTGGTAGTTAGTGTTGCTTTCCCGTCTGTTAGTTTTACTGATTTTTTTAGATAAGCCACTTGTTCATTTCCAATATACTTTAGGTAATCGGAATACGTGTTTACGGTATCTGCATCATTGATATGCACATGTCCAAATACTTCTGCAATACCAAGTAGTTTATTTAATACAATGCTGTCTCCACTCAGGATTGTATTTCCTTGTTTTACAATCGCGCTTCCTGCAAGGGTTTCAATCACTTGTCCGTCACCTAGTGTAATCTGCCTAAGGTCATTTGCTTTAATGATTTCAATTTTACGAATGGTATCGTTTGAAAATGGAAGCTTAAGCGTATCATTCTGACATATCGCTTTTGGATTAAAAATGTTCAGAAAACAAAGCAACATAATCAAGCATCTAAACATTTTTCTTTGCATTAGGGATGCGTTTAACTATTTTTTGTTGATGTATGGCGAACTGATGGTGTCAGGTAGCGCAATATTTAAAGGGGTTTGTTTTTCTTTTTTTCCAAAGATAGAAATGGAAACATATCTTGACGGATGAACCCTTATGTCATCAAGTAAAACGTTTATTTTATTGCTTGTTGAAGTTAGGTTTTTGTAAAGCGTTGGGTCGTTGAATAATAAACCTAAACTGCTTTCTTTTGAGTTTAATTTTGCAATTACTGCTTTTAAATTATTGATGGTGCTGTCGAGTAAACTTAATGATTGTTGCACATTGAGTTTAGCTAATTTTTCGGTAGTGATGTCAATATTGGTGAAAACATTATTAAGTTTTTGGTTATTTGCTGCAATATTATCTGTTATTGATGCTGCATTATTTAGCGTTTTTGAAAGCGGTCCGTTAGTGCTGTTAAGCATTATTTCCAGTGATGCCGTTGTTGCATTTACAGATGAAGTGATTTTATTTAAATTTTGAAGTGCAGCTGCAATATTTTTTTTGTTTTCTGCATCCAGCACTTGATTGAAATTTAATAAAATGGAATCAGCTGTTCCAACAGTACTTTTTATGGTTGATAATAAAGGGTCAACCTTACTGTTTATCATATTTTCTAAAAAACCATCTCGCTCAATAGTTTGGATGGTGTCTTTGCTTTTTAAATAAGTTGTAGCATTACCCAATTGAATTTCAATTTTGGTAACGGAAAGTGGGTTGGGGTTAATAAAAGCTATAGAATTTGTTGGGATGTAAATTTCTTTTTGGATGGAAATGGTAACCAACATCTGCTTCATGTCTTTACTATTGTTAATGGCGTAAATATTTCCAACTTGCAAGCCATTGATGAATACTGGGTTTGATGTAGCCAATCCTTGTACATTTTGATATTTGGCATACAATGTCATTGTTTTGGAAAACAATTTATTTCCTTTTAAAAAATTAAAACCCAAAATCAATAATATGATTACAATTATTCCAAGTAGTCCAACTTTAAATTCGTTTGATATTTTCACTTTTTTTTATTTTGTAGATGAACCATTGGTTTTAATCATGTTTTCCATTTGATTTTTATAATGCACAATAGCATCTGCAATGGTTGATGCCATTTCCCGCTGTCCAGATTCACTGTTTAAAAAACGCTCATCTTCTGGATTATTAATAAAACCAGTTTCAATTAATATTGCAGGCATGTTCGTTGCTTGCAACACCCATATTCCAACTTGACGTTGGTTAACACCCAATGCAGGGCGATTTGTTTTTTCAACTTCTTCATTTACATAAGTGGCCAGAAGATCACTTTTTTCTTGATATCTTTTTGCATAAACTTGTGCAATTGCTCTTCCAGCAGGAGAATTGAAATCAAAATTAGTATAAGTAGAATCAGCGCCAGCAGCAGATCCTGTTTCAATTTGGAAGTCTGATTCTAGATTTCCGTCATCTTGCATGATGGCTTTTAACTTATCACTTGTTTTGTGTGCTGCGAATATCCAAACACTGGTTCCGCTTCTTGAAAGTGGCATTTTAAAATATTCGTAAGTAGGTTCTACCGTTTGATAAGGAGTTGAAATCTTCTTTTTCTTTTTCCCCTTTCCTTTATACGTTATTTTATATCTAGTTACGGTGTGTGAGCCAGTTTGTCTTTTGCCGGTTTTTAATGGTCCAGAATCCGCATGTATGCAAATAAATAAATCACCATTGTTTTGATTGGCAATTTTTGCTTTTTCAGTAGGAGATTGGTAAATATCCGTAGTTCTTGTAGGTATTGTGTTAACTTCTGGAAGTTTTTTCTTCAATTCCTCTACTAGTTTCATTGAAATGGCTAAGGTGATATCTTTCTCATTTGATCTTAAAGAATTTTCATATTGGCCAACTGCTCCAAAATCATCACCACCATGACCTGCATCTACAATTATAGTTTTTAGTTTTTTAGGTGTTTGTGCAAATAATGTTGTTGTAATTAACATGAAAATACTTGCAGAAAAACATAAAAAATACTTCAGTTTTAGCATAGTTATAATAGGTTTGTTCTTTATGTTTTGAGTGTTGTAAAATTATTCACAATCACATTATATTAATATGGTTATTTTTGTGCCTCACATTTTATGAGGCAACTTCACAAAGGTAAGGCAAATTATTTTTCACATACCTCCAGGGCATTATTAATTGCCGTGTTAATATTTTATGTCAACTTTTCTTCTTCATTTGCCATCAATAGTAAAGAAACAGCAAAAAAATATAATTCAAAGTCTAGGCAAGTTGATTTAAAAAGAGAACATAAAAAAGTTAAAAAATCTACGAATATCCAAACTGTATTTCTCGACACCACAATTGTACCTAAAATAGATACAATTAACTTTACTGGTTCCAAAGATTCTTTAAATGCTCCTGTGTTTTATCAAGCAGAAGACTCAATGGTTTTTGATATTCCTGCCAAACGATTGTATTTATATGGAAAAGAAGCTAATATTAAATATGAAGACAATCAGTTGATGGCGCCTTTTATTTCATTTGATCAAGCCACACAAACCGTAGGCGCTTATCTAACAAAGGATAGCACAGGAAAAGTAATAACCTATCCAACATTTAATCAATCTGATTTTAAAACGATTAGTGATACCATTCAGTTTAATATGAAAACTGGTAAGGGGTTGACAAAAGGAACCTATACCCAACAAGGTGAAATGTTTGTATATGGTGAGAAAATTAAGAAAATAAATGAACGTGAATTTTTTGCCAAGAATGGTCGATTTACAACGTGTAATTTAGATACCCCACATTTCGCTTTTGTGAGCAACAAAATTAAATTCATCAATAAAAAAATGGCTTTTACAGGCCCGGTGCATCCTGAAATTGAAGGCGTTCCTATCCCGGTTGTACTTCCTTTTGGATTGTATCCGCTAACTCAAGGGCGACATTCGGGTTTTATTTCACCAAATTTTACAGCCAATGATCAACTTGGTTTGGCCATGGAAGGCGTTGGTTATTATAAAATTTTAAGTGACAATTGGGACGTTGTTGCTAGGGGTACATTATACTCTTATGGCGGTTGGACTTTCGGGGTTAGTCCGCGTTACTTTAAAAAATATCGATACCAAGGAAACTTTTCAGTTAATTTGATGAGCTTGAAAAATGGGTTTAAAGGCGATCCTGATTTTTCTAAAAACAATACGTTTAAAATCAATTGGAGCCATACTGCTGATATGAAAGCTAGGCCAGGTGTTACGTTCAACGCTTTTGTGAATGCGGGAAGTTCTAAATTCAATAGTCAAGTGCCCAATAGTCCAACCACCAATTTTAACAACACCCTTAATTCTTCCATATCGTATTCAAAAGTTTGGAAAGACAAACCATTTAATTTTCAGGTAAGCGCTAACCATGATCAAAATACCAATTTGAATTTGATAAACTTCAGGTTTCCAGATGCTAATTTTAGTGTGAATACTTTGTATCCATTTAGAAAGAAAGAAGGAGTTGGTGAAGCAAAATGGTATGAAAATATTGGTGTAGCATTAAATACGGTTTTCAAAAGCACTTCGTTTTTTTATGACACCGCTTCAGCTGCGGCCAAACAATTGAGTAGTAATTTCAGATGGGGTGCCAGCCATGATATACCCATTTCATTATCATTGCCTGCACTTGGTCCATTACAAATATCTCCTAGGGTTAGTTATCAAGAAAAATGGTATCAAGAAAAATTTGCTTTAACATGGAATCCTACGGATAAAAAAATCGATACATCGATTCAGCGTGGATTTTATACAGCAAGAGAAATGAGTTACGGTATTGGTGTTACTTCTCGAATTTTTGGCATGATTGGGTTTAATAAAAATAGTAAAGTTCAGGCCATACGTCATGAAATCAGGCCATCATTTGGGTTGAATTATAAACCAGATATGAATGCCAGAAATTTTTATACCATTCAAACCGATACTACAGGCAGAACTACACAATTCAATTATTTTGATAGAAGTATTCTAGGTTCATTTTCATCCGGAAGATTTGGTGGCATGAATTTCGGAATAGATAATGTTCTTCAAATGAAGTATAAAAATGGAAAGGATACGGCTCAAGAGGCTCAAAAAATTTCACTCCTTGATGGATTAAGTATCAATGGTGCATATAATTTTTTAAAGGACTCTTTTCAATTGGAGTTTTTACAAGTTGCAGCTAGAACCAATTTGCTCAATAAATTAAGCATCACAGCCAGTGCCATTTTTGATCCTTACATAACCAATAGCAGTGGCATCAGAACTAAAAAATTAGTCTGGACAAAAACGCCGATTTCTTTGGGGAGATTGTTGTCTGGACAAGTTTCTTTAGACAGCAGATTTAATGGAGGGGATAAACAAACAACTAACAATAAACAACAAACAACAAATATTAATCAACAAACTGGAATGCCTATGGATGAATACCAGCAAGAAGCGGCATACATCCAAAGAAATGCCAGCGAATTTGCAGACTTTTCAATTCCTTGGAGTCTGTCGTTTTCATACTCATTGCGTTTTTTTAGAAATATATCTCCAACCAATCCAACAAAGTTCACCACTACCATTAATCAAGATTTCAATTGGAATGGGGATATAAATTTATCGCCGAAATGGAAAATTGGCATGTCGGGTTCTTACAATATTAGTTTAAAAGAATTGGGGGTACTTTCTATGAATTTATCACGCGATTTACATTGTTGGCAAATGTCTGTATCCATTTCTCCAGTTGGACGATATAAATTCTTCACCATCAACATTAGTCCCAAATCAAGCTTGTTGAGGGATATTAAGGTCAATAGGACGAGATATTTTTATGATTTGTAAAAGAAAAGATTTGGAATAGTTGCTATTCTTCAAGTCTGTTTGGAATGTCCATACGTTCATGCAAAATACGAATGACTTAAAATTGCTTTCTATTTAAAAATTACTTTTAATGCTTTTATAGATATTTTTGGTGGAGCGCGGCTAAATGTTTTTTGGGATCAAAGTTTTCTACTCTTTTAGAACGTTCCCCTTTTTTCAAGGATGTATCAAGATTCTTTTTCATTTCATTCTTATTTTCAAGTAATCTCAAGGCAGCAATCACAACTTCACTTGCAGAATTATAGCGCCCAGATGAAATTTCGGTATCAATGAATTTTTCAAAATGTTCACCTAATAAAATTGAAATGTTTCTAGCCATTCTTTCTTTTTTGAAATTTCTATTTTAGAATTCAATTATTTCTTCTCCAACAAAGCTTTCGTCATCAATTCATGCACATGCACATTCATCGTTTTTGCAGTGAATCCTACGGGAGAAACAGGAGGGAGAAATGTCATGCTCAATTTTGTAGGTAAAAGGTAAAACGCTTTGTCAATTGGCATAGCTGTTTTGGTGCCTCTAATGATACAAGGAATAATTTCTTTTTGGGTTTCAACGGATAATTTAAAAGCACCATCAAAAAAAGTTTTTAATACCTGATTACTTCTATTTCTGGTCCCTTCTGGATAAATACACATGTGCATCCCTTTGTTTAAAACCTTCTTCATGGCTTCGTAACTTTTAGTTCTGCTTTTTTCATTGTTTCTATCAATCAATATTGCTCCAATTTTATAGAATAACCCAAATAGAGGCACTTTTGAAAATGATGCTTTGCCAATGGTTTTATGTGCTCCAGGCACAAATGGAGCAGAAAGGGGAATATCGAGTAAGGCATTGTGGTTGAATACAACGATGTAGTTTTTGTTTTCTATAAAATTATTTTTTCCTGAAATGGTTAATCTGCATCCAATCAAACAAAGCCAAATGCGCATCCAAATATTTGAAATGAGTATAAAATATTTTTGCCCGCGAATTTTGTTTTTAAACAAATGATAACATAATGCCGGGATGATTATAATCAGAAATGTGGTTACAAAAGTTATCAAACCCCAAACCGCCCATAACCTAGCAAAAATATTTTTTAAAATGGTTTTCAAATGAATTCTATTTTTTGATTGCTGTAATTAATTATTTATTAAACAAGTTTCCAGTCGATTGGCTCAAGCCCTGATCTCATGAGCAATTGATTGGTTTTTGAAAAATGTTTGCATCCTAAAAATCCTTTGTGTGCCGACAATGGGGAAGGGTGGGCTGCAGTTAAAATATGGTGCTTTGCTGGATGAATTAAATCTGCTTTTTGCTGGGCAAATTTTCCCCAAAGTAAAAATACAATGTCTTTTTTTTGTTCAGATAAAGCGTAGATAACCGCGTCTGTAAAATTCATCCATCCGTATTTTTCATGACTAAGTGGTTCGCCTTCTCTAACGGTAAGTGAAGTGTTTAGCAACAATACACCTTGCTTAGCCCAATTGGTTAAATCTCCTTTTTTTTCAGGAACCGATACCCCTATATCTGATTTTAATTCTTTTAAAATGTTTTGAAGTGAAGGCGGATAAGCAACTCCGTTAGGAACCGAAAAACTTAGTCCATGCGCCTGACCTTTTTTATGATAAGGGTCTTGTCCTAATATTACCACAAGTACATCATCAAAATGCGTTTGTTCAAAAGCATTGAAAATCAAAGAACCTGGCGGCAATATGGTTTTACCTTGTGCTTTTTCGGAAGTTAAAAAAGTAGTTAACTGCTCAAAATAGGGCTTCTTAAATTCTTGCTTTAAAACTTTTTTCCAAGATGAATGAATCTGAACGCTCATGAGTGAGAATTTAAGTCAAAATTTAAAATTCAAAAGTCAAAAATTGGTTATTCTACTTTTAAAAATTTCCACACTAAACAACAGGTATTTTTTTACTTTTTAATTTTTACTTTTTAATTTGTTTACCCTTCCAATTCCATCATTTTTTCAAATACGATTTCATATTCTTTATTGGCTTGATCTAGTTCTTGAGTTGCTTTTTTATAAGAAGTTTCTGCTTGAATAAATTTCTCTTTGTTGCCATAAATTTCTGGATCTGCAAGTTTATTTTCCAACTCCGTTTTGTTTGCTTTTAGCGAAACCAATTTATCCTCCAACTGTTTGAATTGTGTTTTTACTTTTTGCAATTCTTTTTTTGCATCATTTGAAATGCTTGTATTTACTGGCTTTACTTCTTTAGGCACTTCCTTTATTACAGGAATGTCATTTTTTTTTAAAGCGGCATCCGCTTTTAGTTTACGCTCTTTCCAATCTTCCCATTCCGCGTAAGTTCCTTTAAATTCGCGTATTTTTTGATCATCAATTTCCCAGATTTTGTTGGCGATTCGACTAATGAAATAACGGTCATGGCTAACCAAAATTAAACTGCCTTCGTATTTGTTCAACGCTTCTACAAGCAAATCAACAGAGTGTATATCAAGGTGATTCGTAGGCTCATCCAACATTAAGAAATTGGCTTTGCTTGCAATGGTTTTTGCCAATGCCACACGTGCTTTTTCGCCACCACTCAACACTTTTACTTTTTTCTCAACCGTATCTCCGCTGAATAAAAATGCCCCTAATAAACTTCTCAACTCTAAATCATTTTTTCCACTTCTGGCATCTTTTAGTTCTTCCAAAATATCATTGTTCATGTTAAGCGCTTCAAGCTGATGCTGTGCATAAAACGATTCCATTACATTGTGGCCCCATTCTCTATCGCCATCAAAAGTTTCGGCACCGGCTATAATTCTCAATAAGGTAGATTTTCCTTTACCATTCGCACCGATTAATGCAATCTTATCACCACGATCAATTTCGGCACCGGTGTTTTCTACAATATGAACATCTTTAAATCGTTTGGTGATATTTTTTAAGGTGCAAATAACTTTACCAGGTTGTTTTTCTACGGCAAAATTGATGCGCATATTCGGACGTTCAATTTCAACATCTTCAATTCTATCCAATTTGTCCAATCTTTTTACAATACTTTGCGCTTGAGCTGCCTTACTGGCTTTTGCTTTAAATCGCTCCACAAATCGTTCTTGTTGGCGAATATAATCTTGTTGATTTTCAAAAGCCTTTTTCTGCATGTCTACACGAATCTCTTTTTCTTTTTCGTAGTAAGAATAGTTGCCCGTGTAAAAATGCAATTGTTGTTGATATAACTCTACAATTTTATTGGTCATTCTATCTAAGAAAAAACGATCATGCGATACAATCACCACCGAACCTTGATAGTGCATCAAATATTTTTCCAACCATTCAATACTCGGCATATCCAAGTGATTCGTGGGTTCATCCATCAACAATACATCGGGTTGCTGTAAAATCATTTTAGCCAATAAAACCCGCATTCTCCAACCTCCACTAAAATTTTTATAAGGTTTATGCAATTCTGCATTTGTAAATCCAAGACCTTGTAAAATCTCTTCCGTTCTATGGTGAATGCTATATCCGTCTAATACATCCATTTCATGCAATAAATCAGCATAATCATTAGCCAGTTTTTCATCACCTGTTTTTGCCAATTCTTCACCCATAATTTCTAGTTGACGCTCCAATTCTTTCACACGCTCAAAAGCACCAAGTGCCACTTCAAGAATCGAATCTTCTGTATCAAAACCCAATAAATCCTGATGAAGAAAGCCAATGCTGGTTTCTCTGCCTTTTTCAACCGTACCTTTTGCAGGGGTATATTGACCGGTTAATACTTTTAAAAGGGTAGATTTCCCAGTTCCATTATAGCCAATTAATCCTATACGTTCATTGGGTTGAATATGCCAAGTAGCGTCCTCAACAATAGTTCTCGCACCAAATTCGAAGGTCACATTTTGTAATCCTAATAACATGAGTTGTATTTAATTTTCGCAAATTTAGCTTTTTATGTTGATAGGTTTAAATTAAGATGAGAGAATAAACAAACAGATAAGAATATTTAATTCCATAAAAAATCCACTTTAAAACTTCATAATATAAAAAATGGAGATGATTTTCTAAAATGAATGACACCATTATTGTTTACAATACGATATTTTTGTGCAAAATATAAATCATGAAGAAATATTTTTTCTATGCCTTAATCGCTGTTTTTCTACTTGGTTGTTATTTTTTCTTTGCAAAAAAATCGGAAGTAGTTCAACCCGAAACCAAACAAGAAGCTATTGTTTTAAAAGCCCATTCTGATACATTTAATCAATCTATAAATCAATTGGTAAATACTTACTTGAGTGTTAAAGATGCTTTTGTAGAAGATGATACCGCCAACATAAAATTAAAAACCACTCAATTTTGTACGTTGTTAGAATCTTTGAATCTGTCTGAATTGGCCAAAGATTCTTCTGGTATTTACGAAACGGTAAATATGACAAAAAGCGATATTTTGGCAAATGCCAATTCTTTATTGCAGCAAAAAGACATTACCGAGATGCGTAGAGATTTTAGCGCATTAACTGATGTTATGTATCCAACGTTTTTCAATGCAATAAAATATGAAGGTCCGGTATTATACCTTCAAAATTGTCCGATGGCATTCAATGATAATGAACCAGCAAATTGGATTAGCAACAACAAAGAAATTGTAAATCCGTATATGGGCAAAAATCACCCAAAGTATCATGCTGGGATGTTGAATTGCGGTGATATAAAAGATACCATTAAATCAAAATAATTATATGAGGCGTTTTTTTTTAATCAGCATTTCGCTGATTTCTTTTTTGTGTTTATCAACTCCATTATTGGCACAAAATGATAAAACTATTAATAAAAGAAAATTAACCATTAACGGATATATAAAAGATGCTTTTTCTGGTGAAACCCTTATTGGTGCTACACTTTCTGTAAAAGGAGTTTCAAAAGGCGTTTCTTCAAATGGGTTTGGTTATTATTCATTAACATTAAATGAGGGCAATTACGAAATCAACTGTTCTTTCATTGGTTATCAGTCTGAAAAAATCAACATTCTTTTAAATTCAGATACGGCATTAAACATCAGTTTAAATCCTACAACTGCACTTTCTCAAGAAGTGGTCATAACGGCTTCAAAGAAAGAAAACAATGTAAAATCGGCTCAAATGGGAAAGACTACTTTGCCGATTGATCAAATCAAATCTGTTCCTGCATTTTTAGGTGAAGTGGATTTATTAAAAGTAGTTCAATTGTTGCCTGGAGTAAGAAACGCTGGTGAAGGAAGTTCTGGTATTTATGTACGCGGTGGTGGCCCTGATCAAAACTTAATATTATTGGATGATGCAGTTGTTTATAACACTGGTCATTTATTCGGTTTCTTTTCGGTGTTTAACGCAGATGCAATCAAGAATGTTTCACTAATCAAGGGAGGAATGCCCGCACAATATGGAGGCCGACTTTCAAGTGTTTTAGACGTTTCGATGAAAGAAGGTAATAACAAAAAAATGCAAGTTGATGGAGGAATCGGCGTTATTGCATCTCGTATTTCAATACAAGGCCCATTGGTAAAAGAAAAATCATCGTTTATCATTTCTGCCAGAAGAACTTATATTGATGCATTAACCAAACCTTTCGTTTCTAAGAGCAGTCAATTTTTTGGTTCGGGTTATTATTTTTATGATTTAAATGCAAAAGCAAATTATAAATTCTCTGAAAAAGACAGACTATATATTAGTGGTTATTTCGGTAGGGATGTATTTGATTTTAAAAATGGTGCACAAAGTTTGGATGTAAAAATTCCTTGGGGAAATTCTACCGGTACCATTAGATGGAACCATGTGTTTAACAAAAGACTTTTTGCAAATACAACTGCTGTTTACAACGATTACAATTTTAGTTTTCAAGCGTTGCAAAATAATTTCAATATTAAATTGGCTTCTGGTATCAGGGATTTGAGCATCAAACAAGATTTTGATTTTTATCCTTTTTCAAAACATAGAATCAAATTTGGCGCAGCATATACGTATCACAAGTTTACTCCTTCTGTAATTTCTGGAAATCAAGATTCTGTTGTATTCAATCCTCAAAACGCACAAATAAAATATGCTAGAGAAGCGGCGGTGTATGTTCAAGATGATATCGAAATAAGTCAAAAACTGCAACTGAATGTTGGTTTGAGGTATAGCTTTTTTCAACAGGTTGGTCTATATAAATTATACAAAACGGATCTTGATGGAAATCGCTTAGATAGTACGGTGTATAAAAATGGACAACCGGTTAAGACTTATGGTGGATTAGAGCCTAGGGCAACCTTACGTTATGCCATTAACGATGGAACATCAATAAAGGCATCTGTAACTAAAAATTTTCAATACATACATTTAGTTAGTAATTCTGGAACTACTTTGCCAACAGATATTTGGGTATCCAGTACATACAAAGTAAAGCCGCAAATCAGTTGGTTGTATGCAGCAGGTTTCTTTAAAAACTTCAAAAACAATATGTTTGAAACCTCTGTAGAACTGTATTACAAAGACATGCAGAATCAAATTGAATATAGCGAAGGATATACCCCAAACAGTTTGGATGATACCGAAAACTCTTTTGTTTTTGGTAAAGGCTGGAGTTATGGCTCCGAATTTTTATTCAATAAAGTTAGGGGAAAACTAACGGGTTGGGTGGGGTACACGCTTAGTTGGACTTGGCGCAAATTTGCAGATTTAAATTTCGGAGAGAAGTATCCGGCAAAATATGACAGACGCCATGATTTAAGTGTTGTGGGCATGTATCAGTTGAATAAGAAATGGAAATTGTCTGCAACGTTTGTTTATGGAACAGGAAATGCTGTAACCTTACCACAAAGATTTTATTTGATAGATGGTGTATTAACACAAGAATTTAGCCGAATCAACCAATATAGATTGCCGTCTTATCATCGTCTTGATGTAGCTGCAATTTTAACGCCAAATAAAAATCAAAATCGTAAATGGAAATCAGAATGGGTATTCGGCGCATATAATGTATACAGCAGACAAAATCCGTATTTTATTTATTACGATCAATCAGGAAGTGCTGCTGAAGGAAGCTTAAGAATTCAGGCAAAGCAAGTATCTATCTTCCCAATTATACCTTCTGTAACTTGGAATTTTAAGTTTTAAAAAAGTTTTTTTTGTTGCACCTACGTAGCTCTCATAAACAGGCGCTCCTACGGAGCTAACCTCATAGCTTGCTTTGTTGTTACTAAAAGTTCGTCCCGATGGGGCTGTTTTTAACAGCTACATACTTTTGGAATTTTGATGAAAGTAAAAAAACAAGTGTTTTTTCTAACAAATTACTTAATAAACTTTTTAGCTCCATAGGAGCGACATATCGCTTGTTCCAGAGGATAGTTATGTTGCTAGCTCCGTAGGTGCGGCTAGTTAAATTATAACGTCGATTTCATCAATCTTTGTAAAAATCTAATTGAAAGGAAAACAGAAATTCAATCAGCTTTATAGCTTGGATTTTAAACATATTTTATGATGGATTATAATTGAAAAATCCGGTAATCATAAATCATCAATTGTGTTTTTTCGAACCAGATACAATTATCATATAAAATGTAGGGATAATCGTAGAACACAATAGTAATGGGATAAACCACCATTCTAAAGCAGAAGATTTGGTGTAAGCGCCATCAATTTCTTTAAACGTTATAAATGCAAATAGTAAAGTGATATTGAACAAAATAATGCGCAAAGAACGAGATGCCAATTTATATTGGTTGTATGCATTTTGCTCCGTTATTTTAGTTAGGTAATTGAATTTATGTGGGTATCTATTTAATACAGAAATAAGGGTAAAAACCAATGTGATAATTATTGGAAGGAGCCAAATTGTATTTTTACTTCCAAAGCCATTGGGCTTTCCACTTAAATCAAAATGGGTAGCAATAATATCTGGTAATTTATTAAAATGATAGATGGTAAATCCCCAAGTTGAAATCAAAACAATCAATGCGCCAAATTCTAAAAAATAATCAATGCTTGCCTTTTTTATATTTAAAGCAGGTCGTTCATTATCCATTATTACTGTTTATTTACTTTGTGTATAAAACGTATAACACCACTTTTTTCTAAATCAGAAGTAATGCGTATTTCATATCTGTTCGAGCCATCTGTTACAACCATCAAAGCAGTGTTAGGTGCAACACTACCCAGATTTTCGGCAAACATAATAAGTTCGTTGGTTTCATCATTGGCTTGTACAGGCAAATTCAGGCTGATAGATTTATCGGTTAATCTTTTGTTTGAAAGAAGCAACTTACCATTATAAAATAACGAAATACTATCACCATCAATTTCTCCGTTATCATATAAATCGATTTTTACATTGCTACTTTCAACTTCAATTGTTTTTAGTACTAAATTTTTCCTTTTTTCCAACTTAGAGATATCTTCTGATGATTGTATTGTTTTTTCAATTTCTTTTGTAGAGGGTTCTATTATTTCTTCTTTTCTTGGTGTTGTTGTTTTTGCTATGTCACTATTAGAATCTGTGCCAATTACAGTTGCGGTATTTTTTGTTGTTTTTTCATTTTTGATTTTGGAAGAGGTTTGTGCTTTTGTTATTGGAATATTTGTCGACTTAGTATCTACATTATTTTGCACTTTAGCATAAGCTCCAGGATAATTTTTTATCAGTGTTCTTCTGGTTAAATTCGTTATGCCAAATCCACAATTCCCTTTTTGATTTGGCGACGGAACCCAGTTTCCTTCCATGGTTTCTTCATCTCCTTTTTTGAAATAAGTTAATTTATGAACTTGAAAGCAATTGGTAATATTTAAAGGAATATTGGTTTTAATCCTTTCTGTCTCTTTGATTTCAATGTATTTTTTCTTGTTTTCAATGGTACCTTCTACTTTACAAATGGTATAAAATCGTTTTCCATTTTCTGTAAAATAGGTATAAGATGATCCAGTTGCGGCAGTTCCATTTACTTCTAACTCGAGCACATATTCGCATTTTTCACCCGAGAAATTTCCGCGAGATGTGCTTTTATCTACAAACTCACCTTTCCATTGGCCTGAAAAATTTTGAGCATAAATGTTTACTACAATACCGAAGAAAAAACAAAAAATGATGTATATACTTTTAAACATAATTCTGTAAAAATTTGTCCACCGTAAAAATAAACATGATTTATTGACTAAAATAACTTCTTATGCTATGAAGATAGCAAAGAGTTCGTTAAATTTGGGCTTGAAATTTAAGAATATATAAATTATGATGATAAATATTACGTTACCAGATGGAAGTGTAAGGCCTTATGAATCAGGTGTTTCTTCAATGGACATTGCTAAATCCATAAGCGAAGGATTGGCGAGAAAAGTATTGGCAGCTACAGTTAATAATCAAGTTGTAGACGCATCAAGTCCAATTGATGCCGATGCTTCATTGAAATTGCTGACTTGGGATGATAAAGAAGCGAAATCTACTTTTTGGCATTCATCTGCCCATTTAATGGCTGAAGCCGTTCAATCTGTTTTTCCGCATGCTAAATTTTGGGTTGGTCCTGCTGTAGATCGGGGATTTTATTACGACATTGATTTAGGTGATACCAAAATGTCGGAAGATGATTTGCTTGTATTGGAAAAGAAGATGAATGAGTTTGCCAAACAAAACAATGCTTTCATTAAAAAAGCAATGCCAAAAGACGAAGCGATTCAATATTTTACAGAAAAAGGGGATGAGTACAAATTGGATTTGCTGAGCAATTTAACCGATGGTGAAATTAGTTTTTATACACAAGGAAGTTTTACAGATTTATGTAGAGGACCACACATCCCTTCAACTGGCCATATCAAAGCAATCAAACTAACCAGCATTGCTGGTGCATATTGGAAAGGCGACGAAAAAAACAAACAATTAACCCGTATTTATGGGATTACTTTTCCAAATCAAAAAGAGCTCGACGAATATGTATTGATGTTGGAAGAGGCTAAAAAAAGAGACCATAGAAAATTAGGTAAAGAATTGGGCATTTTCACTTTTGATGATATGGTTGGTCAAGGTCTTCCACTTTGGTTGCCAAATGGCGGTATTATTATTGAAGAGTTAGAAAGATTGGCTAAAGAAACCGAATCTGCTGCAGGTTACAAAAGAGTAGTGACGCCACATATTGCAAAAGAAGAAATGTACCTTACAAGCGGACATTTACCTTATTATGCAGATAGTATGTTCCCACCAATGGAACTTGATGGTACAAAATATTATTTAAGGGCAATGAACTGTCCGCATCACCATAAAATATTTGATGCCGAACCTAAAAGCTATAAAGATTTGCCATTCCGAATTGCAGAGTACGGTACTTGTTATCGTTATGAGCAAAGCGGTGAGCTGTTTGGTTTGATGCGTGTGCGTTGTTTACACATGAATGATGCGCATATTTATTGTAGTAAAGAACAATTTGCGGAAGAATTTAGAGCGGTGAATGAAATGTATCTCAAGTATTTCAAAATATTTGGCATTGATAAATATGTGATGCGTTTGAGTTTGCATGAATCTTCAAAACGCGGACAAAAATATATTGATGAGCCAGTACTTTGGGAACAAACAGAATCTATGGTTCGTCAAACGCTAATTGAATCTAATATTCCATTTATCGAAGTTCAGGATGAAGCTGCTTTCTACGGACCTAAAATTGATGTGCAAATTTGGTCTGCTATTGGAAGAGAATTTACTTTAGCAACCAATCAAGTGGATTTTAATAGTGGCAATAAATTCAAATTATCATACACCAATCAAAACAATAGCACTGATGTTCCATTGATCATTCATCGTGCTCCACTAGGTACACACGAAAGATTTATCGGATTTTTATTAGAGCATTATGCGGGTAAATTTCCAACATGGATTGCACCAATGCAAGTGAAGATTTTACCTATAAGCGATAAGTTTATGGATTATGCAAAGCAAGTTTTATCTGCTTTGAAAGCCGTTGGGGTGCGTGCTGAAATAGATGATAGAAATGAAAAAATCGGAAAGAAAATTAGAGATACTGAATTGATGAAGGTTCCATATATGCTTGTAATCGGTGAAAAAGAAATGAATGAATCACAAGTTTCTATACGCAGACAAGGAAAAGGTGATATGGGCGCTAAAGCATTAACCGAATTTGTACAGGAGATTTCAAAGGAAATTGAAGATAGAATCGGAGAATAATTAAATTTGTACTATTTTTAATCATTAAAACAACATTGTAAATTAAATTTTTTAAATGGCATTTCCTCCAAGACCCCCAAGGGGCGCATTTAATCCTCGCTTTAAAAAAGAACAACAGCAAGAGCATCGTACCAATTTTATGATTAAAGTACCAGAGGTACGACTGGTAGGTGATAACATTACACCTGGTATTTTAGCAACGCCAGATGCAATAAAAATAGCTCAATCCATGGAATTGGATTTGGTTGAAATTTCTCCAGGAGCGAACCCGCCGGTTTGCCGTGTTATTGACTACAACAAGTTTCTCTACGAAGAGAAAAAGAAAAAGAAAGAAATGAAGGCAAAGGCCAAAACGAGTGAAGTAAAAGAAATTCGTTTTACGCCAAATACGGATGATCACGATTTTGAATTTAAAGTAAAACATGCTGAAAAATTCCTTTCTGATGGCGATAAAGTAAAAGCCCACGTTCAGTTTAAAGGAAGAGCGATTATGTTTAAAGAAAGAGGCGAGTTATTGCTTTTGAAATTTGCAGATCGTTTAAAAGATGTTGGCGCTTTAGAAGGATTACCAAAAATGGAAGGTAAAAGAATGTTGGTAATGTTTGCTCCAAAAGCACAACAAAAACAGAAAAGAGGATCGGAACTTGGTAAATTGGTTGAAAGAAAAACCGAAGAAAAAGCAGAAGATACGCCAGCAAAAGAAGCCGAATAATATTCGAATTTATATTTTTAAAAACACTCAATTTGAAAAAGTTGGGTGTTTTTTGTTTTATTCATAGCTCACGGTTTCAACCGTGGGCTATGGTAAAATACTTTCAACCATTAAAAAAAATTACACCACCCAATCCACAATGCTATTTTCCCATTCTTTGTTATACGCCGCTGTTATTTTGATGTAGTTGTCTGTAAAACCTTCAATGGTGCCATTTTTGTTTGCAGATTCAAACAATACTTTTCTGGTTTCACCAATATGCTTCTCATTGAACATGGCCGTTTTTCTATAACTGATGTTGCGCAAGATTTTATTTCGTTCATTTCTAACCTGTATTGGAACGATTGGCTTCATTTCGATTGCCAACGTATTTGCACGTTCGGAATACGTAAATACATGTAAATATGAAATGTCTAGCGATTCAATAAAATGCGCCGTTTCATTAAAATCTTCATCCGTTTCACCAGGAAATCCTACGATTACATCTGCACCAATACAAACATGTGGCATGAGTTTTTTGATAAGGTTAATGCGTTCTGCAAACAATTCTTTTTTGTAGCGCCTACGCATATTGCCGAGCGTTTTATTGCTTCCACTTTGCAATGGAATATGAAAATGCGGCATGAACTTTTTGCTTTGGCTCACAAATTCAATCATCTCATCGGTTAGTAAGTTGGGCTCAATGGATGAAATTCTAAAACGTTCAATCGGCGCTTCTAATTCTATGCGTTTCATCAATTCAAAAAAACTTTCATCGTGCTTTTTACCACCAGTAAATCCTTTTCCAAAATCACCCAAATTGATTCCGGTTAATACAATTTCCTTTGCACCGGCTTGTGCAATTTCTTCAATGTTTTGTATGATGTTGTCTATACTATCGCTTCTGCTTTTTCCCCTGGCAAGTGGAATGGTACAAAAACTACAATTGTAATCACATCCATCCTGAACCTTTAAAAATATTCGGGTTCTTTCTTTTATAGAGTGGGAGGGTACAAATACATTTACATCTTCAATATCACAGCTGCATATTTTTCCTGCATCATTTTTATTTAATTCTTTAAGATGCTGCGAAATGTTGAATTTTTCTGCTGCACCTAAAACCAAGTTTACTCCGGGAATTGAAGCAATTTCAGTAGGTTTTAATTGGGCATAACAACCTGTAATAACCACCATGGCTTCAGGCGCTTTCTTTTGAATTCGCCGTACCAGTTGTCTGCATTCTTTATCTGCATTTTCGGTAACTGAGCAGGTGTTTATTACGTATACATCGGCAACTTCATCAAACGATTTCTTTTCAAACCCATCATTTTCAAGCATACGCGAAATCGCAGTGGTTTCACTGAAATTTAATTTGCAACCCAAAGTATGAAGTGCTACCGATTTTTGCATGTGCGAATGTACTAATAAAAGATTTTTATGCCGATGCCTTTTTTATAGATTTTTGTTCGTTGGTTAAAAAGATTAATTGACTAACTTAGTTTTTCAAATTAATTCTATCACAATGAAGTATTTATTCTTTGGTTTTTTATTGATGCAAGTAATTGGCTGTAACGCTCAAAAATCAAGTCCTGTTGATTTCAAAGCAGCGTTTGAAAAAGAAAAAGATGCCATTTTAATTGATGTACGTACTCCAGAAGAATTCAAATCAGGTTCAATTGAAAAATCCATTAACATAGATTACAACGATCCAAAGTTTGAAGAAAAAATTGTTCATCTGGATAAGAAATTACCTTATTACGTTTATTGCTTGTCTGGTGGTAGAAGTTCATCTGCAGCAGATTTTATGCGCAAAAATGGTTTTGAAAAAGTGATAGATTTAAAAGGTGGCATCTTGGCTTGGAATAAATCAAATCTTCCATTAAAAAATGTTGAACCTGAAAAAAAAGAATCGCTTACCCTTGAGTCACTTCAAAAAATAATTGATTCCGAAAAAATTGTATTGGTTGATTTTTATGCGCCTTGGTGTGGTCCTTGTAAAAAAATGGAACCCTTAATCGAATCCGTTACCCGTGATTATAAAGGAAAGGCGACCATCATCAGAATTAATATCGACGAAAGCAAAGCTTTAGCACAACATTTTAGAATTGATGAAATTCCTTTTTTTAAGGTATTTGTGTCTGGAAAAGAAAATGGAAATTATATAGGTCAAATCGACCGTGAAACTTTTGATAGAATGCTTAAGGTAGACTAGTTGATTTTTACTTCTTTTACAATGGCTTCGCCCATTGCGTCATTAACCCGTTGAATAATGGTGTCTTTCTGATACAAAAGTTCGTTTCTTAATGGTGCAACGCTGGTGTGTACAAATAAAGTGCTGCCAATAATTTTTATGCTGTCTGTGTATTTTGAAATCGTTTTCCCCATAAGCTCTTCCCACAATTCTTCTATCTGAATCGCCTGTATTGCCGATTTCATTTTGCTTTGTTTCAAAAATTGTTGTAATGCCTCTTGCATCGAAAATTCTGCCATAAATTAAAGATACAAAGTTTAATATCTATTTACAATTCAATTATCTGACCTTTAATCTGCAATTTTTCAAACACATTCAGCAATCTGCTCTTGTGCGTGTCTGTTATAATTACTTGCCCTTGATTTTCAACACACACGATTTTTAATAAATTGTTCATTCGGTTTTCATCCAACTTTTCAAAAAAATCATCCAATAATAAAATGGGAGAGAAGCCTTTAGTTGATTTTATGATTTCATACTCTGCAAGCTTCATAGCGAACAATAAACTCTTCTTTTGTCCTTGTGAAGCAATGTTTTTAAATTGAAGTTGATGCATCGAAAATTGCAAGTCATCTCTGTGAATGCCTTTGCTTGTTCGTTGAAGCATCCTGTCTCGCTCTCTGTTTTGTTTGAATAAATCTGCAAGCGATTGTTCATTCAAATGGCTTTCATAAACCAATTCTATAGCCTCGTTTGCTTCGGATATTTTTTTATAAAATTCCTGAACCAATTGAGCCAGCTCGTTAGTAAATGTTTTTCTTTTTGCGTAAATGATATTCACATGTTCAATCAATTGTTCGTCAAAAATATCGAGCAAAGCGTAGTCAAATTTCTGGGCGCTAAAATCTTTTTTTAAATAACTGTTTCTTTGTAAAAGGATTTTATTGTAGTGAATTAACGACTGCATATAGTTTTTGTCGAGCTGACAAAGTACGGTATCCATAAATTTCCGTCGGAGTTCACTACCGCCATTGATTAACTCAATATCATCGGGGGCTATCATTACGCAAGGGAGTAATCCAATATGCTGCGATAATTTATCGTAAGGCACATCATTTAATGAGAATTCTTTTTTTGCATTTGATTTATTGATGCAAATGATTTTATTGGATACTTCATTATTTGAAAAGGAACCTTCAAGCCTAAAACCATCCTTTCCGTTTTCAATGATCATATTTTCATTACCCGAAAAATAGCTTTTGGTAAAACAGCAGTAATAAATGGAATCGAGCAGATTGGTTTTGCCAATGCCATTTTTCCCGCAAATACCAACCACGTTTCCATCGAATTCAAATCGACCAGATTCGTAGTTTTTGAATTGTGTGATATTTATTTTTTTAATGGAAAGCATTGTGGGATGCAAGTTATATCAGTTCGACTGAATTTAGATAGGGAAATTCTTTGCTACATAAAAGATATTTTATAGATATTCTGCGATTTTTAGGGGATTTTTTGAAGAAATTCCAAACTTTAAAAAGCTGTATTTGATTTTTCTGTACAACTTATTTTTTTACCATTTACTTCTTATCTTTGGCATCTAAAATTTTAAACTGTGGCAGCGAAATTTTCAAAAGATACTTATTTATACTGGTACGAGTTGATGCTATTATTGCGTCGCTTCGAAGAAAAAACCGGTCAATTATACGGAATGCAAAAAATCCGTGGGTTTTGTCATTTATACATTGGACAAGAAGCAATTGCTGCAGGATGTATGACAGCGACAAATGCGGACGATAAATTTATTACGGCGTATAGAGATCATGGATTGGCTATAGCAAAAGGTGTTACTGCCAATAGTTGTATGGCCGAATTGTACGGAAAAGCAACAGGTTGTAGCAAAGGAAAAGGTGGAAGTATGCACTTTTTCGGATTAAAAGAAAACTTCTTTGGTGGTCATGGTATTGTTGGTGCTCAAATAGGAACTGGCGCCGGACTTGCTTTTGCAGAAAGATATCGCGGTACAAAAAATGTAGTTTTATGCTTTTTTGGAGATGGCGCTGCTCGTCAGGGTATGTTGCACGAAACCTTTAATATGGCTATGTTGTGGGATTTGCCAGTAGTATTTATATGCGAAAACAACCACTATGCAATGGGAACTTCTGTTGCAAGAACAAGTAAAACATTGGATATTAGCAAAACTGCTGATGCGTACGAAATGCCTTCAGATGTAATTGACGGTATGAGTCCAGAAGCGGTTCACAATGGCGTTTTACGTGCAGTGAATCGTGCACGTGAAAAAGGTGGTCCAACTTTATTGGAAATTAAAACCTATCGTTACAAAGGTCATAGTATGAGTGATCCTCAAAAATATAGAACCAAAGAAGAATTGGAAGAGTATAAAGAAAAAGATCCAATTGAACATGTGATGAAAGTACTTACAACTGAATACAACGTTTCAGAAGCAGATATAGAAATCATCAACAATAGAGTAAAAGACCAAGTGGAAGAGTCTGTAAAATTTGCAGAAGAAAGCCCTTGGCCTGATAATGATGAGTTATTGAAGGATGTTTACGTTCAAGAAGATTATCCTTTTATAACTGACTAATATAATTTTACTATATTGCAGAAATTTTAAAGTTAAAACAAAACAAAATGGCAGAAGAATTAAAAAATAAAAAAACTCAACCCGTAGTTACTGAAGAAGTTATTGGAACGGAAGATAACAATGAAGCACTTGAAAAAGCAAAGAGTTTTTGGGATAACAATAAGAAAACCATCACTTACGGATTATTAGCATTTGTTTTAATATTATCAGGTTGGGTAGGATATAATGAGTTGATTAAAAAACCAAAAGAATTGAAAGCTAGTGAAAGCATCTTCATGGCTGAAAATTTATTCGTAAAGATGTCAACCAATGGTTTCAATAAAGATTCAGTTAACTTGGTTTTGAATGGTGGAAATTTTGAAGGAAACAATATGATTGGGTTGTTGAAAATCATAAGCAACAATGGTGGAACTCCAGCTGCTAATCGTGCAAATTACATTGTTGGAGCTTGTTATCTTCAAATTAAAGAATACGATAAAGCCATTAAATACCTAAAAGAATTTAGCGGAAATGGTGCTGATCAAATTCAAGCAAAAGCGTACTTATTAATTGGGCATGCTTACTCAGAAAAAAATAATACCGCAGAAGCGCTTAGTTACTACAAAAAAGCAGCTGAAGTAAATGAGAAAGATGAATCTGCAACACCAGATGCGTTATTGGTATATGCTGCTTATGCTGAACAAAATGGCAAAAATGATGAGGCGATTGCTGCGTATAAAAAAGTAAAAAACAATTTTCCAACTTTTCCTGCTTCAAGCAATGGAGATGTTGAAAAAAGATTGGCTCGTTTAGGCGAATTGAATCCTTAATATTTTACATGTCTACATTTCGTCCTGAAAATATTTTATCAACAGGCATCCATTTCAAAACGGATGCCTTTGTTGTAATTATAAAAACATCGTGGAACGCATCAATTTTGGATGCGTTGGAATCGGGTTGTATAAACGTTTTAGAATCCCAAAAAGTAGCGTATAAAGTAATTACTGTTCCAGGTGCTTTTGAAATTCCTTTTGCGATTCAAAAAAATTGGCACAATTCAGCAGATAAAAAACCAAGTGCATTCATTGCTTTGGGCTGCATCATAAAAGGTGATACGCCCCATTTTGATTATGTGTGCAAGGCCGTTACTGATGGAGCGTTACAACTCAACCTTCAATTGCCCGTGCCTACCATATTTGGTGTGCTTACCGTAGATAATGAGCAACAAGCCATAGAAAGAATTGGAGGAAAGCATGGACATAAAGGTGAAGAAGCAGCCATTACAGCACTTAAAATGATCGAACTTTTTTCATAAAATAGAATTTTAAACATTGAAAGTAGCCCTTTTTATACCTTGTTTTATTGACCAACTTTATCCATCTACAGCATTTAATATGGTAAAGGTTTTGGAAAAAGCAGGATGCGAGGTTACATATAATTCCAATCAAACTTGTTGTGGTCAGCCTGCATTTAATGCTGGTTTTTGGGATGAAGCAAGAGATGTTGCTAAGAAATTCATTTCGGATTTTGAAGCTGAAACCTATATCGTTGCACCAAGTGCAAGCTGTGTAGGGTTTGTTAGAAATTACTATCCCCAATTATTTGAGCATGGGGTTAACCATCAAAAAGTAAAAGAACTCAAAACTAAAATCTTCGAATTTTCCGATTTCTTAACCGAGGTATTACATCAATATGAATTTGGTGCAGTTTGGAATGGCAAAGTAACATATCATGATAGTTGCGCCGCACTTAGGGAATGTAAAATAAAAGAAGGTCCGCGTAAATTGCTAAGTCATGTTCAAGGACTAGAGTTGGTAGAAATGGTGGATAATGAAACCTGTTGTGGCTTTGGCGGTACTTTTGCTGTAAAATTTGAAGGGATCTCTGTGGGGATGGCAGATCAAAAAGTAACCAATGCTTTAAATACTGGTGCGGAATGTATCGTATCAACAGACATGAGTTGTTTGATGCAATTGGATGGATACATCAAAAAAAATGACTTGAAAATTCAAACCATGCACTTAGCAGATTTGCTGGTAAATGGTTGGTAAATTTAAATATCTACAAAAAAATAAATAAAATGCCCATCAATATTCTAGCTATTGAATCTTCTTGCGATGAAACTTCAGCTTCGGTTTGTTGTGATGGAAAAATTTTATCTAACGTTATTGCTACTCAAAAAGTACATGAGCAATATGGTGGCGTAGTTCCTGAATTGGCAAGTCGCGCGCACATGCAAAATATCATTCCTGTTGTAGATGTCGCTTTAAAAAATGCAAATTGTTCGCTTGAGGATATTGATGCCATTGGATTTACCCAATCACCTGGGCTAATCGGAGCTTTGCTTGTGGGTACACAATTTGCAAAATCTATGTCTTTGGCACTAAACAAACCATTAATTCAGGTGCATCACATGCAGGCACACGTAGTCGCCAATCTAATTGAAGAACCAAGACCATCTTTTCCATTTTTATGTTTAACCGTAAGTGGTGGACATACGCAAATTGTGTTGGTTGAATCACCATTAAAAATGAAAGTAATTGGCCAAACAATTGATGATGCGGCAGGAGAGGCTTTTGATAAAACGGCAAAATTAATTGGGTTGCCATATCCTGGAGGTCCATTGGTTGATAAATATGCAAAAGAAGGAAATCCCAACGCATACAAATTTACAGAGCCGCAAATCCCAGGTTTAGATTTTAGTTTTTCGGGATTGAAAACGTCAATATTATATTTTTTAAATAATGCAGGAGTAAGCAATGTCTATAAAGAAGAATATAAAGTTTCACCAGAACAGCGTCAGCAATTTATTGATGAAAACCTTGCAGATATTTGTGCTTCTGTTCAAAGTAGAATTGTAAGTATTTTGCTAAACAAACTAAAAAAAGCCGCAAAAGAAACGGGTATAAATCAAATCTGCATAGCCGGTGGAGTAAGCGCCAATAGTGGTTTGAGAACATCAATTCAAAAAATGGGGGTGGAGCAAAGATGGGATGTGTATATCCCTAAATTTGAATATTGTACAGATAATGCAGCGATGATTGCCATAACGGCTTATTACAAATATTTGACCGAAGATTTTTCTGATTTAACGATAACACCAAGTGCGCGCGCGGAGTGGGGGTTGTAGAGGTTTTTGAAGTTTTAGAGGTTTGTGAGGTTTAAGAAGTTGAAGTTCAAAAGGTTCAATAAGTTCAATAAGTTCAAAAGGTTAACACCAAACACCAAACACCAAACACCAAACACCAAACACCAAACACCAAACGCCAAACACCAAACCCCAAACCCCAAACATTTCCTTTGTCTAACTCCTTTTTCCAATTCAAGCAATTTACCATTCATCAAGATCATTGTGCGATGAAAGTATGCACCGACTCTTGCTTGTTTGGCGCGTGGATCAATGAATGGATTAAACTAACTAAACCGAATATTATAAAAGCCTTGGATATTGGTGCAGGAACGGGGTTGTTGAGTTTAATGTTGGCTCAAAATTACGCATTCGAAATCGATGCTGTTGAAATTGATACTTCTGCTTTTAATCAAGCAAAACAAAATATTGAATCTACAAACTGGAAAAATCAAATTAAGATTCATCATACCTCATTACAAGATTTTATTCCTTCTAAGAAATATGATTTCATTTTTTCCAATCCGCCATTTTATGAAAACGACTTGAAATCAATTGATTCATTGAAGAATCTAGCCAAACATGATAGCGGTTTGTCTTTGGAAAATTTGATTTCTTTTATTGATAAAAACCTATCTGACAATGGATTTGCTGCATTGTTGTTGCCTTTTCATAGAAAGAAATACATTGAAGAGCTCCTTAAAGATTTTTCATTTTCAATTGTAACTCAAACACTGGTAAAACAATCTACTAACCATGATCATTTTCGTACAATGATTTTATTTTCAAAACAAACTGCAGTACAGCAAGAAAATGAAATTAATATTTACGAAGAGCGAAACATTTATTCTAATGAATTTTTACACTTGCTAAAAGCGTATTATTTGCATTTGTAAATTCAATAGTAAAAAATCAAAAGTGGAATGCAGGCACCTCTTTTACATTAATATAAAAATTAGGGTCAACGATAAAATTAAATGCAGAAACATTTTCAACTTTAATATACTTCCAATCATTTGAAACCGTTATCCATTTGTATTTCGAATGCGCATCAAGTTTATACTGAACAGGCATTTTGAAATCTGATACAGTATGACTGAAACGGTAATGCAGTTGATTTGAGTCAAAATAATATTCTAATACAGGAATCTCAGTTTTTCTCAAATATTGATCAAATATTTTAGAAAAATCAAACCCACTATTTTTACTAATGTAGTTTTCAATTTCTTTTGTGGTTACTGTTTTATGGTAAAATGTTTTGTTCAAACCAATTAATATTTCCCTGAATTTTTTATCATTGTTGATGATTTGACGAATGGTATGAATCATATTTCCGCCTTTATCATACATGTCGCCACTGCCCTCATTGTTTACACCGTATTTTCCAATGATGGGCGTACCGTTTTTTATATTATTTCTAAGCCCCTGTAGATAAGTGTTTGCCGCTTTTTTACCATAATAATATTCTGTAAACAATGTTTCACTATAATTGGTAAAGCTTTCATGTATCCACATGTCTGCAATATCTTTTGAAGTGATGTTGTTGGCAAACCATTCGTGGCCACTTTCATGCACAATTATAAAATCCCATTTTAATCCCCAGCCCGTATTTGATAAATCACTGCCCAAGTACCCCTTTGTAAATTCATTGCCATAAGCGATAGCACTCTGATGTTCCATACCTAAATGTGGTGCTTCAACCAACTTGTATCCATCTTGATAAAAAGGGTAGGGTCCAAACCAATACTCTAACGCTTTCATTAATCTTGGTGCATCTTTAAACTGAACTTTTGCTTTATTAAAATGATTTTCCAATACCCAATAATCCATATTCAAAAGACCATTTAATCCTTTATACACCTCAGAAAAATGTTTGTAATTTCCAATGTAAGGCACAATGTTGTAATTGTTTATCGGACTTTTTACCTGCCACGTAAATGATATTAAATTGTTGCTTAGTTTTTTTTGTTGAATCAATCGCCCATTTCCAATGCCGACTAAACTATCGGGAACGATGATGGTGAGGTTGCATCCATTTTCAGGTTCATCTGATTGTACATCTTTACAAGGAAACCAAACACTTGCACCTAAACCCTGACAAGCAACACTAACAAAAGGATTATTCAATTCATCTTTTTTCCAAATCCAACCGCCATCCCAAGGTGGGTGTATCGCTTCTTTCGGCGTTCCATGAAAATAACAAGTTAGTTTTTTAATAATTGGCTTGGGACTTTTATTTGAAACCACTTCTACCCAAAATACATTTCCGTTTCTTTTAAACAAACAAGGTTGATTATCAAAAAAAACGCTATCTAATTCCATAGGTTGTTGCAAATCAATTTGAATTAAATTGATGCCACTATCTATCAACGTTATGATATTTTTACCTGATATTGATTTGGCTTCTATGTTAGGCGTTACGTTGATGTCGTAATGTGTTATATCCCAGTGTTGACGTCCAGTTCCAATCGAGCCCCTTAAAGTATCCTGATTGGTAAATTGAGCTATTACTACCAAGTTGATCAAACTAAATATCCAAACTAAACTGATTTTTTTTATGTCGTTGATTTTCATCGAACTTATTTTTTTATAAAAGTAAATCAATAAAAAATAAAAAAGGCCACCCAAAGGCAGCCTTTAATATTAAGAATAGGATGGATTAGTTTTTCAAGGAAAAATGCGTTTTTAAAAAACTTAAAATCTATTTTATAATTTTTTTGATCATTTTGGTAGAAGATGTTGACACTTCTAAAATGTAATTTCCTCTTGGTAAATAAGTCAAGTCTTTTAAAACAATAATATTATTTCCTTTTTCTACTTCAATATCTCTTCTCAATACCTCTTTTCCTTCGAATGAAATAAATCGAATAATTCCATTTTCTTTACGAGCTCCCAACAATTCAATTTTTATATCTGAATAAAATGGGTTTGGATAAACATTAAACTGTTCGTTTGTATTTGTTCCATTTATTTTTAATGCGATGATTTTTGAAAAACTGTATTTACCATCTTTGTCAATTATTTTTAATCTGTAGTAAATAACATTGCCCAAACCGTTGATTTCATCTTTATATTCGTAACGTTTTGTTAGTGATGTTGTACCATTTCCTTCAACCTTACCTCTATATTCAAAGTGAACGCCATCATTGCTTCTTTGTATTTCAAAATATGCATTGTCTGTTTCAGATTCGGTATTCCATTTTAATAAACAGTTTTGTTTGTCGATTAATGAAGCTATAAAGCTGGTCATGTTCACAGGCATTGGTGCACCTTCTTCTCCAATTACGGCGGTTCCATCATCTGTAAATAAATCGCCTTGAGCAGAATTGCCATAAATTCTTGCAGTATTGATTACCGAACCTGGAATTTCATCAGCTTTTACTCTAAATCTAACGGCATAATTTCCTGCAGCACCTGCTTGTAAAATACCACCACTTGTTCCTGTCGCGCCAGTGCCAATAAAAAACTTTACATAAGTTCTTTGTCCCACAGTTCCTTTAAATGCCACATCATTATCAGCAGCATCTGTTTTAAATCCAGATGTTACACCTGGTGCATTGATAACTTCCAAGGTGTTTGGTATGTAACGTATATTAAACGGTAATGAATCAACAATGTATGTATTATATGAAGGTGCAATTCCTTGGTTGGATCCCGACAATGTGTAGGTTAATTCTTCCTTTGATTCGATAAATCCATCCCCATTTTGATCTGTTACTGCTTTATCCAAAACGATTGTAGGATCTTTTACACGAATACAAAAAGTAAATATGCTCGGGAAATACATGTCCGCCTCGGTCCCAAATTCTACATTTACACTGGTTGCGTTTGGTAAAATATCGTATCCTGTTCCAACATTCACTTCGTCGATATCAATACCCATTTGATTGCTGTAATTGGGATTTTTTGTGTCAACAAAACTGCCGTTTCTGCTTATCGATCCGTTCCAGAAATTGGTTTCTGGATTAACGGCGTTAGATACTGAAATGTTATTAATTTTAATAAAATCACCTTCTCTGTTTGTTACGGTTGGGCCTAAATTAGCATCTCCTTCCCACGACATGGTTCCCATAACGGCTTCTGAAGCAAGTAATGGTGTTGTTGGTACATTTAAGCCAGTTAATGTAATGCTTAAATAACTTGGTATTCCACTGTTATAAACTTGTGCAAACCCATCATATAAACGAATGCTATTGAATGGTTGAGTAGGGTTTTCGTAAGCTACTACTACCACCCAACCCCCAAAATATCCACCGCTTGAAGCAACACCAGTGGTTACTGGCAAATCTGCTACGGTATATGTACCACTGCCATTAGAATTTATAAAATTGGTGATGTCTACAAAAGATTGATAAACAATGTCAGTTGTAGAAACTGCAAATTGATCTACATTATTTGTAGGCGATACTACGTTTAAATATGCGCCAGATGTTCCTTTTCTTATTTTGATTTTTCGAAGTGTATCTGGACTTGCAGAAACAGCAGAAGCATTTAGTTTTCCACCCCAATATAACCGTGCAAATTTGATGCTGTTTGTTCCTGATGGAAGTATTAAGTCTGCAGATGAAGAGTTTCTAGTAGATTGGAAATCATCCACATCTGTATACTGCATGTTATTGTTATCATTGCCATGTTGTGCAAAACCAATTCCACCAAATCCATTGTTGGCATCATTGGTTTCATTCATAAATGCCGTGTTTACTGTATTATCCGCTGCATTTACAATGTGTAAAATCGTATTCCCAAACATGGTTGTCCCACCACGTAAATTTTCAGAATACATTTGGCCGAAATTTCTAATGGGGTTTTGAGCAATTCCATTTGCGCAAAATAATACCATCAACATTAATAAAGTTGCATTTTTTCTTGTAAGCTGTATAAGCATTTTCTAATTTTAACGGTAATGAAAATGGCTCAAGGGATGGAAGGAATAAAAACAATCGTTCAACAGGATAATTGAAAAATATGTGTGAAATTAAGCAAACAATTTGAAATTGCTGAAGAAATTCAAAGGTAATGGAGTGATTAACGAATTATGGATTAAAAGTAATAACCGAATTTTTAAAATGCAAGTATTTTTACAATTATTTTTTAATTAAATGCTCGAATGACTTTTTGAATTTTTCAACCTTAGGGCGAACCACCAATTGGCAATATGGATTTGAGCCATTGTTGGCAAAATAATCTTGATGATAATTTTCGGCTGGATAAAATATTTCTGCAGCAGATATTTCGGTTACAATAGGGTTGTTGTAAATGCCTGATTGATCCAATTGAAATTTATATGTTTCTGCTTCTTGTTTTTGAATATCATTATGATAAAAAATTACACTTCTGTACTGTGTGCCTACATCTCCGCCTTGTCTGTTTAATGTAGTTGGATCATGCGTTTTCCAAAATACTTCCAATAAATCTGTAAAAGAAATGATGTCTGGATTGAATTTGATTTGTAAACATTCGGCATGGCCTGTTGTACCCGAGCAAACCGATTTATAATCAGGGTTTATCATTTCTCCGCCACTATATCCACTTTCTACACTGATTACTCCGTTTAATTTGCCAAACACCGCTTCTGTACACCAAAAACATCCGTTTCCAAATGTGGCAACTTCTATTGTGTCTGTTGAATGTATTAACTTGCCTTCCATTAATAGTAATTTTTATAAAATTAGTTGTAATAATTAAACATAATTGAATTGAAATTGTTTTAAAAAAATAAAAAGTAAAAAAAGAAAAGTCAAAAGTAAAAAGTCAAAATGCAAAAATTAAAAGTAAAAATTATCAATGCACCCTTTTTTACTTTTAAATTTTGACTTTTCATTTAACATCAACCAATGAAATTTTTTCCGGAAAATACCCTTCAACAGCTTGAATTTGATAAGATAAAAGACTTAATCATTGCACACGCGAGAAATGATTATGCAAAAAATCGAATTCAACAGCTTCGCATTCACACTAAAAAAGATTTCATTGAACAAGATTTATTTCAAACCAATGAATTTAAAATTATTTTAGATAGTGGCGTTTATTTCCCCAACGATTTTAACCACAACATCAATAAAGAACTGAAGCTTTTATCCATTCCTGGCGCTATGCTTACAGGCGAACAGTTTTTATGGATTAGAAAATTATCAGACAATACAGCACAAATTTTTCGTTGGTTTGATGTAGAAAGACGTGAACAAAATCCTTATTTATCTAAAATTATTGCCGGGTCATATTTCGAAAAGCAAATTCGGTTGATGATTGATGAAGTGCTTGATGAAATTGGCATGGTTAAAGATAATGCCAGTCAAGAGCTCGCGTCTATTCGAATGAATTTATACCGCAAGCGAAATGAACTGCGTAGGGTTTTTGATCGCATTGTTAGCAAGATGAATAAGTTGGGCTATTTGGCTGATATTGAAGAGAGTTTCATGAATGGCCGCCGTGTGTTGGCGGTATTCGCAGAACAGAAGCGAATGATAAAAGGAATCCTTCATTCCGAAAGTGATAGCCGACGTACAAGTTTTATTGAACCTGAAGAAACCACGGGTTTAAACAATGATATCTTTTCTTTAGAAAATGAAGAAGCAAAAGAAATCAATCGAATCCTTCGAAAATTAACCGAGCATTTATCTGCATATGCACCATTATTATCCTCATATTTTCAAATTGCAGGAGAGTTTGAATTTGTTAGAGCGAAAGCAAAATTTGCCCAAGATATTGGCGGACAGTTGCCATTGATACAAGATAAAGCCATTTCGAAATTATTTCTGGCATATCACCCCTTATTATTTTTATACAATAAACGTTTAGAAAAACCCACCATTCCTGTAAACCTTACCCTCGATGAAACCCACAGGATTTTAGTAATCAGTGGACCAAATGCAGGGGGCAAAACGGTTACATTAAAAACAGTGGGGTTGTTGCAAATTATGTTTCAATCTGGTTTATTGGTCCCGGTTAGTCCAGATAGTGAAATGGGTATTTTCAAACAAATGATGATTCACATTGGTGATACGCAAAGCATCGAGTTTGAATTGAGTACTTATTCGGCGCATCTTACCCACATGAAGCATTTTATGGAAAATGCCAATGGTAAAACGATGTTTTTTATTGATGAGTTGGGCAGTGGGAGCGATCCCAATTTGGGCGGTGCTTTTGCCGAAGTGATCATGGAAGAGCTGGCTAAAAAACATGCAATGGGCATCGTTACCACGCATTACCTCAATTTAAAAGTAATGGCAAATAAAGTAGCAGGTGTTTTTAATGGCGCCATGCAATTTGATGAGAAAAATCTTTTGCCCATGTACCAATTAAAAGTGGGTTCACCTGGAAGTTCTTACACATTTTCCATTGCAGAAAGAATTGGACTGAGCAAAAACTTAATTGAAAAAGCCAGGAAGCTCGTTAATGAAAATCACTTTCAATTGGATAAATTATTGAATTCTACAGAGCAGGATATGCAGGCCATTGAAAAAGAAAAAAAACAACTCCAACAATTGCTTTCAGAAAATGAAAAGTTGAAAAAAGAAATGGAGGTTTTAATCAAAAAGGAAAAGCATCAACAAGAAGTAGAAAAATTAAAACTTTCCAATAAAATAGCCGAAGATAAACTGATTTATTTAAAAGATATGGAGCGCAAATTGAAGGCGCTTATCATAGAATGGCGCAAATCAGAAAATAAAGATTCGGTTATAAAAATGATTCATACTACTTTAACTGGGCAAAAAGAAAAATATCAGGCAGAAAAACAACAGAAAAAAATAAACGAGAAATTTTTAGAAACGGATGCTCAAGTAAAAGTTGGTCACAAAGTAAAAATGAAACAAAACAAACAAGTGGGTATTGTAAAAGAAATACGCGGAAAAAAAGCGTTACTCCAAGTTGGGGTAGTACAAATACTTGTTGCTATATCAGATTTAATTGTGGTAATGGATAAGCCTGTTGTTAATGAATCCTAGCCTTTAAGATAATTTCTTAATCAAAAAAGATTCAATAGCATTACATGGGATAAACATTGGCTTTTCAAAAATGGTTAAGGTCATTTCGTTTCCTTCCACCAAATATTTTCCGGAAACTTTGTTGGATAATAAGCTCACATTGAAATCGCCAGATACCAAATCTCCATTAAATGTTCCGCCTTGGGATTCTACTGCATCTTTCGCTTTGTTCATTATTTCTTCAGCCGATCCTTTGAAAGGCACTTTAAATTCACATGTTGACATAATAGTATAGATTAAAATTCATTTATTACTTGATAAAGGGTATCTCTTTCCACCGCTTTTCTTTTGGCTTGTTTGATTAGGGTTACCAATTCTTCGGTGGTCATAGTTGGCGTTTGTTCTTCACTTCCCGCCATTGAATATATTTTGGTAGAATCATCAATGGTTCCATCAATGTCGTTTACCCCAAAAGATAATGTTAGTTGCGCGTTTTGTCTGCCCAACATTGGCCAATATGCTTTTATGTGCGGGAAGTTATCCAAATAAATTCTTGAAATGGCGTATAATCTCAAATCTTCGTTGGTGCTTGATTCTGAGATATGGCTCATGTCGTTGTTGGCATTTCTAAATTTCAATGGAATGAATGTATTAAAGCCTTTAGTTCTGTCTTGTAAATCTCTGAGTTTACGCATATGGTCGATACGATGTTCATACGTTTCCATATGTCCGTATAACATGGTTGCATTGCTGTGCATGCCCAATTGATGTGCAGTTTCATGAATTTCAAGCCATCCTTCGCCAGATACTTTATCGCCTGCAATAACTTTTCTAATATCTGGATGAAATAACTCCGCTCCGCCACCAGGCAATGATTGTAATCCAGCAGCTTTCAATTGTTCAAGTCCTTCTCTTGTGGTCAGTTTTGCTTTTCTAAACATGTAATCGAGCTCTACTGCTGTAAATGCTTTAATGTGTAAATCAGGACGATGGTTTTTTATTTTAGAAATGAGTTCAATAAAATAAGCCATATTCATTTTGGGATGAACGCCGCCTACGATATGTACTTCTGTAACAGGTTTTCCATCGTAACTTTTTACGATGTCCAACATTTGATCAATACTCAATTCCCAGCCTTCTTCTTTATGAGCATACAGTCTAGAGTAGGAGCAGAATGCACAACTAAATACGCAAACATTTGTTGGTTCGATATGGAAATTTCGGTTGAAATAGGTGATATCTCCGTGTTTTTGTTCACGAACATGATTGGCAAGTCCGCCTACAAAAGCTAAGGATCCATGTTCGAAAAGTTGTAAGCAATCCGCATCGGTAATTCTTTCATTTTGAACTACTTTCTCTGCAATCTTGCTTAGTTCACTATTTTCTAAAAATACTTTATTATAAAACGCACTATTTATCATATCCGATTTTTTGCAAAAATACAAGGATAAAAATGGAAACTTAATTTTAAATGCATTTATTGCTTCGAATTTTTTTAATGATATTTAATTTTTAACAAAAAAATATTATCTTGCTAATCAAGTTTAAAAGAAAAAAACCAATCGTCCATGAACATTAAACAAAGATTAACCATATTAAGTTTTCTACAATTTTTTATTTGGGGTTCTTGGTTAATATCAACTGGCGGTTATTTGTTTTCTTTAAAATTTACAGGCATAGAAATCGGTAGTGTCTTCTCTACCTTAGGCATTGCTTCTTTAATCATGCCTGCCATTTTGGGAATTGTAGCAGATAAATGGGTTAATGCCGAAAAATTATTGGGTATTTGTCATCTTGTGGGTGCTGTTTGTTTAATCATGGTTTCATTCATCAAGGATCCGGTAATCATGTTTTGGGTAATGCTGCTGAATTCAATGGCTTATATGCCTACCATTTCTCTCAACAACGCAGTTTCTTACAAGTTACTTTCACAATCAGGTTTCGATATTCAAAAAACATTTCCACCGATTCGTGTATTTGGTACCATTGGATTTATTGTTGCGATGTGGTTTGTAGATTTAACTGGTTTTTCAAAAACAAATTTTCAGTATTATTTAGCAGCTGCGTCTGCAATTGTAATGGGATTGTATAGTTTAAATCTTCCACCATGTAAACCAGTAAAAACGGAATCGAAAAATACGTTTATGTCTAAAATGGGTTTAGATGCTTTGGTGCTTTTAAAGCAAGAGCGTATGGTAGTGTTTTTTCTATTTTCAATGCTACTTGGTGCGGCATTGCAGGTTACCAACACATTTGGCGGTAGTTTTCTAAGCGATTTCGGAAAAAATGAATTATTTAAAGATTCTTTTGTGGTAAAACACGATTTGGTGATGCTTTCTTTATCGCAGATCTCAGAGACGCTTTTCATCTTAACCATTCCTTATTTCTTGAAAAAATTTGGTATCAAAATCGTGATGGTCTTAAGCATTTTTGCATGGATACTTCGATTCGGATTTTTTGGCATAGGCGACCCAGATCCAAATGGCGGACTTGTATTTTTAATTTTATCGATGATTGTTTATGGAATGGCATTCGATTTTTTCAACATTTCAGGCTCGCTTTTTGTAGAAAGAGAAACGCCTTCTGCAATCAGATCTAGCGCCCAAGGATTATTTATGATGGTTACCAATGGATTAGGTGCTATCATTGGTGGAATTGGTAGCGGTTGGGTGGTTGATTATTGGACAGAAAACGGCATTAAAGATTGGCCAGCTATCTGGTTTAGCTTTGCTGGATATGCTTTTATACTATTGATATTTTTCCCACTATTGTTTAAATATCGTCATTATCCAGAAGATGAATATGGTGAAACAAGAAGAAGTTCTTAATATTTATTGTGGATTTGTAGGTTTCAATTTCGTATCATCAATATTTCCTTTAGCATCTCTAATGGGCATTGGTGTGGGTACTTTTCCTTCAGGGATAATTTGGTCAAATATTTTTGGTACTAAAACCCATCTGCCACCTTTCCATTTCAAACCATCATAATCCCCATCTCCAATCATCGTCCACGCTTTTGCAGGTTCATTGCTTTCAGAAATCATATGTTCCATTACAATCATGTTCATTTCGCTATCAAAATTTAATTTTGGACTAGCATCTTTCTTATACTCCATGATATAACGAGCTGGGTAATGTGGTTTTATTTCATCATTTGGTATTAAGAAATAACCACCGCCAAAAACGGGTAAGCCATCTTTGAAATGCAGTACCTCAATGATTTTTTTAGTGCTGCGAATGTTGTTTTCATCATAGCCAATAAGGGTATAATATTTTCCTTTTTTGTATACTTTTTCAATCATTTTATAATAGATAGCACCTACCCATGCTAAGTTTGAAGTAATCGTGTCTGCTATGTTTTCGATAACATCTGATTTGTCGATTAATGGGAATAATTTCAACGATCCATCTGATGTATTCATTTGTATTGCACCATGTTGACGAACATTATTTTCGTCAATCACCAATTGCCAAGTAAATATTCTAAAACTGCTATCAGGTGCGTAAATTCTAGATATGGTAATTAATGAATCAAAAGGGTAGTAGAAGGAGTTTTTTGTTTTTAATAATTTTACCCAATTTTTCACGAAAATACTGTCTGAAATTATTCGATTGTTTGCTTCTGAACCTTGAATGATTTCAACTGCATGAGGAGTCAATTCTTGCTCACCTGATACAAGCAAATCTAAATTGGGTGCAGTTATGCGCTGGGCATCAACGTTAGAAAAATTAAATATAATCAGCAAAAAAAATAGCGTCTTCTTCATTCATTAAAAATAAGAAACTATTGTTAATCGAGGTGTAGATTAAGCAGATTGAAAATGAATTTTAACGATTTAGTAGTTGAATCAATTGATTTGAAAAACCAATTAAGGTAGAAGAATAAACATCTATTCGATGGTCATCTACAGGTACTTCTGGTTTTGTAGTTGGAAGGAAAACCGTTATTGCACCTATGTTTCGTCCAAATTCCATATCGCTTAATGTGTTACCAACCATAATTGATTTATTAAAATCGATATCTGGAAAGTCAGCTTTTGCTTTCAACCCCATTCCAGGATTGGGTTTTCTATATGGACTATTTTCATCCAAATCAGGACAGAAATAGATGGCATCTATTTTTCCACCCGCATTTTCAATAGCCATTTTCATATTGTCGTGAATAATGGTTAAGTCTTCGATTTTTGTCATTCCCTTCCCAACACCTTTTTGATTGGTAACAACAATGATTCTAGAAAAAATTGGAGAAAAAGACTTTATTGCATCGATTACACCATCTAAAAAAACAAATTCATCCCAAGTATGAATATAATCCTTGTATTTTTCATGATTGATAACGCCATCTCTATCTAAAAAAAGGGTCCAGGATTTATCAATGTTTTGTAATTGTGTAAGCATTATTTTATTGAGCAAGAATTTGTTTGAGTAAAAATGATTTATTTGTTTCCCAGTTCTCGCCCTGCTTTTTCAAAATCTTCGGGAATGCCAATATCGATGAAATAGCCATCAAATAAGCATCCTGTCATTTTTAATTGGTTGAAATATTTTTCTAAATAATCTTTTTCAAAAGAAAAAATGGTTGGGAAAGAGATAGATTTAAATGAAGCAACATGTAGTGCATATACACCGCCGTTTATATTTCCAGTTACGTATTGCTTTTTTTCTTTGAAACTGGTAATGTTATTTTCGAGGTCTGTTTCTACCACACCATATCTATCAAAATGATGCATGGTTTTCAATGATAAAGTACAATTTGATTTACTATTAATGTGTAAATCAAGCAATGCTTGAATATCGACATTAAACATGGTGTCGCCATTTAGAATAATTACATTTTCTTCTGTGGCATAATCGCAAGCCAATCGAATGGCGCCACCAGTTCCTAATGGTTCGTTTTCTAGAGCTATTTGATATTGTAATTGAGGGTAATTGCTCATGATAAATGCTTCTATTACCTCATGCATGTAACCTAGTGAGAAAATAAATTTAGTTACTTGTTGTTGTAATAAATAGTCTATTAAATATGCCAAAAAAGGCTTTCCAGCTATAGGCGCCATACATTTTGGTAAATCAGGAACGGCCGATCTCAATCTAGTGCCTAATCCTCCTGCTAAAATGATGCACTCTGTTTGTTTAAATTCACTCATATTATTAACCTAAAGTATTGAAATAACTTTCTTCAACCAATTGACAAATGATGTGCCCAAGTAAAATATGGCTTTCTTGAATTCTTGGTGTATCTGTAGAAGGAACGTTTAATAAATAATCGCTTAGCGCTTTCATTTTTCCACCAGATTCGCCAGTTAATCCAACAGTAATCATGCCTTTTTCTTTAGCCATTTCAAAAGCTTTAACGATGTTAGCGCTATTGCCTGAAGTACTTAATCCTACAAGTACATCACCTGGTTTTCCAATGCCTTTTATGATTCTAGAGTAAACAACATCGTAGCTGTAATCATTGGCAACGGCTGTTAAATAAGAAGTATTTACATGCAAAGCTTCTGCAGGCAATGCATCTCTATCGGTATAAAAACGGCCGCTGAATTCGGCTGCTAAGTGTTGCGCATCTGCAGCACTACCGCCATTTCCACAAAACAACACTTTGTTGCCATTTTTAAAAGCTTCAACGATTTTATCCGAACATGCAGCAACAATTTCAATCATAGAATCGTTGCTTAAAATATTTGCTTTTACATCAATTGAAGATTGAATGATGTCTTTAATTTTATTGTTCATTTTTTATTTTTTATGAGATTAAACAGTCCACGTTTTTAGACCATCATTTGTGAAAGAATAGTTTTTTATTTCGCCTCCAAATTTTAAAAGGCTCTCTATAACTGCATATCTATGATTTCCGGGGCAATAAAAAATCATGAATCCACCACCACCAGCGCCGCTTATTTTTCCACCAGTTGCACCTGCAAGTTTAGCTGCGTCATAAATTTCTTCAATGGCACTATTGCTAATATTATCGGCCATCTTTCTTTTTTGCTGAAATCCAAAATCAAGAATCTCGCCAAATTGTGAAAGCTTTCCTTTTAATAAAGCCTCTTTCATCATTTTAGCTTGCTCTTTCAATTGATGCATGGCTTCAATGCTTTTTTCGTTTTTGTTATTTACATTTTTTACCTGTTCATTGATAATCTTTGCACTTTCTCTTGAGGTGGCTGTGAAATATAATACAAGATTGTTTTCTAGCTCATTCATGTATTCAGGTCTGATACGTAATGGATTTACAATTACTTTATCTTGATCATAAAATTCCATGAAGTTTACTCCTCCAAAGGTTGCTGCGTATTGGTCTTGTTTTCCTCCCGATAATTTCAAATCATTACGTTCAATTTCATAAGCCAAATGTGCAATGTCATAATCACCCAAAGGTAGTTTTAGCATTTCTACAAAAGCGCCTAAAATGGCAACAACAAGAGTAGAAGAAGTACCCAAACCCGAACCAGCTGGTGCATCTACAAAAGTGGAAATACGCATGCCTTTTAATGGGAATGGGAAATCAGCTGCGATTCTATTATAAACACCTTTTAATAAATCCAATGTGCCATCAATTGGTAATACATTGTTTAATTCAAGAATTTGTTTTTCTTTTCTATCTAAAGCTTCTACAATGATTTTAGGTTCATCTAATAATTCAATGCTTGCATAAGCAGATAAAGAAATGGTGGTATTTAAAATAGCTCCACCATATAAATCGCTGTACGGACTAACATCCGTTCCGCCACCAGCCAATCCAATTCTTAACGGCGCTTTACTTCTATACATCATAATGGCAACAAGTTATAAAATATAATATCAAGTTGAAAACAATTGTAAAAAATAATTTTAAATTAAAAAGCCGAATCATTACAATCCGGCTTTTTTAGAAAAATATATCTAGAGATTAATCAAAATTTACAGTAGCTCCAACATTTGCATATTGTGAATTATATGATCCTGCATTAGTTTGTGAGGCATCAACAACAGTTGCAATAATTGCACAATTGGCTGGAATTGCAGCATAAGGACCTCCTCCATAAACAGAACCATTTAACGACATGGTAAATGGCACTTCGTAAATATTATTTTTAGTTTGCGCACTTACAGGAATGGCATCACCAAATAAATCTGTTGATGTTCTTCTTAAAACCGTATTGTGTTGGAAATCATTCACCGGACTAACTCCACCATACAAATAAGGAGTAGCACCATATTGCGGAGAATAATAATTGACTTGAGGGTATATCAAATTATTCTCAACCATTGCAATTACAATTTTCATCGCTTTTTCAGTTGTAACATTAAACTTAACTTTTACTGTTCCGGTAACGTTTGTTCCATCTACAGTACTATTGATAGCCATACCTAATGGAGCCCATTTTTGTAAAGCAGCATCTAACACTGAAGTTTGTTCGTTCCAAACTGATTTTCTATTTAAAATAATGGTTGGATAACCTGAGATACCGAATTGCGAATTATAAGTAGTGTAATATTGGAATTTGTATGGATCTGTTCCTCCTCCACCATGAATAGCAATTGATAATGCAGCAGGATGAGTTGCTTTATAAGATTCGATTAAATCAGTTCCTCTTGGACAATACCCGCACCAAGCCCCAGTCATATCTTCCATTAAGATTTTTTGAGTAAATGGAGATGGAGATTTAGGTACAACAGAAAGTGTAGCAACACTTGATGGTTGATTGTTTTTTCTAGCTCTTACACTAAATGTTCCAGTAGTTGTTGGTGTATATTTATAGTTTACAGTTGCTGCATTGTTTAAGGTAAATGAACAACTTGAAGTAATGTCATTTCCGTTTTTATCTCTTGCAGAAAAAGTTACAAAATCAAATGTGTTGAATTCAACCGATGGGGTAGAAATTTGTACGAAAATACTATCGTTGATTACAGATTGCGACATAATTGAAGTATCTGTACATAAAATATTTCCATTGGCATCTAACTTTCTGAAAATATGTTTTACGCTATAATTTCCAGCAGAAGGAAATGCGTGAAGAGGAGATGCTTCATTACTTGTATCGGTTCCACCAAAGTTCCAAAGATGTGATGAAAGTTGAGCTTCGCCTACAACTGCTGGAGTAAATTGAACATAAAATGCAGCCGCAGAAGTTGTAAAGCTAGCGTCGCATGTTTCTACTACATTGCCTGATCCTGGATTGTCTTTTTTACATGATGTGATAAAAAGTGCAACCAATCCAGTTAATAATAACGTGTTTGTAATTTTTTTCATGAAAGTTTTTTTTTTAAAAGTAGGGGAATTTTGCGAGATACTCCAAAAAAAATCAGTACTTCGCTAAAAAAATAAAGAAAAAAAATAATGAAAAAATATATTTACATAATTGTTGCTTTCTTGATGATACAATCAAGTTTATTGGCTCAGGAAAATGGATTTCCTTCAATAAAATTAAAATCAACAAACGGACAAATGGTTGATTTGGTTGATTTGGGTATTCAAAGTAAAGACACAATGGTTGTAATGTCGTTTTGGGCAACTTGGTGTATTCCTTGTATCAACGAATTAGAAATAATCAATGATGTTTATGAAGAAAAACAGGCGATAAAACCATTTAAATTTTATGGTGTTTCTGTTGATGATACAAGAACATCTCAAAGGGTAAAGCCTTTTATTAAAGGAAAAGGTTGGCAATTCAATGTGCTAATGGATATCAACAGCGAATTAAAAAGATATTTGAATATTACAGACGTACCGCATGTGATTATTCTAAAAGACAATAAAATTGTTTATCGCCATACAGGTTATATTTCTGGAGAAGAAGAAAATCTTTTTGAAGCAATTAAAAATCTATAAACAACTTACTTATCCCATTAATTCAATTTTTTATGAGAAAAAAAGGATACATCCTTGCCATTATATTTTTCAGTTTCTTTCTAAGTTCTAATCAAAGTTTTAGTCAATCTTTAAATCAACTGATTAAAGGTAATTTTAGCGGCAGCTACGAAAATTATTCTCAGTATTATTTAAAAGATGATAAAATCGGCGCATTATTGCCTCTAGATAGAATAGGATCTAACGGATTTTTGAAATTAGATTATAACTATGGCAAGTTTTCTGCAGGTGCTCAATTTGAAAGTTATTTGCCATCAATATTGGGCTATTTTCCTATTCCCGTAGACAATCAATCTAAAATCGTCAATAAATATTTCAAATACACAGATGAAAAGTTTTCGGTTCAAGTGGGCGACTTTTATGAACAATTTGGAAGTGGATTAATATTCAGGGCTTTTGAAAACAGACAAATTGGTATAAATAATGCCGTTGAGGGTTTTAATATCCATGTTAATCCAACTGATTACTTCAGAATGAAAGTTATATATGGCAGAACCCGTCAAATTTTTGAATATGCAAAAGCGGTAAACAGAGGTTTTGATGCAGAATTAGATGTAAATCATTTATTAGGTAGAAAAAATGATCCAATAAATGTCGCCATTGGTGGAAGTTATTTTGGTAAATACCAGGATTACACTGGTCCTTTAGATAAATTTCCTTCAACCGTTCATTCTTTTGCAGGAAGAATTGATTTAGATGCAAATGACTTTTCCTTAAGTTCAGAATATGTGGAGAAAGCAAGCGATCCAAATTTGTTGAATAATCAGAGCTTTGAAAAAGGAAAAGCATTTCAAGTGAATGGTTCATTTACAAAAAATAATTTCGGTGCTACCGCTACTTTTCGTTCTGTGTATAATATGAATTCAACAAGTGATAGAAATCAAGAATTTACATCAATTGCACCTTTAAATTATGTACCCGCTTTAACCAAGCAACATGATTATTTAACCAGCAATATTTATGTGTATGCTGCACAATTAAAAGGTGAGGTTGGTTTTCAAACTGATGTTTTCTATAACATAAAACCTGGAACTAAATTAGGCGGTAAATATGGCACGAAAATTTCTGCTAATTATTCAATGTTTAATGCATTGAAAGAACCAGGTAATTTAACGGCCATTGGAAAACAAAAATATTTTAGCGATGCCAATATTGAGATAAAAAAGAAGTTTAGTAAGCAAATGGAAATGACATTGGGTTTGCAACAAATTTTTTATAATTCTGCTGTAATACAAGTTGTTTCCAATGAAACGGTTTCGGCTAATGTTGTGGCATTGGGTGGGTTATACAAATGGAAATCTAAAAAATCAGTACGTGTGAAATTGGAGCATCTATCATCAGAAACAGATTCAAAAAGTTGGGCATCTGGATTAGCAGAATTTTCATTTTCTTCGCCGTATGCATTTTTTATAAGCGACTTATATAATTACGGTAAAACAAAAAATCATTATTATAATTTTGGTGCAAGCGTTACCAAAAAATCCACACGTTTTAGTTTGTCATTTGGTAAGCAAAGAGCAGGATTGTTTTGTGTAGGTGGTATTTGTCGATTTGTTCCGGCATCTTATGGATTTACAGCAGGGTTGACAACAAGTTTTTAAAATTGAAGAGGTAGAGATACCTTTTTTACTTTATATAAATGATAAAATAAAACCCCGGTTGCTTATGGTAACCGGGGTTTTTGTTTATAAAAGGTTGGATTGTTTGATGAATTTTCTTTCGCTTTTAAATCATAATGTTACAGATAAATTCAGTTTACCACCAAGACCTATCTCGATAATTTTTTTGAGTGTTGAAATACGCACGTCTTTAATGTCATTCTCCACTTTTGAAATATAAGCTTTATTTGTTCCGCATTTAACTGCAAGTTGCTCTTGTGTCAAACCCTTTTCAAGTCTGGCTTCGTGAATCATTGCGCCTAATTTAAAGGTTTCATATCCATTCTCGAAATCGTCCCTTTTTCGCGTTCCTTTTTTACCATATTGTTCTTCAATATGTTGATCAAGCGTTTTGATGTTGTTATTTGTTTTCATAATAAACGGCTTTTATTTTAATTGCTTTTGAAATGAAATTATCAGGAACAGTTACCACATCGGCATTCTACCAGATAATTCTGGACTAATGAATAATTCAAATTAGTATTACCTATTTCAATGTATTATTGTACAAGCTTTCTATTGTGAAAATCATATCCCAATTTTTCCCCCATACAATATTGCCTTGGTCTAATTTAAATTTTTTAAATTTTGTAACATCCAGATATTTTTTACAAACAGGATTGCTTTTTATTACGGGCAAAAAATTAATGACATTTATTTTTTTGTCATCAAATATTAATTCCACCATGTAATTATCAATGTATTTTGCTGATGTTACCTTCATGTTACTTAATTTTCGTTGTTATCTTCCGGCATTTTGGCGATTTATGCAATACAAAAAACGCGTGCCATTTTACGGATATTTGCTTATGATATTTATTTATAAATTTTAAACTATCTCTATTCTGTCTTTCGTTTAATGGTGATTTTGTTTTCAATTGAATAATATCTACTAATTTCCCATCTTGAAACTCTAAAATATATTTACTCTCGCAATCATCAGATTTAACATGTACATGAATTGGAAGATGGTCATTAGAATAGAACAAGAAAATCAATCCGAAATACTCATATATTTTTGGCATTTCTATTACAAATTTATTGTTTTTTAATAAAAAGACAAGTTGATATTCATTTGTTTTTTGTTTTAATAATATTTCACTTTTTGAATTCTAAAAAAAGATTTTTAAAGCAGTTCAAAAAGACAACTTGTTTTTTAAATATTTTTTCGAAAGCAGTCAATTTTGCATCAATTACTCCACCATAAACTTATGTGTTGAGCTATTCGAATTACAATTGATTTTCAAAAAGTAGAATCCTTTTTGCAAGCGGCTAACGTATATCGGTATTGTATTTTTCCCTTGTACCGTATTTGTATTTTTATTAATGATCATTCTTCCCAATTGGTCTAAAACCATTATACGTAAAGGACTTGCATGATTAGTTGTAAAGTCTACATTTACAATTTGATGAGCAGGATTGGGATAAATCGAAACGCTTGAATTGTCATTGCTTAAATTGTATTTGAAATTGGTCGATCCTGTACTAATATTTAAATTATAACAACTGGATGCATTAAATCCATTTGAACTACCTAAAACAGAAAGGTCGTCAATCCGCCAGTTTGCTGTATTTGCAATGTTTGAACCCGTTCCATTATAGCCATAAATTCGGAATGTTATAGCAGTTCCTATAGCTGCAGAAATATTCACACTATTCAATTTTAAAGCCCATGCTGATGTATTGGTTAAAGTTCCTGTTGCGATAGTTGTCGTGTAATTATCTATACTGCTTCTAATTGCGTATGCTTTAGGTCCTGTGCTTGTTGATCTAGAACCAAAATTTATTCCAGTAATAGAAATTGAGTTTCCTATATTGGGCGTAATGGTAAATTGAAAATACGCGCTGCCAGATGCGGCTGTATTTAAAGTTCCAATTCGTGACGCAGCTCCCGCATTGAAAGTTCCCGAAGCGCCTGTGTATGATGATGAAGCAGAAGCATTTGTTATCAAAGTTGTAGTTCCATTGTTGTTGCCTGTTGTTATTGGTGAAACACTAATTTTAGCTGTTGGTACTATTGCAGATGAAGTTCCAATTGAAAAATTATACGCTGCCAAATTCAAATAATTAAAGCCATTCACTTTTACAAAATACTTTCTTGCCAAGGTTGTGTTTGCAATGATTTGTTCTGCTGTGGTTGATGTATTTGATGCGCTTCCGATTACATTTAAAAGCGAATCGTATAGTACCACATCATAATCAGCAGCGAGATCGGAAAGGTTTATTTTGACATTTGTATTTGGGGCTGTTGTTCTAAAATTATACCAATCTGCATCTGATGCTGTGTTTATCAAACCAGTTATAGAATTATTTATAGGAATCGTTTTTGATGTTCCTGATGTATTGTTAGGTTCGTAAACATCTGAGCATCCACTTGAAGCTATGGTGGCAAAGTTTGTTGAATTGCTAAACGAACTTATTCCTGATGCGCATACTGTTTGAACTTGATATTCATAAATCGTTGATGGTGTTAATCCAGATAAAACGATATTGTTTGTCGTGCTAGAAGTTATTACCCAGTTGGTTGTCCCTGTTTTTCTATATTGAATATTATAACTTACTGCTCCAGTTGATACTGCCCAACCCAAAGAAGCAGTTGTTGAAGAATATGATGCTGCAAATAAACCGGTTGGTACATTACATGTTGCAACAGGTGTGCATCCCAATGAAGTGGTTAAACTAGAACGCGCTCCACCAGAAGCAAACAATGCATTCATTCTGGTGGTTTGTCCCGCAGTAAACATATTCATACATGCATCATTGGTGTAGTCCATATAATTCATATACATATCTCCGTTAGCTCCGTTACTGCAAGTAATATGTGGAAAAGCAGGACAACCGGAATTCGAGGTTTGTTGTGTGGGCGTGTCATTTACAAAATCATCACCGCAATTGGCATCACCCCAAATATGACGAAGGTTTAGCCAATGACCAACTTCATGCGTAGCGGTTCGTCCCAAATGATAGGGCGTTGCAGTTCCCGGAGAATTCATACTGCCAACAGAAGAATAAAGTAATACAACACCATCCGTTGCATTTGCTCCGCCAGGAAATTGAGCATAACCCAATAGTCCATTTCCTAAATTGCAAGACCAAATATTTAAATAACTATTTGCGGGCCAAGCATTATTTCCACCTGAAGCGGTGTATTTTACTTTGTCATCGAAATTGAATGTAGTAACGGTAGTTGCTTTATGAATAATTCCTGTGGTAGCAGCGCCGTTTGGGTCACGTTGTGCCAAACAAAACTGAATTTTTGTATCGGCAGCGAAATTTCTAAACACTGCAGGAATTAAATTAGTGTCTCTGTTGAGTTTTGCAAAATCAAGATTTAGCTGATTGAGTTGTTCGATACATTTTGCATCCGTAATGTTTTCTGCTGTTGTGGCATAAATCACATGAAACACAACGGGAATGGTTACTACGGCAGCGGAGGTTTTGTTAAGATTGGCGTTTTTAACAAAGTTTGCCGTTTGAGCCTCAATCAAATCCATTTTAGATTTTAACGTTGGATCTTGTAATTGCTGTTTTTTTAAATGTTCCATAGTACCGCAATTTCTGGTAGTATTGGATTGCGCCACAAGGCTTGAAACAAATGTCATTGCTGACAAAAAAGAAAGGAATAAATGTTTTTTCATAATGTTTTTTTAGGGCCACAAAGTAGAATGGATAATAAAAAACGAGATGAAAAAACGCTGATGTTTGTTTAGTTAGAGTGAAGTTTGTTTAGGGGGGAGAGGTTATTGAGGTTTGTGAGGTTTGAGATGTTTTAGAAGGGGTTTAAAATTTTCAACCAAAACAAAGAGGAAGGGTTAAATAACAAATAAGGAATTAAAAATAAAGAATAAGGAATTGGAATTTGTTTCAACATTAGGGTCCAATATTTTGCAATTTCTATATTAACGACATTTGCAATAGTCCACGGTTTCAACCGTGGGGGAGGGTAATTATATTTATTAATTTTAACACCGGTTAAAAACCAGAAATTTAAAATACAGGGTTTTATTGTATTTGAAAACCATTTACAGACACCGGTTACAAACCGGTGCCATTATTGGCCGCAAAGTCGCAAAGCTTTTTTGATTAGAAGAATTTGCTAATAAATGGAATACAATCTACCTTTTGAACCCATTGGACTTATTGAACCTTTTAAACCTCACAAACCTCACAAACTTCACAAACTTCACAAACTTCACAAACCTCTCAAGCCTCTCAAGCCTCTCAAGCCTCTCAAACCTCTCAAACCTCAAAAACCTCTATCTTTTCAAAAAAAACTCCCCAATAATACCAGAATTCCCAACCCAATACCCTATATTTGCGCTCCGAAATGAAAATTTCGACATTTCCCACAAGGCTCCATAAGTTTCCGTCTGTTCGGAACGCCAGCAGGGAGTAACGAATAAAAGTTATAAAATGCCAAAGGTTAAAACCAACAGTAGCGCAAAAAAGCGCTTCAAAGTTACCGGTTCAGGTAAAATTACATTTCAAAAAGCGTTCAAAAGACACATCCTTACAAAAAAATCAACAAAGCGTAAACGTAATATGCGTATCGACGGTACCGTTGCTGATTCAAACATGCGTTTTGTAAAACGTTTATTGGGAATGAAATAATATCCCATTGTAATTTTCATCAAACCATTAACTTTTTAAAAAATTAAAATATGCCACGTTCAGTAAATGCAGTAGCCAGTAGAGCTCGCAGAAAAAGAATTTTAAAAGCCGCTAAAGGATATTACGGCAAACGTAAAAATGTATATACCGTTGCGAAAAACGTAATGGAGAAAGGTTTAACATACGCTTATGTTGGCCGTAAATTAAAGAAGCGTGAATATCGCACATTATGGATTGCTCGTATCAACGCTGCAGTTCGTGCAGAAGGTATGACTTACAGCGTATTCATCAACAGATTGGCTCAAAAGAACATCGATTTGAATCGTAAAGTATTGGCTGATCTAGCTATGAACGAACCAGAATCGTTCAAAAAATTAGTAGACTCAGTTAAGTAATATTTATACGTTAACTTTTTTAAATCCGGATGCATGATTGTATCCGGATTTTATTTTTAACCCAGATTTTGATTTGGAAATTTCGCTTGTAAAATCTAGGGTAATTCAACACGCATTTGATATCTTTGCCAATAAAAATTTACGCCCTTGTCTAGAATCCTTAATGATGGAATGAATAACACGTACAAAGATCTGGTTGATCAAACATTTAATTTCCCTCAACCTGATTATAAATTAGTAAGTGATTATCTACAATATAATAATCAGGATATTAAAGCCTTGATTGATAAATATGGCACGCCGCTTAAATTGAGCTACCTTCCAAAAATTGGCATGCAAATCAAAAAGGCAAAAGATATGTTTGCTGCTGCGTTTAAAAAACATAAGTACACAGGTAAATACAATTATTGTTACTGTACCAAAAGTTCACACTTCTCTTTTGTAGTGGAAGAGGCCTTGAAAAACGATATTCATCTCGAAACATCGTATGCCTATGATATTGATATCATTAAGAAACTATACGAAAAGAAAAAAATAAACAAAGACATTTTTATCATCTGTAATGGGTATAAACAAAAGCCTTATACACAGCGTATCGCAGGATTGATTAACAGCGGATTTAAAAACGTTGTTCCTATTTTAGATAATAAAGAAGAATTAAAAGCATATATCAAATCGGTAAAAGCGCCATTCAATTTAGGGATTCGTGTGGCAGCTGAAGAAGAACCTAATTTCCCTTTTTATACATCTCGTTTGGGCATTAGAGCTAAAGATATTTTGGAGTTTTATGTAGATAAAATTGAAGGAAATGAGCATCGTTTTCAATTGAAAATGTTGCACATATTTTTGAATAAAGGTATAAAAGATGATATCTATTATTGGAGTGAATTAAATAAAGTAATCAACCTCTATTGCCAATTAAAAAAGATTTGTCCAGAATTGGATTCAATCAATATCGGTGGTGGATTCCCAATCAAACACTCACTTGGTTTTGAGTACGATTATCAATTCATGATCAATGAAATTGTTAGGAATATTAAAGTGGCGTGTACCAGAAATAAAGTACCGATGCCAAATATCTTTACAGAATTTGGTAGCTATACCGTAGGGGAGAGTATGGCGCACATTTACAGTGTAATCGGACAAAAAATGCAGAATGACCGTGAAACTTGGTATATGATTGATTCGTCTTTCATCACTACTTTACCTGATACATGGGGAATTGGAGAGAAATTTTTGATGTTGCCGATCAATAAATGGGACAATGAATATCATCGGGTAGTTTTGGGCGGTATCACCTGCGATAGCCATGATTATTACGATTCGGAGGAGCATATCAATGAGGTGTTTCTGCCTAAATTAGGTGATGACCCCGAACCATTGTATGTTGGATTTTTCCATACCGGTGCATACCAAGATCAAATCAGTGGTTACGGAGGTATAAAACATTGTATGATTCCATCTCCCAAACACATCATTATCGGACATGATAAAAACGGTAAGTTGGTAGATTGGGTTTACGCAAAAGAACAAACGGCTCAAAGTATGTTGAAGATTTTGGGGTACTAGAGGAAGCAGTAAGTTCCAAAAATAAACAGTAAACAAAAAAAGTTTAATTCGCTTCGCTTGTTTAACAGTTTAAGGGTTTAATGGTGGAAGTACATTCCCTTGCGGCCTTTGTACCTTTGCTAGCTTTGCGCGAAACAAACAATAAAAAAAGTTTAATTCGCTTCGCTGGTTTAATTGTTTAATGGTTTAAGGTAAGATTCATTTTCGCCTTGAATCCTTACAACTTTTCGAACTTTGAGTGATACAAAATAAACAACACCAAACACCAAACAAAAAACAACAAATCATATACAACCATTAAACCATTAAACCATTTAACCCTTAAACCATTAAACCTTAAACCATTAAACCTTAAACCATTAAACCTTAAACCTTATCGTATGTATCCAGCAGAGATTGTAATACCAATGAAAGAAGAGTTAACCGAAAACGGTTTTCAAGAATTATTAAGTCCAGAAGATGTAGAAAATGTATTGTCTACCGAAGGAACAACTTTAGTGATGATTAACTCCGTTTGCGGTTGTAGCGCAGGTACCGCTAGACCAGGTGTATTGATGGCAGTTCAACATGCAGCAAAAAAACCAACGAATATCACCACTACTTTTGCAGGTTTTGATATTGCAGCAGTTAATCAAGTAAGACAACATCTTATGCCTTATCCACCTTCTTCACCAGCAATTGCTTTGTTTAAAAATGGACAATTGGTTCATTTTATTGAAAGACATAACATAGAAGGCAGAAGTGCACAAATGATTGCGGAAAACTTAATGGGCGCATTTGACACACATTGCAATTAATTTTATTGTTATCTTTCTAAATCATTAAACCTTGATATCGCATGTATCCCAATTTGTATTATGTTTTTAAAGATTGGTTTGGAGTAGAATGGCATAGCTTAAGCTTTTTAAACACGTTTGGTTTAATGGTTGCTGTTGCTTTTTTAGTAGCCGCATGGGTGCTTACAGCAGAACTAAAAAGAAAAGAAAAACTTGGGTTGCTGTTACCAAAAGAAGAAACAATTGAGGTAGGTAAGCCAGCAGGTATAACTGAATTATTAACCAATGGTTTACTTGGATTCATTTTTGGGTATAAAGTTGGTGGAATATTTTTAAGCAAACCTACTGAAATATCTCCCCAAGAATACATATTTTCTAGTCAAGGTAATGTACTTACAGGCTTAGCTTTAGGTGCATTTTTGCTTTATTTGAAATGGAGTGAAAAAAACAAACAAAAACTTGCTTCTCCAGAAAAACGCGTCATAAGGGTTTGGCCGCACGATAGAGTAGGCGACATCATTGTTCTTGGTTTGATATTTGGGATTTTAGGGGCGAAGCTTTTCGATAATTTAGAACATTGGGATGAGTTTTGGGAAAGCCCAATTCAGCATCTTTTCTCGCAAAGCGGACTTACTTTTTATGGAGGTTTGATTTTAGCTACCATTGCTATTCTAACTTATGCTTACCAAAAGCGCATCAAACTTAAACATTTGATGGACGCTGCTGCACCAGCATTAATGATCGCCTATGCCATTGGTCGAATCGGTTGTCATGTTTCTGGAGATGGCGATTGGGGTATTTATAACAGTGCTTATGTGAATGATGCAAATGGGAAGGTCACAATTGCAAAGTCAGGTGATTTTGAGCAAATGCTTGATAGGGATTCAACCTATTTTCTAAAAGGCATGCTAATTGAAGGTAACAATCAAATTTATGTTACTGATAGGGTTTATCCTTCTTTAAAAGATGTACCACACAAATCTGTAAAAGGGCCTTCATTTTTACCAACTTTTTTGTTCGCCAATAACTACGCCCAAAATGTAAATAAAGATGGGGTTTTAATGCCAAATATCACAGATGAACACAATCGGGTGTTGCCTTCGCCGGTATTTCCAACCCCTTTATATGAAACTATTATTTGCAGTGTTTTATTCTTAATCATGTGGTTGAACAGAAAGAAGATAAAAACGCCATATTTTATGTTTGGCTTATATCTTTTACTCAATGGAACAGAGAGGTACCTCATCGAAATGATGCGCGTAAACATCAGGTACAAATATCAACTTACACAAGCCGAAATAATCGCCCTTGCCTTAATTGGTATAGGGGTATTATTGATGTTATTTGCGAAAAAACTAAATCCCAAACCAGAAATAAATTCTTGATCATAAAATAAAAAACTATGCCATCATTTGATTTTACAAGTAAAGTTGATCTTCAAACATTAGATAATGCCGTAAATGTGGTGAATAAAGAAATCACCAATCGATTCGATTTTAAAGGTGCACATGTACTAATAGAATTGAATAAAAAAGATTTCAAAGTAAATCTGGAAGCGGATAGCGACATGAAAATTGAGCAAATTGTAGATGTACTAATCAGCAGAAGTATGAAACAAGGATTAGCTGCTGAAGTATATGACTTAAGTAAAACGCCTTTTATAAGTGGAAAAATAACAAAAAAGGAAGTGCCTGTACGTAATGGAATAAAGCAAGAAGATGCGAAGAAAATCGTGAAATTGATAAAAGGCAGCGGCATTAAAGTACAAGCAGCAATTATGGACGATATTATTAGAATTACTGGAAAGAAAATTGATGATTTACAAGAAGTAATAGCACTGAGCAAAGGCTGGGATTTAGGCATTGCATTGCAATATGTAAATATGAAAAGCTAGTTAGCCTAAAAAATAAAAAGAAAAATGCGCATTTTAAGGAATAAAGCATTAGTTTCGCATTCCTAAATTAATCAGTACGGCAAAATCCGTACACAAAACTATAAAAAATGAAAGCAGAAATTCATCCAAAAAATTACAGACCAGTTGTATTTAAAGACATGAGTAATGGTACAACTTTTTTAAGTCGCTCTACAGCGCATACCAACGAAACGATTGTTTTCGAAGGAGACGGACAAGAATATCCAGTAATTAAATTGGAGATTTCAAATACTTCACATCCATTTTATACAGGTAAAAACGTATTGGTGGATACAGCAGGTCGTATCGACAAATTTAAAAAGCGTTACGAGAAAAAAGCAAAATAAGTCAAGCTTTAAATATTATTACAATCCCGGTGAGTTTTCATCGGGATTTTTTATACGTTTAATTTATCAGGATACTGGAAGTTGGAGCGTATTTCATTCCGTTTCGAGCATTTAACGCCAAACGCCAAACGTTTTGGATGCTTCCTACATCAATTTTATTCTGCTTTTCCCCAATTCAACTAATTGGCTTATTTTTATCTCAATGAACATTTATTTAGATGATACACATGTTAAAGAAAATTTGACTCCTTTTTCATTAACAAGGCATGTTGCAGATATTAATATTGGTATATTTTCCATCAGAGAAAAATGGGAAAAGCTTCTTGAAGGTGTTGCTACAATTTCAAATTCTCAAGAAAATGCTGTTGTTATAAACGCAGCAATAATTCCTACAGTTGATAATTTTCAAATAATTATTGATAAAAGTAAAAATGGTTTTCCCATTGAAGAAGAAGATTCAATAAAAATCATAAAATATCCTTGGCATATCTTTCAACTCAATGATTGGGCTTTAAGAATGGATTTTAAATTAATTACTAAAGAAAATCATCTGCAAGAAATTCCAGAAACGGTTCAAGTGATTAATGCGCAAGAGGTGTTTATTTCGAAAGATGTACAAATTTCTCATTGTATTTTAAACGCCTCAACTGGTCCTATTTATATTGCTAAAGGAGCACAAATTATGGAAGGTGCAATGATTAGAGGTCCGTTTTCATTAGGCGAATATGGGGTGGTGAAAATGGGTGCTAAAATTTATGGCGCAACATCTATCGGAAAACAAAGTGTAGTAGGAGGCGAAATAAAAAACTCAGTGATATTTGACTATAGCAACAAGGCGCACGATGGATATTTGGGCGATAGTGTAATTGGCTCTTGGTGTAATCTGGGTGCGGGCACCACCAATAGCAATGTGAAAAATAATTTCAGCCCAGTGAAAATGCAACTCTCTCAACATAAAAAAAATATAGAAGCTGGAATTAAAGCAGGTTTGATTATGGGGGATTATTGCAAAACTGCCATAAATACATCATTTAACACAGGTACCGTTGTGGGTGTTTCTTGCAATATTTTTGGTAACGAAATGCCACCTAAATTTGTCCCTAATTTTACTTGGGGTAATGAAATGTATAATATCGATAAAGCAATTGTAGATATTCAAAAATGGAAACAATCTAAACAACAAGAAATCACAAATCAAGAAATTGACATTTTAAAAAACATACATCAAAATTTAAACCATGCGTAAACAAATAGCTGCAGCCAATTGGAAAATGAATTTAAGTCTGACTCAGGCCGAAAAATTGGTAACTGATCTACAAAATCAAAACTTTTCAATTGCTGAAAATCAACAAGTGTTATTGGCAGTTCCTTTCCCTTATTTAATTCCTGTTAAACAACAAATTAATACGTCTCATGTAGAAGTTGCTGCACAAAATATAGCATCTACAACCAATGGTGCATTCACAGGAGAAACCAGCGCTGAAATGTTGAATGGAATCTCTATCAATTATGCCATAATCGGACACAGTGAACGCAGATTATATTATTTCGAAAGCAATGAAACCTTAGCTCAAAAGATCAATCGTGCTTTTGAATTTAACATCAAACCTATTTTTTGTTGTGGCGAACCTTTGGAAATTCGAGAGGCAAATACTCAAAATGATTTTGTAGAAATTCAATTAAAAGAAAGTTTGTTTCATTTGTCTGAAGCACAAATGAAAGGATTTATAATCGCCTACGAACCAATATGGGCAATAGGTACAGGCAAAACCGCGAGTAGCGATCAGGCCCAAGAGATGCATGCACATATCCGCCAAGTCATAGCCCAAAAATACGGCGCCGAAATAGCAAACTCGGTTTCGATTTTATATGGTGGTAGTGTTAAAGCATCTAATGCGGCAGACATTTTTGGAAAACCAGATGTTGATGGTGGATTAGTAGGAGGTGCCAGTTTAGTTGCTACGGAATTTGCAGCAATTATTAGCACATTGAAAAAATAAGCAAAAAAAATTGAAAAAAATAAATGCCATAATCAAGCAAAATATTGCAGGAAAACTGTTGAATCATTTCATCGTTTTTTGTATAAATGTGCTGATTGTAAGAAGGGTAGGTGCAAATTTTAGTGGGATTTATTTTAATGAATTATACATCATGAATACAATTGCTTTTGTATTCAGCTTTGGACTCGATTATTCAGCAATTGCTTGGGTTTCACGAGAGAATGCATTGTATCAAATCATTCGTAAAAAGCTAATTCAAGCTACTGTTTTCTTCGCTGTTTGCTTAATTGTTTTTGTCAGTTTATTTTTTAATAAAATTGAATTGTATTTACATCAACCCTGGTTTGGATTATGTTTGATGGGCGTCGGAAACTTAATGATGATACTTTTTCAAGGCTTATTGACATCCATTAAAAAGTTTAATTTTCAAAATTTGGTATTGGTTATTACAAATGTCATTTTTCTGTTTTTCTTGTATTTTTTTGCAACACCCAATCATCCCCAATTGATAGCGATAATTAGTCTAGGTTTTGGGACTTTGTATTTTTTACAAGGTCTAATTTTTTTATTGCAAAGCAATCATAAGATTCACGAAATAAGTCCCGATATTAATTGGCGTTCTTTTTATAAACATGGTTTTTTTATCATGGTTTCTTCAGTAATTTATTTTTGTTTTCTAAGGGTTGATAATTTTTTTGTTGCTAAATATTGCGATGTTGTTACGCTAAGTAATTATGTACAATGCGGTAAAATTGGACAATATTTTATTTACTTTTCTTCAATCATCAGTTCAACTTTGCTTCCTTTTGTAAGCACTGAAAAAATTGGTTCTGATTATAAGGCTTGGATGAAAATGATTAAACCTTATGCATTGCTGATTTGCGTTGCCGCTTTGATTTTAATTGGAACTGGTCAAATCATATATCCTTTAATTTTTGGCGCTTCTTTTGGAGAAATGTATCAACTCATGTTTATTTTAATGCCTGGTTTTGTAGGTTTGGGATTGCTTACTTTAATCAATGCCATTTATATCAATAACGGAAATATCAAAAAGATTTTTATTGGCGATTTATTGGGACTGTGCTTGGTTTTATTTTTAGATTATTTGCTGATTCCTAAATATGGCGTTAACTCCGCGGCGATTATTAGCTCATCAGCTTATGTATTCGTATTTCTATTTTTATTGTTCGATTTAAAAAAACAGTTTGTAAAAAACGAAGCTCCAAAAAATTAAATGAGTTCAACTTTTCTATACAAATTATTAAAACACAGCAAATGGGCTTTTGCAGTTGTGATTTTATATATAGTAATTTATTTCTTGTGTTTGTATAAAAAAATGGACATGGCTATGTTTCCATACAACAACATGTACAGTAATTCGCAAAATATAGAAACCAGTTGTTATTATATAAAATTAAATGGACAGCGCATTAATTATACGCAATTTATGTATTGGAAAAAGGATTTTTTAGAACAATCCGTAACAAAATATGCTGGCTATTTAAACCAACATCAAAATAATTATTTAAGTATTTACATTGATGAAAAAATAAAAAATAAAAAACAGAACTCAAAAATAAAAAAAGCTTTAACGCCCAATGTAGGGGATTTTAAAACTTGGGCAACTTGGTACGCATCTTATGCTAGAATACAGGTTCAACCAAATGATTATTTTGAATTGGTAAAATATAAGGTAGAAATTGAAAATGGAATGGCGGTAGTTCTAGATTCAAACGTTTTGTGTTCAACTAAAACTCAAAATGATGAATAAATTTTTGACAACTCTTCGAACTGATTTTGCCAAACAATTGATTTTATTGGTATTTATTGAGTTTTTGATTTTTGAGATTTCGGGGGTTGGTTATACTTCATTTAGCAATGCGCCTTATTTTAATATTGGCGTAGATCCATTATATTGGATTTTTTACGGTCTGTTAATTCCTCAAACCATTATTAAATATCCATTAATAGCATTAATATTAGATTTTGCTACATTAGGATTTCTTTTGATTGCGCTCATAAAATTCAACAAAAAATGGATAGGATTTACCTTTTTTTTATTGATTTTGTATTATGTAACCCTTACCGGTTATCTCGGACATCGAAATTTTCAATCTGGATTTGTTTTGGTTTTATTTCCTTTAATGTTTAAGTCCGAAAAAAACAAAATGTTTGCTTTTGAAGCACTACGTTATTGGATTTTGTTTTATTACACATCATCAGCTATTTTTAAATTTTTGGGGGATGGGGTTTTCAATACCAATCATCTAGGTAATATTTTAACCCAACAATTTTTGCCATATTTTATTGAGCATAATTTGGGTGTAAGAACCTTGATAAACAGCTATTTAGTGAATTACAAAAACATGGCACAATTGCTTTTATTTGGTGCCATTATTTTTGAAATATCAACGTTTATTGGTTTTTTTACCAAAAAGTACGATAAGTTAATCGGTATTTTTCTAATTGCTTTTCATCTGTTTAATTGGTTATTAATGGATATTTCACCATTTGGGCAATTGTCTATCTTGTCGATATTTTTTTTAATTCCCTTCAACGCAAAAAAAATATAATTTAATGGACAAATAATTATGATAGAAAAAAAATCAATATTATATTTGTATTAGAATTGAAATAATTATTTAAAAGTATTTTCCGTATCTATATTTTGTATTAATCCAAGATTCCAATTTAAAATCATTTTCCTTTAAATTCTATTTGAAATCCACAACATCTTAAACCAACATTGATTGGTGTTTTTTGATGTTGAATGTGGTTATTGAATTGAAACATTTTTTTTGCTTCATTAATTTAATTATTTGAAGATTTAAAAAGGCTAAAGTGAATAAAAATTAATTGTTTAAAATTACAAATGAAAACGCTTCTTCTCTTAGTAACCATCTTCATTGCCTTTAAAGTCCATGCTGGGGATTCAGATGTGGTCAATTGCAATAGACCTTGGAGAATAGTCATTTTGGGTTCTTCAACAACTTTTGGAACAGGAGCTAGTTCTACCGATAGTAGTTTTGTTTCAAAATATCGAGCTTATATTAAAAGAAAAAATCCTTTAAACAACATTATTAATTATGGCATTCCTGGTTATAGAACGTATCATAACTTAAGACCAACAGGGTACATACCACCGGAAAATAGGCCATATCCCAATACAGAATTTAATATTACAAATGCTTTATTAGATAATCCAGATGCTATAATTATAAATATGCCATCAAATGATGCAGCAAATAATTATACATTGGATGAACAACAAGCAAATTTTGAAGCTACAATGCTTATTGCCGATTCGCTAAATATTCCAGTTTGGGTTACAACAAGTCAACCAAGATTTTTCTTAAACACATCGCAAATGACCAATCTCAGAGACTTTAGAACCTGGGTGCTTACTCGTTTTGGAGATAAGGCGGTTGATTTTTGGGATGGAATTGCAACAGAAGAAGGTACCATTGCAAGTCAATATTATTTCGATAATGTGCATGTAAATAATGCAGGTCATGAGGAGTTTTATAATCGATTAAAGCGAGAATGTATTTTAGATAGCCTTGCAAAAAGATATCTAGGAATATTAACCGTAAATGCGGGCAATGATGTAACATTGAATTTGCCCACATCAAGTTGTCATTTACAAGCTGTTGCTACAAGTACCAACGCAACCATTTCATCTGTAACTTGGAATCAAATTTCAGGCCCTACATCATATCTTTTTTCTAATGCCTCAAGTTTATCGAACCAAGTTACTAATTTAATCAAGGGTACTTATCAATTCGAATTATTGGTATCTGATAGCAAAAATAATATTGCTCGAGATACGATTTCAATTGTGGTGGCATGTGACACTTCTTCAATAACTTATAGTACAACCAATGTTTCGATTTGTTCCTATAATTTCCCATACAATTGGAATGGCACCAATTACTATGCAGTTGGGACATACAATCAAACACTTACTAATTATTTGGGATGCGACTCAATAGCTACGTTAAATATTTCATTGGCATCTTGTCAAGCATTTACATTTACAGTAAAGGCTATTTTAGAAGGATATTATAATAGTTCAACTTCGCAAATGAACCCAGTTTTGTTTAATTTAAATCAGATAACGGACTCAAGTATTGTTGATTACATTAGCATTGAGATTTGGCATCCTGATGACTTAGTAGAGTCAATACCTACATTTTCTATTAACACACTAATAAACAAAAATGGATTCGCAACTATATCATTACCGACTAATTTATCAGGTGGGTATTATTATATTTCAATTAAACACAAAAATAGTTTAGAAACCTGGAGTGCGAATACGGTTAGATTATTATCTAGCACAACCTATGATTTCAGTAATAATTTATCAAAAGCATACAGCAATGGTAATAATGTTCCAATGAAATATATTTCTCCAGGTAAATATGCTCTTTTTTCAGGAGATGTAAATCAAGATGGAACGATAAATTCAGATGATTTACAACTAATAGAAAATAATTCAAAAAACCTGCAATATGGGTATCTAAAAAATGATATGAATGGTGATGGTGTTATTGACATTCATGACATGCAAATCATTGAAAATAATAAAATTTTATTTTTAAATAAGGCAAGACCTTAGTATAAATTTCACATTTATTTATTACTTTGCATAACAATTCAATTAAAAAAATAATTTAAAAATGAAAAAATTTATTACTCAATTGGGTAGACTTATTTTAGTTACAATGTTATTTTCAACGTTTAGCAACTTTACAAAAGCTCAAAGTGGAAATTTAACTGTAAATGCAGGTGCAAATGTTTCACTTGTTTTGCCTCAAAATAGTACTTCAATTACTGCAGTGGCTAACTCAACTGGTAACATTACTGGATATAGCTGGGTTAAAATAGTTGGCCCAAGTGTATATACGCTGTCGAATGAAAATACATCAACTGTTTCTGTATCAAATTTAGTTGAAGGGGCGTATTCATTTGAAGTAACCGTTACAGATGATTTATCAAATGTTCAAAAAGATACAGTTGTTGTAACCTTAAGCACTAGAATTTTAATAGACTTTGGAAGCGCTACAACAGCGTCTCCTGATGTCAATAATAATTATTGGAATAATGTTATTTCAGCAAATAATGGCGTTAAATTGACAAGTTCTGTTACTACAAATAATATCTTGAATTCTTTGGGATTTGAAGTTGTAAACAGAATAGATGGTACTTTTAACATCGCTGGATTTGGTGTTAATACAGCAAATACTACAGGTGCAGTAGGAGATTATCCAAACTCAGCAACTACTGATTATGCTTTTGCACATAATTCTGGAACAAACGGAAAATGGAAATTAACCGGATTGGATTCAGGGTCAGTTTATACGGTGAAGTTTTGGGGGAGTAGAACAGGCGATTTATCTTCAAAAGAAATAGAAATCAAACGTGAAGAGGAGAGTGTTTATCAATCTTACGAAGCACAAGGAAACACAGATTTCAACAGGGCTGCTGTATTTGTATTTAGTGGAACAAGTGAAATGATTTTTGATATTCGTGTAAAATCTGGTAGTACATTTGGTTATATTGGTTTAATAGATATCATGAAATATGATAGTACCAATTCACCAAACATCAGTCCTGTAGCACATGCAGGTAATGATATTTCTTTGGTATTGCCTACAAATTCAACAAGTTTAAGCGGAGCAAGTTCTGTTGATCCTGATGGAACAATTATCGCATACAGCTGGAGAAAAATTCTTGGACCAAATTCTTATAATATTGCGTCTCCAAATTCTGCAACCACTGTAATTAACAATCTTGTTGGAGGGGTATATCAATTTGAATTATCTGTAACTGATAACAATGGTGCAATTTCTTTAGATACTGTAATGATTCAAGTTGGTGCTAGAATCTTATTTGATTTTGGAAGGTCAACTTCTACTACTGCTTCTCCAGATGAAAATAGCAACTATTGGAATAATGTTACAAGTGGTACAAACGGAGTTAAAATTACAGATGCAATTAATACAAACAATGTTTCAACAGGCATTTCAATGGAAGTTGTTAATAGAATTGATGGTACGTTTAACGTTGGAGGATTAGCCGTAAACACAAATACAGAATTCCCTAATGGTGTTGGTGCTATTGGTGATTATGTAGCTTCAGCTACTGCAGATTATGTATTTGCTCACCCTAGTGCTACAAATGGTCAATGGAAATTTGCAGGGTTAGATCCATCGAAAACATACAATTTTAAATTCTGGGGATCTAAAGCAATCAATGTGCCAAGAATCATTGAAATAAAAACATCAGAATCTTCAACTTGGAAATCTTACGATGCTACTAACAATGCAGACTTTAATAGAGCAGCAACATTTTTAATAACTGGAAAAACAGAACAGATTTTTGATGTTAGGGTACAAGCAGCTAGCAGTTTCGGATATATTAGTGTAGTTGATATAAATTACACAACAACTTGCAGACCTACTACTAGTACTACCACTATCACTGCTTGTGGTAGCTATGAATGGAATGAAAATTTATATACAGCTAGTGGAACTTATAATTTCATTTCAACAAATGCAACAGGTTGTGATTCTACACAAACTTTAAATTTAACCATTATTAATCCTTCTGTTGTAGATGCGGGAGCAGACCAAGTTATTACAGATACCAGCTCAGCTACTTTAGCGGGTGTTGTAACAAGTGATTATTCTACAGCTACTTGGACTTTAGGAACTGGAACATTTGCTCCAGATAATTCAAATTTAAATGCAGTATATACGCCAAGTGCTAGTGAAATATCTGCAGGGTTTGCAGTTTTAGCACTAGAAGCTAATAGTACAACTTGTGGATTGGTTACTGATTCGGTGACAATATATATCACTAATACAACTCCTGTAACTTTATTAAGTTTCAAAGGTTCAAAAACTAAAGTTGGCAACGAGTTAACTTGGAGCACATCTAGTGAAACAAATAACAATGGTTTTGAAGTATTACAATCTAATAATGGAAGATCATTTATTAAAATTGGATATGTAGTTTCAAAAGCAGTTAACGGAAATAGCAACAATGTGCTTAGTTACAATTTTGTAGACAATACAACTTTAGGTCAAGCTAAATATTACAGATTGAATCAATTGGGATCAGATAACAGAAATCAATTAAGTGCTATAGTATTTATCAAAGGTGATAATACAAACACATACACATTGAATTTTGTTAGTCCTAATCCTGCTCAAAATTTTGTAAATGTAAACATTGCATCTACTGTTAAAGAAAATGTACGTTTAATGGTTTGTGATGCAACTGGTAAAAATGTATTTTCTCAAAATGCAACATTAGTCTCTGGTAATAACAACATTCAGATTAACGTAAATAAATTACCTGTAGGAAATTATTTCATTAAAATTTCCGGATCAAATCAAATTGTTGCTTCATTTATCAAAAATTAATCAATAATATTTTCATTAAAAAAGCCATCCATAAGGGTGGCTTTTTTAATTTTGCGATTGAATAAAACCTTGTTTAATAAACTGTTTTGATTAGTTAATTGGTTGATAGAAAAAATTAGCTTTTAAGAGACAAACAAGAAAATATACAAATGGCAATATGAATTGGAATTTTCCATTTAAAATGACCTATTTTTGTTTACTCAAAGTGTAAAGTAGCCCATGAAGAAAATTAGAAATTTTTGCATCATTGCCCATATTGATCACGGAAAAAGTACCTTGGCTGATCGTTTATTGCAAACCACCAACACTGTTGGAGAGAGAGAAATGCAGGCGCAGGTTCTAGATGATATGGACTTGGAAAGAGAGAAAGGCATCACCATTAAAAGTCATGCCATTCAAATTAACTATCCATATAAAAAAACAACAAACCCAAATGCCGTTGAGGATGGCATTTACACATTGAATTTAATTGACACGCCAGGCCACGTAGATTTTAGCTATGAAGTTAGTCGTGCATTAGCCGCATGTGAAGGCGCATTGCTTTTGGTTGATGCAACTCAAGGTATTCAAGCCCAAACCATCAGTAATTTATATTTAGCTATTGAAAACGATTTGGAAATCATTCCCATCATCAACAAAATTGATATGGATGGTGCAATGATTCCAGAAGTAAAAGATCAAATCATAGATTTAATTGGCTGTAAAGAAGAAGATATTTTATTGGCAAGTGGAAAATCTGGAATCGGAATTGAAGAAATTTTACAAGCCATTTGCGAAAGAATACCAGCCCCAACTGGAGACCCCGATGCACCTTTGCAAGCCTTGATTTTTGATAGTGTGTTCAATAGTTTTAGGGGGATTATAGTGTACTACAGAATATTTAATGGCTCTATTAAAAAAGGAGATAAAGTTAAATTTTTCAGTACCGATAACGAATACTATGCAGATGAGGTGGGTATTTTAAAAATGTCGTTAGATAAAAGAGATCAGGTTTTTTGTGGCGATGTGGGATATATTATCACCGGTATAAAAAATGCAAAAGAAGTAAAAGTAGGAGATACCTTAACAAATGTTATTAACCCAACGGATAAGCGCATTGATGGTTTTGAAGATGTAAAACCAATGGTATTTGCGGGTATATTTCCGGTAGATACTGATAAGTTTGAAGAGCTCAGAGATTGTATGGAAAAATTACAACTCAATGATGCTTCACTAACTTTTGAACTCGAAACCTCACAAGCACTTGGATTTGGATTTAGATGTGGATTCTTGGGCTTGTTACACATGGAAATTATTCAGGAAAGATTAGAACGCGAATTCAATCAAACTGTAATTACAACTGTACCAAACGTAAGTTTTATTGCATACACCAACAAGGGCGAAAAAATAGACGTACACAACCCAATTACGCTTCCTGATCCTACAAGAACAGAACGAATTGAGGAGCCTTTCATCAGAGCGCAAATCATTACCAAGCCAGATTATATTGGAAATATCATGACGCTTTGCATTAGTAAAAGAGGTATGCTAATCAGTCAGGGTTATCTTACACCTACAAGGGTTGAGTTGATTTTTGAAATGCCATTAACGGAGATTGTTTTTGATTTTTACGATAAATTAAAATCTCAAACCAGAGGTTATGCTTCTTTTGATTATCAGCCAATAGGGTTTAGAGAAAGTGATATTGTGCGTATGGACATTTTGTTGAATGGCGAAAAAGTGGATGCTTTGAGTGCGCTTATTCACAGAAGCCGTTCACACGAATTTGGTCGCAAACTATGCGAAAAATTAAAAGAGTTATTGACCCGTCAACAATTCCAAATAGCTATACAAGCGGCAATTGGGGCAAAAGTTATTGCTAGGGAAAATATCAGTGCCATGCGAAAAGATGTAACCGCAAAATGTTATGGTGGTGATATCAGCCGTAAACGTAAACTCTTAGAAAAGCAAAAAGAAGGAAAGAAAAGAATGCGTCAAATTGGAAATGTAGAAATTCCACAAGAAGCATTTTTAGCGGTGTTGAAGTTGGATGATTAATTTCAACTTCACTTTTTAATTTTTCGCCTTCCTTTTTATACTACAACCTACGCTTTTTGTATCTGGAATAGAAACTGCTTTTCCTTGCGAAATTTCGGTCATTGCTTCAACCAAATGATTGCGTGTTACAGCAGCAGCATCAGTTGCATTATCATCAATTGCCCCATGATAAACCAGTTTCATATTTTTATCAAACAAAAAACATTCAGGTGTTCTATTTGCGCCAAATGCATCAGCTACTTGATAATCTTTATCAACTACATAAAAACAATTCAATTTTTTTTCTATCGCAAATTCTTGCATCGATTTGTAGCTGTCTTCGCCATTGCGATAAGCTTCGTTGCTGTTTAAAACAATCATTCCAAAATCAAGTTTTGTGGTAAAATCTGATAGATTTGAAATGCGTTCTTCATTTTTAATAACGTAAGGGCATGTATTGCAACTAAACATGACCAATACGCCATTGCCTTTTACGGCATCTTTCATACTGAGATCTTTTCCAGATACATCAAGCATTTTATGTTCTTGCATGGGCATATCGGAACCGATAGGAAGTAATAAGTTTGATTTTAATGCCATTAAACAAAAGCAACCTAAAAGGCAAAACAAGAATGTGACTTTTTTCATAAAATGTAATATTTGAGATTTTAAAATTAATCGTTTTTCTTTTCAATATGCGTTCTTTTATCCGACAATATTTTTATGGAGTTGATGCTCACGTTTAATTCGAAGCCAATCAAAATGGCCAAAGAATTAATGTAAATCAATGCCATTACCATCATGATGGTTCCAATTGAGCCATATAGTACATTGTACTTGCTAAAATTGGTTACAAAAACCGAGAATGCAAATGAAGATAAAATGCTCAGAAAAGTAGTTGTTAGTGTGCCTGGGGAAGTGAATTTCCATTGTTTTTCAACTGATGGGGCATATTTGAAAATAAAGCCAATGGCAAAGAAAATGAGTAAGAGGATAAAAATCCATCTGGTATTTGCAAAAATATTTCGCCAAGTTGGGTCTGAAATTAACCATTCCAACAAAGCACCTTGTGAAATAAGCAGAATGAAATAACCTAGAAAAAGTCCAAAAATTATAACGGTTAATTTAATGGCCATCCATCTGGATAACAAACCCATTCTTTTTTCAAACCCAAGGTATTTTCTTTTATTAAATGAAATAATTAGTCCCATCATTCCATTTGAAGCAAAAAATAACGACATTAATAATCCAAGGGATAATACACCAATCCTGTTTTCATAAATAAATGAATCCACAAATTTGATCATTTCGTGATTGTAGACTTTTGAAGGAACGATATCGAAAATAATGGTGTGTAATTGTTTTTGAATAGATTTCTTTGAAATGAATGGTAGGTTTGGAATCAAGGTAAACAAAAACAATAAAGAAGGCGGAATGGCCATGATGAAATTATAGGAAATGGCGGAAGCTCTTTCTGATAGTCCATTTGCCCTCAATTGCTTCAAAAAAAAACGAAGTACGTCATACAAAGGAACTCCTTCAAAACCAGGCAATATCAATGTTTTGGATCTGTTTACAAGTATAGCCAGTGGTGTTTTAGTAAGTAATATGCGCTCAATTTTTTTCAATTTGTTTTGCTTTTTTTCTTAAAATCAACGTGTCTAATGCTTTTTGATAAGCTTTTGCAAATACCAGATGTTGCTGATAATTACTTGCGAAATTTGAATATCCTTTAAAATCAGGTTTTGCCACAAAGAAAATATAATCTGTTTTCGGCGCATTTAACACCGCATCGATTGTATTTATTGATGGGGTACAAATAGGTCCAGGGGGTAAACCCGATTTATAATACGTGTTATAAGGCGAAGGGAAATCCAAATGTCCATGTAAAATTCTTTTTAATTCAAAATCTCGCATGGCATATTTTACGGTAGGATCGGCTTCCAACTTCATGCCTTTTTTTAATCGATTAAAGTACACACTGGCTATTAATCCCTTGTCTGATTCTTTTGTGGTTTCTTCTTCTACAATACTAGCGATGGTATAAATTTCTTCAGGAGAATATCCCAATGATTTGGCTTTGATTGTTCTTTTGCCTTCCCAGAAATAATCATGCTGTCTTTTTAAACGATCTAATATTTTTTTGAATGAACCATTCCACCAAAATAAATAAGAGTTAGGAATCAAAACAGTCATTACGGTATTGGTATCTAATTGATATGGAGCTAACGAATCGTTGCTCATTAAAAATCGAATGGCCTCTAAAGAGTCTGCTTCGAAATTGGTACCAATTTTTTTTGCAAGATCTTCTTTGGTTCTCATCTTATTGATTACAAATCGAACTTCATGTTGTTTGCCTGATTTCAATTTTCGAATCAAATTGAAAGTACTCATCCCATTTGAGATCTCGTATTTACCTGGTTTTACTTGTTTTTTATATCCAGTAAATGAAGCCAATAAATCAAATGTAAAATAACTAGATAGTATTTTTTTTTCTTTAAGATTTGCTAGTACATCTTCATATTTATCACCGGTATAAACATAAAAATATTTATCACTTTTAGCATTTACATTTGGCCCCATTACAAACCACAATACTACAATGGCTAAAATGATTAAAGTTGTTGAAATAATTAAAGCGATTTTTTTCATCAAAAATGATTAGAACTCAATTTAAAATAAAAACCCCGCGTATTATGGCGAGGTTGAATAATTTTACAATTTATTTAATAACTAATTATGGGTTTGTAACCGGCATAGTTCCTGTGTTTGCAGGTGTAGTACTTTGTTTTTGACCAGAGGTAGAAATATTGTCGATTAAACCATTTTTTTTGTTTGCAGATTCTTTTGGAATAAATGCAGGTGATAATAAACACAACAAACCAACAACTGCTGAAAATATCCATGTTCCTTTTTCCAAAACATCAGTTGTTTGTTTTACACCCATCAATTGATTGCCTACACCACCAAATGATCCAGATAATCCGCCACCTTTAGGGTTTTGAATCAATACAATTAATCCCAAAATAATCGAAGCGATAATAATTAAAATTCCAAATAGTATTAACATGTTATTTATCTTTTAAATGTTCTAATTTGTTTGCAAAGTAAATACTTTTAGCAGGATAAAGCAAACTTAATTTTTTAAATATTTCTTCCGCTTGTTCATATTTACCTTGTTGCATATAAACTTCACCCATTGATTCTGTTACAATTTCATCTTCTTCATTGCTTTTTTCTGCAAGTTGTTCTACTTTCTTGTCTATGACAGTTGTTTCTGGCAATCGATTACCATTGGTGCTTTTCATTGTTTTTAGCCATGCTGTAAACGTTTTAAGCTGATTTCCCAGTTTATCGTTGGCTTTAATTTCTTCACTTAATTTAATCCCTTGTGAGGCAAAATAATCTGTTGTGAATAACGGCTCAAATAATAGTTCTTCTTTTTCCGCTGGTTTTTCTGTGTCAGGTTTAGTTAATAATGTTTCTGGTGTTGTTTCTAAACGTACCAAATTTTCAGCGATTTCAACTTGTTTTTCAACAACTGCTTCCGTTTCGTTCTGGTGTAATGTTAAATGTAAGTTGTACGGGTTATTAAAGTGAAGCGCCAACTTTGCAGCAATATAAGGGTAACTACTGTGTTCAACTTCCGTTTCTTTTAGTTGAAAAAAATGAATTAAGCTAAAATAAGGGTATGCTTTCGCTTCTTCTTGCAGCATGCTGAGATTATCGGAATCCCGAGCATTTTTATTAAATAACTGTTTAAATAAAACTTGATGCTGCATAATCAAATATAAATAAAAAAAAACTACAATTTCTATTACCAGTTGGAAAATATTTTATTAAAAATCTCGTCTGACAAATTTTTTACAATGTCTTCATTCAAATTCGATTCTGCTTGCGACAAACTTAGGTTGCCATTGTAATCAAATGTTCTGGATAGATCAGTTTCGAAGTTCTTTTTATCGTTTTGCTTGTTCTTAAACTGCAAATGAAACCCAACCGTTAATCTGTTTCCATTTGAATTGGTACCAGAAATACTAATGGTACTGGTATAATATTGCGAAATGTATCCAGAAATATCATAATCTGCATCATCATTATTGGTTTGTTTCAATCTGGTTGTGCCAATAATTTTTTCCTTTAATTTTTCGGTAAGCTTAGGACTAAGTTGTGAGTTTACAAACTGCGCTTTATTTTCAAAATAATTCACCCTGAAATTTTTAACTTCCGGCGGTATGGGTGATGTATCATTAAATGAATACTTGCATGTGGCATTACAGAAAATTATAATTACAAACAAACAAATGCCATAAATAGAAAATAGTTTTCTCATTTTAAACCCAATTAGATTAAAGATGTTCAATATCGTATTCTTTTAACTTCCTGTATAGCGTTCTTTCGCTAATACCTAAATCAACCGATGCATCTCTACGTTTTCCGCGATGCTTCTTCAACGCTTTAATGATAAGTTCTTTTTCTTTATCGATAATGCTTAAAGATTCTTCCACATCTTCATGATGTTGGATTTGATCTTGTGGCTTATTCGTTATAATTAATGGTTGTTGATTTCCCGAATAATTATTTGTGTTTATTGAAGAAGTAGCGTTAAATGGGGTTATGGCATTTTGATTACCCATTTCTGGATTGAATACGGGAATAGATTGCGCCATCATTGGATTTTGAATCATATCAAAAACCATTTTCTTCAATTCATTTACATCTTTTTTCATATCGAAAAACAATTTGTAAAGAATCTCTCTTTCATTAGCAAATTCCGCCTGACTAACCGCGCCTGGTCCGCCACTTAATGCCGGTAATCTACTGTAATTGTTTTCTGGTAAAAAATCGCGCAGATTTTGTGCTGAAATTGATTTATCGGTACTCAAGACAGAGATTTGATCTGCGATGTTTTTTAATTCGCGCACATTTCCAGGCCATGAATAATTTATCAAAATCTCTTTTGCTTCTTCTGTTAATTGTACTGATGAGGTTTTATATCTTTCTGCGAAGTCGGTTGCAAATTTTCTAAAGAGCAATAAGATGTCTTCTTTACGGTCTCTTAATGATGGAACCCTTATTGGTACTGTATTTAATCTATAATATAAATCTTCTCTAAAACGTCCTTTTTGGGTAAATTCTAAAAGGTCTTTGTTTGTTGCTGCAATAACCCTCACATCTGTTTTTTGAACTTTACTGCTACCAACCCTAATGTATTCTCCTGTTTCCAAAACACGAAGCAATCTGGCTTGGGTTCCCAAAGGCATTTCTCCAATTTCATCCAAAAAGATGGTACCTCCATTTACGGTTTCGAAATAACCTTTTCGGCTATCTACGGCTCCGGTAAAAGATCCTTTTTCATGACCGAAAAGCTCGGAATCAATCGTTCCTTCAGGAATGGCGCCGCAGTTTACAGCTATAAAAGGATTGTGTTTCCTTGCAGATAAAGAATGTATAATTTGTGAGAAAACTTCCTTTCCAACACCACTTTCTCCATTTATTAAAACACTTAAATCTGTATTGGCAACTTGTGTAGCTACATTCAATGCATGATTCAATGCTGTTGAATTACCAATGATGTTGAATCTATTTTTGATTAATTGTTGGTCCATCGCGTTTTAATTATGCTTTTGTTTTTCCAATTAATGTTCCGGCAGTACAGGCATGAATTTCAACGGTTACGTAATCGCCTTTTTTATAGTTCAATTTTGGAAAAACCACAACTTTATTCTGGTCGTTTCTGCCATAAAATTCGTTTTCATTTTTTTTGGAAACGCCTTCAATCAGTACTTTAAAGGTTTTACCTACATCACGTTGCATGCTTTCAAGTGAATGAATTCTATGCAAATCAACCATTTCTTGAAGCCTTCTTTTTTTAACGTCTAAAGGAACATCATCTTTAAATCTTCTAGCCGCTAATGTTCCCGGCCTTTCCGAATAAAAATACATGTAGGCCAAATCGTATTTGCAGTATTGCATTAAACTTAAGGATTCCTGATGGTCTTCTTCTGTTTCTGTGCAAAATCCGGTAATCATATCTGTTGAAATGCCGCAATCTGGCAAAATCTCTTTTATTCGGTTTATTTTAGCGATATACCATTCTCTACTGTATGTTCGGTTCATCATTTGCAACATTCTACTGCTTCCACTTTGAACGGGCAAATGAATATAATTACAAATATTCTCATACTTCTTCATGGTGAAAAGCACGTCATCGGTAATGTCTTTTGGATGCGATGTTGAAAAACGTACACGCAGTAATGGTGAAATCAAGGCTACTTTTTCCATCAATTCTGCAAAACTTACGTTGGTTTTGGTTTCTTCATCTCGCCAATGATAACTATCTACGTTTTGTCCCAGTAGGGTTACTTCGCGATAGCCATCATTAAACAACGCTTCTGCTTCAAGTACAATGCTTTGTGCATTTCGGCTTCTTTCTCTTCCTCTGGTAAAAGGCACTACGCAAAACGAACACATGTTGTTACATCCGCGCATAATACTTACAAACGCATTTATTCCGTTGCTGTTTAAACGAATAGGAGAGATGTCGGCATAGGTTTCATCCCTGCTTAATAATACGTTAACCGCTTTTTGTCCGGTTTCTGCTTCTTCAATCAATTGAGGCAGAGTTCGGTATGCATCCGGACCAACAACGATATCTACAAGTTTTTCTTCTTCAATTAAATTCCCTTTTAAACGTTCTGCCATACAACCCAAAACGCCAATCACCAAACCTGGCTTTTGCTTTTTCAATTGCTTAAATTCGGTTAAACGCTTTCTGATTTTCTCTTCCGCTTTTTCACGTATAGAGCAGGTATTAATTAAAACAACATCTGCATCTTCGATCACGGTTGTTGAACCTATATTTTCTTTTTGAAGAATAGAAGCTACAACTTCGCTATCCGCAAAATTCATGGCACAGCCATAACTTTCTATATAAAAATGTTTGTGAAAATGCTGATTCGGCGTTTGTGTAGAAAAAGCTTCGCCTTGTCTTTCTTCATCATGTGATTTTGTTGAAATCAATTCCTGCATTTTTGACTAATTAAAATTTTGTCAAAGGTAATAGAAATTATTAGGAATGGTGACAGTATGGCAGAAGAAGTTTTGGGATTTTTTTGAATCGAAAATAGGAGAAAAAGAAGGGATGAGTGATGAATTTTAAAGGTAAGATATCAGGAAATTTTATTTCTTAACCAACTGTTTTTCAATGGTATTATCCAGTTTTCTTCTAATTCTTTTTTATGTAAAACGATGTTATTGAAGTATAAGGTTTCGGTATTTATTAATTGCGATTCAAATGATTTTTGTATTTCTTGTAGTGGAATGAGCGCTATTTTTTCATTTATAAAGAAGCCAATTAGCTGCCTATTGAATAAACTTACCTTGTGCGTTTCTTCGATATTTTTGATTATCCTAACCGAACTATCAGTGCTACATCCGCTTATTTCTGATGCCGTTTCGTCGGCCATCAACACAATAAATTGATTGAAAAATACTTTACCAAACCCTTTTACTTTAGCACCATGACTTGTCCAATTTTTAGTGAATTCATCCAAAAGCTCATTTATTTGGGTTGTCTCTATTTCATTAAATGCCCTTTCGCCTTGATAAATCCACACCCTAGAATCAGCATGGAAATTTTCTGGAAGTGATTTTTTGTATTCAGAAATCATAGGGTTAGAAAATTGATTTTAAAAACGAATTAAGATAAACAACTCGCTACCAATTCGGCAATATCCAATACTTGAACCTCATCTTCTTTTTCGTTGTTTTTTACACCATCAGTAAGCATCGTATTACAAAAAGGACAAGCGGCTGCAATGATATTAGCACCGGTTGCCAATGCTTCATTGCTTCTTTCGATATTGATGCGTACATCTCCTTTTTCTTCCTCTTTAAACATTTGCGCACCACCAGCACCACAACATAGTCCGTTGCTTTTGCATCTTTTCATCTCCACCAATGCCACGTCCATGGCTTCAAGTACGCTTCTAGGTGCTTCGTAAATATCATTTGCCCTTCCCAAATAACAACTATCGTGGTAAGTGATTTTTTTCCCTTTGAAGGCACCGCCATCTTTCATGTTTATCTTTCCCGAATCAATCAGCTGTTGTAAAAAAGTGGCATGATGAATTACCTCATAATTTCCGCCTAAAACAGGATATTCGTTTTTGAAAATATTAAAACAGTGCGGACAAGCCGTTACAATTTTTTTGATGTTGTAACCATTCAAAATCTGAATATTTTGATACGCCATCATTTGAAACATGAATTCGTTTCCAGCTCTACGTGCGGGATCGCCGGTACACATTTCTTCTTTACCCAAAATCCCATATTTTATGCCCACTTTTTCCAAAATGGTTACAAATGCTTTGGTGATTTTTTGAGCGCGTTGATCAAAACTTCCCGCACATCCCACCCAAAACAATACCTCTGGAGTTTCTCCCTTTGCTAAAAATTCTGCCATTGTAGGTACTTGCATATTCTTTAAATTTTTATAAAACTAAAAATTAATTTTCTTTGGTCCAGGCATCTCTATCATCTGGACTTAATTTCCAAGGTGCAAAATTGTTTTCAATATTGCCAAACATTCCGTTCCATTCTTGCGGTGCGTTGCTGTCTTCCATAATCAAACTTCTGCGCAATTCCATAATGATATCGAGTGGATTTATACTCACCGGACATTCTTGTACGCAGGCATTACAAGTAGTGCAAGCCCTTAATTCTTCAACCGTAATATAATCATTCAACAATTTTTTGCCATCGTCTTTGAACTCGCCGTTTTGTTTGATGTTTAAACCTACTTCTTCCAATCGATCTCTGGTGTCCATCATTATTTTTCTTGGACTCAATAATTTCCCAGTTTGGTTTGCAGGGCAAGCTGTTGAGCATCTTCCACATTCTGTGCAGCTGTAAGCATCCAACAAACTTTTCCAACTCAAATCCATCACGTCTTTAGCGCCAAATGTGGTGGGTGGAGCATCGCCTGTAGGCGCCAATTCTGGTTGCATCATATACTTTACTTCGTTCTGTACATTTACCATGTTTTTTACTTCGCCGATTGGGTTTAATCGGGCATAATAAGCATTTGGAAAAGCTAGAATGATGTGGAGATGTTTGCTATAAGGGAGATAATTTAAAAAAGCAAAAATGCCAATAATGTGCAACCACCAGCAACTTCTTTCAATCAAAACAAGTTGAGCAACAGAAATGGAATCAAATAAAGGGACTAAAAAACCTGAAAAAATAAAAGATCCGGTTGCGTGATAATGTTCATTGCCTTTTAATTGAATAGCTGAATCTGCAGCATTCATGGTTAGAAACAAACTCATCAAAATGATTTCAGTGACTAAAATGTAATTCGCATCCGATTTTGGCCATCCGTTTAAATCTTTACTCATAAAGCGTTTTAGCTTCATAATGTTTCTTCTATATAAAAATACGATGCAAACTGCAATTACACCAAAAGCCAAAACTTCAAAAAAATTGATTAAGAAATTATATAAATTTCCGAGTGGTTCAAAAAACAAACGATGGGTTCCTAGAACACCGTCTAAAATTATTTCTAAAACCTCAACATTAATGATGATAAAGCCAGCGTAGATGATTAAATGCATGATGGCAACCGTTGGGTTTCGAAACATTTTCTTTTGACCAAGCGCCAAAAGAATAACATTCCTCCATCTTAAATTTGGGTTGTCAGATAAATCTTCTGGCTTACCCAGAAAAATATTTTTCTTTATTTGCAAAATGTTTTTGGAAAATAACCAAATTGCATAGGTTGCTAGCAGTAAAAATGCCACTTGTTGTATATATTGCATGCGATTACAATTATGGAACGCTAAGGTAAGGTTTTGATGTTTAAGGAAGCAAATTAAACCCGCAAAAAATACTAAGATGATACTTGATAAAGAAACAGCACAAAGAAAGCTCCGTCGAATGGCATTGGAAATTTCTGAAAAAAATTACGATAAAAATTCATTATTGTTGATTGGCATCAAATCAAACGGGATTTTTATTGCAAAAAAAATTGCTGAATTTTTAAAAGAAAGTTTTACGGGAAACATCGAATTATTGGAAATGACCGTAAATAAAAAAAATCCCATTGAAGTTAGTATAGATAAAAATGTAGATTTCAATGGCAAGTCAATCATTTTAATAGACGATGTTGCCAATAGCGGTAGGGTGATGTTGTATGCATTAAAGCCCTTGATTGAGCAATTACCTGCTCAAATTGAAACTTTGGTTTTGGTGGAAAGGACACACAAGAAGTTCCCTATCGATGTGAATTATGTTGGCTTATCTATTGCCACTGCAAAAAACGAGAACATTGTTGTAGAGGTGCAAGACGGCGAGGTGATGGGGGCGTATATTGAGGCGGTTTAATACTTCGCTGGTTTAATTCGCGATGCTGGTTTAAAACGCGATGCTGGTTTAAGGATGATCGATATTGTTTATAAACACCCACGGTTGAAACCGTGGGCTATAAAATAATGAAAAGCCTATTTCTGGAACAAAATTTCAACCATTAAACCCGCGCAGCAAATTAAACCGTTAAACTTTTAAACCCAACCTCTTAAACCTCTTAAACCTCTCTTCCTAAAACCCCACCCATCTCATTTTAACTTTATTACTCGAAAATTCAATTGCAGGCATTGGAAACTTCAAAGAATTCAAAACAAAAAGCAACGCTTTTATGCTTTTCTTTTTTGTTTTTATTTTGGTTAAATCGATGTCTGAAGCTAAATACCATTGTCTTGTTCTGCTGATGTTAGTTCTGTCAAATATGATGTTTCCCAAATTGTCTTTTGCCAAATTTGCTCTAGCACCAAACATCCCTGAAGCACCAGTTCCCACTGAAACCATCGCCCATTTTGGGATTTTATTATTTGGGAAAAATGAACTTAGGTTTGCGCTCAACCAATAAGTTTGACCATTATAATCTTTTAATGCCCGCTCAGCTAAAGATTTGCCAAAAATCATATCACTTCTTTTGTTTAATTCGGGATCAGCGTATTCCATTTTGTGAAAAGAAGTTTTAATTTGTATGCGCTGCTCTTTCCAGGTTAATTCTTGTGCGGTGAATAAAGCACTTCCCATTATGTTTCCACCTACATCGCCCCAACTCCAGCCCCATTGTGCACTATAAGCATCTAAAAATTCAATGATTGTTTGATAAGCAGCACCAGTTAAGCCTCCAATCCAAATGCTTTTATTTTTATTTATTCCATTTTGCATCCAAAGTTCCATGCCAAATTTACTCATCGTGTAGGCGCTATAAACATGACCAAGCTTGTCCATTTGTTTCCATTCGTCCCAATCATTAAATACACGAAAATTACTTTGCGGATAATTTTTGTACCATGCTTGATATAAGCCAATCATTGTGCTACCGTATAATGCAGCATTTACAGATGCTAATTTTAATATCTTTTTGTTTTGACTTTTTTGGGCATCAATCATTGTGTCGATTTGAGCAAAACAATCAGTAGTATTAATAATCACCAAGAATAAAATAATGAATTTCCCTTTTTTCAAAATTTGATTTAAAAGTTTAATGAAACAAAATTAGGGTTTACGGGAGTTTATCAAACTGAATAATTTATTTTTGCCCACTATAAAAAATGAAAAATATGGATAATTCAATTTTAGATAAAGTAAATGTGTGGTTAGAGGGGAATTATGATGATGATACAAAAGAGGGTATCCGAAATTTACAAGCCAACAATCCAGATGAGCTTGCGGATGCTTTTTATAGAAATTTAGAATTTGGAACAGGTGGTTTGCGTGGAATCATGGGTATCGGTACCAATAGAATGAATCGTTACACCGTTGGAATGGCAACTCAAGGTTATGCCAATTATTTAAAAAAATGTTTTGAGGGAGAAATTTCGGTTGCTATAGCACACGATTGTAGAAATAATAGTCGATTATTTGCAGAAATTACGGCTAATGTTTTTGCCGCGAATGGTATAAAAGTTTTTTTATTTGAAAATCTACGTCCTACGCCAGAATTGAGTTTTGCGATTAGATACTTAGGATGTAAAGGAGGCGTGGTATGTACCGCTTCGCATAATCCAAAAGAATATAACGGATATAAGGCGTATTGGGATGATGGTGCACAAATGGTTTCACCACACGATAAAAATGTAATTATTGAGGTTGAAAAAATTGCATCGGTTGACGAAGTGAAATGGTCGGGTGGAGAGTCTAACATCACAATTGTAGGAAAGGAAATTGATGAAGCCTATTTTGCCATGGTGAAAAGTTTAAGTGTAAACCCAGAAGTTTGTGCCGCTCAACACGATTTAAAAATTGTGTACACCCCAATTCATGGTTCGGGTATTAAATTGGTACCAGATGCTTTGGCGCTTTATGGATTTACCAATGTGCATGTTGTAGAAGAGCAAGCAATTCCTGATGGAAATTTCCCTACCGTAATTTATCCCAATCCAGAAGAAACAGAAACGATGAGCATTGGGTTGAAAAAAGCACAAGAATTGGATGCTGATATTTTAATCGGAACCGATCCAGATGCAGATAGAGTAGGTGTTGGGGTGAAAAACAATAAAGGCGAATGGGTGTTGCTTAATGGCAATCAAACCGCATTGTTGGCTTTCAATTACATGATTGAATCCCGTAAAGAAAAAGGTTTGTCAAAGTCAAACGACATGGTGATAAAAACCATTGTAACAACAGATATGATTGATGTTATTGCAAAAGCAAGTGGCATCAATTGTTACAATGTACTTACTGGATTCAAATGGATCGCATCATTGATTAAACAAAAAGAAGGGGTTGAAAATTATGTAGTTGGTGGAGAAGAAAGTTTTGGTTTAATGATTGGAAACGAAGTGCGCGATAAAGATGCAGTAAGTGCTTCAGCAATTTTATGTGAGATGGCTGCCTATGAAAAAAACAAAGGCCGCAGCTTGTTTGAGAAGTTGGTAGACTTATACGTTCAATATGGTTTTTATAAAGAAGATTTGTTGAGCATTACAAAAAAAGGCATGAATGGTGTTGCAGAAATTAATGCTATGATGGAATCATTTAGAACAAATCCGCCTCAAACTATTATTGGTATTCAGGTTGAAAAACTACTTGACTATGAATTAAAGGTTGGAAAGAATTTATTAGATGGCTCAAGCTGGGAAATTGATTTGCCAAAAAGTAATGTGCTTCAATTTGAATTGACAGATGGTACAAAAATATCGGCAAGACCAAGTGGTACTGAACCGAAAATTAAATTCTATTTCAGTGTGAATACAACATTGAATGAAGCTGCTGCATTTGAAGCAACAGAAAAAAAGCTAGATGATAAAATAGCACAAATAATAAATGCATTGGGTTTAAGATAATCAGTAAGCAATTAAAAAAATGAAAAAGGAGCGATTAGATACACCCAGAACGAAGGGATTGAGAATATCATTGGTAAAGGATTTGAGGCTAAAAGGAATTACAGATGAAAATGTATTAAATGCCATTTCAGAAGTGCCCAGACATTTTTTCTTTGATGAGGAATTTGAAAATATTGCTTATGAAGACAGGGCATTTCCCATTGCAGCCAATCAAACCATTTCGCAACCATATACGGTAGCATTTCAATCGGAATTGCTTCAAGTGAAAAAGTTTGATAAAATTCTTGAAATAGGAACTGGTAGCATGTATCAAGCAACCATTTTAGCCGAAATGGGTGCAACGGTTGTTACAATAGAAAGGCAAAAAGAGTTGTATAATAGAACAAACGAATTTTTACTCAAATCAAAATATCCGTCTTCGAAATTAAAATTTATTTACGGAGATGGTTTTGAGGGTTTGCCTACATTTGCGCCTTTTGATAAAATCATCATTACTTGCGGAGCGCCATTTATTCCACCAAAATTGATACAGCAGTTGAAAATTGGCGGTATAATGGTAATTCCCTTGGCAATGGATGAACACCACAAAATGTTGAGAATTACAAAGGTTGACGATGTGAATTATAATGAGGAAGTATTTAGCGATTTCTCTTTCGTACCAATGCTTCCTGGAACTCAAAAATAATTTAGTTATGAAGTTGTTTAGCAAGTTTATTTTTATCTGTAACCTTTGCTTTTTGGCTACAGCAATTCTACGGTATATTGAAATTGGAAACGACCATTTATCCAAAAATATTGACGCTATTTCTTTTCAACCTTTAAAAAGCAGTTTAATCGTTTTGGGCTATAGCGCCCTGTTGTTTAATTTGATTTTCTTTCTGCTTTTTATTTTATTGAAATCTCTAAAAAAATCACCATCTATCCATTCTTGGTTGATTATTTTTAATGCGGTGATGCTATTTGTAGAATTGATTTATTTTTTATTCTGATCTTGTATTATTCCTACTTTTAGTATTTAATACGTTCAATGGTAACATTTGAAGGATAAGATTTAAGATTTATCGTTTCCATTTCATTTACAACAGCCAAACCTTTGTCGTTTAGTTTTGGCACCAATTGTTTTAATTTTTTTATAAATGATTTTTTTTGGGCTTTATTTAATTCAGTTAATTTAAATCCTATATTGTATTCTCCTTCTCTTCCCAACGGACCTATTTTATAAGCGGTGATTTTTTTTATTTTATTGTTTCTTTTAAATGTTTTTAAAAAAGAAATAAGCGGTTCTTCGGAAGGTACACCACAACAAACGCTTTGAAATTGAATCACAATTGGATAGCTAACAATTGAATCCTTAGTTTGTGCTTTTGTTGAAAACCCAATAATGCAAAATGAAATGAAAAATAAAATCCGAATCATAAAAAGGAAAGTTGTTTTAATTTTTCAAAGTTATACCAATATGAATTATAAATTTTATGCCTCTTTTCTGCCAGATGTGTTCAATATTTTAATTCTGAACATAATTATTTTTATTCTTTCACTATCGTCTATTTTTCCAGCTTCTTCATGTTGAAAAAAATGAATGCGTGTTGTAGTCATTAATGAAAAAATTTGTTCAAATAACAATTTCCGAGCACTATCCGCTTCAAGTCCTTTTAATTCCTGGTATTCGCCGTTTACGATTACACTTTTGTAATTGTTCATGCTTCCTATAATGTCTACCAAAATGGTTACGTTGGGATCTTTTTGCATAAGCTCAATTTTTTTTCCTGGTTGAGATTGGCAATAAATATATTTTCCATCGTAGAAATAACTTATCGGAATAAGGTGTGGGAATGTTTTGTCGTTACAAGCCAATCTGCATATAGATTGACTCTGCAATACATTTTCAATTTCAGTTGTGGTCATGATCGAATTCATAATGAAAATTTTTAGATTAAAATAGGCCCCATTTTTTTAATCAATTATGATTTCTATAATAAATAAACAGAAATGAATCAGCGGAAAATATAATCTTGGTCATAGTTATGCCAAATTGAAATTTATATTTTTAAATTAAAAAATGAAGACAGTATTTATAGCAACAGATTTTTCGGTAGCATCAGAGAACGCTACTAAATATGGCATCGAAATGGCAAGTGATCTGGGTTTGAAAATTGTATTGTTTAATGCCTATCAGGTGCCTTTGTCGATTCCAGAATCATTCACAATTGTGCGGCCTGAAGAGGTGAAAAGTACAGCTGAAGGATATTTAAAAGAAGCAGCAATGGCGTACAAAAAAAGTTCGTTACAGCCTATTGAAATCCTTGCGGTAGAAGGTTATCCTACAGATTCTATTGTACGAAATGCAAAAAAATATGATGATGCGATTATTATAACGGGGATGAAAGGGGAGGGCACAACCATTCGAAAAATATTTGGAAGCACAGTGCTTTCGTTGGTTAAAAAATCAAAAATGCCGATGATGGTTGTTCCAGAAAAAGCCAAATACAAACCCGTTAAAAATATGGCATTAGCCGCTGAAGTAGATCCCAAACTAAATTTATCCTGCATCAATCCGCTGGTTCAAATTTGTGAAAAATTCCACTCAAAAGTATATGTTGTTCGGGTATTAAAAACCCATTCTGATATCATAGATGAATTGATTTACAGATCAGAAAGAGTGTCAAAAAAATTAGCGCAATTTAATGTAGAATATAAATTTCCAAGAGCTGATAATGTGACTTTTGCATTAGAAGAATTTATTTCAACACACCAAATTGATATGTTAGGAGTTATACCTCAACATCATAATATTTTGGAGCGTGTTTTTATTAAAAGTGAAACCAAAGAATTGGCTTTTTACACAAGAGTTCCAATGCTATTGATGCCTGAGTTGAAAATTGGAGAAGCAGTAGAAGAAAATCAAATGAAAGAAAAAGTATAAGTATTTATTGTTGTTGGATAATTCAGCTCACTTGTTTTTAAAGTGGGCTGTTTTTTTGTAATTTATCAATAAAAAAAGCCCCGGAATATCCAGAGCTTTTCCTAATAAATATGTTTATTGACTACATTAAGTCCATAGCCATTGCAAAAAATGTTACGTTGAATGGTAAAACCATAGAGCAATATCCACCACCGATAGCATATACACCAAAGAAGGCAGCAACTGATGCAAAAAATAATACCCAAAAAATTGATCTAGATTTTTTCTTCATTTCCATGATAATTTATTTTTTTGCAAATATAGGGGAGAAACTAAAATTCTTAAAATATTTTGTCGGTTAGTTTTTAATTTAAAAATCTATCTATTGAAATATGATATTGAATTGAAATTAGGAATGATGTCAATGATTTTTGAATTAAGTTTGTTTTTTAATTGGTTTATAAATGGTAATACCATACAAAATGTAGTTTTATAGGTGCTAAAATGTTGCAAAACGGAATTTTATAATGTCAAACCAATCAAATATCGACCAATCGCTGAGCGAAGTACATGAAAGTGTAGATACGACGCGCAATTCAAAAAGTTGGCGTAAGATGTTCTCATTTCTTGGTCCGGCATATTTGGTTAGTGTTGGTTATATGGATCCGGGAAATTGGGCAACAGATTTAGCTGGGGGAAGTAAATATGGATTTTCATTACTTTGGGTTTTATTGGTAAGTAATTTAATGGCTTTGTTATTGCAAAGTTTAAGTGCACGTTTGGGTATTGTAAGGGGAAGAGATTTAGCACAAGCAAACCGAGAATCATTTCCGAAACATATCAATTTTATCCTTTGGATTTTTGCAGAAATAGCCATTGCAGCTACCGATTTAGCTGAAGTGCTCGGAATGGCAATTGGGATACAACTTCTTTTCGGTTTGCCCCTAATTGTTGGTGTTGGTATTACTGTTTTGGATACGTTTCTTTTACTTTATCTACAAAGATTAGGCATTCGTAAAATTGAGGCATTCATTTTTGCGCTAATTGGCATAATTGGTGTTTGCTTTTTAATCAATATCATTCTTGCTCAACCACAATTGCATGAAGTTTTAAGTGGATTGATTCCTTCATTACCAGACCCTGAAACACTATATAAAAGCAAAGGAATTACTTCAAAACTTCCACAAGAAACAGCTTTGTATTTGGCCATAGGAATGATTGGTGCAACGGTTATGCCCCATAATTTGTACCTGCATTCTGCGCTTATTCAAACCCGAAAAATCAAACAAACACAAGCCGGAATTAAACAAGCGCTTAAGTGGAGTGTAATTGACAGCGCCATCGCGTTAAACATTGCATTCTTTATAAATGCTGCCATTTTGATTTTGGCGGCTACTGTTTTTTTTAAAACAGGAAGAACAGATGTAGCTCAAATCAAAGATGCACATCAATTGCTTTCACCTGTTTTGGGCTCATCAATTGCATCAACATTATTTGCCATTGCATTAATCGCATCCGGACAAAGCTCAACAATTACAGGTACTTTAAGCGGACAAATAGTAATGGAAGGGTATTTACGCCTCCGAATTAATCCATTAATGCGTAGATTGATTACAAGGTTGTTGGCTATTGTTCCTGCAGTTATTTTTATTTTGATTTCTGGCGAATCAAATATTGATGGGTTATTGATTTTTAGTCAGGTAGTATTAAGTGTTCAACTTGGTTTTGCCATTATTCCTTTGATTCATTTCGTTAGTGATAAAAAAACAATGAAGGGTTTTGCCATAAAAATACCCGTACAAATTTTAGCTTGGTTAATGGCGATGGTGCTCATTTTTTTAAATCTAAAAATGATCTTGGGTGAAGTGAAACTTTTTTTTGAAAACGACAATGGGCTCGCGTTGAATCTTATTTTAATTACCTCAATAGTATTGTTTTTTGCACTATTGGTTTATGTATTACTGTTTCCTATTTTTAGAAATAAGCAGCAAGACGTGTCCATAAAAATGCATCCAGAAGCGTCAAGGATTTCTGAAATACAAATACCTGTATATCATAAAATTGGAATTGCGCTTGATTTTAGTGATAATGATTTTAAACTAATTTCTGCGGCAATTGGACAAGGGAAAAAAGATTGTAGTTTTACGTTGATTCATATTGTAGAGAGCGCTTCATCAAAATTACATGGCGATCAATCTGCGGATTATGAAACCGAAAAAGACAAAGAAAGAATGGATGATTTGATTATGCAAATGACCGAAAAAGGATATAATGCAATAGGTATTTTAGGGTTTAATGAAACCTCAAAAGAAATCATTCGAATCGTGAAAGAGGAACAAATAGACTTATTAATTATTGGTGCACATGGGCATACTGGGATAAAAGATTTTATTTACGGTACTACCATTAATGCTGTTCGTCATGAGTTGAGAATTCCAGTTTTGATTGTTAATGTTTAATTTTAATCCGATAATTAGGACATTTGATTTTTAAATGAATAAAATAATCAGTTATGAAAAATTTCAATAAAAATGAAATCACTCGTTTAGTTACATTTATCCTTGTAACATTGATAATGTCGTCTTGTAGAAATAATAATATTCCAAGTACGAACATCAATAATCCATCAAGCATTATAAACATTGTAAATAATGGAACATGGAGAATTACCTACTATTACGATACAGACCAAGAAGAAACGAATAATTTCATTGGCTACAATTTCACGTTTGGTGCTAATAATGTTTTAACTGCTTCAAATGGAACCATCACCAATACAGGAACTTGGACTATAACAGATAGTAACAGTAATGATGATAATCTTAGCGATTTAGACTTTAATATCACTTTTGCTAATCCAGCTCAGTTTGTTGAAATTTCTGACGATTGGAAAATAATGGAAAAGTCAAGTACTGTGATAAAATTAAAGGATGTTAGTGGTGGAAATGGAGGTATAGATTATTTGACATTTACAAAAAATTAGTATCGCATAAATTGTAGTGATCTAAATTTTAATGTAAACTCCGTGTAAATCTACTCCTCAATAAAATCCAGATTTTTATCAAAAGTTTCTTCAATTAAGTATAAAGCGGCAGTAGCTAAAATCATTATCACCACAGAAGTAATTAATCCTGCTTGGTAAAAATCAGTAATGCCTCTGAAGAATTTAAAAGTAGGTAAAATAAAAATAGCCAACATTCCTCTAACCATATTCGGTATTGTTGTGGTTGCGGTTGCCCTTAAATTGGTACCAAATTGCTCAGCTGCCGTAGTTACAAAAATTGCCCAGAACCCAGTTCCAAAGCCAAGTCCAGCACAAACGAAATACATCGTATTTGCATTGGAGTTCCATAAAATAGTAAAATATAAGACTAGGAATATTATGGTTATGCCATAAAAAATATACATCGCTTTCTTTCTACTTTTTAGCCAATGGCTAATAAAACCGATCATGATATCACCAATTGATATGGCAACGTAAGCATACATGATTGCTTTGCCCGGGTCGATGGGTTCAGACAATTTCATGTATTCGCCAAATTCTTTAGAGAAAGTGACTAATACACCAATGATTAGCCAAGTAGGTAAACCAATTAAAATATTTAACAGGTATTTCTTTAGCCGCAAAGGGTTTGTAAACAACATAAAGAAATCGCCTTTTTTTATTTCGTTGTTTTTTGACTTGGTGAAAAGATTCGATTCGAAAACAGAAACCCTTAACAATAAAAGTAAAATTCCCATTCCGCCGCCAATGAAATAGCATGTTCTCCAATCAAAATGTTGTTTTATGAAAAAAGCGAATACGGCGCCGCTCAATCCAATGCCAGCAACCATTGAAGTGGCAATGCCTCTTTTTTGCTGAGAAACCAATTCGGCAACTAATGTAATGCCCGCGCCTAATTCACCCGCCAACCCCAAACCTGCGATAAATCGAATGTATTTATATTGCTCAACCGTTTGAACAAATCCATTGGCAATATTGGCAAGAGAGTATAATAAAATAGATCCAAATAATACGCTAAGTCTTCCTTTTTTGTCGCCCATTACACCCCAGATTATTCCTCCCAAAAGCAAGCCCATCATCTGCCAAGAAATAATGGATTCTCCAGCTATTAAAATATCGGCTTCTGATAAACCTAAGGCCTTTAAACTTGGAACGCGTATAATTCCAAATAGCAATAAATCATAGATATCTACAAAATAACCTAAAGCTGCAACCAAAATGGCGATGGTTACAAATGATTTTTGATTTTTTGGGTTATTCATAAGATTTGAAAATTAAGCACTCTTTTTTTTGCCAAAAACCATTTTTAAAATTACAGGTGCTGTTGTTACCAACACAATCCCAATTACTATTACTTCTAAATGTGATTTTAAATCATATTGAAATTGATTTAAAATAAATGTTTGCAAATAATGACCAGCAATCAACATTGAATATACCCAAGCAAAGCAACCTATGATATTGAAAGACATAAATTTCTTTTTATCCATTTGAACAATTCCGGCAACGATGGGTGCAAATGTTCTAACAATTGGTAAAAATCTTGCCATCACAATTGCGCCACCGCCATGTTTGTCGTAAAAATCTTTGGCTTGATAGAGGTATTTTTTCTTGAACAAAAAGCTGTCTTTTCGTTCAAATAAAAACGGTCCACTTTTTTTGCCAAACCAATATCCAACCATATTTCCAATAATACCAGCAGCTGAAATTAGTAATCCCAAAAACAATAAATTTAAGATTGGGTTATTAAATTGAAATCCAAGTGCTGCTTCAATAATGGGACGAATACCTAATGATTCGTCTCCTTCACTAAAAATGCCCGCAACAAACAACAGTGAATCTCCAGGAAGAAAAAATCCAGCAAATAAACCCGTTTCGGCAAACACAACAAACATAATAAACCACAGTCCGCCAGTATTAATATACCAGTCCGGTTGCAATAAATTCATCCATTGGAAATCAAGTAAAGTCATTTTGTAGAAAAATTAAAAAGTAAAAATTTAAAAAATGCAAGATAAATTTTAAATCAGTTGAAAAAAAGTTGATTTTAATCGGTGTGATGAGTGTGGCTTAATGCACCTTCCCATTTGCTAACGGCTGCCGTGGCTAATGCATTCCCCAAAACGTTGGTCATGCTTCTTCCCATATCGCAAAAAGTATCTATCGCTAAAACCAAACCAATGCCTTCGGGAGGTATGCCAAACATGCCGCCTGTAGCCAAAACTACTACCAATGAAGCTCTTGGTACGCCGGCAATTCCTTTACTGGTTAACATAAAAACCAGCAGCATAGCTATTTGTGTGCTGATGCTTCCAGTAACTGAAGTAATATTATATGCTTGCGCTATAAACATACTTGCAAATGTCATATACATCATACTGCCATCTAAGTTGAAAGAATAACCAAGTGGTAAAGTAAAAGAAACGATTTTTTTATCACATCCAAATCTTTCCATTTCTTCCACCATTTTAGGAAAAACGGCTTCGCTGCTTGCGGTATTAAAGGCAATGGCCATTGGACTCGACAATCTTTTTAAAAGTACTTTCAACCTGTTTTTCAATATTAAATACCCTACAAGTAAAAGTATTATCCATAACACCGCTAGTCCCAAATAAAAAGAACCTATATAATACGCGTAAGTTTTTAAAATGCCCAATCCCTTAACAGCAATAACGCCTGTCATTGCGCCGAAAACGCCGAGCGGAGCGAGGTTCATCACATAAGTAACCATTTTTAATACCACATGTGTTAATGAATCAAGTGCGTTGATGATGTTTTCTCCTTTTTTACCAATAGCGGTTAAAGCCACACCAAAGAAAATAGAAAACACAACAAGCTGCAAGATTTCGTTATTTGCCATTGATTCAATCACGCTTCTAGGAAAAACGTGTTCTATAAAATGTTCAAGTGAAAATGCTTGTGTTTTACCCATTAAGTCTTTTGCACCTTCTAAATCTGCATTGGCAATATTAACTCCAACGCCAGGCTTGGTAATGGTAACTAATATAAGTCCAAGTGTTAAACTCAATAGAGATGCGCTGATAAACCAAATCATGGCTTTTCCGCCAACTCGACCAACTGCTTTTAAATCACCAAGTTTAGCAATGCCCACCACCAAAGTAGCAAAAACCAAAGGCGCAATAATCATTTGTACCAAGCGTAAAAACATGGTGGCCAATAATTTTATTTTCGGAGCGAAATCTTTTATAAACTCAGGAGAAGCATTTGTATTGATAAGGTAACCAGCAAAAATACCCAATATCATTGCTACAACGATATAAGTAGTGAGCTTGTTGGGTTTTGAAGGATTCGATTCTTGATGTTGCATATTAATATATTGGTGTTGCAATATAATATTTAAAACCGAATGAAATCTCGAAGTAGTTTGCTTGTTTTAAATTGATTTAGAATCTTTTATTTTTTTAATTAAAAAATGTCTTATTTTTCAGGCATATTTTACCAAAAACAAACTAAAAAACATTATGGGATTATTTACAAAAAAGCCGATGCACTTGTTGATGGAAGAAGCCGGAGATGCAGAGAAAGGAATGAAAAGAACATTAACTGCAGGGTCGTTGGTTGCTTTAGGAATTGGTGCAATCATTGGAGCAGGATTATTTGTGCGTACTGCAGCAGCTGCGGCTCAAAACGCAGGACCATCGGTTACAATTGGTTTTATTGTAGCTGCAATTGGTTGTGCATTAGCTGGACTTTGTTATGCGGAATTGTCTTCATCTATTCCTATTTCTGGTAGTGCGTATACATATACATATGCAACGATGGGAGAATTGTTAGCTTGGGTAATTGGTTGGGATTTGGTGTTGGAATATGCAGTAGGTGCAGCTACCGTTGGAATTGCATGGAGTGAGTATTTAAATAATTTACTTACACAGGTTTTACATGTAAAAGCAATTCCCTTTGAATGGTGTCATTCACCTTTTGAGCACTCAATACCAGATGCTGTAACAGGAGTTGTTCATTCTGGATATATCAATCTACCTGCATTAGGAATCGTTAGTTTACTTAGCTTGTTGCTTATAAAAGGAACGCAAGAATCTGCATTTGTAAATGGCTTAATCGTTATTACCAAAGTTTCGATTGTTATTTTAATTATCGTTTTAGGTTGGGGATTCATTCAATCATCAAACCACGTTCCTTATATTCCAGAACCAACTATTTATAAAGACAGTCAAGGCATATCACATAATTTTGGCGGCATCATGGGTATACTTGGTGCGGCAGGTGTGGTGTTCTTTGCGTTTATTGGTTTTGATGCAGTGAGTACGGCTGCTCAAGAAACTAAAAATCCCAAAACAGCAATGCCTATTGGTATCCTTGGTTCTTTGGCTGTTTGCACCGTGTTGTACATTTTATTTGCACATGTACTTACGGGTGTTGCACCAGTTGAATTTTTTAGAACAGATGGTAAGGAAGCTTCTGTAGTAGCAGCAATCAATAAATTTATGCCAGGCTATGAATGGTTAGGGAAGTTGGTTACCGTGGCTATTTTGGCAGGGTTCTCTTCAGTAATTTTGGTAATGTTATTGGGACAAAGCCGTGTGTTTTACTCAATGAGTAAAGATGGCTTATTGCCTGCAATATTTAGCGAATTGCATCCGAAATTCAAAACACCTTACAAGGCAAATTTGATTATTTTGATACTTGTGGGTGCATTTGCTGCATTTATTCCTGGTGATGTAGTAGGTGATATGACTAGCATCGGTACTTTGTTTGCGTTTATTCTTGTTTGTGCGGCTGTAATCATTTTAAGAAAAACAGATCCCGATTTACCTCGCCAATTTAAAACCCCATGGGTTCCTATCGTTCCTATATTAGGCATTATTGTTTGTGCAGCTATGATTTTTGGATTAGGTTGGACAAACTGGCTTAGATTATTTGGTTGGTTGGCAATTGGATTTGTAATCTACTTTGGGTACAGCAAAAACAAAAGTCATTTAAAAGATTAGTCTTTAATAAATTTCGCAAAATCAAAAACATAAATCCACTTAATAGGTTTTACCTAAAAGTGGATTTTTTTTGTAAAATACTTTTATATAAATATTTACTTTTTCTTTATTTTTGTAGAAATAATCAAACAAAATAAAGATAATGTTAAATTAATGTAATAATAATTGCATTATCTTTTAATTTGCGTTAAAATGCCCTTGCTATGAAAATTAATTTGTTTTTAAACTATTCAACCCAACTCGGACAATCCATTTCTATTTACTTAAAGGATGAAAAAGGCAACATAATTGACAGTGCATCACTTCAATATGAAAACGAAATAACTTGGAAAATCAGTTTGGATAAAGAATTTCTACAGCAAAAAAATGCAGTTTACTATCAATATGCTTTGTTGGAAAATGGGGAATTAAAATATTTCGACAATTGGAAAAATCGACCTTTAAATGTATTGCCTAAATCCGATGAGATTAATGTTTTGGATGTTTATGATGAATGGCAATCATTAATCATTGAATCAGCAGTTTTTAAAACCAAACCCTTCGAGAATTTATTTTTTAAAAATGAAACCAATAAAAAATCAATTGCATTAAAAAAAATAACGCATCAATTTAATGTTGCCAGTATTCAACTTCCACCCAATAAAAAAATCGGCATTTTGGGCTCAGGAAAAAAATGGAACAATTGGGATCCTGAGCATCTTGTTTTACTGGATAAACATGAAAATTACTGGAGTGTAAAACTAAAGTTTAAAAAAACGGATTTTCCATTAGAATATAAGTTTGTAGTGTTTGATGTGACTACCAAAAAAATAGATTGTTTTGAACCAAATGAAAACAGAAAAAGCAACAAGATTCCAATGCTTAATAAATTGATTGTACACAATCATATTGTTGATTTTAAAGATTATGCATGGAAAGGTGCTGGAATAAATGTGCAATTATCATCATTGAAATCAAAGAAAAATTGGGGTGTCGGCGATTTCGCATCTTTAGAATTATTGTCTGACTGGTGCAAAAAAGCCGATATCAAAATGATTCAGCTTTTGCCAATAAACGATACCATTGCAACCTACACCAATAAAGATTCATATCCCTATGCTGCAATTTCTGTTTTTGCTTTACATCCCATTTTTATGGATATTAATTCGTTAACAAGTCAATACCATTTTACTGTTGATGATGTTATTTTAAAACAAGTACAGAAATTAAATCAACGTTCAACATTTGATTATGAGTCTGTTTCGATTTTGAAATTAGAGATTATAAACGCCATATTTAGAAAGCAAAAGTTCGATTTTTTAAAAACGGTTTCTTTTAAAAGTTATTTAAAAGCCAATCAGGAATGGCTTCAACCATATGCTGCTTTTTGTTTTTTAAGGGATAAATTCAAAACGGTTAATTATTTCAATTGGAATGAATATGCAGTATATCAAGAAAAGCAGGTTAAGCAGTTATGTGACCCATCGAGTGAATTTTTTGAAGAAATTGCCTTTTATTATTTTGCACAATATCATCTTCACACTCAATTAAAAAAAGCAATAGATACAGCCCATAAAAACGGAGTAATTATAAAAGGGGATTTGCCAATTGGTGTGGGCCGATTTAGTGTAGATACTTGGATGAACCCAAATTTATTTCATTTAGAATTGCAAGCCGGAGCACCACCTGATGCTTTTTCAACAAAAGGTCAAAATTGGAATTTTCCAACTTATAATTGGGATTCGATGAAAAAGGAAAATTATCAATGGTGGAAGAAAAGACTTTCCTTTATGGATAATTATTTTGATGCCATTCGTATCGATCATATTTTAGGGTTTTTCCGAATTTGGTCTGTCCCATTTCATGCCATATCAGGAATTTTTGGCCATTTCGAACCGGTAATTCCTTTGAAAAAATCGGATTTTAAAAATATGGGTTTGGTATTTGACGAAAATAAATTTTGTAATCCGTTTATTAACCAAGATTTGCTTAAGCAATGGTTTGGGGAAGATGCAGAATGGGTAGACCAAAATATTTTGAAAGAAGGAAAGTTTAAATCAACGTTAAACACCGAAAAAAAGCTGGAACAATTTTGTTTGGACAATAATGTCTCTGACTCGACAAAATATAAATTGTATGATTTACTGGCAGATATAATTCTCTTGAAAGATGAAAAAAATGCTGGGCAATATCATTTTAGAATAAATATGCAACAAACGAATGCATTTAAAAATTACTCAGAAGAAGAACAGACAAATCTCATTGAATTATACAATCAATATTTCTACAAGAATCAAAATGAAATTTGGGATGAAACGGCAAAAGAAAAATTAGATGCCATACAACAAAGTACAAAAATGCTTATTTGTGCAGAAGATTTAGGCATGGTGCCAGAAATTGTTGAACCTGCTTTATTAGGTAGGGAAATATTATCGCTACAGGTGCAACGAATGCCCAAAACATCGAATGCGCGTTTTTCTAATCCAATAGATGCGCCTTATTTAACCGTGGTCACTCCTTCAACTCACGATATGAGTACAATTAGGGAATGGTGGACAGAAAACAAAGCACAAACCCAGTTTTTTTATAATCATACCCTTTTAAAAACGGGTAAAGCACCCATAAAAGCAGATGCTGAAATTTGTAAATTGATTTTAAATAATCACCTTCATTCAAAAGCAATGTGGTGTGTTTTTTTATTTCAAGATTTATTGTCGGCAGATGATCAACTTAAAAGAAAAAAAGTTTTGGAAGAACGTATGAATATTCCTGCCGATCCAGATTATATTTGGAATTATAGCATGCATATTTCAATCGAGCAACTTTTAAGAGAAAAAACGTTTACAAGAACGATTAAAAAAATGATTGTAGATTCAAATAGGGGGCAGTAAAAGTCAGAACGAGAATGAGCTCGGGAGCGATCAGAGCGTTCTGACTTTTATCTTCATTCACATTCTGTTTCTCCCTTTATTCAAAACGATCACATTATTTATTTAAAATTTAAACAAATCCAACATCAACTTGTTAGACAATTGTACAATTATGGCTACTAATTGAAATTAAAATATTATATTTTATTAAAATGTTAATAATTGTGCAAATAAAATGTCTATTTTGACAATAGAATCGATATTTTTACAAATAGTAAAATTAAAAAACACTTATAATCCTCAACCTTTTAGTGTATCAGTTTGTATACATTTTGAAAATTTAATTTTGATTTAGTACTTATTATAACAAAATGTTTCAAGTTTGCTAACCATGCTATTTAACAATAGGAATTCAGTTCTGTTTTATTGTTTCATACTTGCATTGAATTTAATTTCATTTGATGCCATTGCGCGTAAGTTTTATTTTAGTACATCTGGAAATGATAGTTATACCGTTGTACAAGCTCAAAATCCCAATACGCCTTGGAAAACATTAATTAAGCTAGAAACTTTTGGAAATAGTGGTTTGGCATTGGCAGGAGATACTTTTGCTTTTAAACGTGGTGATGTGTTCATCAACGGAAGAGATGATTTTGGAAGTTTAAAGTGGTGGGCAATTAATGGGTATACTTGTCCTAGTGGAACAGCCAGAAATCCGATTGTATTTACAAATTATGGTACTGGCCCCTTGCCCAATTTTTTATTTCCTTACCCAAGTATTATGGTAGGACGAAGTCGTATTGTACTTGCGTTTAATGGTGTAAAGTACATAGTAGTTGATGGACTTCAATTCAATGATCATCGATTTCCTGTAAATGATAAAGTTTCTACAGCATATACAGGAATGGGCATTTTGTTAGGAGAGGAAGGAACTACTTCTATGGTTACCAATAGTGTAATAAAAAACTGTGAATTTAATAATATCGGATATGGTGTTTCTACTTGTGGTAGTTATAATTCTATAATCAACAACAAATTCACCAATTTCAAAAATGTTGGTGACACTTCTGGCAATAATGATATTGGTGCAGTTCCGTTAATATTACAATCTGGAAAATTCAATCTAATACAAAATAACTACATTAAAGGAGGTTGGGCATTTACTGGTGCTACAGCATCTGGAGCCGGTCTAAATGGTGTTGGAATTGAAATTATCAACAACTTCGATAGCAGTAAAATTATTAACAACACGATAATTGATTGTGCTGGGGCAATAGAAATAGGAAATATTACAGGTACAAATTCTGTAGGTTGCGATAATGATACATTTGCCTATAACAAAATAATTAACACAGGCGTATTGTGTTACACCTCGACAAATGGTTTTTTTTCATCTAATAGTTCAAATCTTAAATTTTGGAATAATGTTTTTGTTGAGAATGAAAACTCTAGATTCAGCGGTCCAAGGTTTGGCTCCGATGTTTTTGGAGATGGTCAATCTTTTTCTGGATTTACCAATTGGCCAAATTTTCCAAAAAATCCCAGCATTTTTAATGTCGGAGGATTGCGCATTTTACAATATTCATCAGAATTAAATTTGACAAAAGATACCCTTTATAATTCCAGAAATAATGTTTTTTGGATGACGAATAATAATCAAGCTATTTATGACACAAGTCGTAAAAAGTTTTTTCATTATAATAACATCTATCATCTTGTTGGTAGAAGCGTTTTGGGTGGAATCTTAAATATAGGAAATAATTTAGAAATTAAGACCAGTGAAAAAATATTTTCTGACACAGCTAATTTAAATCCAGAATTATGGAATTTTAATTTGGCTAATGCAAGTCCTGCCATAAACTTTGGCCGAAATGTTGGTATAAATAATGATTTCCTTGGTATGCCAATTGTTGGAAACCCCGATGCAGGAATTCATGAATCTTCTAGTGCTTTACAAAGTAATTTAAATGTAAACATAAATGCAACACCAATCTTATGTTTTGGCGGAACTTCAAATGTTACCATAGATGCTTCTGGAGGAACACCACCTTATTCAGGTGTTGGTACTTTCGGCGCTTCTGCAGGGACAAATAATTATATCGTAAATGATGCTGTTGGTAATTCAAAATCTGTTACCCTAACTATTACACAACCTGCTCCACTTACGCTTAGCACTACATCAGGAAGAATTATAGAATTTGGTGGATCAACCAATATTTCTTGTACTGCAACAGGTGGAAAGGGTTCATATACTTATAAATTGGATGCAGGTGCATATCAAGCGTCAAATGTATTTTCATCAGTATTGGCAGGTGCTCATATTGTTTATGTAAAAGATTCCAACAATTGTGTAACGAGCAAATCAATTACTTTAACTCAGCCATCTGCACCATTAGTAATTACAGCTACGCCAACCGTAATTACCTGTAATGGAGATAGTTCATTTGTAACGGTAACTGCTAGTGGTGGAACAGCTCCATACACAGGAAATGGAAGATTTGCAAAATTAGCTGGCACACATACGTTTACCATAACAGATTCGAATGGGGTTGTTCGTACATCAACCATAACCATAACACAACCTGCTATTATAAGCGCAACAGTTACAAGCGGAACAATTACTAAATACGGATCGCGAACAACCATTACAGTAAGTGGTGTTAGTGGAGGAAC
>JAIYAN010000023.1 GCA_027489035.1 Chitinophagaceae bacterium
AGTTGGCAAAAATTGGTGTAAAAGTAATTAGTGTGATTCAGGAGGTGGATGTTACTTCAGCTGCTGGTCGTTTACAACAGAATATTTTTTATGCTTTTGGAAATTACGATAACGAACTGCGTAAAGAAAAATCCTCAAGAGGAATGATTGAAAACCTGCTCAATGGATATTGGGTGAGCGCCTGTCCTTTTGGATATACCAACCTTAAGCGAAAAGAAAAAGCAAAGTACCACGAGTATGTAATTAATGATGAAGGTAAAATATTGAAACTCGGATTCAAGTGGAAAGCCGAAGGGAAGTTGAATAATCTGGAGATTGTAGAGAAAATGATAAAAATGGGTTCTGCAATCAACTACAAAAGCTTTGTTCGTATGATTAGCAATCCTTTTTACTGCGGTTTTGTTACCCATTCTCTAATACCCGGACAATGTATTCAAGGACATCATCCTGCGCTGGTTTCTGTTGAGTTGTTTCAGAAAGCAAATAATATAATAGAGGAGAATCCACATAAAAAAAAAAAAAAAAAATTTAAAATAGAAGAACTTCCGCTCAAGAGTTTTGCAAGAGATGAAATATCGCTATCGCCTTTTACTGGCTATACGCAAAAAGGTCAATGGTATTATAAAACAAGAGACAAGGGAACGAACGTCAATCAGAATGCAAAAATTGTTCACGAAGCTTTTTTAAAAGAGTTGGATAATATCCAGCCAATAATAAAAGATGAAAAGAAACTGGAGCAAACTGTACTAACTTTTGTAAAAGAAAAATTAGCCGATAGATTAGTAGTACAAGAAGAATCGAAAAAAAATATTTCGTTGTTTAAAGGTAAAATAAAATCTTTAGAGGAGCGCTATGTAGAAGGTGAAATTGAAAAGGAATTATACATCAAATACAAGAGCAAATATGAGTTGGAAATTAAAGCCATAGAGCAGGAATTAAGCAAAAGTCAACTTTCGAGTTCGAACTTGGAATTAGCGGTAAAAAAAGGAATTACAATTTCTAAAAAAGCCAGTCAGTTGTGGGTTTCAAGCGATTATAGTGATAAGCAACGATTGCAATATTTGATATACCCCGACGGGATTTTGTATAATAAGGAAAATAACACAGTTCGAACTCCAAGAGTAAACAGTCTATTCACCGCAATCTCTTGTCTGTCCTACATTTCAACGGAAAATAAAAATGGTCAACCTTCACAGATTGACCAAAATTCTCGCTGGGTGGTCTTGCCAAGAATCGAACTTGGATCTAAAGTTTAGGAAACTTCTATTCTATCCATTGAACTACAAGACCTGATGAATAATGATGCAAACATTTTATTATTCAAATCATTATTCGCCTGCAAAAATAAGCAATGAACCCGTAATTGTTATAATAAAAAATCCCGGTTACATCATGCAACCGGGATCTTGAGGTTTTTCAATATTTTTAAATGAACATTCTTTTTTATTGCTTCACAAATCTTGAAATAATCACTTGACCACCTGTATAAATTCTGATATTATATATTCCTGGCGCTAGTCCTGCAACATTAAATGTCATTGTATTATTACCTACTACACCTTGTTGCAACAACTGTGCTACCAAATTATTTTGCATATTAAACACAAAAGCATTTATGGGTTGTGCTTGTGTTAACGACACACTTACACTTGTTGTTGTTTGTGCTGGATTTGGATACGATGTAATGTTTGGTACAATTTGAATATTACGACAAATTTCTTGTACGCATGCTGCTGTACCAGGCATTGCTTCTCTCCTTACTATTAAGCATACACGATATGTGCCTGCATTGGCATATACATGCGTTGGATTTGTTTCATGCGAAATGGTACTATCTCCAAATATCCATGTTATTGAATCAGTACTTAATAAATTAGGGGTATTATTCATAAAGTATACTTGATTAGATACACCAGTATTTGAATTTGAAGGCGACGCTTGCCATGTGAAATTCGGCTGAATATTACATGGTGTTGGCGCGTTGGCTATAATAAGATTTATACAAGTATCGGCAGAACAAGTTGCACTTGCAGAAACCAACATACATACGGTGTACGTTCCTGGATTTGCAAATGAATGTGTTATTGAATTTCCTGTTCCAGTTGTACCATCTCCAAATGTCCAAGTTACCAATGGTGCATTTGCAGTAATGCTCGTATTTACAAATTGATAAACTTGTACTGTATTAGGTGCCGGCTGTACCATGAAACTTGCTGTAAGGTTACACGGCGTTGGTGTTGGATTTGAAATTTGTATTGCTCTACAAACTTCACTTACACATGGATTTGCGCTAGTAATGTAACGATATACGCTTAAGCAAACTGTGTAAGTACCTGGTGCTGAGTATGTATGGTTTGTATTAACGCCAGAGCCATAACTACCATCACCAAAATTCCAGATTATTGAATCAGATGGATTTAAATTTGAACTGGTATTGGTAAAATTATATGTAAAAGCATTGTTTACAGTATCTGCAACAAAGTTCGCTGTTACATTACAAGGCGTTGGATTGGGAACCTGCACTTGAACAGTTCTACAAAAAGTATCTCTACAAATGTTTGAAGTACCTAATATTCCAGAAGTTACCACTAAACATACATTGTATACCCCGGTAGTCGTGTATGTATGCACTTGATTGGTTATTGATTGTGTTGTTGCACTTGTACCATCTCCAAAAACCCAATTGCACATTACTTGCTGTCCCGCCCCCGAGGTAGAACCATTTACAAATTCAACCACATTAGATTGATTTGGTAAAACGTTAGCTGTAAAAAATGATTGCGCACTACAAGGAGTATTGCAAGCAATTACTATCATTTGAAATGTACTATCATTACAAACTGAAACCCCATTTGGGTTGTTCACATTTGTGCCATGATAAACGGTGTATGTTCCACAATTGGCATAAACATGCACTGGATTTGCCTGCGTGCTTGTTGTGCCGTCACCAAAATACCAATGATGTGTTGCATTGCTATCAATAGCATTAGTTGAAAAAGCAACCGTATTTCCATTTAATGTGCTTATAAAAGCAGCATTACAATTGAATTGTGCATTAACACCATTCGCAAAGCTTAATACTGATAATAATAAAAAGAAGTAAAATTTTCTCATTTTTTTTGTTTTGTTATTAATATTTAAGAGATGCTGCATAAAAAGATTTTGTTGCATCAACGCGCAAAATTAATTTAATTTATTTATTCAAATCATAAATATCAGCGTAAATATGTAAAAAGGTCTTCAAAACAATGAAGTGTAATGACTTTTATGCTTACTTTTTTCTTTTAAATTTTAAAAGAATACGTGTAATTTTAAAAGAACATATTCAATTTTTATTTGAACGATTCCGTTATCTTTGCGCACAATTTTTTATTATGAAATTTTTGACATTATATATTAAATATCGCCTTTGGTTGGGTTTGTTTTTATTGGCATTGGCAATTTATGTAAATATTGAATCTGGATTTTGGCCTTCGTTTATCATTTATTTATTGGCTGTTATTTCAATACTTGGCCATTTTCTATTAGGTCCAATGCGATTGATTCAATCTGCAATGGAGCTTGGCGATATGGATGAAGCCAAAAGAATAGTTGCTTCAATTAAATTCCCAAGATTATTAATTAAGCCGATTCGTTCTGTTTATTATACCATTCAAGGAAACTTGGCAATGGCCGATCAAGATTTTGAAGGTGCTGAAAAACTGATGAAAAAAGGTCTTTCATTGGGTGGAAGTTTAACCCAACAAGCTGAAGGGCCTAGCAAATTACAACTGGGTATGCTTTGTATCCAAAAAGGCGATATGAAACAAGGGGAAGCGTATATCCGTCAAGCAATTAGAGTAGGTTTGCCTGATAATGAAAATAATGCAGCGGCCTATTTACAACTTTGCTCAATCATGATGAACAAACGCGAGTTTCGTGCAGCAAAAGAATTTTTCAGAAAAGCAAAATCTTTCAAACCTACTACACCTCAAATCATTGATCAAATCAAGCAGATAGAGAAGTATATAACGAGAATGCCGGGGTAAGATGCTGCGCGGGTTGAAGAGGTTTTTGAGGTTTTTGAGGTTTCGGATGTTTGTGACGTTTCGGACGTTCAAAAGGTTCAATGAGTTCAAAAGGTTGGAAAATCTAAAATTTCCAATAACGTGCAAATATCACAAAGTTGAACAAATCCCAACCATTAAACGTTAAACCAGTTAAGCTAATTAAACCTATTCCATCACGCTACTGAGCGAATCTCACTACGAGAAACAAATTCTAACCATTAAACCCTTAAACCAGCGAAGCGTTTTAAACCTTTCTCTCGTGGAAAATACTTCCAACCTCCCCAACCTTTCACTCCCCCCTCCCAATCATAACACTCCCTGCCCTCCAAGCTTCATTTAATTTTTCGAAATCGGAGAATTCTTCTTTAGTAAATTCTTTTTTAGCTAAACTTTTCAAATCGGGTTGACCAGCATTTACCCAGGCAGTATACCAAAAAGAAGCAACTGAAAAAATCGATTGCCGCATTCTTCGTTCAACCATTCCATCCAACATTTGATTGTATGTTTTTGTATAGTTACTCGAATATTGACGAATGGTTTTTCCATTTCTATTTTCAAACGAATATTTTTGGTCTTCTTTAAATTCGTTGTTGAGTTTTTTTTCGAATTGTAAAACACTATCCACCGCCACAGCACTTTCCATAACCCTTTGCCATATATAATCGCTAGGGGTTTGTATATAAGCCGCCTTGCCAATAAAAAAATCAAACTCTTTTTCGGCTAACAATTCTGGCAACCTACTTTCCCAAAAGCCATGTATACCTCGTTGATTTGTATATTGACCATTATGATTGCTGCTGGTGTGTAAAGGCACATGCGCATCAGAAATATAATGCCCAATTTCGGCACTGTTTTTCATGATGGAAGCAAAGTTTTTTTCTCGAAATGCTTTGGTTAATCTGTTCATCATGATTAAAATATGCCATGGCACAATGCCATGTGCATGTAAAGTGTCTGGGGAATATTTTTCAACAGCATCTTTCCAATTTCTTGGCAAACCATCAAATGGATATTTTCCATAATGATCCATATCTATGTAATGCCGTGGACCTTCTTCCAATACCGCATATCGTCGCTTATCCGGATCCGCTGAATGCTCCTGCAAAAAACTAATATTTGGTTTATATAACACCATCATCTCCGGAGGCAATAAAAAAACAGCAAAATAATTTATTCGCTCATGTCCATAAAATCCCCAAGAGTAGGCGGTTGGGAGGGATAGGGTAAGTAGACTAATTAAGAGTAAGAATGGTTTCATGTTTTTCGATTTATAAAAGAGGTTAAAAACGTTTGGTGTTTGGCGTTTGGTGTTAAACACTTCAATTGGAACGAAATTCTACCGAGCATTGAGAATCGAGCGTTTAATAAATATCTCCCTTCAATCAACCGATATCTCCTAATGGAAAATACTTCCAACCCCAAACGCCAAACCCCAAACAAATCTACTCCCACATTATCGTTCTGAAAACCTCATCTCATCATCATTTCAAAAGAAAATAACCTCCATTTTCACGTATAATCCCTCTATTTTATTGATAAATAAACAAAATGAACTTTATGTTGTTAAGTAAAAAAAACTACTATGAACGCATTTACAATTAAAGACTTAGAAAATTTATCGGGTGTAAAGGCGCATACTTTACGTATTTGGGAACAACGTTATCAATTTTTAAAACCAAGTAGAACTTTCACTAATATTCGATACTATTCAAATGATGAATTGAAAACGATCTTGAATATCGCGTTGCTTAATAAATATGGATTCAAAATATCGCATATCGATAAAATGAGTCCTGAAGAAATCAACGAGAAAATTTTAAGCCTTACCCAGCAAGATGCACAAAAAGAAAAAGTTGTAAACGAACTGGTGAAGTACATGATTGAATTGAATACAGAAGATTTTGCCAGAGAAATAGATTATCAAATAGCTACAAAAGGTATCGAAAAAACAATCACCCAAATTATTTTCAGTTATATGGAAAAAATCGGGGTTTTGTGGCTAACCAATCACATCAATCCCGCTCAAGAACACTTAGTAACCAATATTATAAGACAAAAATTAATTGTTGGAATTGATCGCATTTCCACTCCATTACTTTCGAATAAAACAATTTTACTTTTCTTACCTGAAGCTGAATATCACGAATTAGGGCTTTTGTTTATGTATTACCTATTAAAAAACAGGGGTGTAAACGTAATTTATTTGGGATGCAACGTTCCTTTGGCCGATGTGGGATATGTAGTTAAAGTAAAAAAACCTGATTATCTATATTGCCATATCACACGTCCTGGGCAGAATTTCAATTTTGATAAGTTCATGAACAACATTTCTCAAAATTTTGCAGATACCCCTTGCATTATTTCTGGTCAACTTACCCAAAACTATGAGAAGAAAATCCATCCGCCCGTTACTTTTAAAAGAAGCATCACTGAAGTTATGCAGTTCATTTCCGATTTGTAGAACTATTTTTAAAAATAATTAAACAAAAATTTCGCTACTCCAAAATTCTTGTTTAGCTTTGGCATTCAAAAGTTAAACAGAATAATATGTCTAATCAAGAATTTGAAGAAATACTAACCTCAAACGTTGATTTTTTAAAACCATTCGCATTTACGTTAACACGTGATAACGAAACGGCAAAAGACTTAACTCAAGAAACCATTTTCAGGGCTTGGGCAAATAAGGATAAATATAATGTTGGAACCAATATTAAGGCATGGATGTACACCATTATGCGTAATATTTTTATCAATGACTACAGAAAAAAGTCACGTCAAAACGTGGTTTTAGACCAATCGCCCAATGATTTTTTGATCGACAATAATCAAAATACTGTTTCAAATGGAGCAGAATCTAGTTTAAGATTAAAAGAAATTGAAACTGCCATTCAAAACCTACCAGATATTTTCAGATACCCTTTTGTTCTTTATTTTGAAGGGTATAAATACAATGAAATTTCTGATTATTTACAAGAACCTTTAGGTACCGTAAAAAGCAGAATTCACTTTGCTAGAAAATTATTAAAGTCTACAATTTCAAGAAACTAGCCGTTATCAAGTTTTTCACAACATTTATTTAATATCTTGCCCTCGTGAAAAAAATTGTTGTTATAGGTAGTGGTTTTGCCGGTATGTCGGCAGCCAGTTTTATGGCTAAGGCCGGTTGGGATGTTACTGTTCTGGAAAAACATGCATTACATGGAGGAAGAGGGAGAGAATTCTCTCAAGATGGATTTACTTTTGATATGGGACCAAGCTGGTATTGGATGCCCGATGTTTTTGAAAGGTATTTCAATTGTTTTGGCAAGCAAGTCAATCAATATTACAACCTAAAACGTTTAGATCCTTCTTATACCGTTTTTTACGATGATCAACATATCGATATTCCTGCGGATTACGAATCACTCAAATCTTTGTTTGAATCCATCGAAACAGGTAGTGGCGCACAATTGGATTTGTTTTTAAAAGAAGCAGAGTATAAATACAATGTGGGTATTCACAAGTTGGTGCACAAGCCAGGTAGAAATCTTACCGAGTTTATGGATATGGATTTGGCTAAAGGCTTGTTTAAACTTGATGTGTTTACATCGATGAAACAACATGTACGCAAGTATTTCAAAAATCCAAAGTTGATTCAACTGATGGAATTTCCGGTACTTTTTTTAGGTGCATTGCCTGCAGATATTCCTGCTTTATATAGTTTGATGAATTATGCTGATATTAAATTGGGCACTTGGTATCCCGAAGGAGGTATGTTCAATATTGCATCTGCCATGCATAAACTTGCGGTTGAATTGGGTGTGAAATTTAAATTTAGCCATGATGTAAAAAATATTGTGGTGGAAAATGGTATTGCTAAAAAAGTACAAGCTACATTCAATAATCAGCCAATTGATTTTGATGCCGATGTGGTTATAGGTGGTGCAGATTATCATTTTATCGAGTCTAATTTATTATCCAAAGAATATCAATCTTACAGCGAATCTTACTGGGATAAAAGGGTAATGGCACCTTCTTCTTTACTTTTTTATGTTGGGTTAAACAAAAAGCTTGATAACGTAACGCACCACACGTTGTTTTTTGATGTTGATTTTGAAAAGCATGGTGCTGAAATTTACGACCATCCACAATGGCCTACCGAACCCTTGTTTTATGTGAGCGTGACCTCAGTCACAGATTCAACTGTTGCTCCTGAAGGTTGCGAAAATTTATTTTTTCTAATCCCCATTGCTGCAGATTTACAGGGTGATGATGAAGCCACACGAGATAAATATTTTGAAAAAATATTAACCCGATACGAAAATAGAATCGGACAAGAAATTAAGTCTGCCATTATATACAAACGTTCATATGCTGTAAGTGATTTTAAAGCAGATTACAACGCGTTCAAAGGCAATGCTTATGGACTTGCCAACACGTTAATGCAAACTTCTATATTAAAACCATCGCTTAAAAGCAAAAAAGTAAGTAATTTGTATTATACCGGACAACTTACTGTTCCTGGTCCTGGTGTGCCACCTTCATTAATTAGTGGAGAAGTGGTTTCAAAAGAAATAGTAAAGAAGTATAAATAAGTTGATTTATGATGCAGCTTTTTCAAAATGTAAGTAACGAATGCAGTAAAATAACTACGGAGAGATATAGTACATCTTTCAGTAGTGCCATTCATTTGCTTCATAAAGATTTAAGATCACCCATCTATCAGATTTATGGATTCGTGCGTTTTGCTGATGAAATTGTAGATACTTTTCATGAGTACGACAAAGCTGTTTTACTTGCCGAATTTAAAAAAGAAACTTATTTAGCTATTGAACGCGGCATCAGCTTAAATCCAATTTTAAATAGTTTTCAATTTGTGGTGAATAAGTACAACATAGATCACCATTTGATTGAAGCTTTTTTCAAAAGTATGGAGTTGGATTTAAGTGAGGTAAAATATGACGATGCTGGATATCGAGAATATATTTATGGAAGTGCAGAAGTAGTTGGATTGATGTGTTTATACGTTTTTTGTAAAGGGGATGAAAAAAGTTATTTAGAACTTAAACCTTATGCATGTGCGTTAGGTGCTGCTTTTCAAAAAGTAAATTTTCTGCGTGATGTAAAAGCAGATGCAGAACATTTAAACCGTGTTTATTTTCCTGGTGCAGATTTTAGCAATTTTTCGCAAGACATGAAAAACGAAATTGAAGCAGATATTTTAAAAGATTTTCAATTGGCATTTGAAGGCATTTTAAAATTACCAGCAACTGCAAGATTCGGTGTTTACGTGGCTTACAAATATTATCTTTCCTTATTTCAAAAAATAAAACGCGTTCAACCAAAGGCAATTTTAGAAGATAGAATTAGAATACCGAATTATGCTAAATTGTTTATTGTTTTTAAAGCTGGATTAAGAAGTCAGCTAAATATGTTATGATTAATACACCTATTTCTGAAGTTATCTTGGTAAATGAAAATGATGAAGTGATTGGCTCGATGGAAAAAATCGAGGCACATCAAAAAGCGTTATTACATAGGGCGTTTAGCATTTTTATTTTTAATGATAAAGGCGAAATGCTTTTACAACAAAGGGCTTCTAATAAATATCATAGTCCAAACCTTTGGACCAACGCTTGTTGCAGTCATCCTATGCCAGGTGAAATTACCATTGATGCAGCACATAGAAGATTAATGGAAGAATTGGGATTTGATTCTCATTTGGATTTCGCGTTCTCTTTTACATACAAATCTGAATTTGATAATGGCTTGTGTGAAAACGAATTTGATCACGTATTTATCGGAAAATTCAATGGCACAATCGACATCAATCCTAATGAAGTAAAAGATTTTTGTTTTATGACTGTACAAGCGATTTCCGACAGTTTGCAAAATCATCAGCATAAATATACCTCATGGTTTAAAATTGCATTTCCGCAACTAGTTGAATATTTAAATGTCAAACCTGTATTCGTAAAATAATTTCAATGAAAAAAGCAATCATCATTGGAAGTGGCATTGCTGGAATTGCAGCATCCATTAGGCTTTCCGTACAAGGATACGATGTTCATGTGTTTGAAAAAAATGATTATCCTGGTGGAAAATTATCCGCATTTGAAAAGCATGGATATCGTTTTGATGCCGGCCCTTCTTTATTTACACAGCCTCAAAATGTAGAAGAACTTTTTGCATTAGCCAATGAACCCATTGAAGATTATTTTCAATATCAAGAAGTAGACATTGTATGTCATTATTTTTTTGAAAATGGCATTCAACTTAATACCTATGCCGACCGAGAAAAATTAGCACATGAATTTCAAACAAAGCTTGGAGAGCAACCAGATAGTGTAAAAAAATATTTATCCAAAGCAGAATCCTTGTATGAAAATATTGGTGAAATATTTTTAAATCACTCGTTGCATGTATCAAAAACCTGGTTGCATAAAAGGGTTATAAATGCGTTGAAAAATATCAAACTACCTTATTTATTTAATAGTTTACATCAATATAATTCAACACAATTTAAATCGAAAGAAGCGGTACAAATCTTCAATCGGTTTGCAACGTACAATGGGAGTAATCCTTACAAGGCACCGGCAATGCTGAGTTTGATTCCGCACCTCGAACAAAATCAAGGAACGTTTTATCCAAAGGGTGGGATGATAAACATTACCAATGCGTTATATAAACTAGCAATAAAAAAAGGGGTACAATTTCATTTTAACAATAGCGTTGAAAAAATTGTACATGAAGATGGAATGGCAAAAGGAATAGTTACAAATGGTAAAACGATTGACGCCAATTTAATTGTAAGCAATGGCGATGTGTATTATACGTACAAAAATTTATTACAAAATTCGGCAAAAGTAAAAATGCTTGAAAAGATTGAACGCAGCAGCAGCGCATTGATTTTTTATTGGGGCATAAAAAAAGAATTTGCTCAACTAGGCTTACACAATATTTTATTTAGTGAAAAATACGATGTTGAATTTGATCATTTATTTTATAAAAAAACATTGTTCAACGACCCTACGATTTATATCAATATAACCTCCAAAATGGAAGCCAATCAAGCACCTGATGGCTGCGAAAATTGGTTTGTAATGATTAATGCACCAACGAATAACGGGCAAGATTGGGCAATGTTGATACAAGAAGCAAAACAGCACATCATTCAAAAATTAAATCGAATTTTAAAAACAGACATTGAAAGTTTCATTGAAACAGAAGAGATATTGAACCCTGTAACCATTGAACAAAAAACGGGTACGTATCAAGGATCTTTATATGGCACAAGTTCCAATTCAAAATTTGCAGCATTCTTCAGACCGGCAAACTTTTCATCAGAAATAAATGGATTGTATTTTTGTGGTGGTACTGTTCATCCTGGTGGTGGCATTCCTTTGTGTTTAAAAAGTGCCTACATCACATCAGAATTAATAAAAAAGAAACATGCTCGGGATTAGTGATTTAAATAAATATACAAGGGTTCAAATAGCCACCATCATTGCCATTATTTTTCATTTGGTAGGATTGATTGGTATTTTGGGTTTCAAAAGCAATTTAATTATTGTTTCATCTCCGCTGAATTTGCTACTTATGTTTGGGTTGATATTATATACACAAAACACCCGCAATGTTTCTTTTTATGTTTTTCTTTTAACTTGTTTTATTATCGGCATTATTATTGAAATCATTGGAACCAACACGGGTATTTTATTTGGTGACTACACTTACGGTACTACGCTAGGTCCAAAAATCTTCAACGTGCCATTTATCATTGGTATCAATTGGTTTACGGTTATGTTTTGTTGTGGAAGTGCTATGCATATGATGATGCATAAATTGGTAAAAAAAATAGATGCCGATGAAGTGATTAAAAAGCCAATTTTAAAAACGATTTCTGTAATTGTAGATGGTGCTACATTGGCTTTAATATTCGATTGGTTGATGGAGCCGGTGGCCATTCATTTGGGTTATTGGTCATGGGGCGGTACGGGTGAAATTCCCATATTTAATTATGCTTGTTGGTTTATTTTCAGCATGTTATTTTTATTGGTTTTTCATTTTTGTAATTTTGAAAAGCAAAACAAATTCGCGCTACATTTGTTATTGATACAGATTATGTTTTTCTCCTTATTAAGAACTTTTTTATGAATCCATTAATTTTTATAGCTATTGTATTGGGAACCTTTTTTATCATGGAAGGCATTACATGGTTAACGCATAAATATGTGATGCATGGTTTTTTATGGTTTTTGCATGAAGACCACCATCAACCTACACCAGGTTTTTTTGAAAAAAATGATGCCTTCTTTTTAATTTTTGCCATTCCAAGTTGGTTATGCATTATGTTGGGTTTGCAACATCAATATTATTGGGTTGCAGCGATTGGCTTTGGCATTGCGCTTTATGGTTTGGGTTATTTTATTGTACATGAAGTGATCATTCATCAACGTTTCAAGTGGTTTACCAGAAGCAATAACACCTATGTGAAAACAATTCGCTGGGCGCATAAAATGCACCACAAACATTTAGGGAAAGAAGATGGCGAAAGCTTTGGCATGTTGTTGGTAGCCAAAAAATATTGGGATAAGGTACAGAAGGATAAGAAAATACAGGAGAAGAATGTGGGGTGATGTTTAGGAAAATGAATAAAATATAAATGATAATTTTCTTACCAATTTAGATGTTATAGAATAATCTAATTAGGAAGCTACAAATGTTTAACCTTTATTGGAAAGGGTTTTAATTTTTTTAATTTTAAAATTAAACAGGTTGTAATCTCGTTATGCTATACTTGTTTTTATCGAATTGTATTCAAACAGCCGTAGCCCTGATTGCGCCCGTAGGCAGGGCTACGTAACGTGAACGTTTTTACTTGTTAAAATGATAAATTTATCAAATTCTGAGTCGGTGTCCCCGCTGCTGATACTGTAACTTTTCTATAATTTCCACCTAATGGGCATCTTGTAGGATCAGGCATTAAAGTTCTGAATTGAGTAGGATGTAAGCCTGCAGGAATTACTGCAATTGGCGGGAAACCATTAATTGGATTGATAATATGACCCGAAATGATACAGGGAGCTACTAAACTCAGATCCCAATCTTTACATAATAAACCATTTATTGCCGCAATTCTGTTAGATAAGCTATATGGATTAGTTGGATTGTCCCAAAAAGATCTTGTTGTTCCATTGTTATTTAATGTATTTCGTAGTTTTGTTGAGTATGAAATAGCATAAAGAAATAAATCTAAAAGCAAAACACCTTTTGATGCCAAACACAATAGAGTCTGGATCTTATTACTTGGGCAAGGTTGAAATGGTGGGCAGCCCCAATTTAACCTGGGAGCGTTTAACCAAGGGGTTGGGTTTCTGTATTCCCTCCCACTTATATTTATAATAGTTCCTATATGATTAACATTATAAAAAAATGTATTTGCTTCATCCCCATTGCAATCGTTTAAACGAGGGGCTACCTGTTGTGGTCTAGCTTCTCCAATTAAAATATATTTAATACATGGTTTATACCCAAGAAGAGAATTCCCGTTGGCATCAAAAAAAGGATGATCATAGGGCATCCCAATTTCTCCTTCTCGACTATTAAAACCCCGAAATATATCTAAATAGTCTTCAAGCATTCTTTCGCTAATTCTAAAATCGTCATAATTTGGCATCGGTACTCCAGCTAAGGATGACAAACCTGCAAAATCTCGATTCCATTGATCGTTAAATTGTGTCCTTGTCATATGTTTTAGTTTTTGTTGTTTGATATAACTCTATAACTCCCTCATCTCCCAAACCCATCTCTGCTTTACTAATCAAACATAATACATTTTTTTATAAATATAATATATATGCCGGAGTAAATATTTCGGTTTATTTTATTTGCTTTCTTTAAATAATTTCAGTTTTTAGGCTCAACACATTCCAGCATATTTTTTTAAAAAAAGATGTAAAATATAAAAGTCTGTTTCTACTTTGTTTTTCATTGTATTTTAAAAAGTTTATGGTAATAAGAAATATTATACTCATTGTTGCTTAAAATTTCAATCAATTCTGTGTTGCCAATTGACTCAGCAAATTCAGTTAACACTATTGGTAATGGCATCATTCTTATGGAGCAAGCATCTCTTTCATAGTTGCTCATAGTAGCCCAGAATTTCAAAGCGGCAAAAATGGAATGCTTGCCATCTTCTACAATCCATTCATACACTCTTGAAACAAAAAGCCTGAAAATATATTCTTCTTTTTGGTTTTGATCTGGGTACTCTAGAGGGAATAATTCGTAAGGAATTATATGGTACAAAAAATAAAGCTTACTTACCATGATTTTTTAAAAATTGATTGTTTGATTGATTTTATATCAATCCCATGCTTTGAACGACTATCAAGGCATCACGCCCATGGGCGTCTTCTGAATATATGTTGTTAAGATTTTCGTCATCAATAAGGTCAACAATAACCTTTAAGGTGTTTCTAGAAATAAGATGGTCCGGAAAAAAATTATCCATTTCATCCATCATATCTTGAGTCAAGTAACGCTCAACAAAAGAGCCCAATGAGAGAATGGCAATTTGCTTTAAATGATGTCTAATTTGTAATTCTGTTTCTGGGTTTTCCTCAATTTCAAATCCATAATTAGATTTAGCTTTCAATAATTGAGAAAAAATAGATGTAATAGCTGAAAGATTTGGTTCCATATTTTTTGATTTTTTAAGGTTTAATTATTGTAAACAGTCAATCTTAGATAGTGCATGATATCCAAACAAAACTGTTGATCGTTTTTTGATGCCCTGATTTTTTTTAAAAAATTAAGCTGGTAATTGTATATGTAAGTATGCTCCACTTTTATGTCCGAATCTGACTTTGTAAAATAAATTTTACCATCTACCCCCTTATCCCAATATGCTAAATGGAGTGCTTCATGCAGTAGTAATCCAGCAATATTTTTCACTGTGAAATCTGTTAGAGCCTTGGAATCGAGCATAATCCATGGGATTGTTGAATTGTATCTAGATTCTTTAAGCGCAAAGGCCCAAGCATGCATTTCATTTTCTCCACTTATGCCACCTACCTGAATGTATGATGTTTTAATTGTCTCGTAAATTTCAGGTTCATATTCCTTTATCAAAGCCAATGCACTTTCCACTTTAGCATGCCATGGAGCAGCGGTAAGATTGTGTTGTCCAGAAACAATTTTCATTGAAAAAGCAAATAAGAAAAGAAATAGTTTTTTCATGAACGATGTTATTTATTTATTTCAAATGATTATTTAAAAAATGGCTCTTCAAAGAGCCTATAATTTTTCAGTATCTTAACAATTTTCTTTGAATTTCAAAAGGCGTGGTAAATTTTTGTATTAAAATTTGGTATTGTATCAGATGGTTGTTTTTTTAAAAATGAGGAGGCCTAAACCTCCTCATATACGGAGTAGTGAAATGGTGGAGAAAAAATATCTTAAAGAATGGATGAACATAACAAAATGGTGAATCTTTGAGTTAATAAATGTTGAATGACTGAAACGGAATGTCCGACTTTACGGAGCAAACCTAACATCGAAATCTTACTCGCCGTCTTCATCAAAACAATATGGTTGGATATGTTTTTCTCCGACCCTTTAAAAAAATCCACTAAACCGTAGTGACGTGATTGAAATGATCCAGCTGATCCTGAATACTCTCGATCTCAAGTTCCAATGCCAATACCATCTGGTCTTTTTCCTGAAGTTCGATAACGGGTACTTTCAAAACAGGCGTCTCACGGGATTCGTAAGAATAGTGTTTCTCACAGGAAAGCGCACTCAATTCGCTACAGTGTGATTTGAGTTCAGATAGACGGTAGATCTGCTTTTGGATAGGTCTGTTGGCTTCTGCTATCCTCGACTTCAGGTCGATAAGTTCTTTAGTAAGGTCTTCGAGTTCTTTAAGGAGTTCTCTGGCGTCATAAGGTCGTTCCAGGTTTTCAGGGTATAGATTATACCTACGTAGCCTAGACATGGTAACCCTGATCTTACCTTTAAGTTTGTTTTTTAGCTTAAGAGCTTGTTTAATGTTCATGACGGTTTTTTTTGGTTATGTTTTAAGCTGCGGCTAGATTGCCGCGAAAATCAAGAGTCATAAAAAATAAGTTGTTCCTTTTCCATATTTTGATTTTTAGAATTCTTTTTACATTAACCGATTAATCATTTTAAAAAAATTGACTTAGTTTTAATGTATTAAAATGTCAATTTTATCATCCAAATCCTTTTTAATTGAGATGTGTTTGGCAAATGTATATTGCGAGGGTGCCGAAAAAAAATAGACAATATTTTATTTCGCCACAAATTTTTTATATTATATTGTTTATCAATAATTTATATCATAATATCCGCCATTTTTTTGAACAAATTTGAATAGAATTTTTTAAATTTTTTTTAATGGAAGAGAATATCCAACATCCTAAGTCAGTAAATTTTCTCAAAAAACGCGATAAAAATATAATTGAACTTGTTCGAATATTAACAGGAGGTACTCCAATTAGTAAATCAGAAATTGTTAAGATTTTAAAGACCTCTGAAAGATCTGTTGAAAGACTATTTCAAACGATAAAAGAAAATTACAAGGAATTGCTTTTGATTAAAAAAAAAGTGTTCAACAATAATGAATCTAAGTATGAAAACAGATATCAACTTATACGAAATGAACGACATATACCAAAGCCTCTGCAAAAACAATTTCAGCGGTCTAATAAAAAAAAGCGAACCAATATATTTTACGATGAAAATTTAGTTGATGTCATCAGTTTTTTTAGGAGTGCAATAAATGAAAAAAAAATCATAAGATTAACTCATGATATAGGTGAAGAATTTCGAAAAACTTTTGATGTGCTTCCAATTAAAATAAATCTAAGCCGTACCATTTCAATTGAAGGTATATGTAGAGATGATAACAAACGGGAAATTTATAAGGTATTTGAGTTGTCCGAGCATACCCATTACTTAATTATTAATCCAGATACAAAATTTAAAACCCCAAATCATAAGCCTGATTTAGATGATTTCAATCTCTATGATGAAGAAAATCCAGTTGCAAAACCTATGGAAGCAAAGTTGATTTTAACTCGGGTTTCATATGATTTAACACTAAATTTACTGCCTCATCTAATAAGCAGAATTGAAGATTTAAATCAATCTGAAATAAATCGATTCGAAAATCAAACGTTCAAATTCTCTTATAAACTGAACATTAATTTTTATAACATCCAATCGCTTGGCTCATTGATTAGTGGTAAGTTGAATCATTTCAAGGTTATAACTTCCAATGAAGTAATTGATTTATTAAAAAATTATATTGAGCAAAATATTACCAACAAAATTGAATCTAGTTTAATAATCGAATAATAATAAATTCTTCAGGATAAAATTTAAAGTAAATAAAAACAATAACCTTAGTACCATATGCTTAGTTTATTCCGCTCTCCCATATACACCCCACCTCCAAAATCCTTTACAGGTAAGGAGTTTAATTTACATGTTGAAATAAATAAAAAAGCCCCCAAAACTGAGGGCTTTTTCAAAAAGTAATAATTATTATTTTACCTGTATAGTATGATGCGCATTTAATTTCTTCGCCTCTTCTTTTTTTGGAAGCATCAAATTTAATACGCCATCAGTATAGCTCGCTTGTATTTTTTCTTTACTCACATCTTCTGGCAACGAAAAGCTTCTGCTAAATGATGAATAATTATACTCTTTTCGGGTGTATTTATGGTCTTTTTCGTGACTCGTTGTTTCTTTCTCACAACTAATGGTGAGCATGTTTCCTTCAACATCAATTTTGAAATCATCTTTTTTCATCCCTGGTGCTGCAATGGAAAGTTTGAATTCGCTAGCTGATTCTACAATGTTAACAGCCGGTACGGTTAATACTCGGTTTAATAAAACGTTTTCATTATCAAACCATTCATTCCATGGTTTAAAAAAATCATCAAAAATTGTGGGAACAGTGCCGCCATTTCTTGTTAGTGCTCTTGTTGACATAAAATACCTCCTTGTTTTTTAGTTTTAAATTTAAATTACAAGGCAAATGTATTTTCAATCAACACGGATTAAAATGCGCTTCATCAAAGTAGAAAATGATTCTTATCAGACAGCTGAATACTATCCATTTTTTTCACTTAACTCCAACCAACGCATCTCCATTTCATCTAAAGATGCAATGATTTCACTGATGCGTTCTGCTGCTTTTTGAAGTTCATCATAACTTAAATTGCTCGACATTTTTATTTCTAACCCTTCTTTCTCTTTTTGAAGTTTAGGCATTTCTTTTTCTAAAGTCTCCAACTCAAATTTTTCTTTAAAAGATAATTTTTTAGGCGGTTGATTTGAAGTCGTTGTCGTAACGTTGGTTGATGCTTTTTTTTCTGGTGCATCTTTTTCTTCACCATGCTCTTTCATAATCTGTTGTGTATTATTTTCCAACAGCCCTTTAGATTGAGCATCTCTGTATTGTGTGTAATTTCCTGGATAATCTCTAATAACTCCATCACCTTCAAAAGCAAACAGATGGTCTACCATTCTATCCATAAAATATCTATCATGGCTTACTATTAAAATACATCCGGGATATTCCATTAAAAATTCCTCCAGCGTTCTTAATGTTTGCAAATCCAAATCATTGGTCGGCTCATCAAGCACCAAGAAGTTGGGGTTTACAAATAGTACACTCATCAAATGCAGTCTGCGTTTTTCGCCACCGCTTAATTTACTGAGCATCGTGTATTGCTGTTCGCCTGTAAACCCAAACTTTTCCATAAACTGACTTGCCGAAATTTTACTTCCATCAGCCAAAGGAAAAAATTCAGCCATCGACTTTACATACTCAATCGCTCTTTTATCTTCTTTATAAATCAATCCGTCCTGACTAAAATTCCCAAATACTACGGTATCGCCATGATTGATTTTTCCCGAATCTGCGGGCTCTTGCATCAAAGCGATTTTTAAAAATGTAGATTTTCCAACACCATTTTTTCCTACAACGCCAATTCTTTCGCCACGTTTGAAAGTATAATCAAAGCCCTTCATGATATTGAGGTCTCCAAAACTTTTATACACTTTTTTCATTTCCAAAATCTTCCCACCAAGACGTGTCATTTTCATTTGCAGACTTACTTCCGCCACTTCTTTTTGTTGTTTAACCCGATCTTCTACCTCAGCAAAAGCATCTTGTCTGCTTTTACTTTTGGTCGTTCGTGCTTTTGGTTGCTTGCGCATCCATTCCAATTCCTTACGAAATATGTTTTTATCTTTTTGAAGTTCGCTTTGTTCTATTTCAATACGTAAACTCTTCTGTTCTAAAAAATAATCGTAATCACCTTTATAAACAAAAACCTTCTCGTCATCAATTTCAATGATTTCATTACAAACGGCATCCAAAAAGTATCGATCATGCGTTACAAGTAATAAAGTGATTTTTTGTGCACTTAAAAATTCTTCCAACCATTCTATCATAGATACATCCAAATGGTTGGTAGGTTCATCCATAATTAACAAACATCTTCCTTCGTGTAATTGAGATTCGATAAGCGCTTGCGCCAATGCAACACGTTTTTTTTGTCCACCACTTAGGTTTCCAACGCGTTCGTTTAAAATATGTAAGTTGAGTTTTCCTAAAATCTGCTTAAGGTCACTTTCAAAAGTCCAGGCGTTTAAATCGTCTAATTGAGACATCAACTCAGATAAATGATCGATGTCTTCAGAACCAATTTCGAGGTATTCTTCATAAGCTTTTACTGCCTTAATAACAGGGTTATCTAAACGAAGTACATTGTCCCAAATCGTTTTATTGGGATCGAAATCATTATCCTGCTGCAACATTACCGTTTTGATGTCTTTATGCACCCAAACGGTACCGCTATCTGCCGTATCAAAACCAGCAAGGATTTTCATTAAGGTTGATTTCCCTGAACCGTTTCTGGCTACTAAAGCAATTTTATCTCCTTCTTCAATATAAAAAGTGATATTTTTAAAAAGGGTCCTGATTCCAAAAGACTTAGTGATATTTTCTACTGAGGCATAATGCATACGTGCAAAGATAGTAGAAGCAAATTGAAGGAAAATTTGTTTAATTTAATTTATACCAAATGGCTTTATATATCCCATCAACGATAAACTAAGAATAATAAAAAACTGTAACTTTGGCCACCTTTCCGAAGCTTTTGATCGAATCAACATTTTTGATTTTAAAATTTTGCTTTTTGATTTAAATATATACACATGAAAAATTTTATCAATAAACTGATTTCAACTTTCTTTTTTTTGTTCGTTGTAGTAATTTGTAATGCGCAATCTAATTTGTTTGAGGAAAGAAACTTAACGCAAATAAATGTGGATAGTTACAGTGATGCCGACATTTTGACGATTCGCAATAAAATGAACAGTATGGGCATGGATACGGAAAAGGCCATCGAGATTTTGAAAAGTAAAGGCATGTCGAGCGAACAAGCGAGTAAATTGGCAAACAGGCTTAATAATGTTTCAGTGGCTAAAAGTAAATCGAATGTTGCTGAACCAGAAAGAAGATATAACGAGGGTTCAAGTGCTGTTGTTATGGAAAATGCCGATAAAGACCAATCTGTATTTGGATCTGAGTTGTTTTTGAAAAGCAGCTTGGTTTTTGAGCCTAATATCCGAATTGCCACACCATCATCTTATGTAGTTGGTCCGGATGACGAATTGGTTGTTAATGTATTTGGATACAGTGAAATGCGGTATAATTTAGATGTAAATGAAAATGGGGAAGTGTACATTCCAGCGGTTGGACCAATATATGTAAATGGATTAACGCTTGAGCAAGCAACAGGAAAAATCAAATCGAAGTTGGCTTCAACCATTTATAGGGCTATATCAAGTGGTCAAACTAGGGTTCAAATAAAACTTGGTAAAATAAGAAGCATAAGGGTTACGGTAATTGGAGAAGCGTATAAGCCAGGTACTTACACGATATCTTCATTAACTACTTTATATAACGTGTTGTATTTGTGTGGCGGTCCAAGCAATTTGGGCAGTTATAGACAAATTGAAGTGATTAGAGGAAATAAATTGATTAAGAAAGCTGATTTATATGATTTCTTATGCAAGGGAATTCAGAAAGATAATATTTTATTACAAGAAGGTGACGTTATCAGAATACCATATTATGAAAATAGGGTTAACGTTTTGGGCAGCATCAAACGCTCGGGAAAGTACGAAATGTTAACTGGCGAAAATGTAGAAAAACTATTGAGCTATTGTGGTGGGTTTAATGAAATGGCTTATAAAGAAGGAATGGTTGTAACTAGAATTGCGGAAAAAGAAAAGAAAATACTTGAGATAAAAGACAGTGCGTTTTCAAAATTTACCATTCGTAATGGAGATGATTTTTACATCAGCAATTTGCAAAATGTGGTGTTAGATAAAATCACGATTACAGGTTCGGTGTATAGACCAGGAAATTACGAATCAAGTACAACAACAACATTAAAATCATTATTGGAGAAATCAGGCGGATTACTAGAGGTTGCTTATACAGAGAGAGTGAACATTTTTAGATTGGAAAAAGGCAGACAACCTTCTATATTGTCTGTAAATCTTGATTCAATTAAGAATAATCAATTGGATATTCCATTGAACAAATCAGACTCGGTGCATGTGTACTCAATTTTTGATTTTAAAGACAATCAGTATGTATCCATTTTAGGGAACATTAGAAAATCAGGTAGGGTTCAATGGAGAGAAAATTTAACGATTAAAGAATTGTTGTTAGAAGCAGGCGGCATAAATGATTTAGGCGATTCCTCAACTATAGAAATTTCAAGAAGAAAGAAGAAGTCGGAATCAAATACCTTAGATTATCTTGAAACAGAAACATTTAGTGTAAGCGTTTCTAAATCAAATGCAATGGGTGCAGAAATTACGCTTATGCCATTTGACATTGTGCATGTAAAAGTATTGCCAGGTGTAATCAATCAAAGAATGGTAATGGTTGTGGGAGAGGTACTAACACCAGGAAAATATAATCTTCAAAAAAGTGGAGAAAAAATAACAGATATTTTAAAGCGCGTGGGTGGTTTTAAAGCGTCTGCTGATAGTACATCAATAATTATTAGACGCAAAAAAAATTCTATATTCACTGTTGCTGAAAGAGAGTTGTTTTTTAAACGATTGATGAATCTAGAATATGACAGCATTGCTACAAATGATCAACTTAAAAATGAATTATATGGCGAGTTTGAAACCATTAGTATAGATTTAAAAAAAATATTGAAAGACAATTCAAAATTTGACAATTTAAATTTAGAAGATGGGGATTTAATTACTGTAAGTAGAAACAATAATTTAGTAAAAATTACGGGCGAAGTGTATTATCCAAATGTATTATCATTAAGAAACAATAAATCGGCAAAATACTACATCAAACAATCGGGTGGATTCACCAGCGATGCTAGAAAAATGAAAACATTAATTGTGTTTCCAAATGGAAAAGTAAAATCAGTAAAATCATTTTTTGGATTCAAATTCTATCCAAAAATTACAAGCAGAGCAGAGATTTTCGTTCCACAAAAAAATAAAGAAAATAAAAATAAAATTGGTGCTGGTGAATGGGCACTATTGGTTTCGGCAATGGGAATTATTTCAAATGTAGTATTAACGGCTTTGAAAAATTAATTCCGTAGATAAAGTTCGTATTTTTAAAAAGTTTAGATTTAAAATAATAAGATGCAATCAAATTCTTTTTTGAATGTACTATTAAAAAAATGGTACTTATTTGTAGTGTTCGGTGTATTGGCCGGCACCACTGGATTTGTAGTAGCTATGCTAACAAAACCAAAATTTCAAAGTCGATTGAGTTTTGCTCTAGATGCAGGCAACTCTGAAAACAGTTTATCAGGAGCGCTCAGCCTCGCTTCACAATTTGGTTATGGTTTGGGAGGTTCTGGCAATTTATTTGATGGAGATAACATTATCGAAATCATGAAAAGCAGAAGAATCATTGAAAAAGTGTTGCTGAGCAACGAAACCTTCAATAACAAAAATTATACACTTGCTGCTTATTATTTAGAATTTACAGGATTGCGTAAAACGTTGAATAAAAAAGAAAGACTTTCTAAAATTGATTTTCCTGTTGGCATTACAAAAGATAAAATGAATTATCTACAAGATAGCATACTCAATTTAATTTATTTAAAAATGGAGAAGGAAGATATTAATCCAACTCGACCAGATAAAAAATTGAGCATTTACGAAATTAAAGTAACCAGTTACGACGAAAAGTTTTCAAAAGTATTTACGGATAGATTGGTTGAAGAAGCAGGAATTTTTTATACAGAAATAACCAGCAGAAAAGAAAAAGAAACAGTTGATGTTTTAGAACTCCGTGTAGATTCTTTAAAAAAGAATGTTGGCTCTAGTTTAATGTCTAAAGCTCAATATGTGGATGCTAATGTCAATCCTGCATTTTCTGTAGCACTCGCAAAGCCTCAAATGCAACAATATAACATTTCGGCTTACGGCGAAGCATATAAAGAGCTTTTCAAGAATTTAGAATTGGCTAAATACCAATACATAAAAAAGATTCCCTTGTTACAAATTATAGATAATGCAGATTATCCAATGGAGAAAATAAAATCTAGCAAACTAAAAACTGCAGTGATTTTCGCCATTTTAGCCAATGTTATTTTATTGTTGTTTATATGGATCAGTTATCTAAAAAACAGATTGGACCAAAATGAAAATGAAGTTGAAAAGTAAAAAGTAAAAATTCAAAATTGTCAAATTTTTATTATAAATATTTTTCATTTTGATTAAAAAATAAAACTAAAACATTCTATTGTTTATTTTAGAAAGTAGAAATGGATAACATCTTAATTCCCATTACGTTTATACTTTTTCAATTTGGTATTTTTATCATCAACTTCTACTATTTTTCAAAAAAATTATTTCACCCTTCTATACTTTTCTCGCTACTTTGGACAATCATTGTTTTGATGCAATTTCTAGTTAGCAAATTTGTATTAACCGAATTATATCCCATTTCATTTGAAACGTATTTGTTTGTTTCATTGGCTACTTTAGCTTTCAGTTTGGGCGCTGCGTATATTAATCACCAATTGAAAAATGTTATTGAACAACATTCAATCAAAGAAAAATCAGCACATCAAATTGGGGTTTTCTATCGACTTTTTTTTACTGCTATTGTTTTAGTAGGTCTTCCATTTTACTTAAAATCCATTTTCAATATTTATAAAGGATCAAATCTCGACAACATCTTCATTGGCATTCGCTCCGAATTAATTTATGGTGAACTTGATATTGGTCCAACAAAATATTTGGTTTCATTTTCGATTGTGACATTTGCGATTAACTATTTTGTTTTTTTACAAACTAGAACCATGCAAAACAGACTCATATTGTTATTGAGTTTTACAATTGCTATGGTATACACTGTTTTTTATACCGGAAGAACTTCACTTTTTATGATACTGGCCATTTACTTGGGCATAAATAATTTCATGAACAATAAAAACTTCATTAAGAAAGTTGTTTTAATGATGCTATTTTTTACGATTTTATTTTCGATTGTAGGTATTATTTATGAAAAAGGAGGCTCAGCGGAAAATGGATTGAGCAACAATATTTCATCTTCTTTTGAATACACCAGTTTATATTTAGTGAGTCCATTAAATGCAATGGATTTTAAACATAACCAAGGAGAAATATCAGATTATTCGGGAAATAACACACTTGGTTTTTTTGTAAAACTTGCGGAGAATATTCATTTATTGCCCAAATCAAAAGCAAAAGATATCGCAGATGAATATGTTTTCATTCCATATCCAACAAACGTGTATACTATTTTTAGAGCATATATTCAAGATTTTGGTAAAGGCTATGCCTTATTTATCATGATGATTTTGGGCGCGCTTCAAAGTTTCCTTTATTTAAAAGCAGCAAACACAAAATCATTACGTTATGTATTGTATTATTCGTTTTTACTTTTTCCTTTAATGCTATCATTTTTTCGCGATCATTATTTCACTGTTTTTTCCAGTTGGCTTAAGATTGTAATTTATGTAGAAGTATTTCTCTTTCTAAATAAGCATTTGCCAAATCCTTTAGGGGTAAAATCAACATCTATTCTTGATTCAAAAAAAATAGCATGATAGATATTGTAATTGTAAATTGGAATAGCCATGATTTTTTAAGAAAATGTGTTGAATCCATTTTTAAATCCAATCAATCAGAATTAATTACAAGTGTAATTGTTATCGACAATAATTCTACGGATGATTCTTTGTATTTGCTACCAATAAATGCTAAAATTCAAGTAATTAAAAACACAGATAATGTAGGATTTGCCCGTGCTTGTAATCAAGGGTTTAAGCTTAGTAAATCCAATTATATTTTGTTGCTAAACCCAGATGCTGTTTTGTTGGACAATACGATTTCTGCAAGTTTTGATTATATGGAAACGCATAATGATGTTGATGTTTTAGGATGTCAATTGTTGAACGAATCAAATCAGATAACGCCAACATGTGCAAGATTTCCAAAGCCCATAAACTTTGTGTATCATTCTCTTGGTCTATCGAAAATATGGCCAAAATTATTTCATCCACCAACCTTAATGACAGATTGGGATCATAAGGAAAGTCGATTTGTTGATCAGGTAATGGGCGCGTATATGTTTATGCGAAAATCAGTATTTGAAAAAGCTGGATATTTTGACGAGCGCTTTTTTGTGTATTTTGAAGAGCTAGATTTTTCATTGAGTTTAAAAAAAGCAGGTGGAAAATCATTTTACCATGCAGGCATTCAAGCCATACATACCGGAATGGGTACCACTGAAACAGTAAAAGCTTTTCGATTATTTTTAAGCTTGAGCAGCAGGTTGAAGTATGCGAAAAAGCGTTTTAGTGTGATTGGTTTTTTAACTGTTGCATTCTTTACTTACATCATAGAATTTCTGATGCGTTTTTTACAACTTGTTATAAAAGGAAAATTATCCGAAACAAAAAATTTGGTAAAAGGGTATTGGATGTTGGTAACAAGGAGATAAAACTCGATTCTGATACTCGATTCTTGATTGGAGTTCGGTCCAACACCAAACGCTATACACCTAACACCAAACGCCAAACAGTAAACACCAAACCACAAACATATTGCTTAAGGTCTATACGTGATCGTTCCCCTCACAGTAGGATGCTCTACACAATGATAATCAAAAGTACCAATCGTGTCTTTTTTAAAATAAAAACTTTTATTGGGGAAGATAGTAGGTGTCTGTATTGTAAAATTGTCGTCTGATATGATCGTATGACTTATTGAAGTTGTGTTTATAAAAGTAACCGCTGTTCCTAATGCAACTGTATTGTTTTGAAAGGTTTGTGAAAATAAACCATCCTGAACATAAATATATTCTGTTGGCAAAAGTCCGCCTTTAGAAGAAAAAAACGAATCATCGTTGTTGCATGATTGCAATATCAAGAAACTACAAATCACTACGCAAACTTTTTGAACTAGTTTCAATTTCATATCAATTTGAATTATTCAACAAATTACAAAAAAAATAGAATAATCTGATTTGTTCTATCAATTTTATACTAAAATAAAAACTATTTAGATTTATTTCTTCACACTTTAATATCCCAATAATGCTATTCGTACATTTGTTTTATGTCCAAATATTTAGATGATTTAAACGTACCCCAACGCGAAGCCGTTGTCCACAGAGACGGACCAATTATGATTATTGCCGGAGCCGGAAGTGGAAAAACCAAAGTAATTACTACTCGAATTGCGCATTTGATGGCAAGTGGTGTAGATGCTTTTAATATTTTAGCCCTTACATTTACCAATAAGGCAGCTGCCGAAATGAAAGAACGTATCGAAAAAATTCTAGGCGGTACGGATGCCCGAAATTTATACATCGGTACCTTTCATAGTGTTTTCGCTAGAATTTTACGTGGAGAGGCTTCCAGGTTGGGTTATCCTTCAAACTTTACCATTTACGATGCCGATGATGCAAAATCTGTTATCAAAACTGTAGTTAAAGAACTTAATCTCGATGAAAAACAATACAAACCCAACATTGTATTGAACCGTATCTCTCTTGCAAAAAATGCTTTAGTAGGACCGGAAGAATATATGAACGATGGTTTTCTACAACAAGAAGATGCACGATCTCAACGTCCAGAAATTGGCAGAATATATAGAGCATACAGCAGCCGTTGTTTTAAAAATGGCGCGATGGATTTTGACGATCTTTTATTTAAAATGTATGACCTACTTACTGGTTTTCCCGAATGCCTAAGCAAATACCAGCACAAGTTTAAATACATCATGATTGATGAGTATCAGGATACAAATACAGTGCAATATGAAATTGTAAAATTACTTGGGGCCATGCACGAAAATGTTTGTGTGGTTGGTGATGATGCCCAAAGTATTTATAGCTTTCGTGGCGCAACCATTGAAAATATTCTACAATTCCAAAAAGATTATGATGAGATAAAAGTGGTGAAATTGGAACAGAATTATCGCAGTACCAAAAACATTCTAAATGTGGCCAACCAAGTTATTGGCTACAATAAAGGACAAATTGAAAAGAAATTATTTACCGATAACGTTGAAGGGGAAAAAATTAAACTTATCCGGACAACAACGGATAATGACGAAGGAAAAATTGTAGCCGATACCATTCAGGAATTGAAATTGCGCAATCATTTTTACAACAGTGATTTTGCGATTTTATACCGTACAAATGCCCAAAGTAGAAGCTTTGAGGAATCGCTTCGCCGCATGGGAATCGTGTATAAAATTTATGGCGGCATGAGTTTCTATCAACGTAAAGAGGTTAAGGATTTTATAGCTTATTTGCGATTGGTGGTAAACCCAAGAGATGAAGAGGCCATTAAACGCGTTATCAATTATCCAGTTAGAGGCATTGGAAAAACAACCATTGATAGATTGGTATTAATTGCCAACAACAACAACTCTAGTGTTTGGGATGTTATTACCAATGCTGCATTTCATGGGTTTAAAAGTGGTACGCTTGAATGCATTGATACTTTTGTAACCATGATAAAAATGTTTCAAAGCGAACTGGCTAAAAAGAACGCTTACGACCTTTCTGTTATCATTGGAAAAAGTACCAACATCGTTAAAGAATTATTTAATGATAAAACGACCGAAGGATTGGCGCGATATGAAAACGTGCAGGAATTATTAAACTCCATCAAAGAGTTTACCGAAACCCCGATGAACATTGAAGATGGAGAAGTTGGTGATAAAAGCTTGGGCAGTTATTTACAACAAATTGCTTTGCTCACCGACACAGAAGACAACAAGGAAAATGCAGATGCTGTAAAATTAATGACGATACATGCGGCAAAAGGACTTGAATTTCCAGTGGTATTTGTGGGCGGATTAGAGGAAACCCTTTTTCCAAGTGCTATGAGCATCAACACCAGAGAAGAATTAGAAGAAGAAAGACGTTTGTTTTATGTAGCCATTACTCGCGCTAAATCTAAATTGCATCTAACGTATTCTAAAGAACGATACCGTTTTGGACAGTTGCAACAAAACGAACCGAGTAGATTTTTAGAAGAGATAGATACCGCTTTTCTAGATAAAAGTTATGCAGGAAATGCATCTAGAACAAATAATGCAAGTTCGTGGGGACAATCATCAGCAGCCGAAAGAATGCGCAGAGGGTTTGGAAGTACATCTAACAATGCTGCACCTGCAACAAAAACAATCATCAATATTCCACCAGCAAGGCCGCAAACTAAAGAGCATGTACCCACTGCAAATTTTGTTGCCAGCGATACGGCAGATTTACAAGAAGGCCTTCGAATAGAACATCAAAAATTTGGCTTTGGAAAAATTGAAAAATTAGAAGGTGCATCACATAATCCAATCGCAACCATTTTGTTCGACATCAATGGCGAAAAGAAAATCATGCTGAATTATGCAAAGCTTCGAATCGTAGAAAGCTAGAGCTTCGATTATTGCGAAATAGTAATTTACCCAATCGTATAATAAACACAAGTCGTTAAGAAATTTCTTAGATAAGGCAAATGGGTGATGAACCCTGCTTGCTTACGTGGTTTTAAACCAAATTTATACTTGTAAATGGGGTTGAATAAAAAATGGGTTTTGTTTTTTATGCTATAGCCGCTTTTCTTTACGATGCGTTCGAAACGTTCAATTGAAATACCAGTTTCTTTTATTTCTACCAACTCTTCAATTTTGCCTTTTGGTTCACCAAATAACTTTAATAATCTTTTATAGATGAACATTGGCAATAGATGATAGTAAGGTAAAACGCTGGAAATCTTTTTAAAACAAACTTGTTGATGACCACCAAATGGCATTTGCCATGGTGGAAATCCAAAGAAAATTTGACCGCTTGGTGCCAATAGATTTTTTAAATGAGGAATGAAATTTTCTTGGTTTGGAACGTGTTCGATGGTGTCTTTTAAAATAATTAAATCGAAATGTTTGCTATATTTTTCTACAAAATCTGTGTCGTAAACATTTTTTTTAATAAAAATTGCTTTCCCAGAATTGACTTCGGTTTTAAAAATATCATTTGCAATATCAATTCTAACTTCATCTAAATCCACGCCAACGCAATTACAACCCCTGTCAATAAAAGGTTTTAGCACACCGCCCTCTCCACAACCAATCTCAAGAACATTTAAGCCAGAAACTACTTTATATGTTTCATTAATAAATGCCAATACATAATTTTCTGAATTCTCAACTTGTTGACTGATTCTCAAATCACTATCAGTGTGGTGTTTTAATGCCATTTGAAATTATAATTTGCGTAAAAATAGAAAAATTAATCTTTAAATAGTTAAGGCGAAAAAAATAGAATACACATCAACTTAAAAACCATGAATTATTAATGCTTATTTAATTTGATTGAATCAACTTGCTTACTTTTGAATTAAAAACTTTGTCGCTAAATATTCAAACTTTCAAAACGCGTTCCTTAACAGCCATTATTTTTGTAATGGTCATGTTTGCTGGGTTATTTGTTCATGTATATTTATTTCTTGCGCTTTTTACATTAATTATGTTTGGCTGTTTATTTGAATTCAGTAAAATTGTAAAACTCATTCATCCCAAAAAATACTTCTTGTACCTGCCTATTGCATTTTTTTACATCATCATCCCCATCATTTTAATGTTGGATTTGGGTACAAACGGAATAGAAGCCAATATCAATTATTCACCATTATTGCCATGTGCTATTTTGTTTTCAATTTGGATAAATGATACTTCTGCATATTTGGTTGGTTCGTTTATTGGAAAAACACCTTTTTCAAAAATATCACCCAAAAAAACTTGGGAAGGCACAATTGGTGGAGGTTTGCTATGTATTTTAATCATTGCTTTATTGGGGAAATTCATTCCTTTAGCGCAAAAAATAGATTTTCAACATTGGATAGCGATTGCCACATTGTGTGCTGTTTTTGGTACCATTGGCGATTTAATTGAAAGCAAATTGAAACGAAAGGCAAACATTAAAGACAGTGGAAGTTTTATGCCAGGACATGGTGGTTTTTTAGATCGATTTGATTCATTATTAATCGCAACACCTTTTGTTTGGGGATATATTCATTTTTTTATAAAATAACTTATACCAATTGAGTTATAAACTATTCAAAATTTTCTAGTATAATGCCGATTTAATACCTGTTTGGAACAATTTTATTGGACCATTACAGATATTCATTCGGTATAAACACTGATTCATTACATTTGCAGCTAAATTTTTTATTATGACCATACATCGCGAAGGGTATAGAACAATTTTTGTAGTAGGTGCTTTACTTGCTTTGATCAATGTTGTAGCATTTAAATTTTTATGTGCTGAGTATTGCTGGATTTCAATGTCACTATTAGCAATTTCATTGATTTTTTGGCTATTTATCGTTTCTTTTTTCAGAATTCCCAATCGTAAACTTACTATTGACGATAGCGCTGTGGTTTCGCCTTGTGACGGAAAAGTTGTTGTAATGGAAGAAGTATTCGATGAAGAATATTTTAAGGCAAAAGTATTGCAGGTTTCTATTTTTATGAGTCCTGCAAATGTGCATGTAAACAGAAACCCAATTAGTGGCGAAGTATTGTATAATCAGTATCATAAGGGAAAATACCTTGTAGCTTGGAATCCAAAATCCTCAACCGAAAATGAACGCCATTCAGTTGTATTAAAAAAAGGAGAGAAATCAATATTGGTAAAACAAATTGCAGGTGCTGTGGCTAAAAGAATTGTAAACTATCTTAAGGTGGGTGAAAAAGTAACTCAATCTCAAGAGTTGGGATTCATTAAATTTGGTAGCCGTGTAGATTTGCTATTACCTATAGGTACAAAACTTAATGTAAGCTTAAACGAGGTTGTTCAAGGGGGGGTAACCATAATTGCAACGTTATAAATTTTAACAGCCATTTCTTTGTGTTTTTTAAGTTAAATGGCTACTTTTACTGCCTAAATTATAAATTATGAAAAAAATATTTTTATTGGCTACAGCTGCTTTTTTAGTAAGTGCTGTATCATTTGCCGCTCCAACTCAAGACAAAAAGAAAAAATGTGCAAAAGGAAAAACTTGTTGCAAAAAATCTAAATCTTGCGATAAAGTTAAATTAGAAAAAACTGTAGAGTTGAAAAACTAATTTGATTGCAGGGGTTGAATATTTTCAACCCCTACTTTTTTCAACCCTTTCTTTTTATATCATTCTCAAAATATCTGTTCCAACTGATTAAGATGTGTTACCACATAAGTTGGATTTAATTTGGATTCTTCATTAATGTGATTTACAAAAATGGTATCCATGCCAGCATCAATGCCTCCTTTTATATCTGCAGATTGATTATCCCCAATCATAATTGATTCCGAAACAGTTGCATTGGCTTTATTAAGTGCGTATTCAAAAATTTCTTTTTCCGGCTTCATGCTGTTGCTCGCTTCTGAAGTAATCATGTGCGTAAAATAATGATCTATTTTACTGTTTTGAATTTTACTCCATTGGGTTTTTTCAAATCCATTTGTGATTAAATGCATGGTGTATTCTTTTTCCTTTAAGTACTGTAAAATTTCTATCGCATGCGGAAACAATTCATTTTTTGTGGGTAATATCTCTAAAAATCTTGCACTTAGAGATTTTGAAAGCGATTCATCACCAACTTTAAATTCAAGCAATGTGCGCCACATTCTGCGCCACTTTAGTTCTTCAGCATTGATAAATCCATTTTGATAGCGTTCCCATAGTATCTTATTGTGGTGTAAATATTTTTCATAAAACAAATCGAACTCGCCATTGATTTTATCATGCAATTCAAACTCCTTGTAAATATCTGTCAGTGACATTTTTGCGTTGGTATCAAAATCCCACAACGTGTGATCTAAATCAAAAAAAAGATGATTGTACTTGCGCATGAACTTATTTAAAGTGTGGAAAATGAATAATATCTTTACTTTTAGTGAAGATAAGTAATAAACAATTATTGAAAATAAACTCTAAATAACCGAATTAAAAATTTAAAAGTAAAAAGTAAAAAGTTTTCGTCAAGAATTTCTGTTTTAAATTCTACATTTTTTAATCTAATCATTATCATATGAACATCATTATCACAGGAGGTAGCAGGGGAATGGGCAAGGCGATGGCATTTGAATTTGCTACTACCTCATCACATATTATTTTGTGTGCCAGGAATGCAGAAGATTTACAGAAAACAAAAGCAGAAATTGTAGATAAATTTCCTTCATGTACAATTGATGTTTTTTCAGCCGATCTATCTGTAAAAACGGAGGTGGAAGGATTTGCAGATTTCTGTCTAAGTAAATTTACCCCCGACATTTTGATTAATAACGCTGGCATATATACGCCAGGAAATACAATGGATGCGAGCGAGGAGGATTTTAATAAAATGATGAACCTGAATTTTTTTAGTGCGTATTATTTAACGAAGAAATTACTTCCTTCTATGATTGTTCAAAAGCGTGGACATATATTTAACGTATGCTCTATTGCTTCGCTTCGGGCTTATGATGGTGGCGGAATATATAGCATAAGCAAATTTGCACTTAATGGGTTTAGTCAAAATTTAAGACACGAAATGAAACCGCATGGTATAAAGGTTACTGCCGTTTTTCCAGGAGCGGTACTTACCGATTCTTGGGGAGATTTCGATAATTCTAATAAAAGAATCATGGAGGCTACTGACATTTCAAAAATGGTTTTTGCAGCTTCAACACTTTCACCACAAGCTGTTGTGGAAGAAATTATCATTAGGCCTCAGTTGGGTGATTTATGATGGATTAATGCGTAGAAAATTTATAACCCATTCCTCTAATGGATAAAAAGTATTTTGGATTCTTTTGATCTTTTTCAAAATATTTTCTAAAATTCAAAATGAAGTTGTCAATGGTTCTTGTAGTTGGAAATACATTATAACCCCAAACGGCTTGTAATATTTTTTCACGAGTTACCACTTCGTTTTTATGGTCAATCAACAACTTCAACAGCATCGCTTCTTTTTTGGTAAGATGAATTTCTTGTCCAATGGAATTGGTGGCCAATAAACCATTAAAGTCTATTTTATTTTTTCCAAAACTGTATAATTCAGGAACATTTGATTTTAAAGAAAGTTGATCGTTTTTCTTGATTAGTTTTTCTACCCTAAGTAAAAGTTCTTCTAAATTAAAAGGCTTGTTAAGATAATCATCAGCACCCATTTTTAATCCCAACACTCGATCTGAGCTGCTGTTTTTTGCACTTAAAATTAAAATCGGAATTGGATTTTGCTTAAGTCTTACTGATTCGCATACAGAGATGCCATCTAACTCAGGAAGCATAACATCCAACACCATTAAATCGAAATGCTCTTGTGATAAAATTTTTAATGCTTCTAAACCATCAGCACAAGCTGTTACTTCATACCCTTCCAATTCAAGATTCAGCTTTAAAGCTTCTTGAAGATTTTCTTCGTCTTCTACAAGTAAAATGGAGTGTTTTTTATGAAGCATATTTTTAAGCAATCGTTTTTAATTGTACAACAAATTTTGCTCCATTCGGTTCGTTATCTGTTATAAATATTTTAGCCTTATGTGCTTTTATAATTCGATGTACCAAGTATAAACCCAAACCAGTTCCTTTTGCTTTTTGTGTAGCTTCAGTACCAATGCGATAAAACTTTTCAAATACTTTCTTTTTATCACCATCTTTAATGCCAGCACCATAATCTGCAAATGTAATGCTACATTGGTTTTGCTGATTTTCTACTTTGATGCTTATGGGTTGATCTTTTGGCGAATATTTTATTGCGTTATCTATTAAATTATTGAATGTCATCTGCAATAAAAAAACATCACCCATTAAATACAAAGGAGTATTATAGAAAAACAATATTTCACGATTTGGGAAACGATTTATAAAATCTGAAACTACTGATTGCAACACAGCTGTTATATCTAATCGCTCTGGTGTATATTGATGTGCACCGGCTTCCATTTGAGAAGAAAGCAACAAATTGTTACAAAGCGCGTTCATTCTATTAGACTCTTGAATGGTATTGCTGATAATTTTAAATTGCTGCGCTTCATCAAGTTGACGCTTTTGAAGCGTTTCTAAATTTAATTTAGTAACAGCAATTGGGGTTTTTAATTCATGCGTAATGGCAACCATAAAATTTTGTTGCTGTCTACTAATGATAAGTTGTTTATTAACTGCACGAAACAAAAAAATGGCACCAGCAGAAATTAAAAGAAAAAAAATGGCCCCTTCACCAAGATATTGAGCTGTCTTTCTTTTCTGTTCGTCTTCTATTTCAGAAATTTTAACTGAATAAGCAGCATCTTGTTTACTAATTTCATTTCTTTTAAAATTAGCCATTGAAATATTTTGTCTACTTAATGCGATATACCACCAAATCAACGCAGAAAAAATATACAGCAACAGAAACCAATAAATAAAAAATATCAATTTTATTTTTTTTGATTTCTTAAACATGAATTTAATTTTGAAAAATGGTTTTGAATTAATTGCGCTTGTCCAAACCCCAACTTAGTTTACTGCGTAAGGTTTGTAAAAAATTATTTTCATTTAGGCGAACCAGTTTGATGTCGAAGGTTTCTTTTTTTACAGCAAGTTGTACTTCTTTGCTTACAATTTCTTTTCTGCTATCAAGCGTTACTAAAAAATCATCCGTTCTGCCTTCTAATTCAAAAGAAATGATATTATCGTCTGGTACAACAATTGGGCGAATATTTAAATTATGTGGTGCTACTGGTGTAATTACAAAACTATTGCTTTCTGGAAAAACCACCGGACCACCACAGCTTAATGAATAACCCGTAGAACCTGTTGGCGTGGCTACAATAATGCCATCAGCCCAATACGTATTTAAAAATTCTCCGTTTAAATACGTATGAATTTTTATCATTGGTGATGTATCTCTTTTGTGAATTGAAAATTCATTCAATGCATAAGGTGTTTCTCCAAATAAAGGCACGTTTGCTTCAAGATGGATTAAGGTTCTTTTATCGAGTACATATTTTCTTTCGGCAATGGCATCAATAACACCCTGAATTTCATCTCTACCAATATTGGCCAAAAAGCCCAATCGACCATAATTAATTCCGAGTACTGGAATACCCGAATCGCGGACCATGGTTACGGTATCTAACATCGTTCCATCTCCACCTAAACTAAGCACACAATCAATGCTGCTATCCAAATCTTCAAAAGCATTGAATGTTGAATATTGATTATTTAAATCTACAGATGAATAAAATTGATTGAAAAAATCCTGAAAAAATACGGGTTCAACACCATTTTTAATTAACTCTTCAAACAACTTATGAATGTCTTTGAGTTGATCATTTTCTACTCCTCGACTATATATGGCAATTTTCATTTTTTTAAAATAAATACTTTATAAAATACTTCTTAAATGTAAAAATAACCCCTTTTCGTTTAATTGATTCATACTAAACTCAGCACTTACTCTGAAATCGTACAATGTTAAAAAATCTAACCCTGCTCCGGTTGTGTATAAGAGTCGATCATTCAGCATGCCGCTACCATTAGGCTTGTTGTACGCAAATCCAGTATTCAAATAGGTTTTGGCATAAAAAGAAAAAGGCAAATACGGAACTTGCTTTATTTTAAAAGGCATCTTTACTTTAAAGGCAGCTATTTTTTTACTCAAATTATATTTTGCCATTGCAGTTGCCACACCATCAATCACATAATATTCCAAGCCATTTAAATAATATTCGCCAAATCCAAAAGCACGTTGGTTTATAAATGGCTGAGTAAATGGCAATCTTATTTTTGAAAAAATTTGAACATTCATATAAAAATGATGGGGAAACGTATAATACTTACGCCATGCCAAATCCAACTGAAACATATTTATTCCACCTGATAATCCAAATCCACGCTTTGCCAATGAAACATTTAAAACTTTACCCTTTAACGGATAATTGATGTTATCTAGTTTTAAAAATTGATAGCTGTAAATAAAATCCATAAAATCAACATTAGCCTTCATTGAATTGAAATATTTGGGATTGTATGCTTTTGAAATGATACTATCTTTTACTTCAATAAAACTGTATTGAATTTTAAAGGTTTGTTTTTTATAATATCCTTTACGCACACTATACGTTGCAGCTGCACTAAAAGATGTTCTATCAAAATTTTTAGATTTATATAAAAGTGATTTATGATTGTAAGTTGTTTTATAATCTATTTCTTTGTTTTGAGCATAACCCAGCGCTATTGAAAAACCTTCAGTAAGTTTTTTGTTGCTATATGGCGCCGTATAAGAAATTGCAATATTTCTAGCATAGCCAGTTAATAAATAAATATTCAATTGATCGCCTCTACCACTCACATTAAAATCCGCATATTTTAAACCATAAGTTGTGCGTTTTAAATCATGGTTATGTGTTGTCCACCAGTCATTAAAATTTCTGTCGGTTAGCTTTAAATATGGTGTTGGGTACAAGTACCATCTTTCCAAAACTTCTATTAGAATATCTACTTCGTCATTGTTTACCATAACAGGTGTAACGGTTACAATGGAAAATAAATTTGTATTGTAAATGAGTTCTTGTGATGTGTTGACTTTTTTTAGTAAATGTGCTGCTTTTATTTGCTGGCCCATTTTCAATTGCATTTCCCGAAGAATGATATAATCTTTTGTTTTTTTATTTCCTGTAATTTTTATCGTATGAACATTTAACAACCGAATGGTATCAGTTTGCAAAGAGTTAAAGTAAGTAGAATCAAATATTAAATTATTATGTTTGGGTTGGGCATTAATATGTTGTAAGAAAAAAAAGGAAATGATAAAAAATGTGCGGGTTATTTTTTTCATTTTAAGTCGAGATAATTCATCAAGTTTCTGTAATTGACATCTGATTTGTCTTCATAAATTTTCACCCCAAAATGGTGAAGCACATTGTATTCATATCTTTCAAAAGTAGCTACAACTGATGCGATTTCTTTTTTATTGATATGCAACGTAACCGTTAGTAATCCTGTAGTTGGATCAGTAGTTGTATTTAAATGCAAAATGGTACAATCATTACTTTCTACGATTCTGCTGATTTCTGAAATGGCAAATTGTACCCGTTGCATTTCTAAAATAATTAACCCGCCAATTTCATTAGCCCCTGCAAATTCACCGATTGATTTCAAAAGATTCTCCGTGGTAATTACGCCCATGAACTCTGCATTTTTATCTATAACCGGCACTACATTGGTTTCGTATTGATTGCAGTAATTGATGGCATTTAAAAAATGTACATCTTCTTGAATGTAAAACAGTAAAAATTGGTCCTGAATTTTTTCAATGGTGATTTTATCTTCATCGATATCCAACAATTCTTCTTCGCTAATTAACCCAAGAAATTTTTTATCAGAAACTATGGGAAGATGTGTTAATTTAAAATCATTAATCAATTGCTTCGCCTTTCCAACGGAATCATCCAATTGTAATTGAGGAATACCAAAATTGATTAGTTGTGCAGTTAGCATAGCGGACGATTTAATTCATTTTAAATGAATTATTTATTTTGTGGTAAAGCCATTTTTTTCAAAAACACTTCTAAGATTTCATTGAAGGTTTTTGGTACTTCCATCATTGGCGCATGACCACATTTATCAATAAAATGCAATTCACTATTAGGCATTAACTTATGAAATTCTTCACCAACAAATGGGGGTGTAATGGTATCATTGTTGCCCCAAATTAAGCAGGTTGGAATTTTAATTTTGTTAAGCTCTTCACCTAAATTATTTCTAATGGCACTTTTTGCCAGCGCAATGATTTTTATTACTTTAAGTCTGTTGTTTGTAATTTCAAACACCTCGTTTACCAATTCTTCAGTAGCTAACGCTGGATCGTAAAAAGTAAGCGAAGTTTTATTTCTAATGTATTCTTTATCACCACGTTTTGGATACGAATCGCCCATTCCATTTTCAAATAAACCTGAGCTTCCAGTTAAAATAAGCGATCTGATTTTTTCGGGTTTGTTTAGTGCATAAACCAAGGCAACGTGTCCACCCAAAGAATTGCCCATTAAATGAACATTATCATAGCCTCTATGGTCAATAAACTTTGACACAAATTTCTTTAATCCGCCAACTGAAGTATGCAACAAGTCAAGTTCCAAAAGGGGTAACATAGGCACCACGACCTTATGCGTATGCTTAAAATGCTCAATTAGGGGTTCGAAATTGCTCATAGCCCCAAAAAGTCCATGCAATAACATCAACACCTCTCCTTCGCCTTCTTCTAAGAATTTGAATTTCCCATCTTCTTTTATTGTATACGCCATACTTAAAAACTAAATTGTTAATCGTATAAAGTTAATATTTAAACTTTAAAAGAGCTAAAATTACGGTAAATGAAAGATAACATAAAAAATTAACTATGGTTTGTTTGAAACAGACTTAAAATAATCTTCAAGTTGATGAATCATGTTTTTAAAAATTGGTATCCAATTTCCAATTTGATTTATAATCATTGGGGCAATTGGTGCAAGCTTATTGTAAAAAAAAGATGCATTTTTTTGGTTATCTGACAATAAATTCAATTGATTGAGATAATACAAAATCATGCTATAAAACAAGCCGTACATAAATAAATACAGTAATAACCCAATTAATTTATTAACCCAACCCAACATAATGAGTTCTGCCGATTTTTCAAGGATTTTACCCAACAGATGCATTGCCAAAAACACAAGTGTCAATACTAGGATAAATGATAAAAAAGGAATCCATTTATTGTTTACCCATTGATGCTTGGTTAAATAAACTGCAACCGTTGATGCAAATTTGGTGGCAATGAAAAATCCAATGAAAAAAGCTGTAAATGAAATAACGGATCCTATAAAACCTTTTTTTATGCCTTTATAACACGCTAAAGCAATTATAAAAATAAAAATAATGTCAATGTACATTGTATGTGATTTTTGTCCCATCGTTAAATCGGTGGGCTATCATAACATTGAAAAATCGAATTCCGCTTTAATTTTATCCCAACAACTCTTTTACCATAATGCTGATGGTTTTGCCGTCTGCTTTTCCTGCCAATTGTTTTGAAGCAACAGCCATTACTTTACCTAAATCAGCAGCAGTTGATGCGCCAGTTTCAGCAATTATTAATTGAATCGCTTCTTTTATTTCAGCTTCAGTCATTTGCTTTGGTAAAAATTTTTCGATAACCGCCATTTCTTCTCTTTCTTTTACCGCTAAATCTTCTCTTCCTTGTTTTTCAAAAATATCAAGTGAGTCTTTACGCTGTTTCATCATTTTTTGTAAAAACTTTAATTCAGTTGCTTCATCAATTTCTCCTGAAGCGCCCGGTTCTGTTTTTGCTTTAATGATTTCAGCTTTTATTGCCCTAAGTCCTCTTAACGCTGCTTCGTTTTTTGATTTCATGGCTTCCTTCATTTCAGCCATAATTTGTTGTTCTAATGCCATTTTATACTTTTTTAATTAGATGATTGTTCATTTATCATTTGCGCTTTAAATTTCTGATGAAATTGTTTTGCAAATGTTTTCATTTCGCTTGTTAATTCGTGTTGTTGTGTAGCACGGTCAAACGTATCTGCCATACTCATCATCATTTGGTAAAAGAAATCACCCATTTCATCTACCATCATGTCTTTTGTCCACAAATCAATTCGCATTGCGGTTTGATCAGCTGCATCCCAAAAAGCCAAACACATTGCTTTTGATTTTTGAGTCATTTCCGCTGTGCTATCGGAAGCTTGCCAATTTATTTGTTCTGGAATCTTATTCGGATCCAGCATTACATCAATTGTTATGGTTGATTTTTGCATAAAAAAATTTTTTCAAAGTTAATCTATTCTATGCTTTTTTGTTGATTATCCAATCCCATAGTTTTTCAGAAACATCTTCCCATTGAAGTTTCTCGGATTGTTTTTTCATGTTCTCTAATATTGAATTTCGAAGAGTTTCATCTTTATACAGCAATATCAAATTATCGGAAATGGCTTTTTCTGATAAATCGCAATAAACGGCTGCATTTTTAGCAATCGAATTATAATGCTCATCTTCTGGAAGCAACATCGGAATTTTGAATCTAAACGCCATTTGATACAACTCCATAAAATTAGTTTCATTTCCTCCAAATAAAGCAGCATAAGCAGCTCCAAACAATGCAACGTACTCTTCCGTTTTATTAATCAATAAAACATCCGAGCGATATTTATAATTGGCGAGTAATTTCTTTGAACTTTTCAATTGTTTTTCATCTACATATATTACCAATTTGAAATTAGATTGCTGCCATTTTTTAAACGCAGAAAATGATTTTAAAAGCACCATCACTTGAGCACTTGAACAACCTTTTTGAATGGCGATAAAAAAATCTTTTTCCTCTGTAAACGCTTGTTTTATTTTGGTGGAATCTTCTATGGACAAGGCTTCCATTTTTTCAACACCATAAGGAATCATGTTGACTTTGCTTTTTAATTCCGGAATGGTTTTGATAATTTTTTCATGTACCGTTTCATTCGTGGAAATTAAAAAATCAGCATAATTTGTTTTTTTAAATTTCTGTTTTTGTTTGATAGATTTTGTTTGATGAATCAATACAATTTTTGTAATGCCTTTTACAGGAATCGTTGATTCATTAGAGCTGAAATAAAAATCTACTTTATATTTTTTTAAATAAGCCCGAAGCTGAATTTGATTTAATACGCTATGATAAACACCTGTATTGTGCGCATATTTTAATTTAACGGGTTTGATATTTGAAGGTAATTCTTTTTTTACTACATGATTTTTTTGGTGTAGCATTATAAATTGCTGCGTTGGATATTTTAATGCAAGTTGTGTAAAGCAATTGTAATTAAAGTCCGATGTTGTATTTGTAATTTGAAAAGCGATAATCATAATCTATTATTTCAATAATCTAACTTTTACCATTTCAATTCGAGTGTCGCTTACATGAAGTATATCAAACTCGATATTGCCAAAAATGATTTTTTGTTTTTCTTTTTGAATGCCATTGTTGTTTTGAATAATAAATCCCGAAAGCGTTTCTGCGCCTTCTTTACCATAAAAATTAAATTGGTATTTCTGTTCAATGTAGTCTAGTTCTATTCTTCCGCTAAATAAATATTCATCTTCTGCCAATTGTTTTTCAACAAAATCTTCTGTTGTATCATATTCATCTTCTATCTCTCCAAAAAGCTCTTCAAGCAAATCTTCCATGGTTACTATACCGGAGGTTCCTCCAAATTCATCAATTACCCAAGCAATGCTTTTTCTGTCTTTTGTAAATTTATTCATCAAATCAGTTGCGCTCATCGTTTCTGGTACCGCCGCAATCGGATGAAGGATTTCTGATGTAGTAGAAGGGTTTTTAAACAAATCTAGGTGATGAATATATCCGATGATGTTGTCGATATTATTTTCAAAAACAATAATTCTACTCAACTTCGTTTCAATAAACTTTTCTTTTATTGAAGCAATGCTGGTGTCTTTTTCTACTGCAATAATTTCTTTTCTAGGCAACAAGCAAGCGCGAATTTTAGTATCACTTAAAGACAAAGCATTTTCAAATAATTTTTTATTGTGTTCAGATGCTTCTTCAATTTCTTGATTTTTATTTTGCTGAAAAAAATGTTCAAGATCTAATTTAGTAAACGCTTCTTTTTTATTTTTAATTTTTACATTAAAAATATATTTCAAAATCCATTCAGAAATATTTACCAATAAAGCAACAAGAGACGAAAAAAGTTGATAAAAGAAATTCATCAATTTGCTGATAAAAACAGAGTGAATAATTTGCTCGTTTTTTATTCTGAAAAAGGCTCTTATTATAAAAACGGTAAACAATAAAATGGTGGTTGATAAAATTGTTTCAACCAATAATTGGATATAGCTAATGTAATCAGATACAGATTCTGGCAACAATTTTTTCACCCAGTTCCATACAGGAAGTAGCATATCGCCAATTAATAATCCGTAAACAACAGATAAAATCGTTAACCCCACCAAAAGAGTTCCAATAAATCGAGTTGAGTTTTCGGAAAAACGGCTCCAAGTTTTACCACTTAACGTTCCTTGCTTTTTCTTTAATTCAATAGATAATTTGTTTGCCGAAATAAATGCGATTTCTATTCCATAAAAAAAAGCAATCAATAAAAGTGAACTTATAATGACGAGCAGTGAAATCCAATCCATATAAATTATTTAAACGTTTTTTTGGTATGATTAGTTTTTCAAAAATTCGGTAAGAATCTCTTTAGCTTTCGCACAAGCATTTTCCAACACATCATTAACGATAATTTTGTCAAAATGTTCTTTAAATCCAATTTCGTAAGATGCTTTATTGATGCGTGCACTAAGTGATTCTTCGGTTTCTGTTCCTCTTGATAACAATCTTTTTTTAAGCTCATCAACCGATGGTGGCTCCACAAAAATACTCATTGTATTTTCGGGATATTGCTGCTGAATATGCAACGCGCCTTTTACATCAATATCCAAAACTGGCACTTTGTTTAACAACCAAATGCGTTTGAGCTCCGATTTTAATGTGCCATAATATTTACCTTCATAAACCATTTCCCATTCTGCAAATTCATTCTTTTGAATTTTAGTTTTAAATGCTTCAGCAGAAATAAAATAGTAATCTTTTCCATCTTCTTCATTTGCTCTTGGATTACGGGTTGTTGCTGATATTGAAAAAGTAAGTTCTGGAAATTCTTGCATTAAAAAATGGGTAATCGATGTTTTTCCAGCTCCAGATGGGGCTGTAATAATTAATATTTTCTGGTGTGTAGTTTCCATTTTCTAATCCTAATATAAAAAATAATGTTTACAAAATAGCCTTCCAAAAAAACGGTAGGCTATTTATTAAAATGATTGTTTCTTAATCCTTACGGATAATTTCGGCACCCAAGGCTTTTAAGCGCTGGTCTATATATTGATACCCTCTATCTATTTGTTCAATATTTTGAATAATGCTTTTTCCTTCTGCGCTTAATGCTGCGATTAACAAAGCTACTCCAGCCCGAATATCAGGTGAGCTCATGGTAATTCCCCTTAATTTCTTTTGTCTTTCCATTCCGACTACTACGGCACGATGCGGATCACATAATATAACCTGTGCACCCATTTCAATCAATTTATCTACAAAGAATAATCTACTTTCAAACATTTTTTGATGAATTAATACACTTCCTTTTGCCTGAATAGCCGTTACCAAAATTATGCTTAATAAATCGGGGGTTAATCCTGGCCAAGGATGGTCGTAAATGGTTGGGATGCCACCATCAAGATAAGTTTGAATTTCATAAGTGTCTTGAGCAGGAATATGAATATCATCATCATTAAAATTCAATTTGATTCCCAATTGTTGAAACTTTTCTGGGATAACGCCTAACTCTTTTAAACCAACATTTTTTATAATGATATCACTTTGCGTCATTGCTGCCATTCCAATAAAACTACCAACTTCAATCATATCGGGAAGCATAGTATGTGTAGTCCCATTTAATGTTTCTACGCCTTGTATAATAAGCATGTTGCTTCCTATTCCTTCAATTTTTGCGCCCATTCTGTTGAGCATTTTGCAAAGCTGTTGAATGTAAGGTTCGCAAGCAGCATTATAAATGGTGGTCGTTCCTTCAGCCAAACTCGCAGCCATTAAAATATTTGCGGTTCCTGTTACACTTGGCTCATCTAATTGCATAAAACTGCCCTTCAATCCATCTGTTTTTAATTGAAAACAATTTGCGTTTTCATCATAAAAATAATCAGCACCTAAATTTTGAAACCCAATAATATGTGTATCTAGTTTTCTTCTGCCTATTTTATCACCTCCGGGTTTTGGTAAATACGCTTTTTTAAACCGAGCAAGCAATGGACCAGCAAGCATTACCGAACCCCTTAATCGACCACTTTTTTTATGAAAAGCCTCACTTGAAAGGTAATCTACATCTACATCGTCTGCTTGAAAGGTACAAGTTTGACGATCTGTGCGGTTTACTTTTACATTGATTTCTTTTAATAACTCAATCAATAGGTTTACGTCAATAATATCAGGGATGTTTTGAATAACAACGGGTTCTTTTGTAAGCAAAACGGCACTTATAATCTGCAATGCTTCGTTTTTAGCGCCCTGAGGTTGAATTGTACCTGAAAGTTTTTTTCCACCAATTACTTCAAAAATACTCATGTAGTATAGAATTTTTTCTTTGAACGCAAAGATGAATATTTAATTTGAAAGTTAGCGCTTGAATTTGGAGTATATGACCGGATTGGGATTTATTAGATTTCCTTTTTTGAAAGATGGGTTATTATAAAAATCTGAAAATCGATATTTTTGAGATTTCAATAAAAAATAAAAAAAAATTCTTACGTGTAGAAATGGACCAATAAGTCATTTTGCAATTGCATCATTTAAACTATGGGGTTGAAAATATTACGATAAAACAGCTATTTTTAAAGCGAAAAAAGTACGATAATTAATTTTTCTCCCCACTTTTTTTATTAAACAAAACCAGTAATACGGGTAAAAAAATAAGGTTGGTTATTGTAGCTACTAACAAGGTAATAGAGGTAAGCCATCCTAAAGCAAATGTGCCTCCAAAACTACTTCCGCAAAAAATAACAAATCCCGCCATCAAAACCAATGATGTATAAATAATGCTTAATCCGGTTTGCTTCACCGTTTGTTTTACAGCAACTTCTATATCATTATTATAAATAGGCAATATTTGTCGATAGTTTACCAAAAAACGAATGGTAATATCTACTGCAATTCCCAATGCAACGCTAAAAACCAATACAGTAGAAGGTTTTAGAGGAACACCTACCCAACCCATTACACCAGCTGTAACCATCAACGGTATAATATTAGGCAACAAAGAAACAATAAGCATTTTAAAAGAACGGAACAAATAAAGCATACAAAACGCAATTAAAATAAACGCCCAAAATATACTTTCCTTCAATCCATTTATAATAAACTTGCTCCCTTCTAAAAATGTTATACTCGTTCCAGTTAGTGTTACTTGATAGCTGGTATCAAAATACTGATTAGCCTTTTCTTGAATGTTTGCCAATAAAACGGGTAAACGTTCCGTTCCAATATCAGCCATGTTTACACTAATGCGGGTGTACCTAGAGCTGCTGTCAATAAAGGCATTCAGCATATTTACTCCTCCATTTCCTTCTCCTTTTGAGGCTACAATTAAGTCATTAATAAGAGCACCTTCTTCATTAGATGGCATCCGATAGCTCGTAGAATCGTTATCATAAAATGCTTGAGTGGCAAACTTCAACCCTTCTGATACATTTAAAGGTTTGTTCATTTCTTTTTGAGAAGCGATATACATTGATAGCGAATCAATGCGATTGAATATGCTCAATCCTTTTCTTTTCACCCCTCTTCTCTTTTTTGTATCTATCATAATTTCAAGTGGCATTATCCCTTTGAAATTCTTTTCGAAAAACTTTAAGTCGAGGTACACTTTATCTGTTTTGGGTAAATCATCTACAATAAATCCTACAGACTTTAACTTTAGAATACCCAATATTGAAAAAATAATTATTGCACCCGTTGCAATCCAAACATATTTTGTATGTGTGAAAATCCAATTTTCAATTTTATTCAAAGCCGTGATAATCCATTTATTATCTAGATACTTTAATTGATTCTTTTTTGGTGAAGGCAGGTAGCTTAAAACCGAAGGCAATAAAATAAACGATATTACAAAAATCAACATGATGCTTATACCTGAAACCACACCAAATTCTTTTAAAATAGCAGACTTGGTAAATGCAAAAACAGCAAAACCAATAGCGGCTGTAATGTTGCAAAACAAGGTCACAACGCCCATTTTACTTACCATTTCAATGAGTGCATGATGTTTTCTTTCATGCTCATCTTCGGCTTGATGCTGTAGATATGAAGTATGGTATTTGTTGATAAAATAGATGCAATTGGGAATACCGATTACCACCACCAATGATGGAATTAATGCGGTTAGTAAAGTGATTTTATATCCACACAAATAAATTAATGCTACCGTCCAAATTACCCCAATCATCACCACACTCAATGAAATAATGGCTGTACTAAAAGATCTAAAAAACAACAACAATATCAAGGTACTCAGCAACAAGGATCCCCATAAAAAAAAGTTCATTTCTTTTTTTACACGTTCTGCCACAACGGTACGAATTAATGGCAAACCACTCAAATGCACTTCTATTCCTGTAGATTTTTGATAAGCATCTGTAGCCTGCATAATGCCGTTTACAATGGCCACACGCGCTTGCGAATTCATCGAGTCCTTATTTATTTTTACTGCCATCAAATATGCTTCCGAATCTGCATTGTACAACATAGTATTGTAAAACGGTAAATTCAAAAATTGATTTTTTGCATCCTCTAATTGAGTTGCATCAATATTTTTTAAAGCAAATATTTTTTTGGGAATAAACTTTTCACCTAAACTGTCTTTTTCCAACATGATCGCGTCTGGCACGCCCAGCACATTTTCTACACAGTTAACTTTTTTTATTTCATCCGTTAATTTTTGATAGGCTTTAAAATGATTTAATGTGAAAAATTGCTTTGTTTGTACACCTATTACCATCATATTTCCATCCCCGCCAAAAATCTTTTTAAAATTGGCATTTTCCTGATATTTGATATTATCCACCGGAATGGCACGCGAAAACTCATAACTTAATTTAACCTTAGCGGCGAAATAACCCATCACAATGGTTGATACAACCAATGCAATTAATAATATAAGTTTGTTTTTTAGTACAAATTTTGCCAGTTTCTGCCACATAATGTTTTAATATTGGTGTATAATCAGCTTATTCGATTGCAAAGAAAGATTATTTATTTATAAGAAAGTGAAAAGTAAAAAGTAAAAAGTGAAAAAGGGTAATCAGCAATTTTTAAATTTTGACTTTTGCGTTTTGAATTTTTACTTTTGAATTAACCAATGACACACAAAACCAAAGGAATAGTATTGCGAACCATTAAATATGGTGAAACGAGTGTAGTGGCTACGATATTAACGGAGGTATTTGGTGTACAAACTTATTTGATCAATGGGGTTAGAAAAACACAAAAAAAAGACAGCAAAGCCATTATGCTGCAACCTTCAGCAATACTAGATTTAGATGTATATCACAACGAACTAAAAAGTTTACAGAGAATTAAATCTTGTAGCTGGGCTAAATTATACACACACGTTTTATCCGATGTGGTAAAAAACAGCATTGCTACATTCATGGTTGAATTGATTTACAAATCATTAAAACAACCTGAAGACAATCCAGAACTATTTTATTTTTGTGAAGATGCTTTTTTAAATTTGGATGAGTCTGAAATCAATGTGGCAGCTAATTTCCCATTATACTTTTCATTACAACTTCCCTATTTTTTAGGATTTAAAATTGAAGCCATTAAAAATAATCCAATCTCTAATCAAGATATTTATTTGGATTTACAAGAAGGATTTTTTACTGACCACAAACCTTTTCACAATTATTTTATACAAGGAGAATTGGCATTAATTACTGCTGAACTATTAAAAGTAATGCATCCTTCCGAATTGAATCAAATTCGATTAAATAAAGAAACCCGCAGGCTTTTACTTACTGCATTTCAACAATACTTTGGATTACATGTGCAGGATTTTGGACAGATGAAAACGTTGAAAATAATGCAAGATGTGCTGGGGTAAGGTTAAAAAGTCAGCGCGAAAATGAAAACGAGCGTGAAAATTGACTTTTGACTTTTTTCTTCATTCACATTCTGTTTCTCGCTCTAATCAAAAAAACTTCTTGCCTTCGAGTCTTTGTGTTGGTTTCCTAACCGGTGTCATGGCAGCTTTAATTGGATTCAAATCCAATCCAGCATAACGATTATTGTATAGGGGTTAAATCGCTTTGCTGGTTTAACGGTTTAATGGTTTAAGGTAGATCGACAATTTGAAATCACATGCACCCACGGTTGAAACCGTGGACTATCTAAAATGTCGTAAAAATTGACGGTGTAAAATGTTGGAAGAAAATCCACTTCCTTATTCTTTATTTTTATTTTCTTATTTCCCAAAAGCTAAATTTAATCTAAATGCTATTTTGCATACAGTAACTCCTATACTTTATAGTTTTATGGTCGAAAATGGAAATATTCTTCACCCACGGTTGAAACTGTTGGCTATCTAAAATGTCGTAAAAATTGACGGTGTAAAATGTTGGAACGTGATTTCAACTTCCCCCATTGGGTGACTGAGGTGGCTAAAACCTCAAAAACCTCAAAAACCTCAAAAACCTCAAAAACCTCAAAAACCTCAAAAACCTCTCAAACCTCAAAAACCTCTCAAACCTCTCAAACCTCAAAAACCTCTCAAACCTCTCAAACCTCTCAAACCTCTCAAACCTCTCAAACCTCTTACCCCTTATTAAACATCTCCTCCACCACCTTAAATCGATGATCGAAGATTCCTTTCAATTGGTTTTTTACGAATAGGGAATGTGCGATGTCTCCTAAAAATCCGAGTGGTAATTTATAATGTACAATGTCTGTCATTTCAATGCCTTCGGGCACTTGCTTAAAATGATGTTGATGATGCCACATGGTATAAGGTCCAAAACGTTGTTCATCTACAAAATATTTTTTATCCTCCACATGCGATATTTCTGTCATCCAATATAAAGGAATGCCTAAAACCGGCTTTACAATGTATTCTATAATTTGCCCTGGATACATTTTATCGCCATGGTGTTTGGATACAATTTTAAAACCTAAAGCTGCAGGCGTAATTTTTTGAAGGTTTTTAGGGCTGCTAAAAAAATCCCAAGTGGTTTCTATATCTGCCTTAATGATTTGTACGGTTTTAATGGAATATACTTTGCTCATAAAGAGATAACAAATTTGGTAAGGATTTGTTTTGAAATGGGATGGATAAAACTTGAATGAGATGTGGAGTTAATTATTTAAATACAAAATATCGATCAACCTTAAACCATTAAACCAGCGTAGCGATTTAAACCATTTACATGAAAATTTTAAAATAAAAAAAGCGCCTAAAGAATAGGCGCTTTCATTTTATAAAAATTTTACCCATCTACACAACCCCGTGCATCATTTTTTTAAGCTTTGGTACCAATGCCAGCAACAATCCAGATGCTACGCCGCAAAGCACCACAAAAACCATGAAAAATTCAAACAGATTGTGTATCGTAAACCCTGCAAATTTTGGATAAACCGCCTTCACAATTTTTTCATTTTTAATGGTTGAAAACTGTGCTTCTGTCAATACTACTGAGCTATCTTTAAATGATTTTTTAATATCTAATCCAAATTTCTTTTCCAAACCTTCATCTAAAGTAGCGGCTTTAATTTTTGCCAATGTGTACAACTCTTTCCCTGTTGGATCTACATTTCCATCAAGAATTCCTTTCAAGTCAATCTTTTCTTTTTCTGCAGCAATATATTGCTCACTTGTTGGAGGCAAGATTGAACCTAATGTTCCAGCTAATGCATAACCAGAAGCACTAGACATAAAGAACACCCCAAACAATAATGATGCAAATCTTTTTGGCGCTAATTTTCCTACCAATGAAAGTCCAATTGGAGATAAACACAATTCAGCCCAAGTTTGAATTAGATATAGTAAAATCAACCATTGTACGCCAAGCAAACCAGAATTGCCCAAATCTTTTACGTTATAGGCAATGATAAAATAACTTACTGCAATTAACGCCAAGCCTACAGCTTGTTTTGCTGGTGAAATCGGCTCTTTACCTTTTGCACGCATTTTATCCCAAAGCAAACTAAATGGTACAGCGAAAATAACAACGAAAATACCATTGAAAATTTGAACCATAGAAGGCGGCATATCCCATCCAAAAATTCTTCTGTCTGTTTGATAATCAGCAATAAAGGTTAATGATGATCCCGCTTGTTCAAAAGCAGCCCAGAAGAAGATGATGAAAAAAGACACAATATAAATTACAAGGATTCTATCTCTTTCCACTTTGGTTAAACTCTTATCTGATAAAATCAAACCAGCTAAAGTAATACCTGAAGAATAGATTGTTGCATATATCCAGTTTTGTCCAAGGAAATTGTGAAACACAAAAATCAAAGCAGCCAAAACAGCACCTGCAATCATAATTGATACATTAGAAAATTGGGCTTTTTGAGACTCGCCAACTTCATAATCATCAGTATTATTTCCTGAAGGTAATCCACCAATTGCTTTACCATCGGGCGTTACAACGTATTTATTTTTTAATAAGAAAAACGTTAAAGTACCTAATATCATCGCTATTGATGCCGATAAGAATCCCCATTTAAATGCAGTAACTTGACGAACGCCATCTACCACAACGTCACCTATCAAAGGACAAATCAATTGACCAAGGAATGCACCGATATTAATCCCCATATAAAAAATGGTAAATGCAGTATCCAATTTATTTTTTTCTGCTTTTGGATACAAACTTCCCACCATACTTGAAATGTTTGGTTTGAAAAATCCGTTACCAAATACAATCACACCAAGTGCGATATATAAAATCGTTTTGGCTAATTCAAGATTGGTTTCAAAAATTGATGCACTAAAAAACAACAACATTTGTCCAATTGCCATTAATATCCCACCCAACATAATACAGTTACGATTTCCTAAAAAACGATCGGAAATAAAACCGCCTAACATTGGTGTTAAATAACATAAACCAAGAAAACCTCCATAAATAATGGAAGAATCTTCTTTGCTAATCATGAGCGCGTTTACAATAAATAAAGTAAGCAGGGCGCGCATTCCATAGAAGTTAAAGCGTTCCCACATTTCTGTTCCAAATAATACCCACAATCCTTTGGGGTGACTTTTTTTCTCGTTAATTGTTTCTGACATTTTTTATTTTTTTGATATTGAATAAAATTTACCTCCCAAAATACAGAATTTATTATTACATATACGCTTTTAGTTTTTTTTCTTGCTAATTTTTAAAAATGCCATGATAGAATAAGTTATTATGGTTTATCAAAAAAACAAATTAGTTCTATAATTTCGCAACTCAAATATTTACAAAAATTATGAACATTCTAATCCTTGGTTCTGGTGGAAGAGAGCATGCATTTGCTTGGAAAATTAAACAAAGTGCGCTGTGTGATAAATTGTTTATCGCGCCAGGAAATGCAGGCACCATACAATGCGGTACCAATTTAAATATTTCCGTTACCGATTTTGACGCCATAAAAAATGCAGTACTAGAGCATAACATTTCTATGGTTTTAGTGGGGCCTGAAGATCCGTTGGTGAAAGGAGTTTTTGATTTCTTCGCAGCAGATGATACGATTAAACATGTACAAGTAATTGGACCAAGTAAAAAATCAGCGCAGTTAGAAGGCAGCAAAGCTTTTGCAAAAACATTCATGCAAAAAAACAACATCCCAACTGCAGCTTACAAAGAGTTTAATAAAGATAATTATGCCGAAGGGGTTGAATACATCAAACAACACAGTTTACCCATTGTATTAAAAGCCGATGGATTAGCCGCTGGAAAAGGTGTTTTAATTTGCCAAAATCATGAAGATGCTTTAGCAGAATTTGAGCTGATGATTCAGCAATCAAAATTTGGTGCAGCCAGCGAAAAAGTAGTGATTGAATCTTATTTGAATGGCATTGAAATTAGCGTATTTGTACTTACAGATGGTAAAGATTATGTGATACTACCCGAAGCAAAAGATTACAAAAGAATTGGCGAAGGCGACACAGGCTTAAACACTGGTGGTATGGGCGCTGTAAGTCCTATTCCATTCTTTGATGAAGCGCTTAAAGAAAAAATTGTAACGCGTATTATCGAACCCACCATCAACGGATTTAAAAACGATGAAATGATTTATCATGGGTTTATATTTTTAGGATTGATGATAGATAACGGTAACCCGTACATGATAGAATACAATTGCAGAATGGGCGATCCAGAAACTGAAGTAGTTATACCAAGAATTAAATCTGATTTTGTAGCCATTTTAAAAGCTGTTGGAGAAGGTAAACTTGGTGCGATATCATTAGAAACAGATGAAAGAACTGCAGCTACAACCATTATGGTTAGTGGCGGTTATCCAGGTAGCTATGAAACTGGAAAAAAGATATCTGGATTAACAGAAGCAACCCATGAAAATGGCATCATCTTTCATTCGGGAACAAAGATGAATCAGGAAGAAGTCGTTACTAACGGAGGACGAGTACTTGCCATTACATCTTATGGAAATAGCATTCAAAACGCAACTAAAAACGCACAGCAGCAATTAAATAAAATTACATTTGAAGGCGCGTATTTCAGAAAAGATATTGGCTATGAATTTGAATAAAAAACTAACTAATTTAGCAATTCAAAATCAACCTAAATAAATCATTGAAAATACTTTGAAAATAAATTGTTTGTCGTTGATTATTCCAATAAATTACATCAACTTTGTTTGAATACGAATTTTAGACGTTGTATTAATTTAAAATATGGGCATTTTCAATTTTTTTACGCAGGAAATTGCGATTGATTTAGGAACCGCAAACACATTAATTATCCATAATGATGAAGTAGTTGTAAACGAACCTTCCATTGTGGCTTTAGATAGAAACAATCCCAAATTATTACTGGCTGTGGGCAAAAAAGCCCTAATGATGCATGAAAAAACGCATGAAAGCATCCGTACGGTTCGTCCACTACGTGATGGTGTAATTGCTGATTTCAACGCTGCCGAATTAATGATTCGCGAATTGATTAAATTGGTTTATCCTAAAAAGCCATTGTTTGCCCCAAGTTGGAGAATGATGATTTGCATTCCAAGTAGCATCACCGAAGTTGAAAAAAGAGCGGTTAGAGATAGTGCCGAACAAGCCGGTGCAAAAGAAGTATATTTAATTCACGAGCCTATGGCAGCTGCTTTAGGTATTGGTATAGATGTAGAAGAACCTGTTGGAAACATGATTATTGATATTGGTGGCGGTACAACCGGTATCACTGTAATTGCACTTGCAGGTATCGTTTGCGATCAAAGTATCCGTATTGCTGGTGATGAATTTACTGCTGATATCATGGAAGCATTGCGCAGATATCATAGTTTACTTATTGGCGAACGTACCGCAGAGCAAATCAAAATTCAAGTGGGTTCGGCAATGAAAGAATTAGAAAACCCTCCAGATGATATTCCTGTAAACGGAAGAGATTTGGTTACGGGTATTCCAAAACAAGTTATGGTGAGCTATCAAGAAGTAGCTGAGGCTTTAGATAAAAGTATCTTCAAAATTGAAGAAGCTATTTTAAAAGCTTTAGAAACTACTCCTCCCGAATTGGCAGCCGATATTTATAGAAGAGGTTTATACATTACAGGCGGTGGTTCTTTACTTCGCGGTTTAGATAAGCGTTTGCAAAACAAAATAAAACTTCCCGTTCATATCGCAGACGACCCATTGAAAAGTGTGGTAAGAGGTACCGGCATTGCTTTGAAAAATTATGATCGTTTCCCTTTTGTAATGAGATAAAGCAACGAACTAATAAGTTAGTTTGATGCAAATAAAATGATTGCAATTTTCTAAACCAGAAGTAGCCGTTGAGAAATATATTTCTTTTCATACGAACACATTTTAATTTATTATTCTTCCTGTTTTTGCAGGTAATATCAATATATTTTATTGTTAACTATAGCAAATACCATCAAGCCGCTTTTGGCAACATTACCAATAACTTTACTGGAAAAATAAATACCAAATACAATAACGTTCAGCAGTATTTTCATCTTAAGCAAACAAACGACTCTTTAATAAAAGCAAATGAGTTGCTTTATAATAAGCTTTCTTCAAATTTTGAAATTGCAGACACCGCGAAAAAAATAGTAACGGATACCGTAATGGTTGATTCTATTAAGCAATATAGAAAAATCAGGTACATTTCTGCCAAAGTAATCTCGAATTCAATTACACTACAAAGTAATTATTTGGTGCTAAATAAGGGAATGAATGATGGTTTAAAAGTAGGTATGGGCGTAGTTGATCCCAATAACGCTGTGGTAGGAATAATTACTGAAGTTGATGAAAAATATGCTGTTGTAATGAGCTTATTGCACAAAGACAGTCATATCAGCGGAAAATTGGCAAAAGGCGAAGAAACAGGAACATTAAATTGGGATGGCTCAATGGTGAATTATATTACCTTAACTGGAATACCCAAAAGTGCCAAAATAGCAAAAGGCGATTCCATCATCAGCAGCGGATTTAGTACAGCCTTACCAAAAGGATTGAAAGTAGGCTATGTTGATGCGGTATTTAAAGAAACCAGCACCAATCTTTTTAAAATAAAATTTAAAACAGCCGCTAATTTTTATAACATCCAATATGTTTATGTAATAGAAAATGTAGATCAGGAAGGTGTGAAACAAATTTTGGATAAAATAAAAACACAACCCTAATAAAATGATATGAGTGTATTTGTAAAAAATATTTTTCGGTTTATTTTTTTGATGCTTATCCAAGTTTTTGTTTTGGATAAAATACGCTTGCATCAAATGATAACCCCCTATATCTACATCATTTTTATGCTTTGGCTTCCTTTCAAAACCAGCAGAACTGCACTTTTAATATTTGGTTTTATATTAGGATTTACATTAGATAGTTTTAGGCATCATCCCGGATTTCATGCAGCGGCTTGTGTGTTGATGGCATATTGCAGGCCATTTCTCATCAATTTGCTGATCCCTCAGGAAGGTGCAGAAACCAATTACGAAGAACCCTCATTTAAAAGTATGGGTGGACCACTTCCTTATTTAATCTATGCTGGCACATTGATTTTTGTACATAACTTTTGGTTGTTTTTACTTGAAGCATGGCAGTTTGCTGATGGCATGTATTTTATTTTGAAAACCTTAGCTTCTACAGCCATTTGTATTTTAATGGTTTTAATTACCGAACTGCTTTTTTCAAGAAATCAAAAATTTAAAACAAATACGATTTAAAACCTGTTTTTAACAACACAACAAACGTATTTTTGCACTATCAGCATAGCAAAAAATTAAACCAATTTTAAAGTGCCTGTTTATAACGATTCCAGAAAATATACCATACAGCTGATTTTTATTTCCCTTATTGTAATTATTATTTTACGATTATTTACCCTTCAAATTTTATCTTCTAAATATAAAGATTTAGCAGAGGATCAGGGTATGTTTAGAAAAGTAGTTTATCCCGACCGTGGGATTGTTTTCGATCGTAAAAAAAATGCCATTTTACAAAATACCAATATCTCCGATTTGATGGTTACACCAAATAAATTAAAAGGTATTGACACGCTATCGCTTTGTAAAATTTTAGATATTGATACAGCGCAATTCAGAAAAAGAATCATTGAATTGATCATTAAAAACGGAAGGTCAAGGCCATCTATTTTTGAGCCTTTGTTGAGTGAGGAAAAAATGGCCAAGCTCAACGAATCTATGTTTAAGTTTACACCCGCATTTTATTTACAAGATCGTTCGGTGCGTACCTTTCCATACAATGCAGCTGCTAACGTATTAGGATACACGGCAGAAGTAGATACTAATTTTTTAAAAAAACATCCCGACGAAGGATATGTAGCTGGTGATTATGCGGGCATGACGGGTATTGAACGCAGTTATGAAAAAGTGTTGATGGGACAACGTGGAATTGAATATTGGAAACGAGATAATAAAAACAGATTAACCGAACGTCTTGAAAAAGGTATTTACGATACCCTTTCTATTGCTGGTCAAAATTTATACACTTCGTTAGATATTGAGCTACAAGAATTGGGAGAAAAATTAATGCAAAATAAATTAGGTGCTATTGTAGCTATTGATCCAAAAACAGGAGGCATACTTGCCATGGTAAGTGCGCCAACGTATAACCCAAATTATCTTACTGGTAGTGAACGTAGAAAAAGGTTTTCCGAACTATTTTTAAATCCAGCATTGCCGCTACTAAACAGAACCGTTAGTGCTTCTTATTCCCCGGGCTCTACATTTAAAACGCTTCAGGCCTTGATTGGGTTGCATGAAGGTGTAATTGAAACAGATACACGTTTTCCTTGCTCAGGCGCTTTTTATGGATGTGGTGGCGCAAAACCAATGCGCTGTTTGGATGTTGGCACATTTGACTTAAGAAATGCGATTACCATTTCCGATAATACTTACTTTGCCAATGTAATGCAGCGTGTGATTAATAATCCAAAATACCCTAGCCTTGATAGTGCACTCTCACATTGGGATAATTACATGTATGGATTTGGTTTGGGAAGAAAATTAGGCGTTGATGTGCCATCTGAAAAAACGGGAAACATTCCTACGCCAGCATATTATGATAAAGTATATGGAAAAGGCAAATGGAATTTCTGCACGTTCCGCTCAATAAGTATCGGACAAGGTGAAGTTGATGTTACACCACTTCAGGTTGCCAACGAAATGGCGTACATTGCCAATAAAGGATGGTATTATACACCGCATGTGGTGGATTCTATGGATGGTGGCGATAAATATAATTTACTTGGCAGATTCAAAAATAAAATTGTACCTACTTATATACCAGACAGTATTTTTGAAGCGGTACATGATGGCATGCAAGGTGTAGTAGATCGTGGAACAGGGGCAGGCGCTAAAGTAAAAGACATAGCAATTTGCGGTAAAACAGGTACCGTTGAAAATTATTTTAGGGGAGTTAAACAACAAAATCACTCTTTTTTCTGTGGGTTTGCACCAAGAGAGAATCCCAAAATCGCCATCATGTGTGTTGTTGAAAATAGTGGAAGATTTGGTGGAACATATGCAGCCCCAATTGTTGGTTTGATGATAGAAAAATATCTAAAAGATTCTATTACCGAAAAACCTCGCTTGGAACGAATTGAGCAACTTAGCAAATTGAATTTAATGCCGCCGAGAATTGCCATTGAATTGCGCAAACAAGATTCAATGCGACATTCCAAAGATTCCGCTTATTTATTTGCGAAAGGGTATATCAAATTGATTAGAGATACCATCGGTATAGACGAAGATCAAATAAATAAAGACGAACTTGAAAAAGCGAAAAAAGACAAGCCTGTAAAAAAAGAGCCATTTAAAGATTCTGATTCATCAAAGCCGGCAGCTGTGTTGCCTAAAGAAAAAGCAAAAACTGAAGCAAAAAAAAATAAAGTCAAATCAAAGCCTGATACGAAAAAAAATAAACGCAATTAAAAAATGTATCAAAAAAAACAAATCATATCAACCGATAAAGATTGGATAACAATTTGGTTATTTACCATAATTGCTATTATTGGTTTGGTTTGTATTTTTTCGGTTGAATTTAGAAGCAACGATGATTTCTTCAAAAGCTTATTCGCGTTTAATAAAAACTACAGCAAACAGTTTTTTTACTTAATCCTGTGTTTTATAATTGCCACATTCATTTTGCTCATGGATAGTAAAATATTTACGGCAACACCCAATATTTTATATGTCTTTGGGATATTATTGATGATTTTAACTTTTATTGTGGGTAAAACGGTAAACGGCTCCCGAAGTTGGATTCCATTAGGCTTCATGAATTTGCAACCCGTAGAAACTTGCAAAATATTCGTGTCGTTGGCTTTGGCAAAATACTTATCTCGGCCAGAGACGGATTTTGCAAAAACAAAATCTCAGCTAATTGCTTCCGGAATTTGTTTTCTTCCCATAATTTTTTCCCTGCTTCAAAATGAAACAGGACTAGCATTGGTGTATTTTACATTTTTACTACCCATGTATCGTGAAGGATTTCCACCAATTTATTTGATTTTAGGTGTTTCACTTGGTGTGCTTTTAATTCTTACACTTCTATTGCCTACGTTGTATTTATTAATTGGATTAACAGTATTGGCATTTCTATCTTTCTATTTTTTACGACTAAAAATAAAACGAAACCGATCTATTTTAATGATCATTTTTATAGCTTGGGGCGTAAGTGCTGCGTTTGTGGGATTGGCAGTGCCTTTTATTTTTAAAAATGTATTTCAAAAGTATCAAGCCGATCGTATTTTTAGTATGGTTGGAAGAGATAACCCATTTGTAACAGCAGACACCGTGAATTTATTATCTCCTGAAATTCAATCTGCTAATAAAAAAATAAAAAAAGATACCGAAAACTATAATGTTAAACAATCTAAAATCGCTATCGGATCTGGCGGATTATTTGGAAAAGGATTTTTAAAGGGGACACAAACTCAAGGTGATTTCGTACCCGAACAACATACCGATTTCATTTTTACTTCTCTTGGCGAAAACTTTGGTTTTGTAGGATGTACAATACTAATGTTGCTATATCTGGCTTTGCTTCTCCGTATTGTTTTTATTGCCGAACGCCAGCGAAGCACATTTAGTAGGGTTTACGCTTACGCTGTTGCTGCAATCATTTTCTTTCATGTGGCTATAAATATTTGCATGACCATCGGATTGGCACCAGTGATAGGAATCACGCTCCCATTGATGAGTTATGGCGGATCATCTTTAATTACTTTTACAGTGCTTATATTTATCTTAGTAAAACTTGATTCCGACAGACAAATGGTACTTCGTTAATTTTTAAAAAAAATATTTTTCCTTTTATGCATTATTATTTTAAAATGCATCAGGGGTGAAATCAAAAATTTATTTTTATGAAAAAAATACAACTCGTTATTGCAATTTTTTTAGCTGCAACATCTTTTGCGCAAAAAAAAGACACCATCAATACCAACGCCAATTTGGTTAAAGCAACCGTTTACTATGGCTATGGTGCTGATTTAAATCACAATGCAAAACCAATATTAGTTAAAGGATTGCAAGAAGTTATTATTAATAATATAGCACTAACTCCAGATATTAATACCCTTCAAATTTCTTGCCCTGAAAACACGACCATTCTATCTTACAAACACCGCATTTACCAAAAGCCACCTGTTATTAAACCAAATCCCAATGAATCAAAAGCTTTAGACTCTATAAAAAATTTAGAAAAATCTGTAATGGTTTTTAACAACGAAATCAATATCACAGATGATGCAGTAAAACGATTGACAAATCTTATAGAAATCAATGTTAATGCTAAAGAAAAAAACAACATTCAAAGCGAAGACTTAATTAAAATTGCAAATTACTACACCGAAAAAATCAGCTTCAACAAACAACGCGTATTTTCTTTAACCATAAAAAGAGATTCTTGCAATCAAAAAATTGATGAAATTAGAAATCGATTAAATGAATTTAATGCTCAAATAGATGTGCTAGATCCTCCAAAACAAATTGGTCAAATTATTTTACAAGTTATGTCTAGCCAAGCAGGGCCGGCCAATATTGATTTTAATTATTTTACAGCAAATGCAGGATGGACGCCATCTTATGACCTAAGAATAAAATCTTTAGACAATAGTTTTAAAATTGTATATAAAGGACTTGTATTTCAAACAACTGGGTTGAATTGGAATGGTGTTAAATTAAACCTGAGCACCAACAATCCAAATCAAGGAAATAATATCCCCGAGTTGACGCCAACATTTCTTCAATTGTTTAACCCAATTGTAGCGTATAACAACGTACAATTAAAATCAGTAAATGCTATGGCAGCTCCAGTTATGGATCAAGAAGATGTAATGTTGAGTGGATACGCTGCAAAAAAAATGGTTCGAGATGTAAAAAAAGAAACTGTTGCAGATTATGTAACCCTTAAAGAAAGTCAACTAAATACTAATTTTGAAATCAATTTGCCTTACGATATTCCTTGTGATGGAATCGGGTATAGTGTAAACATTAAAGAAGAAAATATCAATGTAACTTATCAACACACTGCCATTCCTAAATTAGATAATGATGCATTTTTAGTGGCTAGATTGAGCAGCTGGGATAGTTTAAATTTAATGCCTGGAGAAGCAAACGTAATTATGGACAATGTTTTTCTAGGAAAATCTTATCTAGATCCAAACACCACATCAGATACATTGAATTTTTCATTGGGAAGAGATAAACGTATTTCGATAGATCGTAAGCAAATTAAAGATTACAAAGCTCCAAAAAGAAATGACTTTAAAACGGAAGCTTTTACTTACGAAATAACCGTAAAAAACAACAAGAAACAATCGGTGGAAATGTTGGTTAAAGATCAACACCCAATCAGTCAAGTAAAAGAAATCGAAGTGAGTTTGACAGATGGTGGCGACGCAGAAGTAAATACAGAAACAGGCATCATGAGCTGGATGGTGAAATTAAAACCAGGAGAAAGTAAAAAATTAAGATTCAGTTATCAATTGAAATATCCAAAAGATAAAATCATACAGGAGTACAAATAGGCATCAATCAAATAAACTCAACTGTTTGATGTTAGTTTTGATTTTGGTCTTTTTAATTGAAGAATTAATCACTTCATAAATCAATGATGGCGCATATCTAGAGGCAATAATGATTTCTGTATTTGTTGTATTTAATTCGAATAATTTTTTCACCAAATCGGGATCATTATTTTCTTTAGATAAATGCGAAAGCAAAAGATATTTTAATTTGGGTGTTCTATGATTTACAAATAAATCAAGTGCTTCATCATTGGATAAATGTCCGTCTCCTCCACTAATGCGCGTTTTTAATGCATACGGATAATGGCCATTCATCAACATTTCTCGATCATAATTGGCTTCTAAAAAAACAGCATCACATAGTTGAAAGTGATGTTTTACATTTTTACACACTCGACCAATATCTGTAAAAACGCCTACTTTAATATCATTGCATTCCACAACAAAACTAGTAGGATCCGAAGCATCATGATATTTTGGAAATGCTTTTATTTTGATGTTTCCAATGTCTATTGTTTGATCATTATTCATCCAAATCACTTGTTCTTTAGGAATGGGGCATCTGCTATTTTCGAAGGTATCAGGCGTAATGTAAACAGGAATGGTATATTTTTTAGCAAGTACTTCAACACCTTTGATATGATCTATATGTTCATGTGAAATGAAAATCGCTTTTATACGATGTAAAGAAAGCCCGAGTTCCTTCATTCTTTTTTCTGTTTCTTTACAAGATAAACCTGCATCAATTAAAATGGCATCTTGTTCATTTCCCAAGTAATAACAATTTCCGTTGCTGCCAGAATTTAAAGATGCAAATGATAGAGACATGATGCAAAGAAAAACTATTTTTATTAGTAATTGAATTTGTTTCCTGCTTCCATCAAACTTGAATTAATTTTGAGCCAAAATATGCCGTTATGAAAATTATTCCATTGAGTGAGGGAAGTTTTACCATTGACCAAACCAAAGAATTTATTCCATTCAATTTAGAAATGGATGATTTACAAAAAAGATCAAGGGGGAGCTTACTGGTTGAAATTCAGCCGTTCGTAATCATTACAAAAAACGATGTTATTTTACTAGATACTGGTTTGGGATTTACCACCGAAAATGATGTGCTTCAATTGCATCAAAACTTAATGGAAAACGATATCGACCCTATGAGTGTAACTAAAGTATTGATGAGTCATTTGCATAAAGATCATGCAGGCGGAATAAGCAAACACGACAAACAGCTCAATAAATCATTTTTAAGTTTCCCTAATGCTACATATTATGTAAACAAGCAAGAACTTGAGTTTTCTATGCAACCTGGAAATCCTTCTTATAAAAAAGAAAAATTGGAGGTTTTGTATCATTCGGATAATGTACATTTTATAGAAGGCAATGGGACTATAGATGGATATATTCGATTTGAATTAACAAGCGCCCATTCTAATTTTCATCAGGTATTTTGGATTGAAGATGCAGGAGAAATTGCATTTTTTGGTGCAGATGATGCGCCTCAATTGCAGCAAATGAAAAATAAGTTTGTTGCCAAATATGATTTCGATGGGAAAAAATGTATGGAATTACGTTCAAAATGGTGGGAAGAAGGCAAAGAATTGGGCTGGAATTTTTTATTTTATCACGATATAAAAACGCCTCAATTTAAGTTTTAAAAAAGAGAGGCCTGCCCTAGACAGGGCTGGCCGTTGCTAACCTATGAAAAACACCTGCCCCAAAAATAAACAATTTTGTTATACGCGTGATTATTAATTTAGAATGAATACAAGATGAAGGATGCCACATAGTTGAAGGTTCCAACACCAAACACCAAACGCCAAACAATAAACCACAAACAATAACCAAAAATTTTTTCTAAAATAACCTATCCACCTATACCTTTGACGCAAAATAAAAACATGGAAAAACTTGGCAATTATATACTAGGAAAATGGATTGAAGGAGATGGAGACGGACAAATTTTATATAACGCAGTTAATGGAAATCCAATTGCAACAGCAACCACACAAGGATTTGATTTTGAATCTGTATTAAATTATGCTAGAACAAAAGGAAACCCTGCCTTAAGAAAAATGACTTTTCAAGAAAGGGGAAGAATGCTACGGGCTTTGGCATTGCATTTAATGGAAAAAAAAGAAAAGTTCTATGCATTAAGTTATCAATCAGGTGCAACTAGAATTGACAGTTGGATTGACATTGAAGGCGGTATTGGAAATCTTTTTTCTAATGCCTCATTACGTAGAAAATTACCGGATGAAACATTTGCTATGGATGGAGATGCCATTTCATTGAGCAAACAAAATACATTTATTGGCCATCATATTCTTGTACCAAAAGAAGGTGCTGCCATTCATATCAATGCATACAATTTTCCAATTTGGGGAATGCTCGAAAAAATTGCAGTTAACTTACTGGCTGGCGTACCCGCAATTGTAAAGCCCGCTACGGTTACCTCTTACCTAACAGAAGCCGTTGTACGAGAAATTATTGTTTCTAATATTTTACCCGATGGTGCTTTACAACTATTATGTGGGAGTGCAGGTAATTTGCTAAACTATGTTAATTCACAAGACGTAGTAACTTTCACCGGTTCGGCACAAACAGGGTTAATGCTAAAATCTCATCCAAATATTTTGGCTGAATCAGTTCCATTTAATATGGAAGCCGATTCTTTAAATTGTATTGTTTTAGGCGAAGACGTTGAGCCTGGTATGGAAGAGTGGGGTCTTTTTGTCAAAGAAGTGAAAAAAGAAATGACGGTAAAAGCCGGCCAAAAATGTACCGCCATCAGAAGAATTTTCGTTCCTGAAAATAAAATAGAAAATGTTTGGAAATCGATTTCTACTGAGCTTGATAAAACAGTTATTGGAAATCCAATCAACGAAAAAGTTAGAATGGGTGCTTTAGCAAGCAGCCATCAACGTGATGAAGTAAGGGCTCAAGTTAAAAAACTATTGACTACATCCGAATTGGTTTACGGTAATATGGACAATGTGGAAGTGATGGATGCAGATGCTCATCTTGGCGCATTTATTAGTCCGATGTTGTTGATCAATAAAACACCTTTTTCATGTGAAGAACCCCATAATGTAGAAGCTTTCGGACCAGTAAGCACCATCATGCCGTATAAAAACATTGAGGAAGCGATTGAGTTGAGTAAAAAAGGAAAGGGAAGTTTGGTTTCGTCTATTGTTACCAGTGATGCATCAACAGCAAGAGATTATGTATTAGGTGCAGCAAGTCATCATGGTAGGATTTTGGTATTAAATAATGAATGTGCAAAAGAGAGTACGGGACATGGCTCACCGTTGCCATTGTTGGTTCATGGTGGACCAGGACGTGCAGGTGGTGGTGAGGAAATGGGCGGTTTAAGGGGTGTAAAACATTATATGCAACGCACCGCTATTCAAGGTTCTCCAACGATGATAACAGCTATAAGTAATGTATATCAAACACATGCTAAGGGCAATGTTGATGGTATTCATCCGTTTAAAAAATATTTTGAAGAACTTAAAATTGGCGATCAAATCGTTACAGAAAAAAGATTGATTACTTCCGAAGACATTACCAAGTTTGCGGATTTAAGCGGCGATCATTTTTATGCGCATATGATTGATACTGATTTTACTGGAACTATGTTTGAAGAACAAGTGGCGCATGGTTACTTTATCATGAGCGCTTCTGCTGGCTTATTTGTAGATAGCTATGATAGAAATCCAGTTTTACTGAATTATGGTATTGATGAATTGAGATTCACGAAGCCAATGTATGCGGGCGCTTCTTTGTACATTCGATTTACTTGTAAAGAAAAAATTGCACAAGAACTTAAGGAAGCAAACCCAGATGTGCCAATGGTTAAAGGCGCCGACATTCCTAAAGGTATTGTAAAATGGTTGGTGGAAATGTTTGACCAAACAGATGAACTAGTAGGCATTGCAACTATTTTAACCATGGTAGAAATGAAAAATAAAATTTAAATTCTTTTTTATGACAGATCAACAATTGGTAGGTTATGTACAAAGTAGTACATCAGAAAATATAACTACGATAGAATTTTTTCATCCTCAAAGCAATTCGTTGCCAGGTAAAATCCTTGAAAAAATTGCAGAAGAAATTCATAATGCGGGTTCAAATAAAGATTCAAATGTAATCGTACTAAAAAGTGCAGGCAATAAAACATTTTGTGCCGGCGCTTCATTTGATGAGTTGTTACAAATCACCAATGAAGAAGAAGGATTAAAATTTTTCAGCGGCTTTGCAAAGGTTATCAATGCCATTCGCGTATCACCCAAATTGGTCATTGCACGTATTCAAGGTAAATGTGTTGGTGGTGGTGTTGGATTAGCAGCAGCAGCAGATTATGCCATTGCTTTAGATACTGCTGAAATAAAATTAAGTGAGTTGGCTGTTGGAATCGGCCCGTTTGTGGTTGGTCCTGCAGTTGAAAGAAAAATGGGTAAAAGTGCTTTTTCCGCATTAGCTATAGATGCTACAAGCTGGAGAAATGCAAGTTTTGCCATGAACAATGGATTATTTGCAGAAGTATATGCAACCATTGAAGAGGTTGATGCTGCTGTATTAAAATTAGCTACAACACTTGCCAATTCTAGTCCAGAGGCCATGAAAGAATTAAAAACTATTTTTTGGAAAGGCACAGAAAACTGGGATCAATTGCTAATAGAAAGAGCGGGTATAAGCGGTAAATTAATCCTTAGTGATTTTTCAAGAAATGCGATAGAGAAGTTTAAGGCGAAGTAGGGAGAGAGGTTTAAGAGGTATGTGAAGTTTGAGAGGTTTATGAGGTTAGGAATGTTCAAAAGTTCAATGCGTTCAATGTGTTCAATGTGTTCAAAAGGTTGGATGTATTTTCCATTTATCAGCATATTTGTTTTACAAAAAAAACTTTGTGTCTTTGTGTCTTCGCGACTTTGTGTCAAAAAAACATACAAAAGGTTGAAAGCATTTTCAATGAAGAATAATTTCAACCTTAAACCATTAAACCGTTAAACATTAAACAAGCGAAGCGCCTTCCAATCACGCTGTTGCCGTTTTTGATACCTCGTTTTCAGACGGAACGAATACCGCGCGTAAAAATTTAGAAACTGATTTTATTATCGAAGTTGTTATCGGACTTGTAGATATTTCATGCATTCGCATTTGAATTGATATGTCGTTAGCAGAATAATTACTTGTAAACGCATGTATCATTGGCCAAAATGCAAAACTTGCTTTCTTTATTTTATTTTCTTTTTGTTTAATTAGCATCATTCCCGAGAATGCAAACACAAAACAACAGTAAAATACAAACGCGATTATGGGATTGTTGTATTTCGCTTTCAACACCTGATATCTATTTCGCACAAAAAAATACATTTTCCAAGATGTTTTTAAATCCCATTCTTGATTCATCCCAATGTTTTGTTGCGGATGATATTGAATGCTATTGGTAACTGTTTTTGCAGGTATTTTAAATTTATTTACAACACGATAAAAATATTCAGAACCTTCGCCCCAATAAAATAAATTTGATTTAGGTAATCCTGCTTTTTCAATGATTGAACGATGTATTAATGTGCCATTAAAAGGCTGACTTATCCCTTCTATTACATCTGTTTTAACCTCTTCTAAACAAGTATATTTTTTTGTTTTCCAAACAAAAGAAGATTTATCCGCATTATTAATCACGACGCTATTTAGCAGTTCTACATTTGGGCCTCTATGTTTAAAAAGCATTTCTAGCGCATTGTTTTTTGGACAGCTATCATCATCCATACACCAAATAAAATCATAGCCGTTTTCATAAGCCCATTTAATACCAGTATGATAACCACCTGCTGGTCCTGCATTTTCCTGATACAATTGAATGATATCGGTTTGCTTATCTAGCCAAACACTCGTATAGTCTGAGCTTCCATTATTCACAACTAAAATGGTATTGGGTAATTCTGACTGGTTACGTATTGCGGCTATACATTTTGCCAATAAAGTATGGCGATTGTGTGAAACAATTACAGCGATTATTTTTTCCATAGGGGTGGTTTTCTGAGGTTCTATTGTTATTTAGTATCCCAAAAACGCATTCCCATTTAAAAAATTGTTTTTTTCTAAAAACAGGGTATTATCACGCTATATAAATTATAGAAAATGTGGAAATTACGGTTTCACTTTAAGCAACAAGTGTGATTTGATCGTTTGAAAGCATATATTTTTGACCTGTTTCGCTACATATCGCTTCGCCATTGTTAAATTGGAGCTTCTGCCCATTCTCGCTCATCCAACCTGTTTGTATAGCTGGGTTACCAACCATTAAAGCGTATGGTTTTACAGATTTTGTAATTACTGCTCCTGCACCAATAAACGAATAAGCCCCAATTTCATTTCCACATACAATCGTAGCATTTGCACCTATTGTAGCGCCCTTTCGAATTATGGTTGATTTAAATTCAGCTTTACGATTAATTGCACTTCGAGGATTTATTACGTTGGTAAGTACAACGCTTGGACCTAAAAAAACATCGTCTTCGCAAACAACGCCTTCGTAAACACTTACATTATTTTGTATGCGAACGTTTTCACCCAAAATTACATTTGGACCAATCATTACATTTTGTCCGAGATTACAATTTTTACCAATTAGAGCTCCTGGCATAATATGGGAAAAATGCCAAATTTTTGTGCCTTCTCCAATTTGGCAACCCTCGTCAATTACAGCAGTAGGATGTGCAAAAAACGACATGTTTTACCAATTTAGGTGTTTATTAATATTGAATTTGTGCTCAGATGTTGAGTTTATTGAGAAACTTTTCTTAGATAATCGCCGTACCCGCTTTTTTGTAAGTTCGTTGCTAACTTTTCAAGTTGTTCTTTTGAAATAAAGCCCATTCTCCAAGCAATTTCCTCTGGACAACCCACTTTCAATCCTTGTCTTTTTTCAATAACACGAACATACTCACTAGCATCATTCAACGAATCAAACGTTCCGGTATCCAACCAAGCAAATCCACGGTTTAACGTAACCACTTTAAGTTGCTTTTTTTCCATGTACACACGATTTACGTCTGTAATTTCATATTCACCTCTTGGACTTGGGGCAATGTTTTTTGCAATTTCAACAACTTCATTATTGTAGAAATACAAACCTGGTACAGCATAATTGCTTTTAGGTTGAACCGGCTTTTCTTCAATACTCAATGCATTAAAATCAGCATCAAATTCTACCACACCGTATCTTTCAGGGTCGCTAACAGGATAAGCAAAAATCACAGCTCCAGAAGGGTCTGCCGCATCTTGAAGCATTTTACTAAATCCACTACCATAAAATATATTATCACCCAATACCAATGCTACGCTATCATTACCAATAAATTTTTCGCCAATTACAAATGCTTGTGCAAGTCCATTAGGCACTTCTTGTTTTTCATAAGAAATATTACATCCCCATTGTGAGCCATCACCCAGCAAACGCATAAACTGCGACTGATCATCGGGAGTGGTAATAATTAAAATGTCTTTTATACCGGCAAGCATCAACGTACTCAACGGATAATAAATCATTGGCTTATCATAAATCGGCATCAATTGTTTGCTAATGCCCATGGTAATTGGGTAAAGTCTTGTACCTGACCCTCCTGCTAAAATGATTCCCTTCATAATTTATTTTTAAATGTTTTACGTCTTATTTAAGATGCTCATTAAGCACCATACATTCCCTCATAATACTTTTGGTAAGCACCGCTTGTTACATTTGTTAACCACTCGGTATTTGCTAAATACCAATCAATAGTTTTTGAAAGTCCTTCTTCAAACTGCAAAGAAGGCATCCAACCCAATTCCTCTTTTAATTTTGTAGCGTCAATGGCATATCTCATATCATGCCCAGCTCTGTCCGTTACATAAGTAAGTAACTTTTCGTTTGTGCCTGGTTCTCTGTTTAATTTTGCATCCATTTGTTTGCATAATTCTTTAACCAAAGCAATGTTCGTCCATTCGTTATGACCGCCTATATTGTAGGTTTCTCCAATTTTTCCATGGTGAAAAATAGTGTCAATAGCACTTACATGATCTTCAACAAAAAGCCAATCGCGCACATTTTCCCCTTTTCCGTAAATTGGAAGTGGTTTGTTGTTGATGATATTATGAATGCAAAGCGGGATCAATTTTTCGGGAAAATGAAAAGGTCCGTAATTATTTGAGCAGTTAGATATTTTTATTGGAAGTTTATACGTGTGGTGATATGCACGTACAAAATGATCAGAAGAAGCTTTTGAAGCAGAATATGGACTGCGTGGGTCATAAGCGGTATCCTCAACAAAAAATCCAGTTTCACCCAATGAACCGTAAACCTCATCTGTAGAAATATGGTAAAACAATTTGCCTTCCATATTATTTTTCCAAAATTCTTTCGCGGCTTGTAATAAAGTAACTGTTCCAATTACATTAGTTCTAACAAAAGAAAGCGGGTCAGTAATCGAGCGATCAACATGACTTTCGGCAGCACAATGTAAGATTCCTGTAAATTGGTATTGTTCAAATAAAGATTGTAACAACTGTTCGTCGCAAATATCCCCTTTTACAAATGTATAATTGGGTGCGTTTTCAATATCTTTCAAATTTTCAAGATTGCCTGCGTAAGTAAGCTTGTCTAAATTTACGATACGATATTGCGGGTATTTTTGAACAAACAACCTAGTTAAATGAGATCCTATAAATCCAGCCCCTCCAGTTATTAAAATATTTGACATAATTTATAATTTTTTAAAAAAACGCTATTATTTGTTTGATTTTGTTCGTAATTAAAACAAATTTCAAAAATGCTTTATTATGAAACGCAAAAATAAAGATTAGTTTAGTATTTTTGAGATTATTACAAATTTGATTTTTTGAAAATATTATTTCTAACATCTGCTCCTAAAAATATATCTCCCAGTCAGAGATTTAGGTTTGAGCAATATATTGGGCTTGAGGATTTCAGAGATATTACATGTACTGTAAAATCTTTTTATAGTGATAGCGCGTGGAGTGTTTTACACAAAAACAACTATCAATTTAAAAAGTCGGTTGGTATCCTTTCTGGTTTTTTAAGAAGATGGTTAATGATATTAACCGTTTATAAATACGACTTTGTGTACATACATAGAGAGGTGACCCCTATTGGCCCACCTATTTTTGAATGGATTATTGCAAAAATCTTCAAAAAGAAAATAATTTTCGATTTCGATGATTCTATTTGGGTAAAAATTGCTTCGGTAGCAAATCCAAAAGTAGCTAGTTTAAAATGCTCTTGGAAAGTGGCCAACATATGTAAATATAGCAAAACGGTGAGTGTAGGGAATGATTTTCTTGCTGAATATGCTAGAAAATATTGTAACGACGTTAGGATTATTCCAACAGTTGTCAATACAGATTCATACCACAATAAGCTAAAAAATCAAGAAGAGAACAATTTTACCATAGGTTGGACAGGTACTTATACCAATTTGTATAACCTACAACTTATAAAAAATGTAATTTTTGAGCTGCAAAAAAAATACATTTTCAATTTTCTAATTATTGCCAATAGAGATCCAATGTTGGAGAAGGTAAAATATACCTACAAAAAATGGGAATTGGCCACAGAAATAGAAGACTTACTTCAAATGCACATTGGAATAATGCCATTGATTAACTCCGAAGTTGAATTGGGTAAATGCGCATTCAAAGCTATTCAATACATGAGTTTAGGTATACCTCCGGTAGTCAGTCCGGTGGGTGCTAATAAAAAAGTAGTCATTGATGGCGAAAATGGATTTTGGGCTAATGACGAAAAAGAATGGTATGATAATTTAGAAAAATTAATCACCAACCATCAATTACGCACCGAAATGGGTACAAAGGCCCGTAATAGAATTATTTCCAATTATTCAGTAGAAGCAAACAAAGAAAAGTTTTTGAAATTATTTTCTTGATACATTTTTTCAGGAAATAGCATTTTAAATATTTCAAAAAATGGAAATTTAAAATAAATGAAAAATTTTTTTAAAAGCTTTTTCTCTTTAGGTTTAATCCAAGTGTTTGGACTTTTAACTCCATTGATTTTAACGCCTTATATCATTCATAAAGTTGGTTTATCTGTTTTTGGTATTATTGCTACCGCTCAGAGCATTATTGTATTTTTTAACCTCATTACGGAATTTGGATTTAATACAACTACCGTTAGAAATCTATCTCAACAAAAAAACAATCATGCGGAATCTGAAAAAATCGTAACCACTGTTTTTTATTTAAAGTTAATCTTACTCTTCATAGCATTCGGGGTATACTTCGCCTTGATTTATTGGGTTCCAAACTTTAAAAATCATTTTGGCATTTTTTTGCTCAGCTTTTCAATGGTAATTGGACAAACCTTGCTTCCAATTTGGTTTTATCAAGGAACAGAAAAAATAAGTAAGACCACCATTCCTATTCTTATTTTTAAATTATTGAGTGTTGCACTCATTTTTATTTGTATAAAAAAACCAGAAGACGCGTTGTATGTAAATTTGATTTATGGTTTTTGTAACCTTTGTGCTGGTGTTTATTTATACATCTACATTTTTAAAAACTATAATTTTTCATTGAAGCATGTACAATTTTCAAATATTGTAAATGAACTTAATGAAAATATGGCCATGTTTTTATCCAATGTGAGTATTGTAGCTTATGCCAATTCTACAATTATAATTTTAAGTTTTTTTATTTCTCCTGTAGCCTTAGGTGTTTATGGAGTGATTGACAAAATTTTACAACTAATGAAATCCGTGCTTGTGTTGGTTCACAATTCTGTTTATCCCATGATTTGTAATATCGTAAAATTTGAGAAAGAAACCTTAATTGGTTTTTTAAAGAAGATATATTTAATCCTATGGATCTTGGTTTTTTCAGGATCTGTTTTTCTTTATTTTTTCCCTAATTTAATTCTTGGTTATTTCATTGATAACCCAAGTGAAGGCTCAAACTATTTAAAGTACCTTGGATTTTTAATTTTTATCGTTAGTCTTAATATGCCTTTCAACCAAAGTTTGCTGGCATTAAAAAAAGATTGGCTGGTTTTAAGAATTGTATTCTTTAGCTCCATTATTAGTTTGCTAATGAACTTTTTAATTGTACCCAAATTCGGCGTAAATGGTTCTATTTTAACGATGTTCGTTACAGAAACAATTGTTACCTGTTCATTTATTTATTGTTTTTTAAAAACAGATTTAATTAAAATTCAAAAATAAATCCAGTATGAAAATTTGCTCGGTTACCATTTTATTTCACCCAGAAGAATCTGTAAAATTTAATGTGGCCAGTTATTTGCATGCTGTTGAATTAGCGTACATCATAGACAATACAGAAAGTGCAGCAATAAACAATCGTGCATTATTTGATGGGGTAGCAGGAGCAGAAAAAATTGTATTTATAAAAAACGAATCCAATTTAGGCATTGGAAAATCTTTAAACATCGCATTTCAAATGGCTGTTGATGCTGGATTTGATTGGATGTTGACCATGGATCAGGATTCTAATTTTAATGGAAATTCTTTTTTTGAATTAGCAGCAACAAAGTATAAAGACAAAAGTATCGGAATAATTGGCGCATCAGCACATCAAAATATGCCTTTCAAAAATGCTTTTGATGAAAATTTTAATCGCAATCTTTTTTTGATCACTTCCGGAAATTTAGTTCAAGTAAATGCTTGGCAAAAAGTTGGCGGCTATAATGAAAAATTATTCATTGATGAAGTGGATACAGATTTTTGTTTGAGGTTACAGAAAATGAATTTCAACATTTTAAGTACAAAAGAAAATCATCTGCAACATAAACTGGGTAACACCTTCAATGTAAAAATTCCCTTTGCTAAAAACGCATGGCCAATTGGCATACACGCTCCGTTTAGAATGTATTATATTACAAGGAATGGATTGTTTATGACTAAAAAATATGCATTTAGCCATCCTAAATATGCGCTGTATCGAGTAAAAAGTTTAATGGCCAAGTTTTTATTTATCGTATTTTTTTACCCCAATAAATCACAATACTTTAAAAGTTTTTTTGGCGGTGTGAAAGATTTTGCGCTGGCGAAATATGGAGCGCGCAGTACAAGTAATTGATCCATTTAAACATATTGAATTGGCTTAGCCTCATTAACAGCTCAAGCATTTAGATTCTAATCAAAATATTTATTATTAAAAATAATTATAATAAATTAATGCAGCATTGGCTTTCATTTTAAATATGACAACAATAACTTCAAATAAAATATTTATTTTGGGTGCATTACACAATAATTCAAGCATTTATTCGCTTATGTAGAAACAAAAATAAAATAACCTAAAATAATAACACCTCATTAAACATTCTTTTGTTAGGAACTACAGGTCAAACAAAAAGCCCCGGTATTGGACGGGGCTTTTTAATTTTTATTTCGATTTTTAATCTTTTGGTATAGATTTATTTCTTTTAAGCATTTTTTCTCGATTTGCCATTTCCCAAGCGGTATAAAAAATCATCTGTGCTCTTTTTTGAAATAGTGGCCAATTGATTTTATCTACATCATCGGTTGGTTGATGATAATCTGCTAGAAGCATACCATCATAAAAAAACAATACCGGTACACCTTTACGGGCAAAATTATAATGATCGCTGCGGTAATAAATTCTATTTGGATCGTTGGGATCATCAAATTTATAATCCAATACAAGATTTGTATATTTTTTGTTCATGCCTTCGTTAACTACTGGTAGCTCCGAACTTATTTTATCGTGCCCAACAACATATACATAATTTAATGTGTCTGCAGTTTTTCTTTCTGTATCAACCCTACCAATCATATCTGTATTTAAATCAACGCTGGTTTTTTCTAAAGGAAATAATGGATGGTCGGAATAATATTCACTTCCCCACAATCCTTTTTCTTCGCCACTAACGGTCATGAATACCATTGTTCTTCTTGGACCATGACCATCTTTCTTAGCCTGAGCAAATGCTTGTGCCATCTGCATTACCGTTACCGTTCCACTTCCATCATCATCTGCCCCATTGTAAATAACCCCATCTTGAATACCTAAATGATCGTAATGTGCTGTAAGAAAAACATACTCATCTTTTTTATCAGATCCTTCTACAACACCCAATACATTACTGGCGTTTACAGAACCCGATGATTTTTGAAAATCAAATGTTGAGGTAATTGAAAAAGATTTTTTGAGCTCATTTAAAAGCATAAACTTTTTGGCTGCATCTATAATATTATCAAAATCATCACCGATTATTTTTTTACCCGCCTCGTGACTGATATATGCATAACTCATTGCACTTTCTTGTACTTCATTTTCATTATTTGAATTGAAAGAAAAACCCGTTTTGCTGTTTCTCATAATCATTCCCTTGCTGAAAGTTGACATTGATTTATCAATAATTAATGCACCTACAGCTCCTTTATCCTTGGCCGTTTGCAGTTTAAAATCCAAATCCCATGTTACATCATCTTTGTTTGCCCTTAAAAAAAACTTATCTTTTTTCTTGGGTTCACCAGTAATCATTACCACTAATTTTCCAGCAACAATGATGTTTGTATAATCTGAATATTGCGAATCATCAATGCCATAACCAACAAATACAATTTCATTTGACGTAAAATGATTCGTTTTGTTTTTTGAAATTGGGCATATGAAATCCTTTCCGTAATTCCATTTTTCATTTGAAATCGATAAAGAACTTGAAATAACTGAATCAAATTTTAATGGAAAGAATTGTTGATACCCATTTAATTCTGCGATTGGTTTTAGTCCAATTGCTTTAAAGTGCTGTTCAATGTATGCCGCTGCTTTTCTTTGTCCTTCTGTACCTGTTTCACGGCCTTCCATGCTATCACTTGCAATGATGGTTAAATGTTTTTTTAAGGTATTTATGTTAATGAATCTAGCATATTTCGCTTCAATTGGGTTTTGAGCAAATCCCAAAATTGAGACCATCATTAAACAAACAGAGGAGATGATTTTTTTCATAAAATAATTATTAGTTGCAATTAATTTTTAAAACCCTTTTTTCATGACGTCCGCCTTCAAATGCTGTTTGCATAAAAATATTCACCATATTTTCAGCTTCATCCATTTGAACAAAACGTGCTGGTATACAAATGATATTGGCGTTATTGTGTAAACGAGCCAATTCTGCGATTTCATTTTTCCAACAAATGGCAGCTCTAATACCAGCATGTTTATTCGCAGTGATTGCTACACCATTTGCGCTGCCACAAATTAAAATTCCAAAACCAGTTTCATTGGTTTCAACAGATTGAGCTACAGGATGTGCATAATCCGGATAGTCAACAGAATCATTGGTGTATGTGCCAAAGTCTTTTACGGAGTAATTATTTTTTTCTAAAAAAGCAATCAATGCGGCTTTATAATCTAGTCCTGCATGATCGCAGCCAATGGCGATGGGTTTTTGTAAATCAAATGCGTACATTATTTTTAGGTTTGGTTTTTATTTTAAAAAGTAAAATGTAAAAATTGACTAACTCCACTCTTTTTCTTCTTTAGCTTTTTTCTTGTCTACACTTGCTGCTATAAATACGCTTATCTCATAGAGTAAAAGTAAAGGAATTGCAACAATAACCTGACTAGTCCAATCTGGTGAAGGGGTTATAACAGCAGCTAAAATCAAAATAATTACAAATGCATATTTTCGATAATTTCTTAAAAAATCAGCTGTAATCAAACCGATTTTTGATAGGATATAAGCCAATACAGGTAGTTCAAAAGAAATGCCGCAGCCTAAAATGATGTTGTTTAACGTATCAATGTAATCGTCTAATGTGGGGATGTATTTATAAGCGCCTACACTACCCAAACTAAAATTGGCTAAAAAATTAAACGTAAATGGAGCCAATAAAAAATAACCAAAAGCAGCTCCGGAAAAAAAACATAACGACACCCAGAAAATACTGCCTCTAGAGTATTTGATTTCTTTAGGAGAAAGAGCGGGCTTTATAAATCGCCAAAGTTCCCAAAACAAATAAGGAAATGTAATGATTAATCCACCAATCATGGAAATAGAAACTGCAGCCATAAAAGGACCGCTAATTGTATTTCCTTGAAGTTGCAGGTTCATTGGAGGCATACAAAGCGAATCTCCAACGCCTAATTTATGTCCGAGTTTGCAGAGTAAATCATAAGTAATAAAACCATTTTGTGCCGGAGCGAAAATGATATTATCAAACACCCAATCAATATTAGTAAAAATGACAATTGCTGATAAAATCCAAACGATGGCCGAACGAACAACATGCCAACGAAGTGCTTCAAGATGTTCAACGAAACTCATTTCGGTAGCATTATCGTTATTGAAACGACGCTTTAAAAATATTTTTTTATTCGTTTTATCGTTTGCCAATTAGCATTGATTTTAAGGCGATTTTTTTTAAAAGCCTATTGATTATTTATTGTTCCTGACTGGTTAATTTTTCTGCATTTTCAGCAAATTGAAGCGCTTCAATAAATTCCTGCACTTCACCATTAAGCACACTATCAAGATTATAAACCGTTAAGCCAATTCTATGATCGGTTACCCTTCCTTGTGGATAATTGTATGTTCTGATTTTTGCACTTCTATCTCCAGTACTAACCAAACTTTTTCTTTTATGCGAAATAGCTTCTTCTGCTTTACGCACTTCTTCATCATATAATTTGGTACGAAGCATGTCCATCGCTTTTTCGCGGTTACCCAACTGGCTTCTTTCTGTTTGACAAACCACTACGATACCCGTAGGCTTATGCGTTAGAAATACTTTTGTTTCTACTTTGTTTACGTTTTGTCCGCCGGCTCCACCACTTCGGGCGGTTTCCATTTTTACATCACTTTCTTTCAATTCAAAATCTACTTCTTCGGCTTCGGGCATTACCGCTACCGTAGCTGCACTGGTATGTACACGTCCGCTTGCTTCTGTATCAGGAACGCGCTGAACCCTATGAACGCCACTTTCAAATTTCAATGTACCATACACATCATCGCCAACCACTTCTAGCTGAACTTCCTTGTATCCGCCAACAGTACCTTCGCTTTCACTGAGTACTGAAGTTTTCCAACCTTTCTTTTCGCAGTATTTTAAATACATACGCAATAAATTACCAGCAAATAAAGAAGCTTCATCGCCACCGGTTCCAGCACGAATTTCTAAAATGGCATTTTTCTCATCATAAGGATCTTTTGGAATCAACAAGTTTCTAATCTGTTTTTCCAGATTATCTTTTGTAATCTCTAATTCTGGCAATTCCATTTTTGCCATTTCACGCATCTCCTCATCATCCGAATTTAAAACCTCTTTATTGAATTCGATATCATCCAATACTTTTACATAAGCGTTTCTAACATCTACAATTTTACCCAAACTTCGATATTCTTTGCTCATTGCACTATACTTCTTGTTATCGCTAACAATTTCGGGATTAGTAAGTGCCACGCCAATATTATCAAATTTTGCCTTTATTGCATCCAGTTTATCTAACATAGTGTAATTTTAACTTTAATTGGTTTACCAAAACCAAGGCGTGCAAATTTACAGTATATCAACCAATCATTTTGTATAGAAAATTAACAGCCACAAGAATTTTTAATGGTTACCAATATTTACCGGAAGGTTCTGCGCTTTTGGTAGATGAAAATGGTAGAATTGTAGATGTTTTACCAGAAACAGAAGCTGGAAATGAGGTCGAATTTTTTGAAGGCACGCTATCTCCGGGGTTTATAAACTGCCATTGTCATTTGGAATTATCCCATCTGAAAGGGAAAATAGAAAAAAATACGGGCTTGATTGATTTTTTGGGAAAGATTATGGTGGAACGAAATGCCACGGATTTAGAAATATCAACAGCAATTGCGTCAGCAGAAAGTGAAATGCTTCAAAATGGCATTTTGGCGGTAGGGGACATTTGTAATAACGTTAATACTATTACACAAAAAACAAAGCAGCATTTATTTTATCATAATTTTATTGAAGTGGCGGGTTTTCCAGAGGAAATGGCAAATCCTCGTTTTGAAAAAATATTAGAGGTTTATCATCAATTCAAAACGCATTTTTCAAAATCATCTATTGTTCCGCATGCGCCATATTCTGTTTCAACTGCGCTTTTACAAAAAATAGTGGACTTTGAAGATAACAACCTCATTAGCATTCACAATCAAGAAACCATAGAAGAAACTATTTTGTATCAACAAAAATCAGGCGGGTTTGCTGATTTTTATAGTCGATTCAACATTTCAATGGATTCATTTGAACCAAAAGGCAAAAGCAGTTTGCAAGATATTTTGCCTCAATTTAAAATCAACCAGCCGCTAATATTGGTACACAATGTGTTTACCGAAGAAGCAGATGTGCAATACGCCAAATCTTTTTATGGCGATTTAATTTCGAATTTGTATTTCTGTCTTTGTCCGAATGCCAATTTATACATCAGCAATCGCTTACCAAATGTGGAGATGCTATTTAATAACAACTGCAATTTTGTAATTGGTACGGATAGTTTGGCTTCGAATGATCAGCTTTGTATTTATAATGAAATCAACGTTTTAAAAAAACATTTTCCGTTTATTCCTATGGAAAATTTGCTGCAGTGGGCAACGATAAATGGTGCGCGGGCATTACAAGTTGATGATATTTATGGCAGTTTTGAAAAAGGAAAAACGCCAGGTGTTTTGTTGTTGGGGGAAGGAGTGATGCGGATTGTGTAAGGAGGTGGATTTTAGAAACACGAAGTCACGAAGGTTTAAGGGTTTAAATTGCTGCGCGGGTTTAATGGTTTCAACCGTTGGTGGATGTGATTGCAAATTATCGATGTACCTTAAACCATTAAATATTAAACCAGCGAAGCGCTTTAACCCTTCTACTATAATCGTAATGCTGGATTGGATTTGAATCCAATTTAATCTGCCATGACACCGTTTAGGAAACCGGCGCCAATATTGATAATATTGAACAAAAAAAATGTCGATTAACCTTTAAACCATTAAACCCTTAAACCAGCGAAGCGATTTAAACCTCCACGTCCTACCCATTATTCTCCGGTCTCATCATCGGGAAGAACAACACATCTTGAATGCTATGCTGATTCGTTAACAACATACAGATTCTGTCAATTCCAAAGCCAATACCACTTGTTGGCGGCATGCCGTATTCTAATGCTCTTAAAAAATCATGGTCGATAAACATCGCTTCATCATCACCTCTTTCCATTAATTTAACTTGTTCTTCAAAACGCTCACGTTGCTCGATAGGGTCGTTTAACTCGCTATAGGCGTTTGCAATTTCTTTTCCATTTACCATTAATTCAAAACGCTCTACCAATCCGGGTTTGCTGCGATGCTTTTTTGTAAGCGGACTCATCTCTACGGGATAATCAGTAATGAATGTTGGTTGTATATAATGGCCTTCACATTTTTCACCAAAAATCTCATCAATCAATTTGCCTTTACCCCATTTTGCATCGGCATGTAATCCCAATTTTACACAAACCTCTCTAATGCCTGCTTCATCCATTTCACTGATATCAAAACCTGTATGTTCTTTAATGGCATCATACATGGTTATTCTTTTGAAAGGAGCTTTGAAACTGATTTCTTTATCACCAACCGTACATGTAGATGTTCCATTAACGGCAATTGCAGCATGTTCCAGCATTTGCTCTGTGGTATCCATCATCCACTCGTAATCTTTATACGCCACATAAAATTCTAATACCGTAAACTCAGGATTGTGTGTTCTATCCATGCCTTCATTTCTGAAGTTTCTGCTGAATTCATACACCCATTCAAAACCACCAACAATCAATCTTTTTAAATAAAGTTCATTGGCAATACGCATATACATTGGCACGTCCAACGCATTGTGATGTGTAGTAAAAGGACGCGCCGCAGCACCACCAGGAATACTTTGCAATACAGGCGTATCTACTTCCAGCGCACCGCGATCATTTAAAAAGCTACGTACCGCATTGATGAATTTCGTACGTTTTACAAATACATCTTTTACGCCAGGATTCACAATCAAATCTGCATAACGCTGTCTGTATCTGAATTCCGGATCTGTAACCTCATCGAATGACTCGCCATCTTTTTCTTTAACGATTGGCAAAGGACGTAATGCTTTACTCAAAATGGTAAACTCACGTACATGAATAGAGGTTTCTCCGGTTTTTGTGGTAAACACATATCCTTTAATGCCTACGAAATCGCCAATGTCGATTAATTTTTTCCAAACTTGTTGAAAAAGTGATTTGTCTTCGCCGGGGCAGATATCATCTTGCTTAATATAAAATTGAATTTTTCCAGTACCGTCCTGCATCACCGCAAAATTGGCTTTACCCATATCGCGTACACTCATGATTCTACCAGCAACACATACGTCGGCAAAATCAGCTTTGTTTTCTTCGCCTTTATAATTTGCTTTGATAAATTCAGCAGTAGTATTTACCGGATACAATGCTGCCGGATATGGATCGATGCCCAAATTTTCAAGTTCAGTTTTCTTTTCTCTACGGATGATTTCTTGTTCCGACAAATGCTGTGTACTCATAACTATATTAAACGTTTAAAGAGGCACAAAGGTAAACCAAGAAAAGCAGTAAATGAATATGAATTATAGAAAATTATGCGGAAGCAAGCAATACCTGCCAAGCTGCATCAACTTGATTTTTTTCAAGCAGCTTTTTTGCATAATGATGTAGCTCTTTTTCCATGTCATCGGGGTTTATGGAAAAGTATTGAATGATGTTTTTGAGCGTGTCATCATGAAAAGTAGGATCTACAAAAGGCATTTCACTCACATTGGCCAACATACCCAAATCATTGCCACATAAAATGGCGCTGTTTTTTATAGAAGTAGGCAGCGCATCAAAGCCAATACCTAAGTTTAAATTGGGTTTGGGTACTTCAAATAAATTATTCGCATTTACACGTGCATACCAATTGGCACCCAAACGTGCTACCAAATCCAATTTGGTTTGATCTATTTTATTATCGGCGTTTAAAACGCTTTCATCAATATGCATCATCAAAATTTCTGCAATCACTAAATTGCCCGCACCACCTTCGGTTCCCAATGGAATCACTTGATTTACTTTACACTCTAATTTTATTTTACTCTCTTTCACCATCGGCGGACGAACCAAGGTTGACTTTTCTTCTGTAAAACCTGCTTTTTGAAATTCGTTGGTGTACTTATCATAATCGCAAGAAGATAAAGACATTTGTTGTACCATATCATAATCCACAATATTAATCACCACTTCAGGAACCTCAAGCACATTTTGTAAGGTATGTTTGGTAGAATTGTCGCGTACCCTTCTGGCTGGAGAAAACACAACAATGGGTGGATTTGAAGAAAATAAATTGAAAAAACTATAGGGACTCAAATTTACATGTCCATCTGTATCAATTGTAGACGCAAAACAAATTGGACGAGGTGCAATCGTATGTTGCAAATAGTTTTGAACGTCGGCTGGCTTTAGTGTAGAAAGATTTAATGTAAGCATGATTATTTGAGTGTATTAAAAATTACAGTTTCTGAAAAGCGATCTATTTTTTAAAAAATAAAAATACATTAGTTAGTCCAAAATCTTGATTAAACTGATTTTTTTGATTCCAATTCTAATTTCCAAGCTTTATAACCAAGAACGGCTAACCATAAAAACAGTACATACATCAAAGTAAACAACATAAATCCTTTGTAAAAATTTAATGGAATGGCAATGATGTTTGAGACAATCCATGCGATCCAATTTTCCATTTTTCTTTTTGCCATCCACCACATTGCTGTAATTGCTGTGGAAGAAACCAAGGTATCTAAAATAGGGGTGTTGCTATTGGTGAGTTTTATCAACATCCAATAAATAATTCCAGTAAAAAATAAAAACAAACCCAATCCGATTTTTATTTCTGAAGCGTTGCACCAGCTGATGGGATAACTTATTTTATTGCTATTTTTTCTGGTCCAAAAATACCAGCCATAAATGCTCATGGCAAAGTAGTACATATTTAAAATGGTGTCCGCATATAACGGTGGTGTAGAAACGAAGTAGTAAATGTATGCTGCCAATACAACGCCGATGATGCCGGTAGGGTAAACAAGCACATTGTTTTTACGGGCAAACCAAACGCTGGCAATTTGAAACACAAAGCTTACCCACTCTTGCCAAGTGGTAGCGAGTGTGTTTAAATAAAATGAATGCCAAATTTCTGATGCCCACATTTGTGTTCTACAAATTTCTTTTTATAAAAATAAAGCACTCCAAAATGAAGTGCTTTTATAATCGTGTTTAGTATTTTTTATTCGGCTTCAGCTACAACTTCTTTTACTTCGGGAATCATTCTTTTCATCATGCCTTCAATACCCGCTTTTAGCGTAATCATTGAAGAAGGACAACCGCTGCAACTTCCTTGCAACATTAAATTCACTTTTCCGTTTTCAAAACTTTTAAACTGAATAGCACCGCCATCCATTTCAACAGCAGGTTTTACATAGTTTTCAAGCAATTCTTTAATGCGTTTTACCACATCGTTATCATCCGCATTGATTTCGTTGCTGCTTTCTGCTTTTATTTTCAAAACTTCTTCATCATTAACCACCGCTTTACCTTCTTCCAAATAATCTTTCAAAAATTGTTTGATGGTAGGAATCATATCTTGCCAATCTTCAGTTTCGGAAGTTTTGGTAAGGGTAATAAAATTGCTGGCTATGAAAACGGCTTTTATAAAAGGAAAACTGAATAATTCTTGAGCCAATGGTGATGGTTTTGCGCTGGCCTCATCGGGGAAGTCGATGCTTTTACCGGGATATAATAATTTGTTGGCTACAAATTTCATTGTTTCCGGATTCGGTGTCATCTCGGTATAAATACTGATAACTGGGTTTCCTGTTTTGATCATAAAAAAATATTAATAAACAAAAGTAAAAGAAATCGCTTGAAAATGGCATTGATTAAAGGGATAAACCTCATTCAGCTTAAAAAATTTCTCATTTCGCAAAAGCATTAGAAACTATCTCATTATTTATTATTTCGCTCCTATGGAGCTATTGATGTTGTTATGATTTTTATTGTTATAATTTCACCCCTACGGGGTTTGCTGTATAGTTTGTAAAGCAATGCTCATTTTATTTAAACATACAGTACGATTTGAAAATTACCTATTCTAATAAACTGTCAATCTGCTCCGTAGGAGCAAAATGTTTATATAGCTTGGTGGTTAAAAGGTTGCAACACCATTTCGCTGATAACTCCGCTTGTTGGCTGCTGGCATAAAAACCAAATGGCTTTGGCAGCTTCTTCGGAAGTAATCATTTTATCGCGTTGAACCCGAAGGTCGATATTGTCCCAAAACGGTGAATCCACACCCCCCATGAAAATATTGGTAATGCGAATGTCGGTGCGTTTAATTTCTTCCCGAATACTTTGCAACATGCCAACCAATCCGTATTTGCTCGCAGAATAAGCCGCAGCTCCAGCCATTGGTACTTTACCCAAAACTCCTGGAACATGAATCATTAATCCTTTTTTTGCTTCTTTCATTGCAGGTAAAAATGCACGAATGATTAAGTATGGCGAAAATAAATTAATCATAATCGTTTGTAAAAATTCTGTTTCGCTTAATTGGTCCATATTTTTAATGATGCCAATTCCTGATGCATTAATTAAAACATCAATGGTATTGTATTTTGCGAAATATGCTTCCTTAAGTTTGGTTACATTTTCGGCTAAGGTTAAATCGCCAACGAAGCATTGACTTGCATCTATTTTTAAATCAGCTGCTGTTGATTGTAAAATCGATTCGTTTCTACCGGTAATAAATAAATTGGCACCAGAACTTGCGAGTAATTTAATGGTTTCTTTTCCGATTCCACCTGTTGCGCCTATAACTAAAATGTTTTTTCCTTTAATCGTTTCCATTTGATTTTTTATTTAAAACAAATTCTTTTTCTATTTGTTTAATGGTTTTAAAAATTCATAAAAAAACAAAATCGTGCCCGTTCAAATTAAGAAAAAGCCATGGAATAGAGTTGACTTGCCCGTGTATAGCATAAGCAGCAAAGGAAATAAATACGACAACATGAACATCATTACCTATGCATCTGCGGTAAGCATGAAACCCAAACGATTCATTTGTGCGGTATATAAAAACACCAAAACTTTAGAAAACGTTCGTTTAAAAGGATCATTTGTACTTCAGATTTTATCAGATAATCAATATGCATTGGTCCGTTTATTGGGCAAACAAACGGGAAATAAAATCAATAAAACAGATCGATTGCGCAAACGAAATTTAATTTCGGAATGGAAGGGGTTTAATATTTTGAAAGATGCTTTGGCGGTGATGGAAATGAACATTATACAAGAAATAGACGGCGGTGATCATGTTTGTTTTTTATGTGATGTTGTGGCGTATAAAAATTTAAATGATGGGAAAGAATTGACCCTACATATTTTAAGTGAAAAGAAAATTATTTCGATTTGAGTGAATTGTTGACGCGAAGACACAAAGACACAAAGACACGAAGACACGAAGTTTTTTTGAAATAAAAAATGCTAATTATTGGAAAATGATTCTAACCGTTAAACCCTTAAACATTAAACCAGTGTAGCGATTTAAACTTTATTTGTTTCGCTTCCCACCTTTTAAACTTTTTTTATTTAGATGCAGTACTTCTTCAAAGAATTGTTGTGTTTTCATTTTCCTTCTCTGAAAATTGTGAATATCCCACATTTTTTAGACAAAATTTTAAATTATATTTCATGTTGAACTAATTATAAAAATAAATAGTATAAATTTATTTGCTTATAATCTCAATTATATTATTTTTGGTACAACATTTTAAAAGAATGTTAGTTTTAATAAAGCTTTTGTGTAAAAAATGTAATTTTAATTTATATTATTTAAAAAGACTAAAACATGAAATTAGATTCTTCTCAACGAAATCAAATTGCATCTTATAAAATTACAATTGAAGGGTACAGACGTGATTTAGACCGTTTGAAAGAGGAAAAAAAACGTCAATCCGAATATTATGCAAGAATGATAAAATCTGCTAGTACTCAAGATAGCAAAAGATCATACAGACAAACAAAAATTTCTACAATAAACGGAATTAATAACCGAATTGAATCTAAAAAGCGACAAATAGATCAATACAAAACATATATTAAAAATATCAGAAGCTAGTTTAACAAGTTTCATTAAATCTTTATTTTAAGATGCCTAAAAGAATAGACTATTTATCTTCAGATGAAAAAAAGCAACTAAAAAAGGGTGTTATTAGTGTGGCATCAAAATCAATGAACAGAACCGCTTTAGGGATAGTTGATGCAGTAATTCAATTATATCCGAATTGTTCATTACAGGAGCTTAAAGAAATTTTACCTGACGATTCGAACCCCGCAGCTCCAAAAAATTACAAATCAATTTTCAAGCCATATACAGACAGAAAATATGGCGTAATACAACCGGATAGTATAATAAAAGAATGCGAAGCGCAAGGATTAGATGTGGCAGCATCTCATTTTACTGCTGAAGGTGAATCTTTTATTTTAAAAGACGGAACTAAAATATTAGTTTCTCGTTCTTGGGAAAGTAAAGACACAGAAACCGGAGAACATGATTTGCAAAATTTGATCAATCATGTAAAACAATATGGTGTAATCGTGTCAGAAAATGAAACTGAAAAAATTACAGGAGAAAATGGATATCAAACAAAAATTATTAACCAGGAATTATACGATGTTTTACGAAGTCCAAAACAAAATAAACTAATTATTTGGATAATAGTTACAGCAATAGTTTTAGCAGCTATCGCATACTATTTTTTTGTAAAAAAGTAACCAATTAAAATTAAATTATATGGCAGAAATTACATTCACAGGAAACAAGAAATTAAAATCAATTGCTCATGAATTTTCAAAAAAATTCCCTTATTTATTTTTACGTTTTTGGAATAATGAAGGAGCTCATGTGCATGATTGGGAATTAACACACTCTTCAATTCGTGGAAAAAAAGCAGCTGAAGATTTAAGTACAAATGCTAGTATGCTCGTTAGTACTTTTGAAAATAGATACGAGGCAACTTTTGGTTGTAAAATTGAAATTATGTACTTAAAAAATGGAAGAAGATACAGATCATTGGATGGAAATAATAAACAAACATTAAATGAATTTAAAGAATGGGCAAAAGCAAAAGGTGCTGACAACATAATTGAAAAGCATTCTAGTTTTTTTGCATAGAAAATACGTTTAATTTCTTAATAATAGAGGCTGCCTGATTGTACAGGCAGCCTTTATTAATTAAAATTGTTTCTGTTAAGAAATTATGCTTTACAATAAGCGCGCTAAAAATATAAAGCGTCATAACTTCAATATTAATCAAACAAATTTCACTTCAAATGAACTCGAATACAAAATCAAGCGTTGTAGACATCCCTAAAAAAGCCGAAGAAAATGATCTATTTGGTATCGACAAGTACAAAAATGGGTTAATTAGATTTATATCAAATTCAGATACACCAATTACGATTGCTATCCAGGGAGAATGGGGAAGTGGAAAAACTTCTCTAATGAATTCTTTACAAGATAATTTGTGTGGCGGATATTTAACTTCAGATCAATTAAAAGAACACAACCATGACTTTTATGGTGTTTGGATAAATACTTGGCAATATTCTTTGATGAGAAGTGAATCTGAAACATTAGTCAGTATTGTTACAGGATTAAGCACAAAGATTTTAGAAATTATAAATGCTCGCCATAAAACTAGTGTTCAGAAATTAGGGAATGCCGTATTAAGTTTCGGATCGAAAATATTCAAAAAAGCTGCTACAGTTGCGGCGGAGCAAACCTTAGGAGAAAGTGCGGGAGCTGCTATTGATTCTATGTTAGAAAAAGAGGCCGAACAACAAACCATCAAACATCTTAGAGATGAGCTTCAGAATGCCATTAATGAATGTTTGGAAAATGATAAAAAAATCGGAAAAGAAAAAAAAGGATTTATATTTTTTATAGATGATTTAGACAGAATAGATCCAGCAATTGCAGTACAAATTTTAGAATTGCTAAAGAACATTTTCGATTTAAACAATTGCATTTTTGTATTAGCTATTGATTACGATGTAGTGGTAAAAGGATTGAAACCAAAATTCGGTGAGCTAACAGATAAAAACGAAAGAGAATTCCGTTCATTCTTTGATAAGATTATTCAGATGCCATTTTCAATGCCTGTAGCATCATATAAAATCGATGATTTTTTAATTGAAAATCTATCAAAAATCAGGTTCTTAAATGAGGCTCAAACTAAGGACACTGCTCTATCAGAAAAAATCAGCATGATTTGTAACCTTAGTGTTGGTAATAATCCGCGCTCTTTAAAAAGATTGATGAATACCATTTCACTAATTACAATTATTAATGAAGAAAACGAAGGAAATACATCAGATGGAAAAACGGAAAACGAATCTTTGCTCATCAATTTTGCATTAATATGTATTCAGATTTCTTATCCGCTTATATACAAATGTCTTTGTATTGAAAGTGATTTCAAGAGCTGGAATGAAGATTTGGCCAATAAATTAAAGTTGAGAGAATTAAGCGACCACGAAATTCAAAAACTAAAACTGTCTGAAGAATTTGATGAATTGTGGGAACAAATTTTATTTAGACTTTGTGAAAAGGATACGTATTTGTCTAACCGCGCTAGTCAAATTTCTCAGCTACTTAATTTGATTTCTACCTACATTACAGATGGCGCGAATTTAGGCGAGGTAATCGAAGAAATCCTTGAACTATCTGCTGTTACTGATATTCAAGCTTTTGACAAACCACAACAAGCCATAAATAAAGGAGTGGTATTGAAATCTGTTGGTGATGCATTGATTCCAATTTTGAAATCACAATTGCCATCTTGTTACCCAGATGTAAGAAAACAAAGTAAAAAAGTACAATCAAATTATTACATCTCATATAGCAAAGCTAAAGAAGGTTGGAAAGATTGGGTAGGCTTAACCGTTAGTAACAATAAAGAGGTGTTGTCTCTTGTTGTATGGAGTCACCCATGGTTGCTTCAGTCTAAATCTAACGATATGAGAAAGGATTTAAAAGAGCTTGGATTTTTAGAACAATTTGAAAGCATAGGTAAGTCATACAATGAAATGCTCAGCAAATTTCCGAAATTCAAAATGAAGTTTCCTAGTATAAGCTCATCAGGTATTGCCAATAAAAAATGGCATGTTCCACATCTGACTTTTTTATACAATTTTAGTAACCCTCAAGAACTTGTTGAGAAAGAAGTGCTAAATGATATTGCTAGTTTCACTACAGAGCACATGAAATTATACGCAGAATTATTGGAGCTTTCAAAAGCGTATAATGATAAGTTCAATCAAATGAAATAATAGGTTTTAACCTTCATGTATTAATGCAGGAAGTTGATATTATTTGAATAGTAATCGCGTTTTTCGACATGAAGGCGCGATTTTTTTTAACATGAAGATTTTTAACACGAAGACACGAAGGTTTTTTAACACGAAGACACGAAGGCACGAAGACACAAAGGCACGAAGTTTTTTTTAAAACAAAAATGCTAATGATTGGAAAATGATTCTAACCGTTAAACCATTAAACCAGTGTAGCGATTTAAACCTTATTTGTTTCGCGCAAAACCTTTGCTGTTGAAAAATTTCATTAATGTAGATGCGTCCAACATTTTGAACTCATTGAACGTATTGAACCTTTTGAACGGGTTGAAAATATTCATCCACTACAACCTCACAAACCTCTTCCTCTACCCCTGCTTTCTTACATATTTTGTAAGAATGACAATCAATTGGCCTTCAACTTTTCCTTCAATTTGTTCTGTGTTATCTGCTACGATTTTAATGTTTTTAACCACCGTTCCCATTTTGGCGTTTAATGTAGAACCTTTCACATCCAGAGATTTTGTAAGCACAACGGTATCTCCATCTTGTAGTTGTTGCCCATTAGCATCTCTATGAAGATCAATCACACTGCTGTTTTCATGATCGCCAGTTGCTTTTGCCCAAATTAAAGTATCGTCATCTAAAAACATCATGTCTAAATTATCTGATGCCCAACTTTCATCGCGAAGACGATTTAGCATACGCCAAGAAATCACTTGAATAGCGGGCACTTCGCTCCACATTGTTTCAGTTAAACAATTCCAATGTTGGTAGTTAAGCATTTCCTTCTTCTCAATTTGAGCGCTACAAGTACCACATATCATAGCACAACCTTGTTCATCTTTATATTTTGCAAATGGCACTTCGTATAATATTGTGGTGGTTTCCGCCTTACATAATTCGCATTTATTTTCGCTACGTAATTTTAAAATTTCTTCTAGTTTCATTTTTTATTGTTTTATAAAATCGATATTAGTTCACAACTTTTTTGTTTTAAACTAACTTGATTCTTCTGTTGATAATGGCCGCAAATGTTACAATTGATTAATGAAATAATTTAATCATTATGTAATCAATACACCTTAACCCCATCAATAAAAGTTGAAACTACTTTTGTTTTTAAAACGTCTTCTTTTTTGCATTGTATTAAATCGGTATCAATTATAATAAAATCAGCTACTTTGCCGATTTCTAAACTTCCTTTTTCCTTTTCCTCAAATGCTGCTTTTGCTGCCCAAATGGTCATGCCTCTGATGGCTTGCTCTCTAGTTAATCCTTGTTCTATTTGAAAGCCATCATTTGGGAAACCTTTATCATCCACCCTAAAAACCGCTGCTAAAAACGTTTTAAATGGACTAATATATTCCACCGGAAAATCTGTGCCCAATGGCAACCATCCATTTTCTTTTAAAAGAGTTTTATAAGCATATGCACCTTTTATTCTTTCAACCCCTATTCTATCTTTTGCCCAATACATATCGCTTGTAGCATGTGTTGGTTGTACAGATGGAATTATGCTAAATGATCTGAAATGATGAAAGTCGTATGGATTGATTACCTGAGCATGCTCAATTCGCCAGCGTTTGTCGTTTTTCTCTTTCAATACATCACCATATATTTTTAGAATTGTTCTATTGCCACTATCGCCTATTGCATGTGTACACATTTGAAAATCAGTATGCACCAACTTTTCAGCAACTTCTCGAAAATGCTTTTCATCACTCAATAAAAATCCATGCCAGTGTTTTTTGTCGTTGTATTCACTCAGCATACAAGCCCCGCGAGATCCAAGCGCACCATCAGCATACAATTTAAATCCACCTACATGCAAACCGTTTGTTTTGTAAGGACCTTTTTTGATCCACTTGTCGTAATAATTTGAACTGTCAGATAATAATGCAAAAATCTTCATTTTTAAATCACCTGATTTCTGTGCCTGTTCTATCAATTCAATCGTATGCTCACTTACACCACAATCATGAACGCCGGTTAATCCTTGCTCAAAGCACATTTGCTGCATTTCATTAAAATATTTTTTTGCCAAATCATCTGTAATTGATGGAATGTTTTTTTCTACCAAGTCCATCGCATTGTCGATTAAAATACCAGTTAGCTTACCATCTTTTATTTCAACACTGCCGCCCTTGATAATTGTTTGTGTATTTAAACCAGATAAATCAAGTGCTTTCTGATTGGCTAAAGCCGCATGACCATCCACACGTTTTAAAAAAACAGGTCTATTGGGAAACAAGCTGTCTAACACTTTTTTATTGGGAAACGATTTAATTCCCCAATCATTTTGGTCCCAACCTCTTCCATAAATCCATTCCATCGGGGCGGATTTGCTGTAATTGATTATTTTATCTACAATCTCTTCAAATGAATGGGTGCCCGTTAAATCACATTTCCATTGATCTGTAGCATACCCAGTAAAATGGCAATGCGCATCAATAAGTCCTGGAAATATATATTTGTTGTTTGCATCTATTGTGCTGTCTGATTCATAGGTTTTTAAGATGTTTTCATTGCTTCCTGTTGCTACAATTTTTCCGTCTTTTATGGCCATTGCTTCAACAACACTGAAACCGCTATCAACGGTGTAAATTTTGGCATTATGCACAATCAAAGAAACAGTCGTTTTATTGCTACAAGAAAATAGAAATAAAATAGAGCAAATGGAAATTAATTTTTGAATAGAAAGCATACGTTTAATTTTTTCAAAAATACTATATTTTAAGGGTTGCTTTTTTTTAACTTTGATTGAATTTATAATTTATGTACACCAAAGAACAAATAAAAGAGATACAAGATAAAAGCGAGTTATTTTTAAAATACACGCAAGAAAATATTGATACCAATAACATTGAGTCATTACGAAATATTCTAAGATTTCATGAGCATAGATATTATGTAGAAAACGATCCGTTGATTAGCGATTACGAGTATGACATTTTGTATAAATTGCTTGAAAAATTTGAACAATCAAATCCGCAAAGTATCACAAAAGATTCACCCACACAACGTGTAGGCGTAGGATTGATAAAAGACTTCCCCAAAACGAATCATTTGGTTCCGATGCTCTCGCTCGAAAATTCTTATGACGATGCGGATTTATTGGATTGGGATAGAAAGGCAAAAGAACTTTCAGGATTGGATGAAATTGAATATTCCATTGAACCAAAGTTTGATGGTGCAAGTATTTCATTGGTGTATGAAAATGATTTTTTGGTCCGGGGTGTTACAAGAGGAGATGGAGAAATAGGCGATAACATTACCCAGAATATCCATCAGATAAAATCGATTCCATTATCGGCTGAATTTAGCAAACACAACATCCAGCAAATTGAAATAAGAGGTGAAATTTTAATCAATAAAAACAACTTTAAAATATATAATGAACATCTAATGGAGGAAGGACTTCCGCCATTGGCAAATCCTCGTAATGCAGCAGCCGGCTCATTAAGAATAAAAGATTCTTCAATTGTAAGCAAAAGAAACTTGGAAGGGTTTTTATATCATGTGAGCTACATTTCAAAAACTGATGAAAACAAACCGGTTGATATTCATTCACATTCCAACATGCTGGAACTATTGTGGGATCTGGGTTTTAGAAGTCCCAAAAAAGAAATGAAAGTGGTTCGTGGCATTAATGCCGTTATACATGAGATTAATGAATTTGAAAAAAAGCGCGATGATTTGCCTTATGAAATTGATGGTATGGTTATAAAAGTCAATAATCTTGATTTACAAGATAATTTGGGAATGACATCTCATCATCCAAGATGGGCGATAGCTTTTAAATTTAAGGCCCGTCAAGCAACGAGTAAATTAATGGCTGTTGAATATCAAGTTGGTCGAACTGGCGCTGTTACACCCGTTGCAAAGATTAAACCTGTTCAGGTAGGAGGTGTTACCGTTAGTAGCATTTCAATTCACAACGAAGATTATATCAAAGAAAAAGATTTGCGCATTGGTGATGGTATTTTGATTGAACGTAGTGGAGATGTGATTCCACAAATTGTAAAATCATTGCCCGATTTAAGAGATGGGAGCGAAACAGAAATTGTATTCCCAAAAAATTGTCCTGCTTGCGATGATTTACTATACAAGCCTGAAGGAGAGGCAGTTTGGCGATGTGTAAATATCAATTGTACTGCACAAGTTTTGGAGCGAATTATACATTTTGTGAGTAAAGATGCTATGGATATTAAAAGTTTTGGCGAAGCTAATGTGCGCAAATTTGTAGAGTTAGGTTTGCTAAAAAGCATCCCCGACATTTATGAAATGGATTTATCTAAATTGAATAACATTGAAGGATTTGGCCAAAAATCTATAACCAATTTACAAGAAGCAATAGAACAAAGTAAACAACAACCTTTACATCGTTTGATTTATGCAATGGGCATAAGGTATGTGGGGGAAACAACGGCAAAAGCGCTTGCCCAAAAAGTTAAAAATATTTTTGATCTTGAAGCAATGAATCTCGAGCAACTTCAGCAGTTAGACGATGTAGGGGTAAAAGTGGCAGGTAGCATTTTTGAATTTTTTAAAAATGAAGACAATATTTTAATGCTGAAAAAATTGCAAGATCTAGGTATTAAAGTTGAAGCTGAAGTAAGAGAACAAGTGATAGGTAACTTATCTGATCAAACATTTTTATTCACGGGCACTTTATCAAAACTAAAAAGAAGTGAAGCCGAATTGCAGGTTGAAAATCTCGGTGGAAAAATTTTAAGTGGCGTTAGCAGTAAATTAAATTATTTGGTTTGCGGCGAAGATGCAGGCAGTAAATTGGAAAAGGCAAAAAAAATTCCCAGTATAAAAATACTGTCGGAAGAAGATTTTTTGGACCTGTTGAAGTAAACAATGATTTTTTTGTTATATTTATAACTTGACGATTACTTGTAAAACACACCAATACTAACTTTAAAACCAACTACAATGATCAAACAAAAATCTGGAGAAATTTGGAAACAAATGCAATTTGAAGGCTACAAAAATCTAAAAAAGAAATACGCAGTGTCAAATTTAGGTAGAGCCGCCAGTTATGTTTTAGGACTTGAGAAGGATGGTAATTTGTTGAATGGGTCTTTAACATCTGGTTACAGAACTTTAAACTTACATGTAGAAGATGGAAATGGTACCATTTATTTTCACAGAGAAATTGCGAAATTGTTTTGCAAAAAAAAATCACCCAAAACAAAATTTGTAATTCATATCAATCATAAAAAAGAAGACAATTCTGCAAAAAACTTACAATGGGTTTCGCAGGAAGAAATGAATGAGCACCAACAAAAAAGTCCTTCAAAAATTGCCTATAAAAAAGTTCAAGCAAGCAGAACAGTTGGTTTAAAATTGAGTGCCGCACAAGTTTTAAAAATAAAAGAAACCATTGCTAATCCAAAAAGAAAATTAACCTACAAACAATTGGCCGAAAAATATGGCGTAAGTGAAATGACACTTTATCGCATAAAGAGTGGGGAGAATTGGGGGAAGGTGAAATAGGTTTAATAGTTTAATGGTTTAATTTGCTACGCTGGTTTAAACGTTGAAGCATTTACATTAAAGAAACTTTGTGTCTTTGCGCCTTCGTGTCAAAAAATTTTCGTTCCTTTTCGTTTTTGCTTTCTTTAGAGAAACCAAAATTTAAACATCACAAACCTCAAGGTAAGGGTTGAAGATTTTCAACCTCACAAACCTTACAAACCTTACAAACCTCACAAACCTCACAAACTTTCTTTAAAAATGACTTTAACGCAAATCCTTCAATTCCTCCAAAAGTTAGAAAAAAACAACAACAAAGTTTGGATGGATGAGCATCGTAATGAATATTTAGACGCTAAAACTTCATTTGAAGAATTTGTAGATGAATTGCTTGTTGAGATGAAATCGATCGATAAAAATCTAGACACATTAATTGCAAAAGATTGCACCTTTCGCATAAATAGAGACGTTAGGTTTAGTAAAAATAAGAATCCATATAAAAACAATATGTCTGCTTATTTTAATCAAAACGGAAAAAAGGGAATTGGCGCAGGATATTATTTTCACCTCGAACCAAAAAAATGTTTTATTGCCTGTGGAATTTGGATGCCAGCAAATGACGAGTTGAAAAAAATAAGACAAGAAATTGACTACAATATAGACGAGTTAAAGTCATTGATGAAGAAAACAGAATTCAAAAAGCAATTTGAAAATGGCCTGAATCAATCAGACAAATTGGTAAGACCACCAAAAGGATACGAAGAAGATAATGAAGCTATAGAATTTTTAAAACTAAAAAGCTTTATTGTTCAAAAAAATATTAGCGATGACTTATTGCTATCAAAGGATGTAAAAAAGAAAATCATAGCCATTATGAAAACTGCAAAGCCATTAGTAGAATTTATAAATCGAGGCTTAATTTAACCCAGATTTTGCAATGCAAAATCTGAGTTAAAAAAATGGCCAATGATAGAAATCACCGGCCTTGCTTACCTCTGAAACCACAAGAAAAACGTTGTGCGTTATTTAGCACATAAAATATGTAAAATAGACGACCATTATACACGGCAATCTCAGTAAAATATTATCTTTTTATTGGGGGAAGCTTTGGATAAGATACTTCGGATTAGAAGTTTAAAAATTCGGCGGCTAAAGTAGAAACTAAAAAATCAAATTCATAATTTTTTCAAATTTATTTTTCAAAAATCCTTTTAAGTAGAAAAATACCTTCAATTAAAAACGAATAAGCGTTAGTTTTGTAAAAAGCGTAGAATGTCTAAAATTATTTCTGTACCGAACGAATCGAAGAAAGAAACGATTTCCAAAAATGCGGCAAAACTTTTTAGGAAGAAAGGCTTTTCAGCAACATCAATGCGAGAATTGGCGGTTGATATTGGTGTAGAAGCATCGAGTTTGTATAATCACATCGGTTCTAAAAGTGAATTATTACAAATCATTTGCTTTAAAGTGGCCAATGATTTTATCAATCAAATCAATGAATTAGAGCAAGTTGAAATTGAGGTTACAAGTAAATTAGAAAAAATAATTCGTTTTCATATACACAAAATGCTTGAAGATTATGATATGGTTTATGTTGCCAATCATGAGTGGAAGCATTTACAAGAGCCTTTTTTAAAAAATTTTTTAAATCAACGAAAACTCTACGAAAACAAATTGATTGAGTTGATTAAAATCGGGATTTCTGAAAAGTCAATAAAAAAATTAAATCCACAGGTTTTAGCATTTACCATTTTATCAGCTGTGAGGGGTTTGGAATTTTGGCAACAACATAAAAAAAATATCGACATAGCGGAATTGGAAAAAACAATGGTAACTCAATTGTTAACTGGTATAATAAAATAAAAATGGCACATCAATTTTACGCACTTCGCATCAAAGAAATTATTAGAGAAACTTCAGATTGTATTTCAATTGATTTTGATTTGCCTGAAGATTTACAAGATAAATTTCAATTTAAAGCGGGTCAAAACATTACCATAAAACAAGAAATAAATGGGGAGGAAATTAGAAGATCTTATTCCATTTGTGCGGCACCATTTGAAAAAAAATTAAAAATTGCGATTAAAAAAATTAATGGAGGTTTGTTTTCAACTTTTGCAAATGATGTATTGAAAAGTGGAGAAGTATTAAATGTTATGCCCCCAACAGGAAATTTTACTACAAAGCATAATGAGGATCAGCCACAATATTTAGGCATTGCTGCAGGTAGTGGCATTACGCCAATCATGTCAATAATCAAAGACACGTTAACCACTCAACCCAATAGCACATTTACCCTAATTTATGGTAATAAAAATAGAAGCTCAATTGCTTTTTTTGAAGAACTTGAGAATCTTAAAAATAAATACATAGAAAGGTTTACGCTTATAAATATTTTGAGCCGTGAAAAAATGGATGCGGACATATTTTATGGTAGAATTGATTCGGATAAATTGAATGTTTTACAAAAACTGATTGATTATAAAGCATTTTCGGCAGCTTATTTATGTGGACCAGAAGCAATGATTTTTGCTGGATCAGATTTTCTACAAACTGCAGGTATGGAAAAAAATCAAATTCATTTTGAACTTTTTGGCGCTTCTGTTTTGCAAACAAAATCAAACTTAAATGGCATAATTGATGCAGAAAATGTTGGTCCAAAAAGTGATGTTTCCATAAAGTTAGATGGTAGAACTTTTGATTTTCAATTGGCGTACAATGGACAAAATATTTTAGATGCTGCATTACAACAAGGCGCTGATTTACCATTTGCATGCAAAGGCGGTGTATGCTGTACTTGCAGGGCAAAATTGATGAGTGGAAATGTGCGCATGGACGTAAATTATGCGTTAGAACAAGAAGAAGTAGAGCAAGGATTTATTTTAACTTGTCAAGCTCATCCTACAACAGAAAAGGTATTTATTGATTTTGATGTGAAGTAAACCATTCTAGTTTTGCTGATCATAATAGGCCTGTGCTTTTGCCAAATCTTCGGGCACATCAATTTTTACACCAGTATGTTCGGTCAAAACCATTTTAATCGAAACGCCATTTTCAAGATATCTTAAACATTCTATTTTTTCAATAGACTCTAAAGGTGTCATCTCCCATTTTGTAAATTGAAGCAACATTTCTTTACGGAATGCATACACGCCAATGTGTTCAAAATATACAGCATCCAATGATTTGTCTCTGTGGTATGGTATTGGACTTCGACTAAAAAACAACGCATTATTATTTTTATCAACCACCACTTTTACATAATTCACATCGGACACATTTGCTTCGTTTGTAAATTTTTTCATTACAGATGCCACACTTACTTTTTTGTCATTGAATACTTCAATCAGTTTTTTTAAAGATAAAGCTTCAATAAAAGGCTCATCGCCTTGTACATTAATAACTACATCAGCTTCCATGTCCAAGATGGCTTCAGCAATTCTATCACTTCCACTTTCATGAACTTGCTTACTCATTATTGCTTTCCCGCCTGCTTTTGTAATTTCCTCGAAAATAATTTCACTATCTGTTACAACGGCCACTTCATCAAATAATTTTGTGGCAACAGTGTTTAGATATGTGTGTACAATCACAGACATATTGCCAATTTTTTGCATTAATTTAAATGGAAATCGGGTTGCGGCATATCTAGCAGGAATAAGTGCAATTATTTTCATCTTTTTTCTCGTGAAATTAAAGGGAATTTACAATTTAAAGCTTTTATTTTAAGTTTGGGTTAAGTAATTATTTTATTTTGGTTAAAGCCTTCAAATAAATTAAATTGCGTAAAAATTTAAAAACAAAATTATGAAGCGTTTTTTATTACCAATTACTTTTTTATTGGCTTGTATATCGACAATTGCACAAACAATTAGAATTGATAGTGCAACAAATAGTCCAAGCAGTCCAAATTATATTATTGGTGCTGCAGGCGCTGCTCCAAATACAACTAAATTTCATGTAAGTGAGTTTATTTATACCAATAATGAAATTGGAACAAATAATTTTACTTCAGCAGGTTCAGCAATTCAAGAAGTTAGTTTTTTTGTACTTACCGTTGGTTCTCCAACAAACATTTCCAACTTTAAATTATACATGAAGAATGTTTCTGCAGCTACTCAAACTTTTACTTCAGGAACATATTTAGCTAATCGACCAACATACACTTTGGTTTATGATAGCGCGTTGAATGCAAATCCTGTAAATGGAATCATAACGGTGAGATTACAAACACCATTTGTAAGAACTGCAGGTAATAATTTACAAATTTTAGTTGAAAGACTTGATGGCATATCTTATCCTGGGTATGCTTTTTATTGCACACAAGGTAATCGATCAAATACAGGATTACTTACCGCACGCAGATATAATAGTAGTACGACTTTGAGTTCAAATCCTTCACTTGTTGCTAATGGATTCAGGCCTTCAATTCAATTGAAACACACTTATAATCTTGATGCAAGTGTTGCTAGTATTATTAACCCAACTGTATCTTGTTTTAATAGCAATCAAACCATTAAAGTTTCATTGTCTAACCAAGGGTTAAATACATTGCCAGCTGGTGCAGTAACCGTAAATTTAAAAGTTTCTGGCTCAAATTCATATGTTGGAAACGTTTCTAATTCCAGCCCAATTTTGCCAGGAGCAAACGAAATAATTAATTTTACTGGAGTGGATTTAAATAACCCAGGTCAGTATTTTGATACCGCAAATGTTGTTTATTCTAGTGATCAAAATGCTTTAAATGATGTAGTGTCAAGTTCAAGTTCTACGTCAACTACGTTAACAAGCTATCCTATTTCTGAAGATTTTGAGTCTGCGATTCCAACAAGTTTTCCAAATACGGAATTAGTAGCAGGAAGTTTAAACTTATGGTCAAAGCAAACAGGAGATTTTACCAGCTACAACACATTGAGCCCTAGATCAACAGGGAGCAGTTATTATTTATTTGATTGTTATAGTGGTTCAGCTTCAAACGGATTTACCAGTAGATTATTTAGCAAGTGTATTACTTTACCAACACCAGCGTCTTTAAACAGTGTGGTTTCTACCCTTAGTTTTTATATGAGTCATGACAATGAAGCAGGAGCCAATAATGATAGTTTGTTTGTGTGTGTATCAACAGACAGAGGTGCTACATGGACAAGAATTGCTGGTTATCAAAGATATGATGCCACATTTGCAACGCCAGGGTGGATAAACGAATTGGTTGACATTTCGGCGTATAATGGTCAAACCATTCAAATTGGGTTTGAAGGGGTAAGTGACTATGGTAATGTAATTGGGTTAGATGACATTAATATTTCTTATTTAGGAACTGTACCTGTAACTATGTTAAGTTTTGATGCAGTACGTGCTGGTAAATCAAATAACTTGATATGGACAACAACAAATGAGATCAATTCTAGCAGATTTGAAATAGAACGCAGTACCAATGGTATAAATTATGTATCAATTGGTAGCGTTAATACAATTGGAAATGGCACTTCAAAGCAGACCTATCGTTTTATGGATCTAAATCCTGCAAAAGGGAATAATTATTATCGCATTAAATCAATTGATTTAGATAATAGTTACAAATTAAGTGTAGTTAGAAACGTGAAAAATCTTGGTTTTGTAGAAATGATGATTAATCCAAATCCAGTGGCTTCAATAATGAATATTTCATTGGAGGCAGAATCAAATGAAAAAGCTTCAATCATAATTACAGATTTAAGCGGCAGAAAAGTTTATTCGGGAACGAAAAATGTAATTGCAGGTAGCAACAATATCCCTGTTGATGTAAATAATCTAAACAAAGGAATTTATATTGTAACACTTCGTTTGAGTGGAGAAACGTTAATTAAAAAAATCACGAAGTTGTAAGAATTATTTTAAAAAATATTTAAACCGCTGTATTAAAAGTACGGCGGTTTTTTTTGCCCCCCAACCCTTGCACCGATATAAGATTGCTTTAAATGTTCAAGAGGTTCAATTTGTTCAATAAGTTCAAAAGGTTGGAAGTATTTTCCGTTTTGACATTTTGAACATATTGTAGTGGTTGAAAATATTCAACCTCTACAATATACGGATGCTCCCTTTCGGGGGATGGGCTGGGGATGGGGGCTTTTAAAAGGTTGGAAGACAATTTGTAAATCTCGTCCACCCACGGTTTCAACCGTGGGCTATTGAAAATGATATAACAATAGGTAATAGTAAAATGTTGAACAAAATCCACTTCCTTTTTCCTTATTTCTTATTTCCTAAACCGCTCCATTGGAAAATACTTCCTACCATTAAACTGTTAAACTTGTAAACCAGCAAAGCGAATTAAACCTTATTCCCTCCCCAAAGCTTCCTCGACTTCCCTCCCCAATGGATCAATACTTGAGTTAAAAAAATCTACCAATACGCCTTGTTCATTAATGAGGTATTTACAAAAATTCCAAGTGGGAACTTGATCATTCCAGCCGTTTATTGATTTATGGGTTAGCCAATTATACACGTCTTGTTGGTTGTCACTTTTTAAAACTTCACCTTTTATGGCTATTGGAAATTGAACACCATAATTGATTTTACAAAAACTAGCAATGGATGCGTCGTTTCCTTTTTCTTGATTTCCAAATTCGTTTGTTGGAAATCCAATGACGATTAAACGGTCTTTATGTTTTTGATATAATTTTTCCAGTTGATCGTATTGTCCTGTAAAACCACAATCAGATGCGGTATTTACAATCAATATTTTTTTTCCTTTAAATGAATCCAAAGGAAGCATAGAACCATCATTTAACGTGATTTTTAAATTTAAAAAATCAGATGTTGGCTTTTCATTTTTAATATTATTGAGGTGGTTTTTTTTGCTCATTTTCATCACCAATGGGTAAGCAGCTTTTAAAATACGTTGTTTGATATTCATATGTTTGTTTGATTTTTTTGGAATAGCAATGTATACAATTGCTCCAGATACAATAATTAAAAGGCCAATTAGAATTGACTTCATAAATGAAAAATTGATTTGTAATATACCTTACTTTTGAATAAAGTTAGTAAACAAATGAAGAGCGATGAATATTATATGAAGTTGGCTTTGCAAGAAGCAGAAAAAGCATTCAATATTGAAGAGGTACCGATAGGAGCGATAGTGGTCATGCAAGATAAGATTATTGCCAAAGGGCATAACCAAGTAGAGCTTTTAAATGATTGTACGGCTCATGCAGAAATATTAGCATTAACTACAGCTTTTCAACATTTAGGCAGCAAATATTTACCAGATGCAACGCTTTATGTAACGGTTGAACCTTGTTTAATGTGCAGTGGCGCATTGTATTGGAGTAAAATCGCTAGGATAGTGTTTGGTGCCTATGATGAAAAAAATAGCTATCGAAAATCTACAGGAACCAATAATCCTTTTCATCCCAAAACAGAAATCGTTGGTGGGGTTTTAGAAGATGAATGTAGCATACTGATGAAAACATTTTTTCAAAAATTAAGGGAATGAGGATAAATGTATTCTGAGAAAAATATTTCAATCATTGTTTGTAAAACTTTTTTCAATTAATATTATTACATAAAAAATTAAAATCAGAACAATTTGATGGGCTAAAATCTTAACTTTGGTTCTCAAATTTCAAAACTTAAAAAATCTAAAAAATGTCATTTACATTAGCACCTTTACCTTACGCATACGAAGCATTAGAGCCACATATTGATGTACAAACCATGCAAATTCATCATGGAAAACACCATCAAGCTTATGTTGATAATTTAAACAAAGCCATTGCTGGTACAGAACACGAATCAAAAACAATTGAAGAGATTGTAGCACATGCAGGAAGCATCAGTGCTGCGGTTAGAAATAATGGTGGCGGACATTGGAACCATACTTTTTTTTGGGCTAGTATGGCGCCAAATGCAGGCGGAGCGCCTTCGGGCAAATTAGCAGAAGCGATTGATGCAGCTTTCGGTTCGTTTGATGCGTTTAAAGAAAAATTCAATTTAGCTGGCATGACACGCTTTGGTAGTGGTTGGGCTTGGTTGATTGTAAAGGACGGAAAATTAGACATTTGTTCTACGCCAAATCAAGATAATCCTTTGATGGATGTGGCAGATGTAAAAGGCACACCAATTTTAGGTGCTGATGTTTGGGAGCATGCTTATTATTTAAAATACCAAAACAAACGTGCCGATTATTTAAGCGCATTTTGGAATGTAGTAAACTGGGCGGTTGTAGAAGAGAGGATGATGGCGGCGATGTAGGATTGGTTGGATTCTGGATAGGAAAAAGTTTAAAACACTTCGTTGGTTTAATGGTTTAATGGTGGAAGTATCTTCGCCTTTAACACATTTTGCTTATTTGGGTCTTTTCTTGAAAATAAACTATACCTGGATACCAGTTCTTTTCATCAATAAACAATATATTTTAAACTTGGATTTTATTAAGCTCTATTTTGTGTATTTAATAAAACTATTAACAAAAAGTCGATCAACCTTTAAACCATTAAACCATTAAACCAGCGGAGCGATTTAAACCACTGAAACCACTTTTCGAACGAGACAAAATGATGTGCTTAAGGTACCGGATCATAACCATGTCCGCCCCAAGGATGACATTTACCCAAGCGTTTAGCTGTAAGCCACAAACCTTTTATCGGTCCATATTTCCTTAAAGCTTGTAGTCCATAATTTGAACAAGTTGGCGTAAACCTACATTTTGGCCCAAGCAATGGCGATAATATCCATTGATACAATTTTATCAATAGAATAAAAGGCATACTGCCTATCTTTTTTAATATTTTCATTTGTTCTTAATTAAGTAAAAAGTAAAAATTTAAAATTCAAAAAGCTATTTCAATTAGACAGATCTCAACTTCGCATTCTATTTTTCACTTTTTACTTTTGAATTTTTACTTTGAATTTCCTTTATTTTCATCTGCTATTTTCACAATTCGTTTTATAATTTTTTCAGTGCTTTCCATCAATTGATCATATTCGGGCATTTCTTTTCCGATATACATAAAAAAAACAGACAGGGTTTGTTTGTTTTGAATTAAATGGTTTTCAAGTGTTGGCTTTTGCACCCGATAGGTTTCACGAATCAATCGTTTTATTCTATTTCGATCTACTGCTTTTTTGAAGTTTCTCTTGCTTGCGGATACGCCTGCTTGCAAATGATGTTTTTCGTTACCAAAAATATACACCGCTTTCAAAGGATAAACTAAAACATGCTTTCCCTCAGTAAACAATTGTTGTATTAGATTTCTGCTTTTTAGCTTGCTTTCTTTTCCAAAAAAATATCGTTGTGTATTTTCCACTTATTGTAATTTATACCAAAATCTTTATTTATACCAAGATAAATTTCTGCGCGAGTTAAGTAGTTTAACGGGTTAACGGTTTATTGGTTTAACGGTTGATCGACATTTTGTTATTAGAATTAAATATCTAACCTACCAAACACCAACAACTAACACCAAACAATAAACCATTTATTAACTAAAAAAGCCCTTGCAAATGCAAAGGCTGTATAATTTTCAATGGCATTTGCCAAAGTATTATTTTATTTTTTTGAACCGTGCTCGTCAGAAACAGTTAATTTATGACGCCCTTTTGCTCTACGGCTTGCTAATACTTTACGTCCGTTTGCATCTTGCATACGAGCACGAAATCCATGCACTGATTTTCTACGACGTGTATGGGGTTGATAAGTCCTTTTTTTACCTGGCATTGTTTTAAGTTTTTCCTTTTACAAATGTTGTTTGCTTAATACTGTCGGCCAGGCACCATCCCGGCTTCATGTGAAAGGACGGCAAAGGTAGGGGAATTAAACAAAAAATGAAAGAAGATTGTAAAAGATTTTATGAGTTTTTTTAATTTTTTAAAAAATCAGTTTTTTTGCAGTAATATCTGCGCCAAAAAATAAACTCGCATGTTCATTAAAATCTAAAACATCACCAGTTGTAAAAAAATCCTTTTTGCCCATTTTACTACAACTCGCTTCCATTTCTTTATGGTTACTCAAATAATTTTTCAAACTTTTTGCTACAATTTCACCCTGAGCTATAATTTGTATTCCGGTTGGGGTAAACTGCTTTATTTTATCGATTAATATTGGGTAATGTGTACATGCCAATAATAAGGTGTCAATTTTTGAATCTTTTGATAAAATGGAATCGATATGACTTTTTACAAAATAATCAGCTTCCGTTGATGCGTAAAGATTTTTTTCTACCAATGAAACCCATTCTGGACAAGCTTCTTGAGTTACTTTTACTTCTGGAAAAAACTTGTCAATTTCTATTAAATAAGATTCCGACTTTATGGTGCCAAGGGTTCCCATAATACCAATATGCTTCGAATCTGTTAATTGGCCTATTACTTCAGATGTTGGACGAATTACGCCCAATACCCTTTTATTAGGGGCTATTAATGGTAAATTGTTTTGTTGTATTGTTCTTAAAGCTTTGGCCGAGGCGGTGTTGCATGCTAAAATAACCAATGAACAGCCCTGATTAAAAAACCATTCTACACTTTGCAAGGTATATGAGTATACTTCTTCGAAGGTTTTATCGCCATAAGGAGAACGCGCATTATCTCCTAGATATAAATAATCATAATCGGGTAAAGCGGCCACCAATTCTTTTAAAATGGTTAAACCACCATACCCACTATCAAATACACCAATTGGATTATTACTCATTGCTCAAAAATAACAAAGCCACCCGATAATGAGTGGCTTTGTAAAAAGATTATGTGTAAAAATTATGGTTTTTTGATCGGAGCAGCTGGCACAACTTCTTTTATACCCAATTTTGCTTTTACAATTGGCAAAATATCATCTCCTGGAGGACCTACCAAAACCGCATTGTTGTCTAAGATATATGTGTAGCCTTTTTCTTTTGAAACAGTACGAATTGTTTCTACCGCTTTTTGTTGTATTGGGGTCATTTTTTGTTGACCAATTTGTTTGATTTTTTCTTGTGCTTCATTTGAATAGTTTTGTACACGTTGAATCAATTTGATCAACTCTTCACGCTTGATTTCTTTCATCGTTGGTGTGTACGTAGATGAATCTTTTAGAAACTGATCACGTTTTTGTTCAGCTTCATCATTCAATTCTTGCCCTTGTTTGTCTAATGACTCTTGCAAATCCTGCATTTCTTTCATTGCAGTTTGATATTCAGGCATTATTGCAATTAATTCATCAGTATTGATATATCCAATTTTAATTTCTGATTTATTCTGTGCGCTTGCTCCGAATCCTGTCAAAGCCAATGCAGCAACTACGAACATTTTTTTCATTGCGTTTTTTATTTTTTTGATTAAAGGTTAATTGTTGATTATTAAGAAAATGCTTGTTAATGTAATATTTGATTTTATTTTACGCCCATACTTTTCAAAATCTCCTCACTTTTATCCAATTTTGGGTCGGCAAATATAATGGTAATTCCTTCACTTTTATCTAAGATGAAATCATATTGTTTCTCTAATGCCAATTTTTGTACAGCATTGTATACTTTATCTTGAACTGGTTTTATTAATTCTTGTCTTTTTTTAAATAAATCTCCTTCAAATCCAAATCGCTTTCTTTGTAAATCACGTAGCTCTTTTTCTTTATTAAAAATCTCGTCTTCACGCTTCTTTTTTAAATTATCGGGCAACATAATCTGCTCTGCTTCAAAGTCTTTTACCATTTTATCCATTGCCACTTGTTTTTGATCTATTTCTTGTTGCCATAATTCACTAAATTGATCAAGCTTAGTTTGAGCCTCTTTATATTCTGGCATTTTATCTAAAATAAATTTAGAATCGATAACAGCATATCGTTGTGCAATACCAGCTGCTGTAATCAACATCGAAAAGGTAAATAATAAAAATATTTTTTTCATAAAAAGGTTTATTAATTTTTTATTCTGGCTCTTGTCCCAACATAAATGTAAATTTAGCTGCTCCTTTTATGCCCGTGTTTTGGTCAAAGCGATCTAGTCCAACTCCATAATCAAACCCAAGCAATCCAAACATTGGTAAGAAAAAGCGCATACCCACACCCGCCGAACGTCTTAATTTAAAAGGATTGTAGGTTTTAAAATCGTACCATCCATTTGCTGCTTCAAAAAAGGTTAATCCATAAATGGTACTGCTCGCACTAGTACTAAATGGATAGCGCAACTCCACAACATATTTATTATAAATCGTAAAAAATTGTGATGGACTTATTCCATCGGGATTAACCCTTGGATTAGAATTGCTATAAACTGGATACCCACGGTGTGCGATGATATCATAACCAAGTAATGCTTGAGTATTACTTAAGCCCGCATCTCCAACCTGAAAACGTTCAAATGGAGACACGTCTAAATTTTGATTGTATCTACCAATAAATCCAAACTTAGCAGCAGTACGTAAAATAAATTGTCTGTTTTTTTCAGCCCCCCTTGCTCTTCCAATTGGTGTGTACCAATCTCCTGAAAAACGCCATTTATGAAACTCTGGCAATTCGAATTTGTTTTTCGAATTTGAATTTATACCCAATAATGAGTATGGCAAAGTAAACTGACCACTCAAAGAAAAATTAGATCCACTAGTTGGGAAAATTGGATTTGGACCAGCAGAGTTCCTAAGCAAAGTAAGTTTCAAACTAATGTTGGTAGAATTTCCATTGCTGAAACCACTAAATATTTGACCATAATTTTTCAACTTGTACTGTTGAAAATTAAGAGAGTATATCAAATTGAAATAATCATCAGGCCATTTTAATTGTTTGCCCAAAGAGATACCCATACCAACTGTTTTTACGTAAGAAGTATCACCACAATTTTTACAAAAGTTTCCAAATTGATCTGTAGAATTTGAAAATTTGGTGTTGTAATAATTAATAGAGAAGGAATTTCTTTTTTTACCACCTAGCCAAGGTTCAGTAAATGAGAAATTGTATGAACGATAAGCACGTCCGTTAGATTGAATACGTAAACTTAATTTTTGACCATCTCCGGAAGGAAGCGGATCCCAAGTGGATTTGCTGGTGATATTTTTTATAGAGAAATTATTAAACGTAACCCCCAAAGTACCTGTTAAACCAATTCCTCCTCCAAATCCTGCTGATAATTCCAGCTGATCAGATGATTTTTCTTCTACTTCCCAATTGATGTCTACCGTTCCATTATCAGAGTTTGGCACCACATTTGGATTTATTTTTTCAGGATTAAAGTATCCAAGTTGAGAAAGCTCACGTTGTGTACGGATAATATCTGCGCGACTAAACTTTTGACCAGGAACGGTACGCATTTCACGCAAAATCACGTAATCCTTTGTTTTATCGTTACCTGATACAGTTATATTTCCATAAGTAGCTTGTGGACCTTCAGCCAATCGGATTTCAAAATCTATTGTGTCGTTGTAAACTGAAGTTTCAATTGGGTCGATATGAAAAAATAAAAACCCATCGTCTTGGTACAAACTGCTGATGTCGCCACCTTCTGCAGACATTTGCTTACCTAATCTTTTATTAAGCAATTCGTTGTTATAAACATCACCTTTTTCGATACCCAGTAAAATATTTAGTATAGAATCTGAATATTTAGTGTTTCCTTTCCAAGCAATATTACCAAAATAGTATTTTCTTCCTTCATCAATTTTGATATCAATATTCAGATTTCCTTTGTTGTTTAAAACTTGCGTATCTGCTACTAGTTGAGCATCTCTTAAACCTTGTGCATTATAGTATTCAAGAACTTTTTCTTTATCTTCTTGATATTTTGTTTCATTGAATTTTGCGCCACTAAATTTAACCCGGATATAAGGATCTAAGTAGCTAAGGATTTTTGAAGGGGATAAAAAATCGCGGTTATGTACAAAGCTTTTAAAATTGTATCCTTTAGATGAATCGCCATAAGGGCTTACAATATTTTCAGGAAACAAAGTGAATCTCGGCATTTCTTTTGTGCCTTTCATTTGCTTTTTCAAACGGGAATCTTCAACTTGTTCATTTCCAGAAAAATTGATGGAATTGATTCTAACTTTATTTCCTTTTTCAACGGTAAACGTAAGTGAAACGCCATTGCTGATTCCTTCAATAATGTCTTCTTTCATTTGAATAGAAACATTTCTAAATCCTTTTTCGTAGAAGAATTTACGCATGATTTCAACAGCACTAAGTTTCATATTTTCGGTAAGCACTCTATCTTTAGCTAAGCCAATTTTTGTATCAAGATCATCTTTTTCACCACTCGAAACGCCAATAATTTTATAATCAATCAATCTTGCGCGTTCAGTAATTTCAATTTCAAGGAAAATATTTTGATCCTCTAATTTGGTGATATTGATAACTACATTTGAAACCAAGCTTTGCTTCCACAATTTTGCGATGGCTTTTCCAAAAACATCAGTACCTGGAATTTGCACTTTATCGCCAACAGCAAGGCCAGAGATAGAGCTGATGAGCGCGGGGTCGAAAGCTTTTGTTCCAGTGACAGAAATTTCAGCGATAGTGTAAGATTTTGGATATTTAGCATTAAAAATTTCCATTAAGGCAGGGTTAACAGAAACGGGAATGCTATCATTTTGAGCATAAGATTGAAATCCAATCGTACAAAAAATAGAGAAAAATATAAACCTACTTAAATTCCTATGCATCAATATTATTTTAGAGCGGCAAATTAAGCCCATTAATTAAAACTATTTGTTAAAGGACCATCAAATTAGACAATCCATATTATTTTAAAACTACAATTTAACCTGACTGCTTGTTTTTCCGAATCTTCTTTCTCTTTGTTGAAAGTTAACAATGGCCTCATATAAATTTTCTTTTCTAAAATCTGGCCAAAGGGTTTCTGTAAAATACAGTTCGGTATAAGCCAATTGGTATAAAAGAAAATTGCTGATTCTATGCTCACCGCTTGTTCTAATCATTAATTCAGGATCAGGGATATGTGCAGTAGTTAAATATTGGTTGTATGTGTTTTGATTGATTTCTTCGGGCTGTAATTTTCCAGATTTAATGTCTTTGGCAATATTTTGTGTGGCTTGAATGATTTCCCATCTGCTGCTGTAACTGAGCGCCATTACCAAATTTAATCCGGTGTTGTGAGATGTTTTATCAATGGCTTCTTGAAGTTCCGATTGAGCAGACGCTGGCATCATATGCGTAGCGCCAATTACATGAAGTTTAATGTTATTTTTATTTAATGTAGGCACCTCTTTTTTAATGGTGTCCACTAGTAACTCCATTAACCCTATGACTTCATATTCGGGACGGTCCCAATTCTCGGTGCTAAAAGCATATAAAGTAAGATAGTTGATTCCTATTTCTGCGCATCCTTCTACGATATCACGCACACTTTCAACGCCATGAAGATGTCCAAATAAACGGTCCTGGCCTTTTTCCTGAGCCCATCTTCCATTGCCATCCATGATAATAGCAATGTGTTTTGGTAACTTATTAATATCAACGATTTCTTTTGAGCCCATTTATGTAGTTATAAATTCAATTTCTAAAGTGGCAAAAGTAACGAAATTGAATGAAAGTAAAATCCTTTGTGGCGCTTGCTTTTAAACCCGAAAGATTTAAACTTTTATCCAATTGATTTAAGGATAGTCAATTTTAATTTTTCAGTTGAGTATAATTGAAAAAAATCCGACGAATTTGATCAAACTAAAAATTCAGTTACAGTGAGTAACTAATTCAGTATTTTATCTATTTCCAAACAAAGGTTTTGATAAATTTCATCAATAGATCCTTCTCCTTTTATCATTTTTACCTTGTCGAATTGCTGATAATAGTCTGCAACTGCAGCTGTTTTGTTTAAATACTCAGAAATTCTAGCACGAATGACTACTTCATTCGTATCGTCGCTACGGCCACTGGTTTCGCCGCGTTTCATTAATCTCTTAACCAATTCTTCTTCTGATACGTCAAGAGCCAGCATAACGCTTATTGGGGCTTTTTTTAATTCTAATAAATTATCAAGTGCTTCTGCTTGAGCAGGTGTTCTAGGAAATCCATCAAATAAAAATCCCTTTACAGATTCGTTTGAATCTATTGAAGAACTAATCATGCCAATCACCACTGCATCCGGAACCAATTCCCCTTTATCCATAAATTGCTTTGCTTCCAATCCTAATGCAGTTTGATTTGCAATTTCGGAGCGTAATAAATCTCCCGTGCTCAAATGTTTTAAACCATATTGAGCCATTATTTTTTCGCTTTGTGTGCCTTTTCCACTTCCTGGAGGCCCAAACAGAATTAAATTAAACATAAATAAAGTTAATGTACCTACAATATAAATTATTTGAAAATTGTATCAAAAAAAACGATAGACATTTTTATATAAAATCCTTCTGAATGATTAATGCCCTTTAAGCAACTTATTGGTTCAATAACATAGCCTAAACAAAGACATCATAACAGAATTACATCAAAAAATGTTTACTAATTGGAAAAACTCAAAAACAATCTTTTAATGCTTCAAAAATTCGATTTTTTTTCTGATACGGAAACAAAGATAAGATTCAATAGCTAATTTTCACAAATCAATCAATTTTTATCTAATATTTGAATTTATTTGAGTCAATAGGTATATTTTTTTAAATAACTTTTAATGTTGTGGTTAAGTTTTTGAAAATGCTACTTCAATTTTTGTTTTAAAGTTCTTTAGCAATACTTTTGTGCTTTAGAAAATCGTAATAAATAATATATGTCAAAAAATAAGCTTAGCCATTTGGCTGAAACATTAATTGCTTCCGAAATTGTGAAGTTGGGTGCTATTGTTAAAGAAAAAATTGCTGCGGGAGACCATATTTATAATTATACAATAGGAGATTTCGATTCGAAAGAATTTCCCATTCCTGAAGAACTTAAAGAAAATATTATAAAAGCATATACGGAAGGCTTTACAACCTATCCGGCAGCCGATGGAGAATTGGATTTAAGAAAAGCTGTTTTGTCATTTGTAGAAAAAAATCAGGGTTTAAAATACGGAACCAATGAAATTTTAGTTGCTTGTGGAGGCCGTCCTTTGATTTATTCTATTTTTAGAAGCATCGTGGATAAAAAAGACAAAGTGATTTATCCAGTTCCAAGTTGGAATAACAATCATTATACGCATTTCAATGAAGGCGAGCATATTCAGATTACTTCATTGCGTGAAAATAATTTTATGCCTACAGCCGAACAAATTGCGCCACATTTAAAAGGAGCAACACTTTTAGCATTATGTTCGCCTTTAAATCCGACAGGAACTGTGTTTACGAAAGAGGAGCTTGAAAAAATATGCGATTTGATTGTAAATGAAAATGAAAGCAGGGGAGCAGAAGAAAAAAAATTGTATGTGATGTACGATCAAATTTATAGTGCATTAACTTTTGGAGATACCAAACATCATGATCCGGTTTCATTAAATCCTAAAATGCGCGATTATACCATTTTTGTTGATGGAATCAGTAAAGCATTTGCTGCTACTGGTGTTCGTGTTGGTTGGTCGATGGGACCAGAATTTGTTATCAATAAAATGAAAGCGATTAACAGTCACGTTGGCTCTTGGGCTCCTATGGCAGAACAAAAAGCAGTTGCCAAATATTTAATCAACGAACCCGCAGTAAATAGCTACTTGACAAACATTAAAAATGAAATTTCATATCGTTTAACCCATTTGCATCAAGGATTTCAGCAATTGAAAAGCGAAGGATTTACTGTTGATTCTATTGAGCCTCAAGCTGCCATTTATTTAACCGTTCAAATAAACTTGGTGGGTAAAAAAACAGCTGATGGAAAACAATTAGACAATCAAGCTGCTGTTACAGAATATGTTTTGTCAGAGGCGAAATTGGCGTTAGTGCCATTTGGTTATTTTGGATCAGACCGCGAAAACAATTGGTATAGAATAAGTGTGGGATGTTGTAAGAAAGCAGATATCGAAAAAAAAAAAAAAAAATTGAGAAATGCATTATCTCAGTTGAGCTAATTAGTTTAGGTTGGATATAAAAACAAAAGGATGATCTTTTTTTGACCGGATTAATCTTTTGATTTCAAAACTATGTTTGTGTATTTTATATCTATTTAGGTCAATCAATTCGTGTGCAGCTACAAAGCAATCAAGTCGCTCTGTTTTATATAAAAGCTCGTGTAATTTATTCACCTCAATTTCTACAGATTGAGGTGTCATTAATTCTTGCTTGAGCATTACCAATAAATCTCGATTAGATTTATGCATTTTTAAAATTTAAAATCCTGTCATTCCTCTTGTGCCTGGACATCCACAGTGTACTTTTTTCGAACATCCAGTAGAAACAATTAGGGCTGCTAATAATACGATTAACAATGTTTTCATTCTAAGGTTCATTTTTATGAAAACTAAAATAAACTAATTTTACCAAATTCTAGTCTCGTTTTTATTTTTTTTAAAAATTATTTTGAATGGCGTTAAATAATAATCGGATTTTAATTGCGCCTTTGGATTGGGGTTTGGGGCACGCCACTAGATGTGTACCTATCATAAAACACTTATTATCACAAAATTGCACCGTATTTGTAGGAGCTGAGGGCTCAATAGCAACATTGTTAAAATCAGAATTTCCCGACATTACCATTTTGCCATTAAAAGGCTATCGAGTAAAATACAGCAAAACCCGATTTTCTTTTTTGTTGAAAATCATTACACAATTACCTCGGATTTCAAAAGTCATTCGTTATGAAAAAAGATGGGTAGAAGAAGCCATAAAAACCCATAAAATCAATGGAGTTATCAGCGATAACAGATTGGGTTTTTACTCAATCAAAATACCTTCAGTTTATATAACCCATCAGCTATTAATAAAAACGGGATTAAACATATTTGATACAATTGTACAAAAAATTCACTTTCATTTTATCAATAAATTTAGTGCTTGCTGGGTGCCAGATTTTGAAAAAGAACTAACCCTAGCTGGTGATTTATCGCACCCTAAGAAACTACCCAATATACCTATACAATATCTAGGCACTTTATCTAGGTTTAAAAGATTATCACTTGATTTAGAATACAAACTTTGCATAATCATTTCCGGTCCCGAACCGCAACGTTCTGTATTTGAAAAAATCATTTTATCACAAGTACATCAATTAAAAGAAAAATTGGTGATGGTAAGGGGATTGCCAAATGAACAAAAGGAATTAAATCATTCATTTGAAAACCTGACCATTTTTAATCATCTAGATGCTGAAAAATTGAATACAATAATTGCGCAATCAGAGTTGGTGTTATCTAGATCTGGGTATTCAACCATTATGGATTTAATCATGCTGAATAAAAATGCAATTCTTGTACCCACACCCGCACAACCAGAACAAGAATATTTAGCCATTCATTTGAAAAATAATGGACTCTTTCAATTTGTACAACAAGCGGATTTAAAATGTAGCGAATTGTTAAAATGTTCAAAAGCGAATAATAAAACTGCTCAAATTCAATCAGAAAATTTTAAGAAAATCATTGAAAATTGGCTTAATCAATTGTAGCGACCTCCTCCATATTTTCAGCAATAATAAAATTGTTGCCAAAAATAAAAGGCTGATTATTCAAGTTGAATAAACATGTTGATTTTTTGGGATGGCTTTTTAAGGCTTCAATGATTTCTAAAAAAGAAAGATTTTTATTTCCTTCGCAGAATAAAATAAAATCAGTTTGGTTTTTGGAAAAATAATCATTTAGTTCTTGTAATGTTGTAGATGCAGGATCAATATCTTGATCATTTATTTTTATTCTTCCAGAAATCAACAACTTATTTTTTGCATATTTGATTACATGCAACATTTGGTTGAAAGTTTCATTGTTAGCAGCAATAATAATGCTTTTACCCTGCTTGCTTTCATTAAATGGAAATGATTTATTCTTCCAAATATTATTTATTCTTCTTTTTGAGTTGGCGAAAAATTGAGCAGTAGCAATCGAAATCATCATTGCATTTTTGATAAAATTTTCTTGACGATAATGTTTCTGTACAAACAATTTCATTGCGCCGTAAAAATTTTGAACATATTCAGCGTCTGTTTTTTTAGTGCTTTCGCCCTTGAAATGAATGATGCTGGTTTCTGCATAATAATAATTTTTAAAACCTGTTTTTTTGACGCGATAACTCAAGTCTATATCTTCTGCATACATGAAATAGTCTTCATCAAATCCTTTTACCCGGTCCATGATTTTTTTAGAAATCATCATAAAAGCACCAGACAAAACTTCAACAGAAGCGGTTTTATTTTCGGGCAAATGCCCTGCATAATAGGAAGCAAATAATTTAGATTTTGGAAATAAATTCGAAAGTCCAATCATTTTGTAAAATGAAACAGCAGGTGCAGGAAAACTACGTTTACTTTCTTTATGAAAGTTTCCATTTCCATCGATCATGTGCACACCAAGTGCTCCGGCATCATGATGCTTGGAAAAAAATGACAAGCATTTTTCAAAACAATCCTCCGGCACAATGGTATCGGGGTTTAAAAATAAAATGTATTGTCCAATAGCTTTTTTAATGGCCAAGTTGTTGGCTTTCGAAAAACCGAGATTAACTTCATTCCAAATGAAATGTACTTTTGGGAAAAGTGTTGGAAGTACCAATTTGCTATCATCTGTTGAAGCATTGTCTACTACAAATATTTCTGCTTCGATGTTTTTACATGCTTTTTCAACCGAGTGCAAACAAGCTTCGATGAAATATCTAACATTGTAATTAACGATTATTATAGAAAGCATTATAAAAATATTGGATCAAAAATAAGTTATTTATTTTTTGTGGTTTTTCATCAGATGCTCATAACCCAAGCAGTTCATCATCACCAATAGCATTCCATAAAATACATCTTCAAATGGAATGGTAAAAATGCGAATGCCTAAATTCTCTGCATCGTTGTAAAGCACTACTGGTATAGCTGTTAGAAATCCGTTTACAATTAAAAATGGAATTAAAATGATGAGATAAGAAACCAAGAAAGCAGCTTGATTAAATTGTTTTGAAAGGATAAATAAAATAAAAATGCTACAAAAAAGAAAGGTATAAAAAGTATAGTCGTGATTAAAATTAAAACAAGCAATAATAAAAAATATTACAGCTAAGCTTTTTAAAATTAAGCCTGTAGTTTTATTTGATTGCAGTTTTGGAAAATAACTTTTAACGCAAGCATAAATAAATGTGCAACAATAAGGAACTACAAAAAAGAAAAGCATTTCCTCAATCGGTAGATTAAAATATTTTATTCCAGTGATGTATAATTGATTAAATGACCAAACACCTTTTTGCGTAAAAATAATATCCCAAACCACATAAAAAAAAGCGGGTAAAAGCATTGCGCCAAACACCTGTTTCCAGTGCTTATAAAACGCTACTTTTTTATCGAAGCTTAATGCCAATGGACCAAGAATAGACAATAAAAGGATGGCGAAATATGTGTAATGTGTATTCAAATGTAAAAGTTGTGTTTGATTTATTCAAAATTAATTAAGCTAAGTAACTGATTAATATCATGTAAATATACAATCATGGTCAGTTTAAATCAATTCAATATTTTGTTTTTTACATTATAAAAAATACCAAAACCTATAAATCAACCCAATATGAAAAATATTATCATAGAACAATTAATTTACGAAGTTGACACTTGGAAAAGATTAATTGTATTTATTAAAAACGAGAATTTAATGCGCATTAATCGGTTGAATGATATCATTAAATCGATTAATGATAAAAATGTTTTATTTAAAATTGAAAACTTCCAAGTACAATTTATGATGTTAGAGGAAATCTATTTTATTTTGAATAATGAAGTTATTGAACAACAAAATCGGTTGATGTTGATACGGCAAAAAGAATATGATATTGATTTAATCCAAATTATTAAACAACAACAAGACATCAGGGTTAATTTGGAAAAACTAATCAACAAAATCAACAAAATAAAAGCTGATTTCTTTCAAGAGTTTTCCGAGAAACTATATGAATCTTGTAAAATCCATAATTTGTAACTAGCATCTCGAATAAAAATTCAGAATTTAAAATCTGGTAGTTTTTTAAAAGAATTTATTTCATTTTAGCTTTCACCCCTTTTTGAAAATCTTTGTTTGATTTAATGTAATCTGGGTTATCTGCTTTTTTTGCTGCGTCCATAGATTGTTGCGAGGTTTTTAAAGCGCCTTTGAAATCACCCATTTTTTCTTGAATTTTTGCTTTGTACAGCATTATCCAATAAGCGGTTGCATTTGCTTCAATGGCTTTATCTACGTACATCAATGCTTTTGGCAAGTCTGTTTCATATTCGTTGTAAAATTGTGCAGCTTGATAGTAAGGTTTTTTATCAGCATTCAAGCCTGCTTCAATTTGAGCTTTCAATTTTTCTTTTACATCCATTGTTACAGAAAAAGAAACATCGGTTTTCTCCCAAATTAAATGAATATCGCAAGCAGAAGGTTTCATATTTTCAAAAGCTATGGTAAATGTTTCAACTGCTTTTTTTAATTTATGAACGGGTACGGTTATACGAAGTACGTCTTCAGCTTCTTTGTAGCCATCAGTTCCCCAATTTGAAACACCTTTGTTGAAAATGATTTCCCAGTTTTTTTTGTGAGGAATGGCATAAACAGCATAAGAGCCAGTGTCTAAAACTTTATCGTTGATGGTTACTTTATCTGTAAACTTTATCAATGTTGCTGCATTAGCACCAGTACGCCACATGGTTTTATAAGGCACTACATCTCCAAAAATTTTTCGACCACGAACGCTAGGGCGAGCATATTTTAATTCAATAAAACCAACGCCTATTTCTTGTTTGATGGTTTGTACGGGCGACAATGCCGGCATTTTAACTTGAGCAAAGCTCATTGAAAAACTAAGGTGTAGCATTAAAAACAAAATCGTTTTCTTCATAAAATTTCTTTTAATAAAGATAAACGATTGTTTTAAAATTTAACTATAAGTTTTAAAATAATAGGTATTAATTCATCATGCCTTCAAGTTTTTTATCGTTTATTATGGTAATGTGCCCGTCTTTTATGTCAATTATTTTTTCGCTTTTAAAATCACTCAATGTTCTGATTAATGATTCTGTGGCAGTGCCGGCAATATTGGCTAAATTCTCTCTACTAATATCAATACTAAAATTTCCCTCATTTGTTTCTTGGTATTTGTTTTTTAACACCACCAATGCATCAGCCACTTTTTTGCGCAATGAGTTATAGGCAAGGCTAATTAAATGATGTTCTTTATCAGAAATGTTTTTTGCCAATAAATTAATGAATTTCTGTGCTACCTCTTTACTGTTGTGAAGTAAATCTTCAAATTCTTTTTTGGGAATAATGGCAACTTCGCAATCATCAATGGCTTCTGCAGTTTCTTTATAAATGCCGCCTTGCAAAAGGGCAATATGTCCTAAAAAATCACCTTGAGAATATAAATCAGTAACCAATTCTTTACCGTCGTCATTTGATTTAAAGGTTTTAATTTTTCCACTTAATACATAATAAAGCTGTGTAGGATGGTTGCCTTCTTTATAAATCAGTTGTTTCTTTTTATATAGGTTGGTGCTTCTATTTTCAACCATTGATTTTAATAAATCACCGCCAGAGGTTTCGTAAATCAATTGTTGAATGCCATCCATATCTTTTGAATATTCTTTTTTAAGGATTTCTACTTTTTTCAAGCGACTATCCACTGCGTTTAAAAGTTCTGTTCCTTCAAATGGCTTTGTGATATAATCATCAGCACCAATTTCCATTGCCTTTCTTACGTCTTGTCGTTCAGATTTTGCCGTTAAAAATATAAATGGCGTGTTTTTTATTGCGTCATTTTTTTGAATAGCATGCAATACACCATACCCATCTAATATTGGCATCATAATATCGCAAATAATTAAATCTGGTTTTAAATCAATGGCTTTTTCTACGCCCACTTTACCATTTTCGGCAGTATGTACATTGTACATCGCCAATTCCAATATTTCAGCAGTATTTTCTCTGATTTCATCATTGTCTTCAATTAATAAGATTGTCTTCATGTTCTTTTAATTTTAAATGGTTAAAAATGATTTGTATCGATGTGCCCTGTTCTAGATTACTTTTAAATGTGAGTTTTCCACCCAATGTTTCCACGTATTTTGAAACGATGTGAAGTCCCAATCCGGTGCCTTGAATATTGGTTACATTGCTTCCCCTAAAAAATCGTTCCATTAAATGTCCTTGATCCTCTTCTGAAATGCCAATACCATAATCCCTAACCTCAACGATAAAATAATTAGCATCAATGTTTGTTTTAATATCTATTTTGCTTTCTTCAGCAGAAAATTTAATGGCATTAGAAATCAAATTCAGCATGATGTTTTTCAATAAATTTTGATCTGTTATTACTTTTTCATTTCCTTCGTGCGTTAGATTTAAATATTGTCCTTTTTTCAGGGTGTGTTTAATTTCTTTTAGTAAAGCAGTTAAAAAATCATTGATAGAACATTCTGTTAAATGGGTAACAATTTTCCCTTCCTCAATTTTACCAACACTTAAAAACTCATTTAAAATATTGGTGAGGTTATTTACTGCCGATACAATTCTATTTAAATGTTTTTCTCTTTTTGGTTGATCATCTTTTTCTGCATATTGTTCTATTAAATATGCAGAAGATAAAATGGTACTTAATGGTGTTCTGAATTCGTGTGATGCCATAGAAACAAATCGGCTTTTTAACTCACCTAATTTCCGCTCTTTGCTAAGTGCTTCTAATAAATTGTTTTGTGCTTCTTTTCTGATTGTTAAATCCATGGCTACACCCATGAAACCCGTTAATTGTTTTTTTTTATTATAAACCGGTGTGATGCTCAATGCAACTGGGAATTCATTTCCGTTTTTATGTACAAAAAAACATTCTAAATCAATGATTTCATTCCGAATCGACTTTTCTTTTAACACATCGAAATCGTTATCAAAAAACAAATTGTGTTTATTCTCAAATTCTTCTTTACACAATTGAATTTCGTTTTTTCGAATAAAAAGTAAAGGGTCTTTTTTTAAAATGACTTCACTTTCACTATAACCAGTAAGTTTTGCAGTTTCAGGGTTGAAAAATTTAAACAAGCCATTTTCATACATAGAAAACATCATCACTTTGGCATTGTCTAAAATTGCTTTTTGATTATCATAAACATCTTCAAGTTTTTCATTCAATAATTCTAAAACCTGCAATGTTCTCGACAATTCTTTGTTTTTATTCTCAACAGCAAACTCCAGATTTTCTTTAATACTTTCCAGATCTCCTAAATCAAACTCTTTTTTACTCACATTGGTAATACAAGCAACTATATATTTTTCACCTCCGTAAACATGTGGATCTAAACTAATTTCAACGGGGAATTCGCTACCATCTTTCTTTTTGCCAAAAAGCGATTTTCCTAAACCCATTGGGCGACTTACTGAGTTTTTATAAAAATTTTCCCTATTGGCAACATGGTTATGGTGATATCTACTAGGTATAATATACTCAATAGGTTTGTTTTTAATTTCACTGGCTTCATAACCAAACATGCTTAAAAAAAAATTATTTCCATTAATAATCATTCCTTTTTGATCCACAATTACAATTCCAATGGAAGCATTATGAAACAATTGCTCATATTGGTTATTGGGATTTATTTCAATAGTTGATAAAATGGACATTTTAAATATTTAATTAACTCGAAAAAGAACAAAAAAGTTTTAAGCGTTTTTTATATTAATTAAATGTAGTACTATATTTCAGTTTAATTGTTTTGCATATACATGACATATGTCATCTGCCATAGTGATAAAAACGTTCAAAAGTTTATGATAAAACACATGAGCGAGACGATATGAAACATAGATGCGTTTTGAATTAGGAAAAATTGAGAATAAAAAAACTTGTTTTCATTGAGAATAACTTGTTTTTTTTACAAAATGTCGCTCGACCAACATTTAAATGGTGGGATTATTCAGTCCATCTCGCTCGATATCCATCATCTGGTATCCAAGATCTAATTCCATCATCTATGATATTTCTTTCGCGTTGCATTTGTTTTACTAAATTTGGCGCATGAAAAAAATAATGATTACAGGAGCATCAGGTTTTTTGGGTAGCCATATGGTTGTTGAAGGTTTGAAAAGAGGTTATAAAGTTGTTGGCACCATTAGAAATAAAGATAAAGAAGCAGAAGTTGTATCAACTTTGAAACCTTATGTATCTGAACATCAATTAAACAATTTACAATTCTCGTATTGTGATTTAACCATTGCTGAAGGATGGTCTAAAGCCATGGAAGGTTGCGAAGCCATTATCCATGTGGCATCTCCATTTAATTTAGAATTGCCAAAGCACGAAGATGATTTGATAATACCAGCCAGGAATGGCGTGAAGCATGTATTTGAAGCTGCATTGCAAAACAACATCCATCGAATAGTTCAAACTTCCTCTATTGTTTCCATTATGTACGGTCATGAAAATGGCAAAACAAATTTTGACGAAACAAATTGGACAGACATCAATGGTCCAATGGTTTCACCATACACAAAAAGTAAAACCTTGGCTGAAAAATTGGTTTGGGAATTTGTGCAAAATAATCCTCAATTAAAAGTTACTACCATCAACCCTGGATTTATATTAGGTCCAATTTTAGGGAAAGATCCTGGTACAAGTGCAGCAGTAGTTTTAAAAATGATGAAAGGCGAATATCCTGGTGTGCCTCAATTGGGTTTTCCAACGGTAGATGTTAGGGATGTGGTAGACTTACATTTTAAAGCGCTTGAATCTGAAACGGCTATTGGTCAACGCTATGCTGCTGTTTCCGAATCGATTTGGTTTAAAGAAATTGCCCAATTTGTTTTAGACGCCCAACCTTCTTACAATAAAAAAGTAAAAGCAAAAGAATTGCCCAATTGGTTTATGAAGATTTTCGCTTTATTTGAAAAATCTACTAAAATGATTATCCCTGAATTAGGGTTTAAAGCCATTGTATCTAACGAAAAAGCAAAAAAGCAACTTGGCTTTGCTCCCCGTAGCGCAAAAGAAGCCGTAATGGCAACAGCTAATGCTTTGGTGGAGATGAAGATGGTGTAGAGAAAAGGTTTAAATCGCTTCGCGGGTTTAAAAGTAGGATGCTAGATTGGAAAAAGTTTAAATCGCTTCGTTGGTTTAAGGGTTTAATGGTTTAAAGGTTGCATACTTGATTGTGGATTGTTCCAACCCCAAACGCCAAACAACATAAAATTGATACTTGATACTGTGTTTTGGAAAATGGATAAACTCCCTTCACCTTTCGGGGGAAGGGTTGGGGATGGGGGCTTTACTCAGCTACATAATCATAAGGCAATGCATCAGCCATTTTTGTCCAAGCCCAATATTCATTAAAGGTGATGTCATTTTGATCGTAATAGAATCCATTGTTTTCAATAAAAATTTTCTCTTTATTTTGAAAAGTAATGGATGAAAACTGAAAGGTTTTAGGTGCATCGCTATTTTCTGCTAAGTATTTTTCAGAAGGAACTTCATCTTTATACAAAATACCAAACTTCCATTGTTTGGGATAGAATGAAGCAGGATTGGCACTATCGCTTGGCACAAAATTTAATGCACCATAAAAATCTTTTACTACAATTGCTGTTTCTTTTCCGTTGGATTCTGTTAATAATTGAATTTCAAAGCCATCAGCTTGAAGTTGCTTTTTTAATAAACTTCTCATAAAGTGAAGCGTTGAACCGTAATAGGTTTCTTCTCTTGCATTTTTCCAAATTTGCAATTGAGCGGCTGAGGTATCTTTTTTTTCTTCAAATAATGGGTAACCCGAATAAACAGTAACCGCGGAATTGTATTCATGGACAAAAGAGTCCATGTCGTATTTTATCGTATATCCAATGGCGTTATTTTCAATTATAATGCTTTCGTTTGCCAATACTTTCAATCTGTTTTTTCTTTTTGAAAAATAAAATTTTATAACCTCCGGATTTTTTATAGAGCATTGTTCACTGTTTTTAGTTTTGCCGATAAATTCTTCTAAAAAGAACTTGCCATATTTTTCCCATCCGTTTTTTACTTCTCCATTAGAAACGATGGCCACATCTGACATCAATTTTTCTTTTAGCGAAAGCTCGAAAGTTAATTCAGCAGGGGCTTGCGAAGCATTGCCAGAAATTCTTTCATTTTTGGTGTTGAAACCAGCATAGCTTACAATTAAATCGTATCCACCATTTGGCAATGCCAATACAAATTTTCCATCTTGATCAGTAACGGTACCCAATGTGGTGTTCTCTGCAAATACAGATGCGCCTTGCATGGGTAATTTGGTTTCAGCATTTATAACTGTACCTTTTGCATAAAAATAAGTTGTTTGACAAAAGACGTTTATAGAAAAAAAGACACAAAAACTTGCGAATAATAATTTTTGCATAATAAATAGTTTAAAAAATATGCTACGAAAATAGCTTATTGATTGTTAACTTTTTGTTGCAAAATTTTACAACAATAGGCAATTGTATTTTCGATGGGTTGGTATTTAAATTCGGGAAGAAACTTCAATAGTTTTGAATTATCGTATTGCACATAATCTAAAGCAGCTTTTGCGGTTTCCTTTGTAATTAGTGGTTCTTGTTTTGTAAAGAAACATTTGATTTTTTCAAAACGCCAAACCATTGAAGCGATAAATGGGGTAACTAATTTTGATGGCTTATTTTTTTTGAAACCATCTGCAATTTTATTGAAAACATCTTGATAGGTTCTGTTTTCAGCACTGATGATAAATTTCTCGTTAGAAACATCAGATTGCATCAACAAAACCATTGAATTTGCTACATCACGTACATCAACAAAACCATTGATGCCGGTGGTGTACCATTTAAATTCATGATACACATTTTTAAAGATTGCTGTTGAACCTTGATTCCAATTTCCAGGCCCGAGGATGATGCTTGGGGAAACAATAACGGCATTTAATCCTTCAGCAATACCTCGCCAAACCTCAAGTTCTCCCAAATATTTGCTATGTCCGTAGCTACTGCCATTGGCATCATTCGTCCATTGTAGGGTTTCGTCAACCAATTTGTTTTTTATATTTTTCCCAAGTGCAGCGACAGAACTCACATGAACCAGCTTTTTTATGTTTGCAGATAAACAAGCATTCACTACATTGGCAGTAGCTTCGAAATTAATGTTATAAAGTTGTGTTCTGTTTTTAGGTGAATAGCTAATGAATCCAGCGCAATGATACACGTAATCTACGTCTTCCATGATTTCTTCAAGTTCAATCACATCAAGTAAATCGCATTGAATGGGCAATAGATTTTCATTGTTATTTGAAGCAATTGGATGTTGAAAATAAACTGCTTTAACTTTTTTACCTTCCTTTAATAAATGACTCACCAATTCTGCACCCAATAAGCCAGATGCGCCAGTAACCAAATGATATTTTTGATGGTTCATTTTTTGGTAATTTAAAAATCAAAAGTCAAAATGCAAAAGTTAACATTCTCAATCCTTTTTTAAACTTTCACTTTTTAATTTTTACTTTGAATACGCATAAAATCCTTTCCCTGTTTTTCTACCCAACTCGTTATTTTTTACTTTATTAATTTGTAGAATAGAAGGTTCAAATCTGTGTTCGTGATTAAATGCTTCGTATAAAGATGTAGTAACGGCAAGGTTTATATCGTTGCCAATTAAATCCATTAATTTAAAAGGTCCCATTTTAAATCCTGATGCTTCCATGATTTCATCAACTGAATCCATGGTCGCCAAATTCAGTTCCACCAATTTCATGGCTTCTAAATAATAATGACGTGCAACTCGATTTACAATAAACCCTGGCGCGTCAATACAAAGTACCGGCGTTTTTTTGAGGTTGATACAAAGCTGCATCAGAACAGAAATTACATCATCCGATGTTTTCTCAGCTTTAACTACTTCAACCAATTTCATAATTTGAGCTGGGTTGAAAAAATGCAAACCAGCTACACGCGCTGGATTTGAAATCCCTTCTTGTAATAGGTTTATTGAAAGTGATGAGGTATTGCTGGCAAAAATGGTGGATGACTCATTAATTGCTGCCAATTGATTGAATAAACTGATTTTAATGTCTGCTTTTTCAACTATGGCTTCGATGATTAACGGGGCAATGCAATCTTCAATATTTTTTGTAAAGACCAACCGATGAAGGATCTCCGATTTATCTAATTCGCTTATTTTGTTTTTATCTAAAAGTGCCTCTAGATTTTTATTGATGCTTTTCTGCGCATTAGCAATTACGGTTTCGTTGGTATCAAACAAGATGGTTTGATACCCATTTTGAGCAGCACATAGCGCAATTCCACTTCCCATTGTTCCTGCGCCGGTTACACATATTTTGTTGATCATAATGCAAAAATAAAAAAGAGTATCCTATAATGTTGAACTAAATTAGGAATTGTAAAAAAGGCATCTCCATCGAGATGCCTTTTTATTTATTGAATAGAAGTAAGAATTACATTCTATTTTGTATAAAATTGAATTAATATTTGTAAGCAATTCCTTTCTTTATAGCTTGACTTCCTCCTATTTGATTTGAACTAGATCCCACTGTGGTTTTGTCAGAAGTCATGAAAATAAAAGGGCAACCTATTGCAGCAGCAGCCATTTTTAATTTCTTATCAGCTTTTTTATCGCCTGTGTTTCCAGTTTGAAAATTAATCATTGCAGTTTTACCCTTGATTTCATCAACCCTAGTTAAACCAGCAATGTATGACTTATCTTCAAATACAATTACTTTTTCCCAATCTTCATCAGAACTTACACTGATTTTTTCAGTTACTTTCTCAATACGGCCAGATTTTCCATAAACAATCTTTTCGATTGCATATTTGCTTACTGAATTTTCTGCATCTTCGCCTTCATACTTGTACGTGATTACAAACTCATCAACTTTAACAACCTTTCCTTTGATCGTTTCACCTGAATGCTTTGTAATAACGTCACTTTGAGCAAAAGAAACCATAAAACTAAATAGCAAAAATGCAAATACTGTAATCTTTTTCATAATTTTTATTTTTTTTCAAATGTAGCAAAAAAATTAAACTTGTGTTATTTTTTTATGGGGTTTTTTGATTCAAGGCTTTCAATAATTTAAATAAATCGCCTCAAAATTTCACTTTAAATATTGTGTTTTAAATTGCTGAAGTAAATTGTTTTAAAAATCGAACATCATTTTCACTGAACAACCGCAAATCTTTAACTTGATAGGTTAACATGGTAATTCTTTCGATGCCCATTCCAAAAGCAAAGCCGGTATATTTTTTACTATCAATGCCACAGTTGTCAAGTACAGAAGGATGCACCATTCCGCAACCTAAAATTTCTACCCAACCTGTTCTTTTGCAAACACTACAACCCTCGCCACCACAAATCAAACAACTGATGTCCATTTCGGCACTTGGTTCGGTAAATGGAAAATATGAAGGACGGAATCGAACTTTTACATTTTCGCCAAACATCTCTTTTACAAAGAAGTAAAGGGTTTGTTTAAGATCGGCAAAAGATACATTTTCGGCAATGTATAATCCCTCCACCTGATTAAAAAAGCAATGTGCTCTTGCGCTGATGGTTTCGTTTCTATAAACTCTACCTGGACAAATAATTCTCAAAGGCAATTCGCCTTTCTCCATTGCTCTAATTTGCGCACTGCTTGTGTGTGTGCGTAAAAGCCAATCTGGGTTTTGGCTGATATAAAACGTATCCTGCATGTCTCTAGCCGGATGATTTTCGGGAAGATTTAATGCGGTAAAATTGTGCCAGTCGTCTTCAATTTCTGGTCCTTCTGCAACCGAAAAGCCCAAGCGTTGAAAAATGGATATGATTTTATTGTGTACAATGCTGATGGGATGACGGGCGCCGATATTGATTGGCTGACCAGGCAAACTTAAATCCATGTTAAAATCTATCTGATCTGCTTTGGATTCAACCGCATTAGAAAAATTTTCAAAAGCCGCTTCTGTAAATATCTTGAATTCATTCAAAAGTTGTCCGGCATCTTTTTTTTGTTCAACAGGCACGTTCTTCATTTCGCCCATAATGGCTTTCACAATGCCCTTTGTGCCTAAATATTTTATACGAAATGCTTCCAGTTCTTCTTTATTGGTAACAACTGAAGATTCGATTTCCTTTTTATTTTGCTCAATTTGAGTCATTAAATCGTTCATGTGACAAAGGTAACGGGCATTTTTTAAAATCTAAGATTGATTTTTTGAATTATTTTTTTCTATAACTTTAAGAAAAAAATAAAACTATGTCACTATTCAAATCTGGAAATCCTACACTTTCTGAAAATAAATTCAGAAGTACAACAATCACAACAATTACCGACGAAAATGCAATGACCATCAAGGGTACATTGAATAAATTTGGCTTCATGCTGTTAATGTTAATGGGCTCGGCATTTTATTCTTGGAAAGAAGCTGATAATGCAGGTGCTAACGTAATGCCTATGATACTTGGTGGAGCTATCGGCGGGTTGGTAATTGCCATTGTATTAATGTTTAAAAAAGAGTGGGCGCCTTTTTTGGCACCTCTTTACGCATTATTAGAAGGCTTATTTATAGGTGCTATTTCTTCATTTTTCAATCAAGCTTACCCAGGAATCGTAATGCAAGCTGTTGGCTTAACCTTTTCTGTTGGTATCGGGATGTATTTTCTTTATGCGATGCGCATCATCAGAGCAACTGAAAAGTTTAAATCTGTATTAATTACAGCTACTGTAGGTATTGCTTTATTTTATTTTGCGATCATGATTTTAAGAATGTTAAGCGTAAATATCGACGAAACCATGCCTTTTGTAAATGGCGGCGGTATGTTTGGTATTGGATTTTCATTATTAATAGTAGCCATAGCTGCTTTAAATTTAATCTTAGATTTCGATATGATTGAGCAAGGAGCTGAAATGGGGGCTCCAAAATATATGGAATGGTACGGCGCTTTCGGTTTGATGGTAACTTTCGTATGGTTATATATGGAGATATTGAGGTTGTTATCGAAATTTAGTAGTAGAAATTAGAAATGTTTGGTGTTTGGCGTTTGGTGTTTGAAGTCCCCATCCCCAACCCTTCCCCCGAAAGGTGAAGAGGGTTATCCATTCTCCAAAATTTGGCAACGATAAATAATAAATCAATGTAATTCCTTATTTTATATCAATCAAATTGACTATCCCACGGTTTCAGCCGTGGGTTTTTGTTATTTTGTCTCGTCCTGAAAACACCGCCATCGGTGGACAAAATCCCCAACCTTTTGAACTCGTTGTAAGGGTTGAAAATTTTCAACCCCTACAAACTTCACAAACTTCTTGAACCTCTCAAACCTATTGTAGTGTCAACTTTTTTCTGTTTATTTGAACATTAAATTTTTATTATGAAAAAATCAGTGTTTTTGTTATCTATGATTTGCGTTTCTGCAAACGTGTTTTCTCAAGCTAAGCTCGTTGAAAAAGTGGTAAAAAAAGGAGATGAAATTATCATCCCTTATGAAAAATATGTGTTGCCTAATGGTTTAACCGTTGTATTACATGAAGACCATAGTGATCCAATAGTTCATGTGGATGTTACCTATCATGTGGGTAGTGCAAGAGAGGAAATTGGTAAAAGCGGTTTCGCGCATTTCTTTGAACACATGCAATTTCAAGGCAGTGATAACGTAGGTGATGAACAACATTTTAAAATCATAACCGAAGCTGGTGGTACTTTAAATGGTAGTACCAATCAAGATAGAACCAATTATTATGAAACAGTACCAAGCAATCAACTCGAAAAAATGTTGTGGCTTGAGGCGGATAGAATGGGCTTTTTCTTAGACGCAGTAACACAAAAAAAATTCGAAATCCAAAGAAGTACGGTTAAAAATGAACGCGGACAGAATTACGATAATCGTCCTTATGGATTAGTTAATGAATTCAGCAGCAAAAATTTATATCCTTATGGTCATCCATACAGCTGGTTAACCATTGGTTATGTTGAAGATTTAAACAGGGTTGATGTAGCAGATTTAAAAAACTTCTTTTTAAGATGGTATGGCCCAAATAACGCTACGATTACCATTGGTGGCGATTTAAATCCTGCTGATGCATTGAAACTGATTGAAAAATATTTCGGCAGTATTCCAAAATGTCCGCAAGTAGATAAAACAATTTTGCCTGCTGTACAATTAAATACAAATAGATATGTGTCTTATGTAGATAATTATGCAAAAGTGCCTTTATTGATGAAAACCTTTCCAACGGTGCCAAACTACGATAAAGACATGGGCGCATTAACATGTCTCGCTCAAATTATTGGCGTAGGTAAAACATCGGTTTTGTATCAAAATATGGTGAAAACGCAAATGGCTTTACAAGCAAGTGCCTCAAGCCGTTTATCTGAGTTGGCTGGTGAATTTTCAATTCAAATTGTGCCTTTACCAGGAAAGTCATTGTCAATGATGGATAGTTTGTTTAATGCTTCATTGGTTGAGTTTGAAAAACGTGGTGTTACTGATGATGATATCGAAAAATTCAAGGGCAGTATCGAATCTCAGTTTATTAATGGATTACAAAGTGTTTCTGGAAAAGTATCTCAGTTAGCAGCATTCCAAACATTTACTGGAAATCCAAACCAAACTGGTAAAATGCTTGACATGTATAAAGCAGTTACTAAAGCTGATGTGTTGCGCGTATACAATACATATATAAAAGGTAAGAATTGTGTAACCGTTAGTGTACTTACAAAATCAGATAAAAATGGTCCAGCCATGGCCGATGATTTCAAAATCGATTCATCTAATTACGATCGTCCAAATTATGGTTACGATGGCTTGACATATACCAAAGGAAAAGACAATTTCGATAGAAGTAAAATGCCTGGAACTGGGGCCAATCCTGTAGTGAAAGTGCCCAATTATTGGAAGAAAAAATTAGCAAATGGTGCCAATATCGTTGGTGCTTCTTACAATGAATTGCCTATTATTAATATTTCAATCACCATCCCAGGAGGTCATCTTTCAAATGCCGCAGATACCTCAAAAGTTGGACTTGCTGGTTTTGTAGGCAGCATGTTGAATGAGGATACCAAAAATTATACAGCTGAGCAAATGACTGTTGCATTACAAAAATTAGGTAGTAGCGTTAGCGTAGGCGCTACACTTGATGGCATTCGCTTTAATATGCAATCACTAAAAGTAAATGTAGATAAAACCTTAGCCTTGCTTGAAGATCGTATGTTGAACCCGAAATTTTCTCAAGATGCTTTTAACCGTTTGCAAAAACAAGCATTGGAAGGATTTAAGCAAGCAAAATCACAACCAGCAACTATTGCAAGCAATGTATATAGTAAGTTAACTTACGGTGCCGACAATATTTTAGGGATGAATGATAACGGTACTGAGTACACGATAAAAAATTTAACCCTTGCTGACGTAGAAGAATATTACAAAACATTTTTAACGTCAAACAGAACAAAGATTGTGGTAGTAGGAAATTTGTCGCAAGAAGAAACATTATCAAAACTAACGTTCATCAATAAGTTGCCGAATGTAAACTTGCCATTTGTAAAACCAACAGCAAAATCAAACGTAGAAAAAACAACGATTTATTTGGTTGATGTGCCTAAAGCTGCACAAACAGAATTTAGAATTGGAAAGGTGTTAGATATGCCTTACGATTTAACCGGTGAATATTATAAAGCAGATTTGATGAATTATGTGTTGGGTGCAAACTTCAACAGTAGATTGAATTTGAATTTAAGAGAAGATAAAGGATGGACATACGGAGCGCGTGCAAATTTTAGTGGCAATAAGTATAGCGTTGAATATACATTCAGCTCTGGTATTCGTGCAAATGCAACAGATAGTGCATTAACAGAAGTACTTAAGGAAATCAACAATTATGCAAATTCAGGAATTACTGACGAAGAGATTAAATTTATGAAAAGCGCATTGGGACAAAGAGATGCGTTATTGTATGAAACACCTAGTCAAAAATCAGGATTCGTTGGCAGATTATTGGAATATAATTTAGAAGGGACTTACATGGATGTTCAAAATAAAATATTAGCCAACATCACCAAAAATGAAATAAATGCTTTGGCCAAAAAATGGCTTCAAACGGATAAGATGAATATTTTATTGGTTGGCGACAAAGCGAAAATTTTACCCGGACTTAAAAAGTTTGGATATGAAATTATAGAGTTGGATGTTGATGGTAATAGAAAATAAGATCTAAACAATCAAGCTCCGTAGAGCGCATGTCGTTAAAAACTATCTGATCTAAAGCTCTGTAGGAGCTAGATGTTCATAAAGAAATCGACATCATCTACTTAAGAGCTCCTTAGGTGCGACATGGCCTCACAAAAAATCAAAGCTCCGTAAAAAATACGGAGCTTTTTTATATATAATTGCCATCATTCGATAATTATATCGCACCTACGGAGCTATTATTATATCGCAATTTTAGCCTTTGTTATGTCGCTCCGCTGGAGCTTGTAATTAATGAATCGATATAATTATTTCACTATAATTATATCGCTCCGCTGGAGCTTGTAATAAATGAATCAATATAATTATTTCACTATAATTATATCGCTACAATAGAGCTTAAAAAAATGAATCGTTATATAATTATATCGATTCTATAAAGCTGTGATAAAATTTGGTTACCGCTAAAGTTTTGGATTGAAAAAAACTTATGGTTACAAACAAATTATTTCGAATTAGAAATAATCTCATCATAAACCCCATCCCACAAGGCAATTCTTGATTTAAGTGAGGCGATCGTTGATTCTGTTGCTTCTTTCCAATATTGATCGTCTGTACAACAAAGATTGGCAGTCATTTCTAACGCCAAATGGCTGTGGTGTCCACCATCCACTTCGATATGTCTTTCTAAATAATATTTAAAAATTGAAATGCTATCTGGGAACGTTTTATCAATATCATTTATGATGGAAAGAAACATGTTTGGAATTAAATCTTCTCTGCCAAAAGTAAAAGTGGCAGCTTGTAAATGTGGCTTTTCTGTTTGAATGATTTGAAAAGTAAAACGAACAAATTCTCTAGCAGCACTTGGTACATTAGCTTGCTCAAAAGCCATCTCCAAATTGTTGTGTTGCTTTAGTTCCTTAATAAAAGTTTCAATCATTGATGAATTGGCATTCGCTTGTTTCATGGCATTCAAATACAATTCAAAATGACTTACTCTATTGCCATCTTGGTCCACGTCTGATTCTTCGCCCACTACAATTTCATTGATTAAAAACCTGGTATCTGCAGAACCAATTGGAAACCACGGTACAGAAGTACAGGTTAAATTATTTTGAAGCGATTTTAATAAAGACATAAAATCCCAAACAGCAAACACATGGTATTGCATGAAAACTTTTAACGAATCAGTGTTATTGATAACGCCGTAAACTTTATGGTTTATAATTTCTTGGCGAAGGGGTTCAATTTCTTGTTGAATTTTTTCGATGTATGGATTCATTTCTTAAAACAAGTTATAAATTTTGCACAAAATAAGTACCTATGCTTCAAATAAACATATTTAATACATGAATTGTTTATAGAAATAAAAAGATTTGTTTTTGGAAGGGAGAAAGGGTTAAGTCGCTGAGCTGGTTTGAGGGTTTAAGGTTTTATGCATTTCCGTTTTTGGAAAAAAGGTTCAAAAGGTTCAATAAGTTCAATGAGTTCAAAAGGTTGGAAGCATTTTCCATGTAGTATCATCTTTCTTTTTTATAAAAAAACTTCGTGACTTAGCGCCTTTGTGTCAATAAAATGCTCAAAAGGTTCAATGGGTTCAATGAGTTCAAAAGGTTGGAAACATTTTTCATTTTTAGCTTATTAATCCAATAGAATATCTTGAACCTTACGTTGTCAAGCTCCCATTACCTTTTTTGGGAAAGGTTTGGGGATGGGTGGGCTTCAAACAACAAACAATAAACAACAAACCTCTTGTTCTACCTCACCAACGTTACATTCCCTTTCAACGTTATTTTTGTTCCGGTTAAAAGTGTGAATTCCAAAACGTAATAGTAAGTGCCATCTGGTAATGGTTTGCCTTTATATGTTCCGTTCCAATCGTTTTGATAATTTGCAGATTTGTACACTTCGCTTCCATATCTGTTGTATACTGAAGCCCTGATATTGATAGTGCAATTGTCGTTTGTTACCAACCAAAGATCATTTATGCCATCACCATTAGGCGAAAAAGCATTTATTGGTTTTATGCAATATGGTACAACGGTTACCGTTACACTATCTTTATTTTTACAACCCGCTGCTGTAGTTATTGTTAAAGTATACTGCGTAGTTGTTGTTGGAGACGCAACTGGATTTAAAATATTGGCATTGTTTAAAGTAGTGGCAGGACTCCATAAATAATTCCCTACAGAACCTGTTGCATTTAGCTGAACTGAACTACCACTTAAAACACTCACTGCAGGGCCAGCGTCAACAACTACAGATTGTAAAACAGCCACTTCAAAAATTCTTACTGCACTACATAAACCTAGATTTGCGGTAAGCGTATAAAGTGTTGTTGCAGATGGCGATAGCATTGGGTTTGCAATATTTGGATTGCTAACGCCAGTGGTTGGAGTCCAAGAAAAACTGGTACCATTACTTATAATATTTGGCATAAATGAAACGCCATTACAAATGGTGGTATCCGCTCTATTGCTGATGGTTGGTGCATTTACCGTAACCCTAAATGTTCTTACTAAAGAGCAAGTTCCCAAACGAGCAGTTAGGGTATAAGTGGTTGTTGTGTTTGGAGATAAAATTGGATTTGCAATGTTTGGGTTGCTCACGCCGTTTGTAGGTGTCCAAATATAATTTGTAGCATTACTAACAGTGTTTGTTTGAAATGATGCGCCTAAACAAATTGACGTATCTGCATTTGTAGTCAATGTAAGGTTATTGGTAGATGTAACCGTTACATTGAATGTAGATGTACATGAATTGGCATCGGTTACTGTTGCGATGTAATTTCCTGCAGCTAAATTGGTTGCTGTTAATCCATTTTGTACAGGACTGGTATTCCATGATGCAGTGTAAGGAGCAGCCGAACCAGTGACATTAAGCGTTGCGCTTCCTTGTGATGAACAAGTGGCATTGGTAATGGTTGGTGTAATATTAATCGTATTTACTTTTCCAGAAACTGCAAAAAATACCGCATTCGGGAAAGGCGCATTTGTGCCAGCAGTGGTAACGTTACTGCAATTTATTTTCTGTAAAGATTTTTGAGCATCTGCACAATTTAAATTCACTTCAACATAAAATAATTTTGGGTTGTTGGGAAATGCACTAGCGCTTGAAGCTGTTGCCACTCTTGTACATCTTCCAAACCCAGTAAGCACCGTATTTGCAGAGGCGTTAAACCAGTCATTCACAGAAACATTGGTAAGTGCATTTGTAGAAGTGCCATCTGTAAAAAATAATTTCACATTGATTAACGAAGTTCCTTCAGTTGATAAGCACAATAAACGAATTGAGCGATAACTAGCAGGTGTATTGATTAAAAGATCACCATTTTGATTTCGAGGAACAATTAATGCATTGTTATTTCCATAATTGTTTAATTGATAACTACCAGATGCATCTGCAATTGTACCATTATCGGGAAGACCGCCACCAGCAAAACCGTTTGTAGTTCTAAACGATTGTGTGTACATCACATTATTTGACGCAGGCACACCATCTAAAGCAACGGTAGTGGTAGCTAATGCACTTGTTCCTGTTTCAGCAATTACATCATGATTAAATCCACCAATGGCTATTGGGTTGAATTGTGCTTTTGAACTGAATGAAAAGCAAATACAAATGATTAATAATAATGGGGTTAATTTTTCATTTCTCATAAAAAATAATTGCTGGTTTAGAAATTAGTTTTGGTAGCTGTAAGTAAACAACATTTCAGTAAAGATTAAATTTAACGAATAAATCATTATGCTGTATTCATTCTTTCAAAAATCAATTTATGTTGCTCCTATTCCTCTCTAAAAACAGTTACAAAATTAAACCCCACAAATATTATTTTTGAATTTGGTACTACACCTACTGAACAAGATGCAAGCCCTGGTTTATTGAAATGAGCATAAATTCCTCTTTGTTTCATTCTGTGTCCGGGTGATTTATCAAAAGCTGATAATACAATATTTGCCAATTCTTCATAAGTAACATCAAAATTATATCCACGATATATATTTTCTGATATCCACATGCTAGGTCCGTCAAATGTAGATCGCTGAGTTTTAACACCAAACTTTTTTTCAGATTCATTAGATATTAAATTTCTAACTCTGGTGGAGTCTTTCCACATTTTTTCTAAATCAGGATGATAAAGTCTATTTTCTTTGGTGACAATAGAAACTTGTTTTACAGTAACTTCTTTGTACAGAATGTTTGACCAGACAAGCGTATCAACATTAATTGATTTTCTTAAGTCATTCAATTGTTCGAACAATATTTTTTCGAACAATTTTTTATCAAAATGGTTGTAATCGATTTTTTGAGCCTTCGAAATAAAAAAAGAAAATAAAAAAGACAAGATTATTATGTGTTTCATATTTTTCGCTTTTAACTTAAAACTAGTTAAAATAAAATATACATATTGTTAAAGTAAATGAAGTGAAAATTGTTTTCTAATCAGTTGTCGATTCTATGTTATCGTTTTGTCTTAAGAATTTTTGTTTAAAATTTGCATCATATAATTTTATTTAAATTAAATTTGAAATGTTGTTTTTATCGTCAATATCGAAAGTATTTTAACACGGTTACATCACAATTGTAATGGCTAATTCAACCCATTTTTAAAACATAATTTTTATGCAATCAAAAGCAGCAAATGTTGAGTCTTATATCAATGACTTATCTGAAGAAAGAAAAAATATTATCAATGAGTTGCGCAAACTGATTTTAAAAAATTTGCCAAAAGGTTTTGCCGAAGAGATGAGTTACGGAATGATTGGCTATTGCGTTCCACATAGTATTTATCCCAATGGTTATCATTGTGATCCAAAACAACCACTTCCGTTTTTGAGTATGGCTTCGCAAAAAAACTTTATTGCCCTTTATCATATGGGCATTTATATGAACCCAGCCTTAATGGATTGGTTTACTGCTGAATATGCCAACCGCGTAAAAGGCAAACTAGATATGGGTAAAAGCTGTATTCGATTTAAAAAAATGGACCAAATTCCATTTGATTTGATTGGAGAACTCGCTTCAAAAATGACGGTAAAAGAATGGATTGATTGTTATGAAAAATCTTTAAAGCGTTGATGATTATTGCGTTTCCAATACTGCTTTAATTCTTTTTTCCAATTCGGCTTCATCTGTATATCCCCTTGCAACCATGTGGAATGTAGATGATTTTGTTTGTATGAAAACGGTTGGATACCCTTCTACTTTTAATTGCTGTACCAACGAAAATTCATAATGCGCCATGTCTTTGTATTCCTCACTTTTTAACTTCGAATAAAAAGTTTCTTCATTGATGCTGTACTTTTCCAATAAATGTCTGTATGCCTCATCATCGGTTAAATCCCTTCCTTCATAATGTAAACTGTATTGTAAATCTGCCGAAAACTCCACCATTCTTTCGGGATAAAATTCTTTAAAAATACACATTGCGATGGCCGGCTTTTCTGAATTGGGATACCAATCACTATCCTCCGGATTTTTAATGTGCCATAAATAATCTTGTCCAAATGTTATGCCAGTGGCTTCTTCAACCGTTTTATATGCCTTTAAAATATAGTCTGCACTTACTTTAATGTGAACGGGTTTTTCTGGCATTATCATTCCACCACTTAATACTTCTACGTCTAATTCATTTTTAAACGTATTGGCAATGTTTGTGATTACTTTACTGAAACCATAGCACCATCCGCAATACGCATCATAACAATATATCAAAGTCATTTTTTCCATAGTAAATATTTAATGAGCCGCTAACCAATTATCACCAAATCCAATTTCAGCATCCGTAGGAACTTCGTTTGGCAAAATCAATGCATGTTGCATACACTCCAAAATAACGGGTTTCACTTTGTCAAGTTCTTCTTTCAATACATCAAACACCAATTCATCATGTACTTGCAATATCATTTTCGATTTGAATTGATGTTGCACAAAAGCCGCATCAATTTTTATCATAGCGAGTTTGATCATATCGGCAGCGGTACCTTGAATGGGCGAATTGATGGCGTTTCTTTCAGCAAATCCACGAATGGTAAAGTTTGCCGAATTGATGTCTTTCAACCAACGCTTACGTCCCATCAACGTTTGTACATATCCGTTATCTTTACCAAATTTGATGCTGTCATCCATGTATTGCTGAATATTTGGAAACTGTTTTTTGTAATTGTCGATGATTTCTTTTGCTTCTGTTCTGGAGATACCCAAATTTTCTGCCAATCCAAATGCACCTTGACCGTATATAATTCCAAAGTTTACACTCTTGGCTTTGTAACGCATTTCTTTGGTTACTTCAGTTTCTTCCACATTAAACACTTTCGCCGCCGTTGCCGTATGAATGTCTTTTCCGGTTCTGAATGCTTCACACATATTTACATCTCCACTGATTGCGGCTACAATCCTTAATTCTATTTGAGAATAATCTGCCGAAACCAATACATGGTTTTCATCGCGGGGTACAAATGCTTTTCTGATTTCTTTTCCCCTTTCTGTTCTGATGGGAATGTTTTGCAAATTGGGATTGTTGCTGCTCAAACGACCTGTTACCGCAACGGCTTGCGCATAGCTCGTATGCACCCTTCCCGTTTTTGGATTAATCAATAGTGGCAACGCATCTACATAAGTTGATTTCAATTTCGTGAGCTCGCGAAAGATTAAAATGTCGTCGCAAATTTTATGTTGTACAGCAAGTTTTGTTAAGATGTCTTCACCAGTAGCATACTGACCTGTCTTTGTTTTTTTTGCTTTTGGATCGAGTTGTAATTTTTCAAACAATACTTCGCCCAATTGTTTTGGAGAGGCCAAATTAAATCTAACGCCAGCTTGTTCGTACACAGATTCTTCTGCTTTTTTAGCATCCAATTCTAAATCTTTTGAATAATGATTGAGAAATTGCTCGTCTATTTTTATGCCTTCAAACTCCATATTGGCTAATACTTTAACCAATGGACATTCCACTTCGTTAAATATTTTTTCAACTTCCAATTGAATGACTTGTGGTGCAAATTTTTCTTTCAATTGAAGCGTAATGTCTGCATCTTCTCCAGCATATTCTTTTACTTTTTCAATTTCCACATCACGCATATTGCCTTGATTTTTTCCTTTTTTACCAATCAACGCTTCAATGTGAACGGGTTCGTAACCAAGGTATTTTTCGCTTAGCAAATCCATGCTTCTTTTTCCTTCGGGCTCAATAACATAATGTGCCAACATGGTATCAAAAAACGAACCTTTAATGTCGATGTTGTACCATTTCAAAACCAACAAATCATATTTGATGTTTTGTCCAATCCATTTCTTTTTTGGATTTTCAAAAATGGGTTTAAACTTGTTTAGCAGTTCCTGACATTCATTTTTATTTTCACTGCAAGGCACATAAAAAGCTTCATGTGGTTTCACCGAAAAGCTTAATCCTACAAGGTTTGCAAGGTTTGCATCGATGTTGGTGGTTTCTGTATCAAAACAAATTTCATTTTCTTTTTGTAAAAGATCAATTAAGTTTTTTAAAGAAGCCTCATCGTTTACCAATTTATAATCGTGATTGGTATTGTCGATGTTTTTATCAGCCGATGTGTAATTTTCTGTATTGTTTTCAATCTTTGAAACTTGAGAAGAATCAGCTGTTTCAACATAATTTCCAAACAAATCCATTTGAGCTGGTTGAGCAGATGCTTTAGGTTTTTCAATAGGCAATTCTAATGTTTCGCCTAAAATTCTTTTTGCCATTGTTTTAAATTCCAATGACGTGAAAATTTCTGTGAGCGCTTCTTTATTCCACTCTTTCAATTTATAATCTTCTTCATGAAACTCAACAGGCACATTGGTTATAATTGTGGCGAGTTTTTTACTCATAATGGCTTTCTCTTTGCCATTACGAATCTTTTCACCAAGCGCACCTTTTATCGTTGCTGCATTTTCTAAAACATTTTCTAACGAACCATATTCTTTTAAAAGTTTGGCCGCTGTTTTTTCACCCACGCCAGGAATTCCAGGAATGTTATCAACCGCATCTCCCATCATACCCAACATATCAATCACTTGATGCACATGTTCGATATCCCATTTTGCACAGATTTCCTCAGGTCCCCAAATTTCATGTGTACCACCTTGATAAGCAGGCTTGTACATTTTGATATGTTGACTAACCAATTGTCCGTAGTCTTTATCTGGCGTAACCATGTACACATCGTATCCCAGTAGTTCTGCTTGTTTTGCCAAAGTTCCGATGACATCATCCGCTTCAAAGCCATCCATTTCTACTACAGGAATATTAAAACCTTTGATGATTTTTTTGATGTCTGGAACTGCCGATAAAATATCTTCAGGTGTTTCTTGTCTGTTGGCTTTATAATCAGCGAAATCGGTATGTCTTTCGGTTAATGCATGTGTATCAAAGCAAACCGCCATGTGCGTTGGCTTTTGGTTGTTGATGAGTTCGATAATTGCGTTGGTAAATCCAAATTGAGCATTGGTGTTTCTTCCTGTACTGGTAATTCTTGGACTTCTAATAAGTGCGTAATAAGCCCTGAAAACGAGCGCAAACGCATCGAGTAAATACAATTTTTTCTGCATGGCATAAAAGTAATTAAAATTGTGGTTTAACTAGGCTTTTGTATTTGAAAATTGTAGCTATGTTGAAATAGCGGCGCATTAGTTTACATACTGCCTTATTGTTTATATTTGCGCATGCCATCAGTTGTATGTATAGGAGCCGTTTTAATCGATGAATTGTTTTTTTGTGGAGAGCCAATCATTACGTCTACATCAAATCCTGCCATTCAAAAAAAAGAAATTGGTGGTGTCATGAGTAACATTGCAAGACATCTTTCTCTTTTTGAAATTGATGTTGAGTTTATCACCGTTTTTGGTTCTGATACGGATGCTGCATTCATCAAAAAAAGCTTTTTAGAAACAGGATTGTCTTTTCAACATTCCTTAGAAATTGATGAGCCAACAGGAAAATATTGCGCCATTCATCAACCCGATGGAAGTTTGTTTACCGCAGCATGTTCTGATACACTTTCCAAAATGATTACTGATGATTTTTTTCAAACGAGGATTGATATTTTAAAAGAGGCTGAAATAATTGTTGCTGATACCAATCTTGAAATCGAAGCATTGAAGTGGTTGATTAATTTTTCATTGATAGAAAATAAAAAACTGATCATCGAGCCGGTATCCATTGCTAAAGCCAATAAATTATCTGCTATAGATTTAAATGGAGTGTTTATGATTACCCCAAATCAGGATGAAGTTTATTCCATTCAACAGGACTCGGATCATACATTAGAGCACGTTTCTTTAAAGCTAATTGATAGAGGCATTAAACAAGTTTGGGTTAGCTTGGGAGAAAAGGGATCGGTGATGTATAACAAGACGAATAAACTTCAATTAGATGTCCCACAAATTACAATCAAAGACTCTACAGGAGCGGGAGACGCTGCCCTTGCTGCCTGGGTTTTTGCTTACTTAAATCAATATGCAGAAATTGATTGTCTTAAAATTGCCCATAGTTTTGCTTTAGACATTTTGCGTAAAGAAGGTGCTGTTGACAAGTCAATAACCAAAGAAAAATTATTATCACTACGTACAAAATATTATCATGATTAAAACTGATTTTTTACATATTCATCCCGAAGTTGCGGAAGCCATTAAAAACAACCAACCCATTGTAGCGTTGGAGTCTACCATCATTTCTCATGGAATGCCTTACCCAAGAAATGTAGAAACGGCCATTAGTGTGGAAGCGGCGGTTAGAGCTGAAGGTGCGATACCTGCTACCATTGCCATTAAAGAAGGTAAATGTTATGTTGGGTTATCGAATGATGATTTGGAGTTTTTTGGCAAAGAAAAAAATGTGTGGAAAGTTAGTATTCGTGATATGCCTTATGTTATCGCGAATAAATTACCCGGAGCAACCACAGTAGCGGCTACAATGAGAATCGCAGCCATGGCGGGCATTCAGATTTTTGCAACCGGAGGAATTGGTGGCGTACACAGAGGTGCTGAAAATACGATGGATATTTCTGCCGATTTAACTGAAATGTCAACAACAAATGTGGCAGTGGTTTCTGCAGGCGTGAAATCTATTTTAGACATTGGACTTACCCTTGAATATCTAGAAACCTTAGGCATCCCTGTTGTGACTTTTGGTCAAAAAGAGTTCCCTAGTTTTTACTCTCGAAAAAGTGGATTTATTTCTCCGTTGAGCATTGATACACCATCATCAATTGCAGAAATGCTACAAGTAAAATGGGACCTTGGTTTAAATGGTTCTGTGTTAATAGCTAACCCTGTTCCTACAGATCAAGAAGTAGATCCCGAAACTATTGAAGGGTATATTCAACAGGCATTAACCGCAGCAACCGAAAACAAAATTATCGGAAAAGAAATAACGCCTTTTTTACTAAAATATATTGCAGATCATTCAAAAGGAGAAAGCCTTGATGCAAACATTGCTTTGATACATCACAATGCTAGTCTGGCGGGTAAGATTGCGGTGGAGATGAAGAAATAAGACATTTCGTTAGAATTCTAAAGGAAAATAATATTTCTGCCTACTTTGTTTTCAAGATTAAAAAATTTAAAAAGGAAACCTTATCCCAACTATAGGAACTGAATTTTTTTTAGCATCCCTGATTGTACCAATGCTTAACCCTATGCCATTGTTAATTTCTGTAAACATGTTTATACGAAAAGCATCTCCTTTAAACCCTATTTCATTAGTCTGTTTACCAATAATTATCCCCGCATCTATCCCAAACCAAACTGGGGCTCCATTTGATTTACTAATATTTGCACTCCAAATAAAATTATAACCTATATGTTGATCTATCTTGAAAACGCCATTAACAATTTCATAAAAACCATATCCAACAGTAGCAGTTCCAATTGACATAAAGGGTTCTTCGTACTTGTCTTTAAAAATTAAGGATATTTTTCCACCTGCAGTAGGAACCCAACGATTACCAATCAGATATACATTTACATCAGTTGAATAATTTATACTGTACCTTTTATTTCCCTTGGATTTTCCAATTTTGAATGAATCATTTTCATGAACTATTTCTATTTTATAATTCCGGTTACAAGTTTTTTTATTTTGAGTTAATTTATGAATTGCACTATCAATACTAACTTTTTGAAATAAATCTATCTTATTTGCAGACTCCAAATAAATATGCATTTCCACTGAATTACTTAAATCGTATATGACATAATGAAATGGTGGTAGATTCTCATTTAATCTGTATTTTTCATTTTCAAGATTAAACTCCTCTTCTGTAAATTCATTGCTCTGTATTTTCAACCGACGCTTACCATCTCCCTTAACCAAATAATGCATCACTTGAGGCCATTCTGTGTAATCTTTATCTTGAAATGACTTCTTAATATCTGTGGTAAAAATAGAAACTAAAGAATCTGCTCTTGAATATTTATATAGATCATCAAACGAAGCACAAACAATCCTCACTTGATTATTCCCTCCCAATCGAACTATTAAAGTATCAGATGGAGAATTTGATCCTAATGTGCTTTTGGGATTTAAAACAACGAAATAAAATAAAATTGAAATTATAATTGATTTTTGCATGATTTTTTATGAGGTTTAAAAGTCTTTTTTGAAATGAAGGGGCTTAACAGAAGGTGTTTGAACTATGTTATTATTTACATTGAATTTAAAATCTACTTTTAATCTTTTTGCTGTTGATTCTAACACAGGCTCAGTTGTAGAATTATCATTAAAATCTATTTCGGCAAATCGATGTCTTTTTAATTTTGATTGATTGTTTTTTTCAAATTTTACAATTGCAGTATTCGTTATGGAATCAGTAATTATTTGTGGAATTAATGATTCTGTCGTTTTATCAGCCACCTGAATAAAAACAATATTTTCATTTTTATAAATGGTATCGGTATCAACAGGTTTAATATTTTTGGATGGATTTTTCTTGTTGACTATGACTTTTCTTTGATTATCTGTTTTTACTACATAATCATTTTGTAAAGTAATTTGTTTGCGTGTGGGAGCTTTCGATGTAATAATTTTCTTTTCATTCGACGATTGATTTAATATCAACAACAAAGCAATTCCTGCAGCTACGCCCCATGGAATAATTATCCATATTCTTTTTCTTTTTTTAGAAGGTTCGGGAATGCCCGCCATCAATAATTCAAATTTTGAATCAAGGGATGGCACATAATCTTTGGGCAGATTTTCAATGGTGTTTATTTTGTCCCGGATTATTTTATTTTCTATACTTTCCATAAAAACTATTTTTATTTTTGAGTAGCATTTCTTTGAGTTTGATTTTTGCTTTTCTGTATTGTGTTTTACTTGTACTCTCATTGATTCCAAGCATTTGAGCAATTTCCTTGTGTGTAAATTCTTCTATGACATACAAATTGAAAACAGTGCGATATCCTACTGGCAAACCAATAATTAAATGAAGTATTTCTTCCGCATCTATTTCATTTAATAATTCTGTTGAATCGGGTAATTCTATCAAATCTTCCTCTGTCAATAGATAAAAATTATTGCGTTTTCGCAAATCCATCAACGCTTCGTTGATTATAATTTGTCGCGACCATAAATAAAGACTGTGTTCTCCTTGAAACTTAAATGAATCCATTTGTTGAAAAACTTTCATCATTCCCCGCATTACGCAATCTTCCGCTTGTGCAGTATTCACCAAATAACGTTGTACAATTCTGAACATGGGAGGATACAGAATTTCAAACACCTGCTTTTGAGCGATGCGATTCCATTTGCGGCATAGTTCTATCTGTTGATGAGTTACAATCTTCATATACTTCAAAATCTATAATGCAAATGTTTGCATTATAGTTGCCTAATCTGAATTTATTTTAAAATAATTAGTTGAATATTGTACATAGCTTTTAAAACTTATTGAAACTTTAATTAGTCTTTTCGAAGATTGGGGTTGGTTTTGTTTGTTTTTTAGTTAAGATGATTATTGAGTGTTCGGATTTTTGATAAATATCAACACAATTTTTTTACTAAATAAAAATCACATTAAACATATTACATTTTTATTACCTTGTATTTTTAAATAATCAATTTTATGTTGAAGGAAAGTGCAACGAAAATATTTGATCAAAAACAAGTAAGAATCCATTGGGATGAAAAGCAAAAATTGGCGATTATTTTAAGTAATATGTAATTTTGAGTGTAATTAAAAAAATCTTAATTTTAATTGTATGTCAACTTTAATAAAATATAACAATTTTAAAAGCATGAAGCAAAACTCAACTAAATCTAAGAGTAATGTTAATGCCCAAAAAAAAGCTGAAGCTGAAATGTCAGCATTCCTCCGTTTGTTAAGTAAGGCCAAAGAGAAAAAAGCATAAAAAAATATGCAAAGTAATGTAACCAACGAGATTACCCGAGTTTGTCAAATCTTAAATAAAAACGATGTTCAGTATTTAATTGTTGGTGGTACGGCAGTTGCTTTTCATGGATACTTTAGATGGTCTCAAAACTCTGATGGAACTCCAGCTGATAAATTTGATCTTGATATTTGGTACAATCCTACATATGATAACTACTTCAACCTTTTAAGATCACTAGAAGAGCTAGGCCAGGATGTAAAGGAGTTCTTTGCAGAGAAATCACCGAATCCACAAAAATCTTATTTTAAATTTGTACTAGAAAAATTTACACTAGACTTCTTGCCGAAATTAAAAGATAGTGGTAAATTCAAATTAGCATACGAAAAAAAAGAAACAACCATAATCAATGAAATAGAAATGTTTTTTATAGGAATAGACGAACTTCTTCAAGATAAAGCTGCTAATTCCCGTCCGAAAGATTTAGAAGACATCAAGCATTTGACTTCAATCAAAAAGAAGTAAATCACTTTAATTTAATCATCAATAGCCGGTATTAAGTTTCTATAAAAACAGTTTCTACTTTTCTCCATTCACAATTTTCCCTTTTGATTTTTGAATTTTTACTTATCCCTTCACACCCATCCTCTCCAATTGATTTTTCATCCCAAACATAATATCCCTTAATCGAGCGGCTTCCATAAAATCGAGGTCTTTGGCGGCTTTATCCATTTCCTTTTTAATTTTACCAATGGCTTTTTCCAATTGAGGAATGGTTTGGTATTCTGTTTGTTCTTCTGCGGCTAATGGTAATGGTTGTGCTTCATCTTGCGTAGCATAAGGATTTGAAGGGTCGTAGCCTTTTACATCCAACACACTTCCTTGAGCAATAACCTGGTCAATAGATTTTTTAATGGTAGTTGGAGTAATGTTGTGTTTGATGTTGTACGTGATTTGCTTTTCCCTTCTCCTCAAGGTTTCGTCCATGGTTTTTTGCATGCTCATGGTTATTTTATCTCCATAAAAAATAACCAAACCTTTTGCATTTCTCGCGGCCCTTCCAGCTGTTTGGGTTAAGCTTCTTTCATTCCTTAAAAACCCTTCTTTATCCGCATCCATAATGGCTACAAGCGACACTTCTGGCAAATCCAATCCTTCTCTTAATAAATTCACGCCCACCAAAACGTCGATGGTTCCAAGTCTTAATTCACGCAATATTTCTACCCTTTCCAACGTATCTACATCACTATGAATGTATTTCGATTTTATATTTATACGCCCCAGATATTTATTCATTTCTTCGGCCATGCGTTTGGTCAAGGTCGTTACCAAAACACGATCTCCCTGTTGAATTCGATTGTCGATTTCATCTAATAAATCATCGATTTGATTTAATGTTGGTCGCACTTCAATGGGTGGATCTAATAATCCCGTTGGACGAACCACTTGTTCTACAACTACGCCGCCACATTTTTGCAATTCATATTCTCCTGGAGTTGCTGAAACGAAAACCGTTTGGTTAATGATGTTTTCAAACTCATTAAAATTTTGTGGGCGATTATCCATTGCAGATGGTAAACGAAATCCATAATCTACAAGGTTAAGTTTGCGGCTTCTATCACCACCATACATGCCACTAATTTGGGGAATGGTTTGATGGCTTTCATCTATAATGGTCAAAAAATCGCTTGGAAAATAATCCAACAAACAGAATGGCCTGTCGCCGGGTTTTCTTCTATCAAAAAAACGAGAATAATTTTCAATACCTGTGCAGTAGCCGAGTTCACGAATCATTTCAAGATCATATTCCACACGTTCGCCAATACGTTGCGCTTCAATATGTTTGCCCACATTTTTAAAATACTGCACCTGAGCTGCCGCTTCATCCTGAATATCGCTGATCACTTGAGCGAGCATATCTTTCGGAGCGAGATACAGATTTGCAGGAAAAATAGCAGCATTTTCAACAGCGCCAATTCGTTTGCCAGAGCTGAGTTCCAACGTTTCTATGGATTCTATTTCATCACCAAAAAAACAAATGCGATATCCAAAATCTACATAAGGCAAATTGATGTCGATGGTATCACCGTTAACCCTAAAAGAGCCACGTTCAAAATCGCCCTGACTTCGATGATATAATGAATTCACCAAGGCATGCAAAAATCCTTGACGTGATAAAACTTGTCCGGTGTGAATGCGAATAATACCATTTTCATACTCGGTAGGATTACCCATACCATAAATACAACTCACACTGGCTACAATTACGATATCTCTTCTTCCACTCAGCAATTGCGCCGTTGCTTGCAACCTTAGTTTATCCAACTCTTCATTTATGCTCAAATCTTTTTCAATGTACGTATTGGTAACAGGCATGTAAGCCTCGGGCTGATAATAATCGTAATAAGAAACAAAATACCCCACTGCATTATCTGGAAAGAATTGTTTGAACTCGCCGTACAGTTGGGCCACTAAGGTTTTGTTGTGAGTAAGTACGAGCGTGGGGCGTTGGAGATTTTGAATCACGTTTGCCATAGTAAACGTTTTTCCACTACCCGTTACACCCAATAAGGTTTGAAATTGTTCGCCATCCAACAAACCTTGTGTTAGCTGTTGTATTGCACTTGGCTGATCACCAGATGGTGTATATTCTGAAACAAGTTTGAATGGCATAAGTAATACTTCTAAAAAAGTAAAATTATACAATTAAAGTTTTGAAGTTGTATAAAACTGATACTGAAGTTTATTTACCCTAAAATTTAACGCATTAATAAGCATCACCATTTCTCATCTTCAGCAATTTCTACATCATTTTCTGTATGCGCCATTTTATATTTAAGCTTTTGAAGTTGTCGTTCTATAATTAAATGTGCAATTAGATGGCCCGCATCTTCTTTAGGGCTTTCTTTGAGCATCGCTTTTATCTTCATTTCACTTACATCAATTCGGTAAAGCAATTGTATTAAAGATTCAAAATTGGTTAAGATTAGTTTGTTGATAAAGGCAGCAAATTGATTAAAAATCTCAGGGTCATTAAGCATATCAATGTCTGTACAAGAAAAAATCTTTTCCAAAGAAATTTCATTTGCATTCGTTGTTTGAATTTGCATAAAATGATTTTTAATATTCTAAGTAAGCAATGATGATTTTATAGAACTTATGTCAAATGTAATTTAAACCATTTTGAACTGGATAAGATGTAAAAAGATTGAAATCATTTTTCGGTTAATTGAAATCATAATACAGAAATTAAAAACCTTCAAATACGCCCAAACCAAACAAAGCAAAATCATATTTAACGGGATCGTTTGGATCTAATTTTCGCAAGGAAGCATCAAGCTCTAAAACTGCTTTATGGTCATTTTGAGTTCTATCCAGCAATCCTAATTTTCGGGCTACGTTTCCGGAGTGTACATCTAATGGACAAGAAAGTATATTGGGAGAAAGTGTTTTCCATATGCCAAAATCCACACCACACTTGTCTTTGCGAACCATCCACCTGAGGTACATGTTTATTTTTTTTGCCGCTGACCCTTTAAATGGATCCGACACATGCTTACTCGTTCTTTCCAAATGGGGTATTTCAAAAAATACTTTTTTAAACTCATGAATGGCAGGTTGCAATGAATCTGAATTGGCGTGTTTAATGAAAACCTGTTCTATTCCACCATGTTTTACATAAATATTTTTCAGACTTTTTATAAAGAAAATTAAGTCGGTTGCATTAAAGGTTCGATGTACAAAATGGTTCAACTTTTTTAAATCAGCTGCTTTATGGTTGAGCACAAAATCATAAGGCGCATTGCCAAGCAAGTCCATTAATTTGTGCCCATTGCTTACGATGGCTTTTCTATTTCCCCAAGCAAAAGTGGACACCAAAAATCCAGCAATTTCAATATCTTCTTTTAATGAAAAGCGGTGCGGTATGGCAATAGGGTCGGGTTCAATAAAATCAGGGCGATTGTATTGTTCAAATTTAAAATCTAAAAATGCTTTTAATTCAACCGCATTCACCTTTAATCATTTTGTATTAAAAAAGGTTGATCGTTAAAATCAACCTTTGTATTTTTTTGTGTCTAATTTTCAATCAATTATCCAATCGCTTGTTTCAAATCCTCCACTAAATCTTCTGCATCTTCAATACCAATACTCAATCTGATTAAGCCATCACTTAAACCATGTTTAATTCTCTCTTCCCTTGGAATGCTTGCATGTGTCATGCTTGCAGGATGATTGATAAGTGATTCTACCCCGCCCAAACTTTCGGCTAATGAAAATAATTTAGTACTTGATAAAACTTTTGTTGCCGCTTCTATCGAACTGTCTTTTAAAGTAAAGCTCAACATTCCACCAAAACCGCGCATTTGTTTTTTGGCAATTTCGTGGTTTTGATGATCTTCAAATCCACACCAGAAAACCTTTTCTACTTTTGGATGATTGCGTAAATAATTTGCAATGACTATGCCGTTTTCACAATGTGCTTTCATACGTACATGCAAGGTTTTAATTCCTCTTAATACCAAGAAACAATCAAATGGTCCTGGCACTGCACCACAACTTTTTTGTATAAAATACAATTGGTCTTTTAATCCTTCATCGTTCATGATTAACGCCCCTTGAATGACATCGCTATGTCCACCCAAATATTTTGTAGATGAATGCATTACGATATCAGCACCAAGGTCTAATGGATTTTGTAAATAGGGAGACGCAAATGTATTATCCACACATAATATCGTTCCTGCTTTTTTTGAAATCGCAGCAATGGCTTCAATATCTGTAATGTTCATCAAAGGATTGGTAGGTGTTTCAATCCAAATCAACTTCGACTTTTCGGTCATTGCTTTGGTTACATTTTCTGGATTGGTAGTATCTACAAAAATAAATTTGATGCCAAATTTTTCATACACTTTTGTAAATAAGCGATACGTTCCACCATACATGTCGTTTGCCGCAATAACTTCATCACCCGGAACGAGCAATTTAATTACCGTATCTGTTGCCGCCACACCGCTACTAAATGCCAATCCATATTTTCCATTTTCAATAACTGCCAACGCAGTTTCTAATGCAGCACGGGTTGGATTTTGCGAACGCGCATACTCATACCCTTTATGTTGCCCTGGTGCTGATTGTACATAAGTTGATGTTTGAAATATTGGTGTCATGATTGCACCAGTTGAAGGATCAGGTTCTGCTCCCGCATGAATCATTCTGGTGGCAATTTTTTTGTTATCTAATGAAGCTTTGCTCATGGTTTTTTATTTTAAGTGGTAAAAATAGAAAATAATATCGTTACATCCCACGGTTTAAACCGTGGGTTACGGTATAAGATGTCAATGTTAATGGTTTCAACCATTTATTTATGGTTTCTGTAGACGTTAAGTTGAAAAAAGAAAATATATTCGCTTTACACGTAACTTCAATACTTAAATTTATTTATGCAAACTGCTTCAAAAAGGGTGTTAAATGGTTGGGCAATGTATGATTGGGCCAACTCGGTATATAATTTGGTGATTACTTCAACTATTTTTCCTGCGTATTATGCAGCAGTTACCGGCGATGGTAAAGAAAACACCGTTGATCATGTTACTATTTTCGGAAAAACGTTTATCAACACTTCCTTGTATAATTTTTCACTTGGGTTTGCATTTATTGTAGTGGCATTTTTAAGTCCAATTTTATCTTCAATTGCCGATTTTAAAGGGAATAAAAAACAGTTTTTATTTTTCTTTTGTACAGTTGGAAGCATCTCTTGTAGTGCGCTTTATTTTTTTGATGGGAGCAATTTGTTTTATGGATTGTTGTGCATGGTTATGGCTTGTATTGGTTTTTGGGGTTCTTGGGTTTTTTATAATTCTTATATACCTGAAATTGCTGCACCAGAAGACAGGGATAAATTAAGTGCAAAAGGTTTTGTGATGGGATATATTGGAAGTGTGATTTTGCAATTGATTTGTTTTGTTTTGGTTTTGATGCCAGATACTTTTGGCATTACAACAGGCAAGGCTTCTCAAATTTCTTTTTTAATGGTGGGCATTTGGTGGTGGGGATTTGCACAGTATTCATTGAGAAGATTACCCAATGGAACGCCTTCCGAAAAAAATGAACATAAAAATGTATTCATTGGTGGTTTTACAGAACTTAAAAAAGTATGGCACCAAATATTACTGATGCCTGTTTTAAAAAGGTTTTTATATAGTTTCTTTTTTTACAACATGGGTTTGCAAACTATATTTTTAGCCGCTACATTGTATGGCAGTAGCGAATTGCAAATACCTACTACTAACCTTATCGTTGCCATTTTAATTATTCAATTGGTAGCCATTCCTGGTGCGTATTTAATCTCGAAAATTTCTGAAAAAATCGGAAATTTTAAAACATTAATGATTTGCATTTTCATTTGGATTTTACTTTGTATTGCTGGGTATTTACTTCCAGTTGGAGGAATCAACGAATTTTATCTATTGGCATTGGCAGTTGGTTTTGTAATGGGCGGCACACAAAGTTTGAGCAGAAGTACTTATAGCAAATTAATGCCCGAAACAAAGGACACCGCTTCTTTTTTCAGCTTCTATGATGTTACAGAAAAAATTGCGATTGTCATTGGTATGTTTAGTTTTGCATGGATAACAGAAATAACGGGCTCTCAAAGAAATTCTGTTTTGACATTAATTTCATTTTTTATTTTGGGGCTTCTATTGATATTTTTAGCGCACAAAAAACAAAAATCTTTATCTCATTAATATGCAATTACACACCATAAATACCGGATATTTTAAATTGGATGGCGGTGCCATGTTTGGCGTTGTACCTAAATCAATGTGGAACAAATTAAACCCTGCGGATGATAACAACATGTGTACTTGGGCCATGCGATCTTTATTAATTGAAGATGGAAATAAGTTGATTTTAATTGACACCGGAATTGGCAACAAACAAGATGATAAATTTTTCGGACATTATTATTTGCATGGAGATGATTCATTAGAATCTTCACTTTCAAAAAAAGGATTTAGTGTAGCTGATATTACCGATGTAATTTTAACCCATCTTCATTTTGACCATTGTGGAGGTAGCATTATTCGCGAAGATGATAAGTTAATTCCTGCTTTTAAAAATGCAACATATTGGAGCAATCAACAACATTGGAACACCGCTACGATGCCCAATGACAGAGAAAAAGCTTCGTTTTTAAAAGAGAATATTTTGCCTATTCAAGAGAGTGGACAATTGAAGTTTATTGATGTTGATTATGAGGAATTTCCAATCGATGTAAAAATCAGACAAGTATTTGGACATACAGAAGCAATGATGTTGCCACAGATTGAATACAAAGGAAAGCAGATAGTTTTTATGGCGGATTTATTGCCATCAGCAGCACATATTCCGATTCCATTTGTGATGGCTTACGACATGTTTCCGTTAACTACTTTAAATGAAAAAAAATCTTTCTTAACTGAAGCAGTTGAAAATGATTATGTATTGTTTTTTCAGCACGATCCAAAAGTAGAATGTTGCAATGTACAAATGACTGAAAAAGGCATCAGGGCAAAAGATTATTTTAATCTAGACATCATTTAAAGTCCTACTAGAGAACTAAGGGGGTAACGAAGATTCTTATAACCCATCATATCTACTTTAATACTTCCCACAACAATCGGACTTTCAACCCTCAATAGCAGATGGTTTGGATCGTCGCTCACCCATGCCGTCATGCCTTCGCCACCTTTAAACATGGTGCCTTTAATTAAGAGCGGCTTAAATTTAATAGCCCTGAATTTACCATATTGTGTTTTAATTTTTTCTTTACCCATGTAACGTAAGTATAAATGATGTACTTCATCATCTAAAAACATATCAAAAGGAATTTTGTCGCCTTTTTTTAATTTATCAAAATTGATGTTTCGGGCATAATACATGGCGCTTACTACATCTTGCATGCAATCTGTAATTTTAAACACACCATTTGTACTAACCGCTGTATTTGTGGTTTGATTAAACGTAACGTTATTATAGATTTTAAAACCGCCTTCATCCACGTTTCTGATAAATTTAATCGGCAACAATGTATTGGTGTCGATATAACTTTCATAACGATCACGCACTTTATAAAAATTATCGAAAAAAGGATAGGTATTTCCAACACCTACGGCATGATAAACGGGTTTGCCATTAAAACGTTCTAATGTAGTTGTAAATGTGGCATCACCAGCGCCAATATACGCACCCAATGTACTATAATAAACCGTCATTTTTACGGTTTCACCATTTTTATAAGCATTGTTTTTTAAGCCGCAAAAATCACCTTTATGTTGATGGGTTGTTGCCCCCATTAAAATCCAGCTGATAAAAAAAATAGTAAGCCATTTCATATAAGAAAATGTTTGGTGTTTGGTGTTTGTGGTTTATTGTTTGGCGTTTGTGGTTTGGTGTTTGTGGTTTGGTGTTTGTTGTTTGGAGCTCCCAACCTCATAAACCTCACAAACATCTAAAACCTCCTAAACCTCCTTCCTCACTAACAAAAACAACCCTCCAATTGTTGCCGGAATCACCAAATTGATTATCCAAATGGCAAAACATGCTACTTGAATACCCAAAACATTTGTTGATAATATTCCAAAAATGGAAATTCCCAATGCTGATCGAATAGGTAGTTCCGTAAATCCAATGGTTGGAATGATTGCCATCATCAAATAAAAAACACCCACCAGCCAAAATGCAATAGAACTCTCCATTTCTACATGCATGACGTGCATGATTAAAATGTATTGCAAAATAAAAACTAAATACCTAAGAAACGAACAAAGCAAAATGATTAACAATTCATTTTTGCTGAATTGCTCAATCACTTTTACATGTTGTACAATTTTATTTAAAAACTTAAATCTTGAAATAAAGGAAATAAAAAAATTGATTTTAAAATAAAGCAGTGTCAATATTATGCTTACACCAAACGATAAATAAATATTGACATCATTGAAAATCCATGGTAAGAACACCAGCTTTGAATGTAAATTTGAAAAGTAAATCAAATAAATCAATCCAACACATCCTAGAATTGATGTGATGAGCATTTGGCTGATGCTGCCTAAAATATTGGTAGATATTGCTTTGATACGATTTTCGGCTTCCACAAATAAAATCCTTCCTCCAAATTCACCTGTTCGATTTGGTGTAATCATGGTGATGCTGCATCCTGCAAATACAGATTTAAATGCTTTTGTAAATCTGATACTTTCTAATGGTTTCAATAGTAATTTCCATTTCAAAGATTCTAATCCCCAGTTTAAAAACATCAATAAAAAAACCAACCAAAAAATCGGACTCTTCCAACTTAATTTTATTTGTTGCCATCTAACCAATAAATCTTGTTGCTGCGAAATTTGATTGTATAAACTATACACGACCAACACAAAGAGCATTGGACCTAGGATGTAATTGAATATTAATTTTATACTTTTGTTCAAGAAACTGTTTATTGGTAAAATTAAGACCCCATTTGCAAAAAGCATCAAAAATCATTTTAGGTATCGATCCGGGAACCATCATTATGGGCTATGGATTGATAGAAGTAAAAGCCAAAGGCATTCATTTGGTAGATATGGGGGTACTGAAATTATCCGCAAAAGATGATGCCTACCAAAGACTCGAAAAGATTCATAATAAGGTTACTGATTTAATTAAAATTTACCATCCAACAAGTTTTGCGATTGAAGCACCATTCTTTGGAAAGAATGTACAAAGTATGTTAAAGCTAGGAAGAGCACAAGGTGTAGCGCTAGCCGCGGCGATGCAATCAGGACTTTCGATTTGTGAGTATTCGCCCAAAAAAATCAAACAGTCTATTACAGGAAATGGAAATGCGGGCAAGGATCAGGTGATGAAAATGTTGCAGAAAATTTTATCCTTTGAAGAAACGCCAAAGTATATGGATGCTACTGATGCTTTAGCGGTAGCCGTTTGTCATTATTTTCAAGAGAAATCAATATTGCCCGTAGCAAAAGGTAAATCAAATGGATGGGCAGATTTCTTAAATAAAAATCCAGAGCGTTTGAAAAAGTAATTAGTTCAGGTTTGATAAGATAGTTTGTTGAATCTCTTGAAATTCAGCAGTTGAAAGTTTTAATTTCTCTCTAGTAAAATTCAAATCGTCTGCACTGTTTATTGGAATCAAATGCATGTGCGCATGAGGTACTTCTAACCCAATTACACTGATACCACAACGATTACAAGGAAAGGAAAGCTCGATAGATTTTGCAATGGGTTTGGCAAAAATCATCATCTCAGCAAGGTAATTTTCAGGCAAATCGAAAATCTTATCAATTTCAATTTTTGGCACAACCAATACATGCCCTTTAGTCATTGGAAAAATATCCAGGAATGCATAAAAATTTTCGTTTTCTGCAATTTTATAAGATGGGATTTCTCCACTAATGATTTTAGAAAAAATACTCATGATTAAACCGTGATGTTTTCTACTCTGAATTTCAAAACGCCAGCTGGGACATTTACCTCAGCAATTTCGCCTACTACTTTTCCCAACAAACCTTTCCCAATTGGCGAGGTTACTGATATTTTACCATCTTTCAAGCTTGCTTCTTTTTCAGATACAATTTGATAGGTTACTTGTTTATTGGTGGCCATATTGGTCAATGTAACCTTAGTTAAAATACTAACTCTACTAAAATCTATGTTTGATTCATCTAATATTCTAGCCGTTGCTATTACGCCTTCAAGATATTTTATTTTAGCTTCAAGCATTCCTTGTGCTTCTTTGGCTGCATCATATTCGGCATTCTCTTTTAAATCACCTTTTTCTCTTGCTTCTGCAATTGCTTTGCTGGCTGCCGGACGTTCCACTGCTTTTAACTGATGAAGCTCTTCCTGCATCTTTTCAAAAGTATCTTGCGTTACATAATTTGTATCGATTGCCATTGTAAATTCGGTTTATATCTTATTAAAAAAATACAACGCTTCAGTTTGGCTAAAGCGTTGTGTAAATACAAATATAGTAAAATGAAATAATTGGGATTAAATTATCCCTAATTTTTCCAAAAGCACCTTGCTCATTTTATATGTTGCCTCATGAGAATAACCTGCTATATGTGGGGTGATCATAACATTTTCAAATTTGATCAGTGTGTTGAATATTTCTTTTTCTTCTGAAGTATAGGTATTTGGCTTTTCATTTTCCAATACATCCAATAATGCGCCCGAAATCAATCTAGTTTCAATTGCATTTATTAACGCTACACTATCTACCACGCTGCCTCTAGACGTATTTATGATAATAGGTTGCTTTTTTAATTGGAGAAAAAAATCAGCTGATGCATAACGTTGCGTTTCTGATGTTAATGGCAAATGAAAACTGATTATATCTGCATATTTTATTACTTCATCTAAAGTAGATTCTGTTACAAATTCATTTCCAAAACCAGCTTTGTATTTATCATGAGCTAAAATCGTAACGTTAAAAGCTGACAACAATCTGGCAAATGCTGATCCTGTATGTCCGTATCCAATGATGCCAATAGTTTTTCCAGAAATTTCTGTTCCTCTATTTTCTTCCCTAAACCATTGGTGATTTTTTACTTCTTGAACACTTCTATTGATGTTGCGATAAAAATTTAAAAGCAAACCTAAAGCATGCTCTGCAACAGCGTTACAATTTCCTTCGGGACTGCTTTCGCAAATGATTTTTTTAGATTTAGCATACGTAACATCAATATGTTCCATTCCGCTGCCTAATCTGCCAATCCATTTTAATTTGGGCGCATGATCGATTAATTTTTTATCTACTTTAATGTGCGTGGAAACAATAAGTGTTGTAGAATCATGTATTTTTTCCAACACTTGCGCATAAGAAATAGTTGGTTCGTACAAAAAATCAATTCCTTTTTCTGATAAAGTATCTAAGAAAAAATGATGTACTGGTGCGGCTATTAAAATCATGTTGATATACTAAATACTGGCAATCATGCTAATTTCTACATTCACATTTCTTGGTAAGCCTTTTACCGCGACAGTTTCTCTAGCTGGAAAATCTTTTGAAAAATACTGTCCATAAATTTGATTTACCTCAGCAAAATGTTCCATGCCACTTAAGAAAATGGTGGTTTTTATAGCATGATCAAAATCAATTCCTTCAGATTTTAGAATAGAGGACAAATTTTTCATTACTTGGTGGGTTTCTTCTGCAATGCTTGAATTGGCAAGTGTTTCAGTACCAGGTACTAATGCTATTTGACCGGATATAAACAATAAGTTACCTGTTTTTACAGCTTGATTATATGGTCCAATTGGTGCTGGAGCCTCACTGGTATTAATGACTTGTTTGTCCATTTGGGTTTTTTTATAGTAATACAAATATATTCTTTTCCAGTACCTATTTTTGCTAAAATTTATTAACAGATGAGGATATCGGTAATTTCAAATGACAAAGATTTTGTTGAATTAACAGAAGCTTACCAAAATATTAATTGGATTAATGCCAAAAGCATAAAAGAAATAGCAGATACAGATTCAGTAGACGTCATTATTAATTTGAATAAAGATGCTTACTTTGAAGATTATTGTGGATTAAAAACACCCGTTTTAATCAATAGTGTTTCAAATACATTGAAATCATCAAAACATGGCGCTCATGTAATTAGATTAAACGGATGGAACGGATTTTTAAAAAGAACTACTTGGGAATTGGCCGGTGAAAAAAATGATATCTTAAATCAACTGTCTGCTCAATTGGGTGTGCAATTTTCTTTTTTACCAGATGAACCAGGCTTTGTATCAGCAAGGGTTTTAGCCATGATCATCAATGAAGCGTATTTTGCCAAAGAAGAAAATGTAAGCACTGAAAATGAAATTGACATTGCTTTAAAATTAGGCACCAATTATCCAAAAGGTCCCTTTGAATGGGCGAATGAAATTGGGTTAAAAAATGTATTTGATCTTTTAAAAACATTGAGTTTGACTGATGCAAGATATACAGTGTGTAAACTATTAGAAAAGGAGGCCAACAAATTATGAGTTTAATTTTGATGATAGATACCGCACAGGAAATAGCATTCGTAAGCATTTCAAAAGACGGCGTTCCGATTGGGCATATCCAAAATGATATTCAAAAAGAACATGCTGGATTTTTGCATATAGCCATTCAAGATTTATTAAAATCAAGTGAAGTAGAACTAAAAGATTTAGATGCTATTTCAGTAACTAAAGGTCCGGGTTCATATACTGGCATTCGGGTAGGAATGGCAAGTGCAATTGGATTAAGTTATGCCCTAAATAAACCCATCATTCATATTTGCTCTTTAAAATTATTGACAAGTGCTGCAGTAAATAAAATCATCGACCCTACACTTGTTTTATTTTGTCCGATGATCGATGCAAGAAGAATGGAGGTTTTTACTGGATTGTTTGATGTAAATCTAGAACCAATATTAGCTCCTGATGCATTGATTGTAGATGAGCATTTCATGGAAGACTTTTTAACAGAAAAATCTGTTTATTTCATTGGAAGCGGAAAAGACAAATTTGAAAAAATCTGTAAAAACGAAAATGCGCAGTTTTTGGAGGTTGAAAACCTACATTTTGACATGGCTTCGTTGTCGAATTTTTACTACAAAAACAAATCATTTGCAAGTATAGAATCCTTCGAACCTGCCTATATAAAAGCATTTCAAGGGTAATAAGATTAACGTTTTAAAATAAAAAATAGAAAATAAAACATTTGAATTATGACGTTGATTTAATATATTTGCATCAGCTTTATCCATTATTAAAATCAAAATTAAATTACAAACCTATGATTGTTCCAAATCAACCGGGTGAATCCAATGCAGATGTTAGTGTGGCATTGAAAATCAACATCCAAAACTTAAAAAAAGCAGCGCTTGTTTTAAGAGCCTTGAATCACAAATTACGTCAGCAAATTCTTACGTTAATTGATTCAGAAAAGAAAATCACCGTTACAGAAATTTATGTAAAGTTGCGTCTTGAGCAATCTGTTGCTTCTCAGCATTTAGCCATTTTGAGAAGAGCAGGAATTGTTATTACACAACGTGATGGAAAATTCATCTATTACACAGTTAACCACAAACGCATTGAAGAAATCAACGTGTTTATCGATGAGTTAATTAAATAAAATTTCTGAAAATAAATTTTTTAAAAAGCGGTTGTTTTTAACAGCCGCTTTTTATTTTACCTTTGTTTTCTAAAAAAATAGTTTATGTATATCCAACAATTTTATACAGCTTGTTTAAGCGAGGCTGCTTATTATATTGAAAGTGAAGGAGAAGTTGCTATCATTGATCCATTAAGGGACATTGACGCATACATTGAATTGGCAAAACAGCGAAACGCAAAAATAAAATACATTTTCGAAACGCATTTTCATGCTGATTTTGTAAGCGGACATATTGATTTAAGCAAACAAACTGGAGCGCCAATTATATTTGGGCCTGGTGCAAAAACGCAATATAAAATTCAGTCGGCTATTGATGGGGAAGAGATTAAATTGGGAAAAATTCATTTTAAGGTTTTACATACACCAGGTCATACGTTAGAAAGTTCTTGTTATTTGTTGTTTGATGAAAACAATAAAGCACATGCCATTTTCACAGGAGATACTTTATTTGTAGGAGATGTGGGCCGTCCAGATTTAAGCAGTGGTAGCATGAGCAGCGAAGATCTTGCTGAAATCATGTACAATACCATTCAGCAGAAAATATTGCCCTTACATGATGATGTAATTGTGTATCCAGCACATGGCCCTGGAAGCAGTTGCGGTAAAAATTTAGGTCCAAATACATTTAGCACCATAGGAGAACAAAAGCAAACCAATTATGCACTTCAGCCTCAAAGCAAAGAAGAATTTGTAAAAGCGGTAACTTTTGGGTTAAGTCCAGCACCAGCATATTTTGCAGTGAATGCACAAATCAATCAAAAAGGATATGCTAACATAAACGAGGTTGTATCAAATGGTACACAAGCACTAAGCATTGAAGCATTTAAATCAAAAGTAAAATCAGGTGCAATTATTTTAGATACCCGACATGCCAATGTTTTCACAGAAGGCTTTATACCGGATTCTATTTTTATTGGCTTGGAAGGAAGGTTTGCAGAATGGGCTGGAAATCTTTTGCCGTTTAACGAGTCGATTATTTTGGTGACAGAACCTGGAAAAGAATCAGAGACTGTGGTTCGTTTAGCAAGAGTAGGTTTCGAAAAAATAGAAGGTTATTTGGAAGGAAGTTTTGAAGCTTGGAAAAATGCTGGTGAAAGACTCGATATGATCATTGATGTTGAAGCAGATGAGTTGATGATGGATTTGCCACACGACCCCAATTTAGTTGTAGTAGATGTTAGAAAAGAAACCGAATTTGATGCTGGTCATTTAGAAAACGCGGTTAATCTTCCATTACAAGAGTTAACAGACATCGCATTACTTGCTCAGTTCGAAGAAAATCAAAATTTATACATTCATTGTGCCGGCGGATACAGAAGTGTAATTGCCGCATCTTTATTCAAAAAACAAGGTGTCGACAATCTTAGAAATATTTTAGGTGGCTGGGGAAAGATAAAGGAAGAAGAAAAAGCGGTGATTGTGAAAGAGGTTGAAAAGGTATAGTAGGGGTTGAAAATTTTCAACCCTTACAAAAATTTAGTGAGGTTCAAGAGGTTTTTGAAGTTGGAGAGGTTTGAGAGGTTTGAGACGTTCAAGAGGTTCAATGAGTTCAATATGTTCAAAAGGTTGGAAGTGCTCTAACATTGGGGCCTTTGTACCTTTGCGGGCTTTGCGCAAAAAATGTTTAAATCGCTACGCTGGTTTAATGGTTTAACGGTAGGAAGTTTTTTCCAATGAGTAGCATCTTTGTTTTATAAAAAAACTTCGTGCCTTTGCGCCTTCGTGTTTCAATTCTTATACGTGCTTGCACGAAACCAATCACCAAACAACAAACAAAAAACCACAAACAAAAAACATTCATGTCTACTTCATCCAAGTTAGTTCTTAAAGCTAAAGAATATGCCATACTAAAGCATTTCGAAACGAACCATAAATACGATGGAAAACCATATGAAGTTCATTTAGAAATGGCATTTGAATTTGCTTGTAAATATGTTCATTTACTGCCTGATGAAAAAACCATAAGCGAGGTGTTAGCAGCTGTTTGGACGCATGATGTTATAGAAGATTGCAGACAAAATTATAGTGACGTGAAGCAGGTTTTGGGCGAAAACGTAGCAGAAATAGTTTACGCGCTCACAAATGAAAAAGGTAAAAATAGAAAAGAACGCGCCAATGATAAATATTACGAAGGCATAAGAAATACACCGTTTGCAGATTACGTGAAAATTTGTGATAGATTGGCAAATGTTTATTACTCAAAATTGCACAACCCAACTTTACTAAACGTATATAAAAAAGAGCATGATCATTTTAAAAAACAACTTTGGAAAGTTGATTATCAAGAAATGTTTGATGAGCTGGAAGTTCTTTTAGGTGCAGGATAGAAAAGGGGTTAAAACGCTTCGCTTGTTTAATGGTTTAACGGTTTAATGGTGGATGTATCTTCACTTTGCGCGAAACCAAACGCCAAACGCCAAACACCAAACAGTTTCTTCTATCCTTTATCCAACAACTGTTGATTCACTTCCTCGATATACGTTAGAATTTTTTCTCTCCCCGATTTTTTAACGGCACTACTAATGAAATGCTGTGGTAAAAATTGCCAGGTTTCGCGCATGGCGTTTAAAAAATCTTTTACATTTTTACTTACCGTTCGTTGATTCTCTTTATCACTTTTGGTAAATATCAAACACAAGGGCACATCCCATTTTTTTAAATTTTCTAAAAATTCCAAATCTATTTTTTGTGGTGAATGACGCGAATCTATTAATACAAACACCATCGTTAGGTTTTCACGCTTTCTAAGATAGTTTTCAATCATTTGCTCCCATCTTCTTCTGCTATTCTGGCTCACTTTGGCAAATCCATATCCCGGCAAATCCACCAAATACCATTTAAGCGAAGTTTGTTTGCTTTCATCTCCAATGGTGCTTGTAATCTCAAAATGGTTGATTAATTGCGTTTTCCCTGGAGATCCTGAGGTTTTTGCCAATTTTTCATTGTTGCAAAGCATGTTTATCAAAGATGATTTGCCAACATTGCTTCGGCCAATAAACGCATATTCCGGCTTGTCGGGTTTAGGACATTTTTCAAATTCCGGGCTGCTGATGATATATGTGGCTTGTTTAATCTGCATAATGTTCAACAAAAATAGTTATTCTACAATCAATCTGTTGAATTAGCTTTTCTATTCTTCAAAGGAGCGTATATTTGCCCTTGATATGACAGAATACGCACACGATAAAGTTGTTCCGGATAAGGCATCTTCTAAAACAAAGAAAGAGCAGGTAGCGGGTATGTTTGATGACATAGCAAAACGTTACGATTTCTTAAACAGATTTCTAAGCGTAGGCATTGATGTCAGCTGGAGAAAAAAAGCGCTTCAACATTTTAAAGATAATCCACCTAAATTATTGCTCGATGTAGCTACAGGAACTGCCGATGTGGCTATTATGGCTACAAAAATGCATCAAATCAGTAAAACCATAGGCATCGACATTAGTGATGGAATGCTTAAAATTGGCAGAGAGAAAGTTGAAAAAAATGGAATGACCCAACAAATTGAACTGATTAATGGAGATAGTGAATCTATTCAGTTTGAAGACAATCATTTTGATGCGGCAACCGTTTCCTTTGGGGTGCGAAATTTTCAGAATTTAGAAAAAGGACTTTTAGAAATAAAAAGGGTATTAAAACCAGGGGGCAAATTGGTGGTTTTAGAATTTAGCAAACCAACAACACCATTTGTTGGATTTTTTTATAACTTTTACATGAAAATGGTAGCCCCAAATATGGGGAAATTATTTTCAAAGAATGGTGCAGCCTATAAATATTTAGACGAATCCATTAAAAAATTTCCAGAAGGAAAACAATTTATTCAAGTGATGAATCAATTGGGATATACAAAAACAGAATTTAAAAAATTAAGCTTTGGCATATGCTGCATTTATGTAGGAACAAAATAGTAGTACTCGGTATTTTTATGATGCTGATTTCAAATGGCGCATTCGCTCAGCAGAATGTGGAATTGAATTTGCCCGATCATGATGAAAAACCTTTTCATTTTGGTATTGCATTAGGTGGCAACAGATCATATTATCATTTTACGTTTAACCCGCTTTTTTTACAAAGGGATTCCGTTCAAGTGGTTGAAAGTATTCAAAGTACAGGCATCAATCTAGCTTGGCTTGTAAACTTTCATATCACCAATCATTTAGACATTAGAACGTATCCATTAAATCTTGTTTTTACTGAAAAAGCGTTTCAATACCGATTAAAATATCCTGATAGATTTGCCAAAGAAGATAGCTTAACCACTAGAAAAATTCAAGGCATCACCCTAGCATTTCCTTTGCAAGTAAAATTTAGCAGTGATAGAATCAATAATTTCAAAGTATATATGTTGGGCGGTGGAAAATTGGAATACGATTTTGCTGCCAATGCGGGTGAAAAAAATGCTGAAAAATTAATGAAACTTAATAAATTGGATTATGGAATCGAAGCTGGTATTGGTTTCCATTTCTATTTCCCAGTTTTTGTGTTGTCACCTGAATTAAAACTAGGCTGGGGTTTAAAAAATGTGCATAGTCGCGATGAAAACCTCAAATTTTCAAATGTAATCGACCAGATTAAATCACGCACATTAACGCTTTCACTTATCATCGAATAAGCATTTTCTAAAAATCGTATTGGCGTTGCCACATGTTCAAACGCATGCCAAATTGAATGGCATTTGAATTGTCATTGGAGTTTAAACTAGCCACTTTCTGATTTCTGAATTGATAACTCAAATCAAAAAATAAGTTTTGTCTTAATTCATAAGACACATTTATCATGGCGTTTAAACAAGTTAATTTGTCGCCAAAGCCAATGCGGTAGCCATCTTCACCAACGCGCGTATTGTAACTTCTAAAAATATTTCCACCAAAATTTTTACCCGATGAATCTAATCCTTTGTAATAGTACATCACACGCGCATTCATCACCCATTTTGGGAATGGCTGATATCTTACCATACCAATGCACTCCATAAAATTTGCGCCCAAAGGATGCGCAAGCGGTTGATTATAATGCGTATAATTGTTGATGGTATCGTTGTGAGAATACGTAAATGGACGAACCCGATTCATTTCTAACTGAACATCAAGATTTTTTACACCAAAAGCGTTGATGTATTTTCCGCCAAGCTGCATTCCAAATTTATTAACCCAATTCGTAGGTTCTTTTTTTATTTTTGAAAGAATAAACTCATCCAACAACAGTTGTCCATAAACCTGAAAACGTTTTTTAATATTCGCTTTAAAATCAATACCCGCTATTGCATTATCTGGACTACCGATTGCGCCTTCAATATGTCGGTAAAAAATTACAGGGTTAAGATACTGAAATTCGAAGCGGTCTTTTCTGCCAAACATAACGCCCTCAAAAAGCCCGATGTTTAACCATTTGGTAGCATTGAAACTTAAATGGTGCATTGCAGCATATTTTCTTTTCAACAATGAATCGCCTTGTTTTTTAAACTGAGGCGTTAATTCCATAAATAAATTCTGATAATTGAATTTCCATATGGTGGTATTTATTTTTGCAAAAAGATAGCTATTACTCCATTCGCTTAAAAATAAACTACGGTATCCATTTCCTATAAAATTTTTATCGTAGCCAAATTGGAAGTCGATGTATTTGGTCGCATTAAAAGTAACGTATCCTCTTCCATCAAAATAATCATTGGCAGAGGAATCTTTTTTAAACAATTTATAAAAGCCTATACCAGGAACTGCCCGAAGTTGACGAACTTGATCTTGAAAAAATTCTGGACCACGCTCTTGATTGTCCATAATGGTAGATGAAAATCCAATTTTGTTGGCAATTCTGCCACGGAGCGTAATGCCTCTTGTATTTAAATAAAGGGTTTTATCGTAACCCAATTCTTTTCCAGCCCTAAAGCTTAAAACGGGGTTTACGGATAAGAAAAAGTCTTTTGTATTTACCGAATAAAAATTACAAGGAGTAGTATAAAATTTTTTTAAAATAGGTTTTTGGCTTTTATAATACATTCCATTTGCTCCTATCCACTCGATATTGTTTTTCCAAACTTTTTCTTCCTGAGGATATGCCAATAAAATGGTTATTCGATTTGTATCCTTATTTGAAATCTGTTCAATCACTTTTTTTCTGCTAAATGGCTTTATTCCAGTAAATAAAACGTCAGACACATTTCCCTTTAAAATCTCTGTTCTATCTATAAAATGATACTCATCCGAACCTTGAGGTAAAAACGTAGATTGTGCCATAGAATGCAAAGGCAAAATAAAAATCAAAAATTTGAAAAAGCTTTTAATAATTTGCATCTGGAAATTTATTTAATCAACAAGATAATTAAGTTATGCAAAAATACCTTTTTAAAGATATAACCCTAGTAAACGAAGGCGTAATAAATACGATGGACGTTTTAGTTGAAGGAGATCGCATCGAAAGAATAGATCCGCAAATTTCTGTAAAAGGAAAATGCGAAGAGATTAAAGGTGTAGGAAAACATTTATTGCCCGGCGTAATTGACGATCAGGTACATTTCAGAGAGCCCGGACTAACCCATAAAGCCAATATTGAAACAGAAAGTAAAGCAGCTGTTGCAGGTGGTGTTACGAGTTTCATGGAGATGCCAAATACCATTCCCAATGCATTAACGATTGATTTATTGGAACAGAAATATCAAATTGCTGCCAATACATCACCGGCGAATTATTCGTTCTTTATGGGGGTGAGTAATGATAATGCGGAGGAAGTGTTGAAATTAAATAAAATTAAAAACGATTATTGTGGCGTAAAAATATTTATGGGCAGCAGCACTGGAAATATGCTCGTAGATAATTTCAATACACTCGAAAAAATATTTAGTGAAACGGAATTGTTGATTGCAACACATTGCGAAGACGAAACAATTATTAAAAACAATTATCAGCAATTAAAGTCCATAAAATCAAAACTTTCCCCATCAGATCATGCATTTATAAGAGACGAAGATGCCTGCTATGAATCATCATTGAGGGCAGTTAAAATGGCACAGAAATACAATACCCGTTTACACATTTTACACATCACAACCGAAAAAGAATTACAACTTTTTGGCAACATGATGCCCTTGAAAGAAAAAAGAATTACCGCAGAAGTTTGCGTACACCATTTGCATTTTACAGCCGACGATTATGATCAATTAGGTTATCAAATTAAATGCAATCCAGCGATAAAAGCAGCGCATAATAAATCAGCTTTATGGAAAGCGTTGTTGGATGATAGATTGGATATCATTGCTACAGACCACGCACCACATACCATGCAAGAAAAAGAAGGTCCCTACGAACATGCCCATTCGGGTCTTCCGTTGGTACAGCACAGTTTGCAAATGATGCTGAAGTATGCACAAGAAGGAAAAATAAGCATAGAAAAGGTAGTTGAAAAAATGAGTCATGCTGTGGCGGATTGTTTTGGCATTCAAGACAGAGGGTATATTAGAGAAGGATATTTTGCAGATTTAGTAATGGTGGATTTGAACAAACCATATACAGTAACTGAAAATAATATTTTGTACAAATGTGGCTGGAGTCCGCTTATGGGCGTAGCATTTCCATCTAGCATTATAAAAACAATGGTGAGCGGAAATATTGTTTTTAATGATGGACAACTTGTAGATGCGCCAAAAGGGAAGCGTATGACATTTGACAGAAAATAATTTATGGAAATTGATAAAACCACATTAAATGATTTGAATATTTTCAATGGCGAAAATAATTTGTCGCTGTTTGGAAAAATAAACTTCACCAACACCACTAACGGTGAGGATCAGTTGAAGTTGTTTCTATCAACGCCGCTGAAAAATATCGAGGAAATAAAAGCTGTTCAGGATACGCTGAAACATATCATTCCATTTCTAGAAAAATGGCCCAATCAAATTAGTAATGGTACGATAAAAGTTATTGAGCGATTTTACGATTCAAATTTAAATGCCATACCGGAAAGGGTTTCATTTTATCATGCGAAACTATTTTCTATTTTACAAAAGGCAGATTACTCTTTATTGAAATTTTCAGTAAATCATTGCTTTGATTTTATAAAAGGATTAAAGTTGATTGTGCATTTAATTTCCAATTCGGAAATGCCAATATTGCTTAAAAATGTTTTAACCGATATTGAAAAGTTAACCCAAAAAAATTCATTAGAAATTATTGATAAAACCGAAAACGCTAATCAGCTGAATGTTCAACAAATAGTTCAGCTTGGATATTTTTTTCGCAATCAATATAAATCAAGCATGTTGGATTTGCTAAAGATTCATGCAAAAATTGATGCATGGTTTGGAATGGCAAAATCTGTTAGTGAACTTCAATTATCTTTTCCCGTTTTTGTAGAAAGTGAGCGACCATTTTTTACTGCAAATGGATTGTATCATTTGATATTAAACAATCCAACACCTTATGATTTTAATCTAGACCAGCAAAAGCATTTTTTATTTTTAACCGGTGCCAACATGGCTGGAAAAAGCACCTTCATTAAATCTGTTGGATCTGCGGTTTTTTTAGCACATACTGGAATGGCGGTTCCAGCTCAAAATATGGAATTATCTTTTTTTGATGGAATGCTAAGCAACATCAATATTATGGATGACCTCTCAAAAGGGGAAAGCTATTTTTATAATGAAGTACAGCGCATAAAAACATCGATTCAAAAAATTAATGATGGCAGAAAGTGGCTGGTGTTGATAGACGAACTTTTTAAAGGCACCAATGTAGAAGATGCCATGAAATGTAGCACGATTGTAATTGAAGGACTGATAAAAATTCCCAGTGTATTATGTATTTTGTCAACACATTTATATGAAATAAGTGACGCATTAAAAAGGCATAACAACATTAAATTTAATTATTTTGAAACAGCTTTTATAGATGAACAATTTCAATTTAGTTATGCGTTAAAAGAAGGCGTTAGCAATGATCGCTTGGGTTATTTAATTCTAAAAAAAGAAGGCGTTGTGCAAATGCTTGAAGATTTGGGAACTAAATAAAAATCCATAAAACAACTTCAAATTCTCCACAGATAATTCTTGTTTTTTTCTGCTTAAAAATGGATGATTTCACTTTTGGTTTTAAAAGTGTATTTGTCAATTTTGGGTATGCTTGTAAAAACATTTGGAATGGCGGTTTATGGTGTAGAAGCCAAAACAATTTCGGTAGAAGTTGATGTGAACAATCAGGGTAAAAATTACTACATCGTAGGGTTGCCCGACAATGCTATTAAAGAAAGTTTGCATCGGGTAGAAAGTGCGATTAAAAGCAATCAATTTTACATGCCCCGAACGAAGTTACTCGTAAATTTAGCGCCAGCGGATATTAAAAAATCAGGCACTGCTTTTGACTTACCCATTGCCATCGGCACATTAGCTGCAACAGAACAAATTATTGACGCTGAAAAAATGAGTCGTTATGTAATTATGGGGGAGTTAAGTTTAGACGGAGCGGTAAAGCCCATTAAAGGCGCACTTCCCATTGCCATCCAAACAAAAAAAGAATTATTCGACGGATTGATTTTACCCTTGTCGAATGCCAACGAAGCCGCAATGGTAAATGACTTAAAAGTAATTGGGGTAAGTTCAATGAAAGAGGTGGTTGATTTTTTGAATGAAACAACGCACATTGAGCCAACGCAAGTAAATATTGCCGAAGTTTTTTCAAAAGCCCAATCGAATTATGATTTTGATTTTGCAGATGTAAAAGGTCAGATGAATATTAAACGTGCCTTGGAAATTGCTGCTGCTGGCGGACATAATGCGATTTTGATTGGACCACCTGGCGCAGGAAAAACCATGTTGGCGAAAAGATTGCCAACCATTTTACCACCATTAACTTTAGAAGAAGCTTTAGAAACTACAAAGATTCATAGCGTTGCTGGCAAGTTGCCCGAGCATTCAACGATAATCAGCCGTAGACCATTTAGAAGTCCACATCATACGATATCAGATGTGGCCTTAGTAGGAGGTGGTGGGAATCCTCAACCTGGCGAAATATCTTTAGCGCATCATGGAGTTTTGTTTTTGGATGAACTGCCCGAATTTAAACGAACGGTACTTGAAGTGATGCGTCAACCAATGGAAGAAAGAAGGGTAACCATTTCTCGTGCAAAAATAGCATTAGATTTTCCTGCAAATTTTATGCTTATTGCTAGTATGAATCCTTGTCCTTGTGGCTATTTCAATCATCCCGAAAAAGCATGTTCTTGTCCGCCAGGTATGGTACAGAAATATTTGAATAAGGTATCTGGTCCATTATTGGATAGAATTGATCTTCATGTAGAAGTAACGCCTGTAGCGTATGAAGAGTTATCAACTGTAGAACAGTTTGAAAAAAGTGAAACCATTCGTGAGCGCGTGATTTGTGCAAGAGCAATTCAGGCAAAGCGTTACGAAAAATATGATGAGGTGTATGCCAATGCACAAATGAGCAGTAAAATGCTCAAGGAAATTTGTGTGATTGATGAAGCTTCCAATCAACTTTTGAAAAAAGCAATGGAAAGATTAAATCTATCGGCTCGGGCCTATGATAGAATTTTAAAAGTGAGCAAAACGATTGCAGATTTAGCCAATTCGGAACAAATAAAAACAGAGCATCTGGCTGAAGCAATTCAGTATAGAAGTTTAGATCGGGAAAATTGGGGAGGGTAGGGGTTGATAAATTAAAAAGTAAAAATTAAAAAGTAAAAAAATACACCGCCTGAGACACGTAAAATGTAAAAAATAAAATCTGCAGTTTTTACTTTTTAATTTTCCATTTTGACTTATTTATTTATAAAATAACCTCAATCATGCAAACCATTTAAACCACTTCGGATAATTTAACCGAAATTGCACCCTTAATTACAAATCCTCATTTTTAATGAAAATTTTACTCCATTATTTAAAGCCATTGAAATGGTTGGTTGCATTTACCCTTTTATTAGCAAGTATAAACATTGGCTTCTCACTTATCGATCCAATTTTATTGGGAAAGCTTGTAAATCTTGCTGGAGACTTTCAAAATAAATCAAACCATTTCGACAGCAACAGCTTCTTCTGGGGATATGATCACATTGATAGAAAAGGAAAGCCTTATTTACAACTAGGCGTTTTTTACATTTTATTATTCTCGATTTCTGTGGCAATGGTGAGTCGTATTGCCAAAGCATTTCAAGATTATTTTTTAAACCTCATTATACAAAAATTTGGCGCAAAAGTTTTTACGGATGGTTTACAACATGCCATGAAATTGCCTTATCAAGAATTTGAAGATCAACGCAGTGGTGAAACTTTATCCATTTTAACCAAAGTAAGATCGGATGTAGAAAAATTCATGATCAATTTTATCAACATCCTTTTTGGCATCATCATAGGCATTGTTTTCGTTTTTGTGTATGCAGCTATTTTTATCAATTGGCGAATTCCGGTTGCGTATTTGATTGGTATTGGTGTACTTACTTTAATCACCAATAAACTTTCGAAAAAAATTAAATCCATTCAAAAAAATATTGTTGGTGAAACCACCGCATTGGCGGGCTCTACAACAGAATCGTTAAGAAATATTGAATTGGTAAAAAGCTTAGGACTTACCAATCAAGAGGTGGAGCGTTTAAATAAAAACACGTATAAAATTCTCGGACTTGAATTGAAAAAAGTAAAAAGAATTAGAAGCATCAGTTTTGTTCAGGGTACTTTGGTGAACACATTGCGCCAAGTGATTTTATTTATTTTGATGTGGTTGATTTTTAGAGATGAAATGGATGCTGGGCAATTGGTAACCATGCAAATATTTTCATTTTTTGTGTTTGGTCCTTTGCAAGAAATTGGAAACATTTTATTGTCGTATCGCGAAGCCGAAGCGTCTTTAAATAATTTCGATAAGTTGATGAAAAAGGCGCCAGAATCTGAACCATTGAATCCTAAAAAATTAGGCCCAGTAGAAACGCTTTCTTTTAATACCGTTAGTTTTAAACATCAAACTGCAACGCATAAAGCCATCGATGGAATTAGTTTTGATGTAAAGCTTGGAGAAACCATTGCATTTGTTGGACCGAGTGGTAGCGGAAAATCCACATTGATGAAATTGCTTGTAGGATTATATCGCCCTGCAGAAGGTCAGATTTTTTACAATGGCTTGAATGAAACTGAAATTTTATTCGACGATTTAAGAAACCAAATCGGATTTGTAACGCAAGACACCAACTTGTTTAGTGGAAGCATTAGAGAAAATTTAATGTTTGTAAATCCATCCGCAACAGAAGATGAATTAAACGAAGCGTTAAGAAAATCATCATGTACTTATTTATTGTCTCGTGCAGAAAAGGGTTTGGATACCATGATAGGCGAAGGCGGATTAAAATTGAGTGGAGGTGAAAAGCAACGTATATCTATAGCTCGCGCATTATTAAGAAAACCAAGGGTATTGATTTTTGACGAAGCTACATCAGCATTGGATTCATTAACAGAAGAAGAAATAACAAATACCATCATTGACATTTCAACAGCAAAAGATCAAATTACGGTATTAATAGCACATCGTTTAAGTACCATTATGCATGCCGATCGAATTTATGTTTTGGAAAAAGGCGATGTTGTTGAAACGGGAACGCATCAGAAATTAATTGAAGATAAAGGGCTGTATTATGCCATGTGGCGTCAACAAATTGGAGAGCGAAAGAAAATCTCAAATCAATAATTTGTTGTGTAACATAAGTAACAATTGGTAATCTCTATTAAATTTTAAATTTGTCCTATGGAAAATACAAAGCATTCAACACCAAATTATTTCCTTAGTATTTTTAAAATGCGTTGCCCAAGATGCAGACAAGGGAAAATGTTTAAAGATGCCAATGCTTATCGAAAAATCTCTTTGAAACATATTTTTGATATGTACGATAATTGCCCAATTTGTGATCAAAAATATGATATGGAACCTGGGTTTTGGTATGGAACTGGATATGTGAGCTATGCGCTTGCAGTGGCGATTTCTACAAGCACTTTCGTGGCTTGGTGGGTGTTGGTTGGTATTTCTACAGAAGACAATCGAATATTTTATTGGCTAGCTACAAATTCGGTTGTGCTAGTTGTTTTACAACCCTGGATGATGCGTTTGAGTAGGGTAATTTATATGCGCTTTTTTGTTGGGTATGACAAAGAGTACAAACAACACAAGCCAAAGGAATTTGAATAAAGTAGAAGTCTTTTTTAATTGCCTAAATCTTAAAACTCAACGGCACCAATATCTTTATACCAAAATTTCGCCCAACATTAAACACCCCATTTCTTCCTGTTACAGGATTTGTAGGTGCATATTTTAAACGGCTTAAGTGATTTTGATAGGCAACGTTTCCAATATTGCTTGCTGTAAAATAAAGCGCAAATAATTTATTTTCTTTTTTAGAAAATACTTCTGTGCCTAAGCCTGTATTTATTAACGTATATCCATTTGTAGCGGTTTCTGTATTAAAGGCAGTAAAAGGATTTGATTGTTTGAATGTATTGTCAATCTCAACCTTAATATAACTGTTTCTAAAATGGTTATTTAATTTTTTAAAATCGGCCCTAAACTCGGTTAATAATTTTGGTGCTGGAATAAATGGCAGATTTTTACTTCCTTCAATGGCATTTTTAAATATACCTGAAACATAAGAAAAAGTATTTTCAATATGTAACCAATCCAAAGGATGGGGATGAATATCTAATGTTAATTCAACGCCTGTAAGGTTTACTTGCTGTTGGTCAAATTTAAACGCTTGAAGCATATCTCCATCTACTTCAATCAATGAATCTGTGCCAATATTATTTTGCAATTTTCTGTAAAAAATAAAATGCTTAAACTGATTATAATAGCCAGCCAAATTAAAAGAAAAATGATCATCATTAAATTCAATGGCTACATCAGATTGTGTACTTATTTCACTGGTTAAATTTTTATCCCCATATTCAAATCGATTTGTTCCTTCATGCGCACCATTTGATGAAAGCTCAGAAATACTTGGCGCCCTAAAAGCTCTTGCCAAATTCAGCTTTAAGTTTATTTTATTGGTAATTGGATACGCAATACCGATACTTCCTGAAACATTAGAGAAACTTTTTTGTAGTGAGTCGCCAATTTTTTCTCCATCCCGAATCATTTGATTTGCATTAATATTTCTATTGTCAAATCGAATGCCACCACTGAAATTTATTTTTCTGATTTCTTTTTGCGAGTATAGAAATACCCCAATGTCATTCAATTTGTATTCTGGAATCAATTGTTCAACGCCTTTATTTGTATTTTCTTGATTCATTCCATTTAACCCAATTGAATTTTTCCAACCCTTTCTTTCCTTAAAATGAAATTGAGTTGCATAAGTCAATGTTTTTAAATCAAAAAATAATTCACGTTCATTTACATCATCTGGATTGCCAAATTCTTCACGCTGATTTTGTTGCAAACCAATATTCAAACTAAGGTGATTGTTGCCTAATTTGAAGTTATTGTCAGTAGCCACTTTTACATGCCTAATGTGTTGGTAAGGCATAAATGGATTCGAACTTAAAAAATCTGTTTGTGTAGGATTGGCTTCAATTCCACCAGGCAAAAGATTTATAAAATTACCCAAATTGTCACGCTCTCCTTCAACCAACCCTGCCGTTAAATCAAACTTGCTAAAAACTAAATGACTAAAACCCCATCCGCCATTATAACCAATATGTCCGCCAAAATTTTGTTCATTAAATTTTGAGTTAAATACATAACCATCATATTTATTTTGATAATCACCCGCCGCTTTTTTGGTGCCATACATACTCCAATTAAAACCATTTTTATTGCCGGAAATATTTGCATTTATATTCCTTAATCTATTATTGGTTTGATAATTAGAACCAACATTTATTTTAATGGTATTGTTTGGCGCAGGTACATTTGAAATTATATTTATTACACCCGCCATCGCATCCGAGCCATACACTAATGATGCTGGACCTTTTAATACTTCAATTTTTTGTACACTAGCTTCATCAATCTCAATTCCGTGTTCATCGCCCCATTGCTGTCCTTCCTGACGAACGCCATCGTTGATGGTAAGCACCCTATTATATCCCAAACCCCTAATTAGCGGTTTTGAAATAGCGGGTCCTGTAGACAAACTGGAAATACCCGCTTTTTTTGTAATGCTTTCAATAATGTTCATGGATGAAGTTTGCAATAAATCTTGCTGACGTAAAACAGAAACTTGAAATGGAACTGCTTTCAATTGACTCGCTTTACTTACACCTGTTACGATTACGGCGTTGTTTTCCAAAATTGTTTCTTCAAGAAAAAAGTCTTTTCGCGTATCTCCCAATATTTCAATTTCTATAATTATTGTTGCATAATTCAAATGAGAAATTTCCACCAAATGCTTGCCATCAGTGATGTTGGGGATATTAAAAAAACCTTCTTTATTCGTACTGCCACCCGCTTTTATGTCAGTAAAATAAACAGAAACACCCTCAATAGGTAAATCTGTTTTTTTATCTTTAACCACACCAATGAAATTGCCTTTTACATTGTTAATTGCAAATACAGAATTCACTAATAGTAGTGCAATAATTAAAATTGGAAAAAATCCAAATCGAGCGTATTTGTTTTTTGTAACCATGTTGCAAATATAAGTATTTTTGTAACCATGTTGCAAAAGAATAATAATTAGAAAATCTATTAAATCAACTTATCTAAGTTAATTTCGCATTAATATGTATAATATTATTCGCCGTTTTCTATTTTTATTTGACCCAGAAAAAGTTCACTACTTCTCGATGAATGCGTTGAAGTTTATGTGTAAGATTGGGTTTATAAAGTATATTTTAAAAAAATGTTTCCAATCAGAAAATCCAAAATATATATTAGGTTTAAACTTTATAAATCCAGTGGGGTTGGGTGCTGGCTTTGATAAAAACGCTGCTTATTTAACAGAGTTAGATACGCTTGGTTTTGGTTTTGTTGAAATTGGAACCGTTACACCAAAGCCACAAAGTGGAAATGAAAAGCCACGTTTATTTCGACTGCCTAAAGATAAAGCGTTGATTAATCGCATGGGTTTTAATAATGATGGTGTTGAAGTGATTGCCAATCGTTTATCTACTTGGCGAAAAAATAATCCCAACACTTCGCTCATAATTGGCGGAAATATTGGCAAAAACAAAATCACGGAAAACGAAGATGCTTGGAAAGATTATGAAATTTGCTTCAATGGCTTATTTGATTATGTTGATTATTTCGTAGTGAATGTTAGCAGTCCAAATACACCTGGATTAAGGGCTTTGCAAGAAAAGGATGCGCTAAAAAATATTTTTTCTGTCTTACAAAAAAGCAATCTTTCCAAAGAAAATCCTAAAAAAATTCTTTTAAAAATTGCGCCAGATTTATCCATCGAACAAGTTAACGACATCATCGAATTATCCGTAGACATTAATTTAGATGGTTTAATTGTTTCAAATACAACAATTGATAGAAGCGAATTAATTACCGACAAAATCAGTGTTGAAAAAATTGGTCTTGGTGGACTAAGCGGCCTTCCAGTTAAAACAAAAAGCACCGAGCTCATAAAATATATTAATGAAAAAACTGGCGGCAAATTATGCATTATTGGTAGTGGAGGAATTTTTAATGGAAAAGATGCAAATGAGAAAATAAATGCTGGTGCATCGTTGGTTCAAGTATGGACAGGGTTTGTTTATGAAGGTCCTTCCATCGCAAAAAGAATTTCGAATTTTTTAAAACATTAGATTTATACCATTATGGAACATTTATTTACTTCAGAAAGCATCATCAGTTTTTTTGTGTTGGTAGTTTTGGAAATCGTTTTAGGTATTGACAATGTAATTTTTGTAAGCATCATCATCAATCGCTTAAAAACAGAAAAGGAAGAATTAAAAGCAAGGCGCGTTTGGATGATTACAGGAATGATTAGTAGGGCCCTGTTGTTGATGGGATTGAGTTGGCTGTTGAGCCAAAAAGGAAAAGCAGTAATCACTGTTTTTAATAAAGGTTTTGACTTGGCTAGTTTGGTTATGTTAGCTGGAGGTCTGTTTTTAATTTATAAATCCGTAATGGAAATTCATGAAAAATTAGAAGGTGAAGACCCCAATGAGCTAACGAAAAAAAAATCACACCTTAGCATGACACAGGCAATTGGGCAAATCATGCTTATTGATGCTGTGTTTTCTTTTGATAGCATTATTACCGCTGGTGGAACGGCAAAGCATTTGTCTATAATGATTACTGCAGTTGTTATTGCGATGGTAATTATGTTTTTATTTAGCCCAAAAATTTCTGGATTTATTCATAAACATCCTTCATTAAAAATGCTAGCGCTTTCGTTTTTAGTGATGATTGGATTGAGTTTAGTGATAGAAGGTTGGGACGCAGAAAAAGCGGAATCATTACATCTTAAAAATTACATTTATTTTGGAATGGCTTTTTCATTTAGTGTAGAAGTATTGAATATGATCATGCACAGTAGAATGAAAAATAAACGAGTAGTTAGACTTAATGAGCCTGTTTTAGAAGAAGAACAAAACTCAACTCATCAATAATACTGCCGAAAACATTCCTGCAGTTTCTGTTCTTAATCGAGTATCTCCGAGGGTAACAGGTATAAAGTTATTTTGCTTTGCCAATTGTATTTCATCTGGTGTAAAATCCCCTTCTGGTCCAATAAGAATAATCGATTGATTTGTTTTTTGTAATGAAGACAATTGTATTTTCTGATCATCGCTTTCGCAATGGGCAATGTATTTCGAAGGTTGATTGCATGAGTTAATCAATTCATTAAATGTCGTGGGAGCATTCAATTCGGGCAACCAAGTTTGTTTTGATTGCAACATGGCGCTGATTAAAATGCCGTTCATTCTTTCTGTTCTGAAATGTTGTTTCTCCGTTCGATTACAAATTAATGGGATGATGGTGCTTATGCCTATTTCCGTTGCTTTTTCTAAAAACCATTCAAACCTACTGGCATTTTTTACCAATGAAATGGCAATTGACATTTCTTTTTCAGGTTTTTTGAAAGTTTGTGTTTCAATGTGTTGTACCACACATTTTTTTTTATGATTGTTTACTATCAATGCCGTAACTAAATTTCCTTTTCCATCAGTAAGTTGAATATGTTCACCAACCTGCATCCTCAACACTTGAGCAATATGCTTGGAAGTTTCTTCACTCAATGCGGTTTCATTGATTTGATGGGTAAAAAAAATAGGCAAGTTCATAAACTAAAATTGCAAAAATTAATTATTAAAATCGTCTTCCTTCATCCTCTTCATCAAATTCTTCTTCATTCATTTTGCTGCCTTTTTGAATATACATTTTTGCTTCGTTATTGCCACCTGTTTCCGAAATCGCGCGCCATTTTCCACCCTCGCCAGGCATACTAAATCCACCAAAATCTTGAGCACTTTCGTCTTCAATAAACTTTTGAATATGCAATTGAGCAGTTAATTTAATAACATCCAAACTACCATTTCTATGCTTCGCAATTTTTACATGCGTTTCGCCTTTATTGCTTTCACCGTTTTCGTTAGCGGTAATCTCGTAGTATTCGGGACGATACAAAAACATTACCAAATCGGCATCTTGCTCAATTGCACCTGACTCCCTCAAATCACTCAACTGTGGCATTTTATTCCCTTCTTTTCTTTTCTCAACTTCACGACTCAACTGAGATAATGCGATAATTGGGATTTGCAATTCTTTCGCCAAGCTTTTTAAATCTCTAGAAATTTTACTGATTTCTTGTTCACGATTGCTATTTCTATCTGCGCTTCCACTCATCAATTGTAAGTAATCGATAATGATAATACCAACATTAAATTTGTTTTTAAGACGGCGACATTTAGCCCTTAATTCAAAAATATTCAAGGCAGCAGAATCATCTATATAAATGGGCGCTTTACTCAATTTCTCAATTCCTTTTTTATAAAGCTGCTTCATTTCATGCTCTTCAAGCTTTCCCCTAGAAATTTTTTCAAGATGAATCTCACTCTCGGCACTCAATATACGCTGTACAAGTTGCGCACTACTCATCTCCAAGCTAAAAAATCCAACTGCAGTAGGTTTTGTAGGATGAAGTGCCGCACTACGGGCAAGGTTAAGCGCAAAGGCTGTTTTACCCACTGAAGGTCTTGCAGCCAAAATAATCAAATCACTATTTTGCCATCCAAAAGTTAACTTATCTAATGAAGGAAATCCTGTAGGCACACCTGTAATATCTTCTTGGCGGTTGCGCATCTCATCAATACGTTTGATGGTCGTTACAATCACATCTTCAATGCTATCAAAGTTTTTACGTAGGTGATTGTTGGTAATTTCAAATAATTTCGATTCAGCAGAATCAAGCATATCAAATACATCCACACTATCTTCATACGCTTCGCCAATAATTTCACCACTAATACGAATCAACTCACGTTGTATAAATTTTTGAACCAAAATACGCGCATGCGATTCAATGTTAGCAGACGATACAACTGAATTGGTTAGTTTGGTTAAAAAATAAGGTCCACCAACAAATTCAAGATCTTCTCTAAATCTCAATTCTTCAACCACAGTAAGTAAATCTATGGGCATACTTTTCACAGCCAAAGCCTGCATGGCTTTAAATATTCGCTGATGTGTTTCTAAATAAAAGCATTCTGGCTTTAAAATTTCTACAACCACGTCAAATGCACTTTTTTCTAGCATCACAGCGCCCAATACTGCCTCTTCCAACTCTTTTGACTGAGGCGGAATTTTTCCAAAAACCATCGAACCTAGATCCACATTAGGTTTCTTTTTGAACTTTCTATCCTTATTTAAATTTGTAATCTCCATTAATATATTTTAAAAACGTAAATAAATGTTTAGCGGGTTGGCTAAGGTAAATTCAAAACTTTTAAGAATGAAACCAATTGTTGTAAATCATACCAATACCGAATATTATCCACGCTGAATTAACACTAAATATAGCTTATTAACGGGTTGTTCACAAGTTTATTAACAGTATAGTTATTATTCCTAGTGTATTTCACACATTTTAAACGAATGTGATTTTATTAGTCAAAAAAACTTTGCACCTTTTTCAACTAAAATAAAATTTCTTTTTTTCGAAAAAAATCCCTTTTTACGTTCATGGAATTTTTAATAAGGTATAATATGATTACTAAAATTGTAAAAAACTATCTTTGCCCCAAAAATTACATTAATACAACATGACAATATCATACAATTGGCTGAGTGAATATTTGCCGATCTCTATTGAACCCGAAAAATTATCCGAAATATTAACTTCTATCGGCTTAGAAGTAGAAAGCATGGAAAAAGCAGAATCCATTCGTGGGGGTTTAAACGGATTGGTGGTAGGTGAAGTTATGACTTGTATCAAACATCCGGACTCTGACAAATTAAAATTAACCACGGTCAACGTAGGACTTCCTGATGTTTTAAATATCGTTTGTGGCGCTTCAAATGTTGCCGCTGGTCAAAAAGTAATTGTAGCGCAAATTGGTACCACCATTTATCCTTCAAGTGGCGATCCAATTCACATAAAAAAAGCAAAAATCAGAGGCGTTGAAAGTCAGGGTATGATTTGCGCAGAAGATGAAATTGGCGTAAGTGATGATCACGGTGGAATAATTGTGCTTAGTGAGGAAACCATTGTAGGCACTACGGCCAAAAAATTATATAATCCTGAGCTTGATTATATCTATGAAATTGGACTAACACCAAATAGAATGGATGCCATGAGCCATTTGGGTGTAGCTAAAGATGTTTGCGCATATTTGTCTTATCACCATAAAGAAACGTTCTCTGTAAAATTGCCATACAACAACGAATTGGTTTCAGATGTTTCGGCTTCAAATGTTGAGGTGGTTATCGAAAATACAGATGCTTGTATGCGGTATAGTGGCGTTTCTATTTTGGGTGTAACCATTGCAGATAGTCCAGATTGGCTTTTGAAAAGAATAAAAAGTATTGGCGTAAAACCAATCAACAATATTGTAGATATCACCAATTTTATTTTACATGAAACTGGGCAACCTTTGCATGCATTTGATTTGGATAAAATAACTGGAAATAAAGTAATTGTAAAAACAGCCGTTGAAAATTCTGTATTTAAAACTCTAGATGAAAAAGAAAGAAAATTATTGGCAACGGATCTAATGATTTGCAATGAAGTTGAACCAATGTGTATAGCCGGCGTTTTTGGTGGTGCAGAAAGTGGCATAAAAAATAGCACACAAAATATATTTTTAGAAAGTGCTTGTTTTGATAAACAATCTATCCGCAAAACCGCTTTAAAACACGATCTTAGAACAGATGCATCAGCACGTTTTGAAAAAGGTGTTGATATCAGCAATACATTGGTCGTTTTAAAAAGAGCAGCACAATTAATCCATGAAATTGCTGGCGGAAAAATAAGTGGACATCCAATTGATATCTATCCAAATCAACAACCTAAAACTGTTATTGATTTTGAATTTAGTTTCTTAAAAAAATTAAGCGGAAAAAAATACGAGGCTTCTGATGTGAAGGCGATATTATTGGCACTGGGTTTTGAATTACTTGAAGAAACAGAAAGTCAACTTAAACTTGCGGTTCCATATAGCAAACCTGATATCAGTATTCAGGCCGACGTGGTTGAAGAAATAATGCGCATAGATGGTTTGGATAACATTGACATTCCGAGTACAATTACCATCTCACCTTCAATAGAAAAAAACAATCGACCATTTATATTAAAAGAAAAATTGGCAAACACTTTCGTAGGCATGGGCTTTTACGAAATCTTTACCAACAGCATTACCAATAGCGCTTTTTATTCTGAAGATCAATTGCAATCGGGTGTTAAAATGATCAATAGTTTAACATCAGAATTGGATATGTTGCGTTTAGAGATGTTGCCAAGTGGATTGCAAGTAATTGCGCACAATATCAATCGAAAAAATCATCAGTTGCGTTTATTTGAATTTGGTAAAACGTATTTTAATAACGGCGAAAATAAATATCAGGAAAAAAATAATTTAGTCATTTATGTTTCTGCAGTTGTGGAAACCAACAATTGGCAAAAAATTCAACAGCCTAACGATTTTTATTATTTAAAATCTGTTGTAGAACAAGTGTTGAAAATATCTGAAGTAAAAAAAATCAGCACACAACAAATTGAAAATGCGGATTGGAAATATGGTGTAGAATTGTTGATTGGAAAAAACAAAATCGGATCAATAGGAGAGATTTCAACTTCTATGTTAAAGAAATTCGACATCAAGCACCCAGTATTTTTTGCAGAAATTGATATGGATTATATTTATTCGATGAAAAACAAGTCGTTTCAATATAAAGAGCTGCCAAAATTCCCAGTAGTACAGCGTGATTTGGCCGTAGTGGTAAACAAATCAATCACTTATGCACAGTTGGAAAAGGTGGCAAACGCACAGCAAATATCACAAATGACTTCAATATCTTTATTTGATATCTTTGAAAGTGAAAAATTGGGTGCAGATAAAAAATCGATGGCATTAAGCTTTACATTTTTGGATGAAGCAAAAACATTAACAGACAAGGAAATTGATGAGTACATCCAAAAAATAATGTCCGGTTTCGAAAATCAATTACAAGCTGAAATAAGAAAATAAATCATTGTCGCAATTAGAAACACATATCAATAGAATAAATAACAAGCTTCAAGAAGTATTGAAGCGTTATGATGCATTGAAGAAGCAGAGTTTGCAACAAACCGAAACGATACAAGTGCTTACCGCAGAAAAAAAAGCCCAAGCACAAAAAATTCGTTTGTTAGAGGAGCAACAATATTTATTGAAATCTATGGCTGGCAAATTGGACGAAAAGGAAAAAAAATCATTTGAACAAGCGTTGGGGAAATATATCAGAGAGATTGACAAATGCATTGCTATGTTAAGCGAATAAAATTTTAATTATGGCAGAAGAAATGATACCGGTAAATATTTTACTTGCCGACAGAACATATCGAATAAAAACCAGCAGAAATGATGAAGAAATTGTAAGAAAAACAGTTAAACTCATCAATGATAAGATTATTGAGTTCAAAACCAATTTCTCAGGCAAAGACATGCAAGATTATATTGCGATGGTCATTATATGGTACGCCACACAAAATGCAAACTTGGACAATCCTTCAGTTTTGATAGAGCAATTAACGGAACGACTTTCTAAAATAGAAACTCAATTGGATAAAGCGCTATAATTCTTCAACTTCCCATAATTATTTAAACAATTCGTTGGTTAACAACAATGATTTGCTTTATTGATTCATAAATTCAATAAAATCTTCAATAAAAATTAATACCTTCGCGCAAAGTTTTTTGATAAAAAACTTAATTTATAGAGAGTGGATTTAATTTAATCAGTTTAAAACAACACAATTTAATGGAAGCGATAAGTATTATTTATATTTTAGTAGCAGCGGTCGCGGGTATCGTAGCAGGTAAATTCATATTTGCAAAAAACAACAATAAAATAGTTGAAGATGCAAGAGCGGAAGCAGAAAAGTTGATTGCAGATGGTAAATCTCAATCTGAGACTTTAAAAAAGGAGAAACTTTTAGAAGCAAAGGAACAAATTGTACAAATGCGTGCAGATTTGGATAAAGATGTGCTTCAACGTACCCAAAAATTGAACGAATCTGAAAACCGCATTAAACAAAAAGAGCAAAGTTTAAATCAGAAAGACGCAAACGTAGAAAAGCAAATCAAAGAAAACGAGGCAATCAAAGAAAATTTAAATCGTCAAACTGATATCGTTAACATCAAAAGAACGGAGCTTGAAAAGCATCAGGAAGAGCATATTCGCCGCTTAGAAAAAGTAGCGGGATTATCTGCTGAAGACGCTAAAAATCAATTGATTGAGAGCTTAAAACAAGAAGCTGAAACACGTGCACTTGTATTGCAACAAGAAATTATTGAAGATGCAAAGCAAAAAGCAAATAAAGAAGCGCGTAAAATTGTAATTCAAACCATACAACGCACGGCTGCAGAACAAGCTATTGAGAATTCAATTACCGTTTTCAATCTAGAAAGCGATGAAATAAAAGGTTCGATTATTGGTAGAGAAGGACGTAACATTAGAGCTATCGAAGCGGCAACAGGGGTTGATTTAATCGTAGATGACACACCGGAAGCTATTGTACTATCTTCATTTGACCCATTGCGTAGAGAAATTGCCCGTTTGTCATTACAACGTTTGGTTGCTGATGGAAGAATTCACCCGGCGCGTATTGAAGAAGTGGTAGAAAAAACCAAAAAACAATTGGAAGATCAGGTAATGGACATAGGGGAGAGAACAGCTATGGAATTGGGTATTCATGGTCTACATAAAGAATTGGTAAGAATGGTGGGACGTATGCGTTTCCGTTCTTCTTATGGTCAAAACTTATTGATGCATAGTCGTGAAACAGCAAATCTTTGCTCAATCATGGCTTCAGAATTAGGCATGAATCCTAAATTGGCAAAACGTGCCGGTTTGTTACATGATATTGGAAAGGTTCCTGATGAAGAAACAGAATTGAGCCACGCATTGTTAGGCGCTAAACTTGCTGAAAAATATGGTGAAAATCCAGCGGTTGTAAATGCAATTGGTGCCCACCATGATGAAATGGAAATGAAATATGTGATTTCTCCAATTATTCAAGCTTGCGATGCGATAAGTGGTGCACGTCCTGGGGCAAGAAGAGAGATCATGCAACAGTATATCCAGCGTATCAAAGACCTTGAAAACTTGGCTTTGGCTTATCAAGGTGTAGAAAAAGCTTACGCTATTCAAGCAGGTAGAGAGTTGAGGGTAATTGTTGAAGCGGATAAAGTAACAGATGATGCAAGCGAAAAATTAAGTTTTGAGATTGCACAAAAAATACAAACTGAAATGACCTTCCCAGGACAAATTAAGGTTACGGTAATCCGCGAAAAAAGAGCGGTGAACATCGCTAGATAATAGCAAATTGAATCATTTGGAAAGGCTATAGGTTATTTAGAATTAGAGTCCGCTCAAACTTTTTTTAAAAAAATAAAAAATATTGAACCTCAAACTTCAAATTTTAAACATTAATCCCTACATTTGCCGTCCGTTAAAAAATAAAGATTATGAACGCAATTGATTTTGTACATGAGCAAATGTCTACTAAGGCAAATCTTCCTAATTTCAAAGCAGGAGATAACGTTACTGTAAACTATAAGATCCAAGAAGGAAATAAAGAACGTATACAGAGTTTCAAAGGAGATGTTATTAAGCGTCAAGGAACTGGTGCTACAGCTACTTTTACAGTACGTAAAATAAGCGATGGTATTGGTGTTGAGCGTTTGTTCCCTTTTCATTCTCCATTTATTGAGAGTGTAACTTTGAATAAAGTAGGTAGAGTTAGACGTGCTAAATTGTACTTCTTACGTGAAAGAAGTGGTAAGAGTGCACGTATCAAAGAAAAAAGAATGGCTGTTGGTACAAAAACCAAAAAAGGTTAATACCAAATTTTATATTTTATTTAAAAAAGCGAAAATTGTATGGTTTTCGCTTTTTTTTTAGCGCCTGGTTCTAAACAATTGGCGCCGGCTTCCAAGCCGGTGTCATTAAATTGCTTCCGGTTTCCAAACCGGTGTTTTGTAAACTTTTACTTTTTTAATCGAAAGGCTAATTTTTTTTAATCTTCCCGAAGAATATTGTATTTCCCTAAAAGAAATTTAAGTTATCTTTGATCTTCAATTTATTACTATGACAAATTTGAATCATTTTAATGCACTATTATTATCAATGCCAGGCGGAAGCGAATGGATTTTTGTACTTCTTGCTGTGTTGATATTTTTTGGCGGAAAAAAAATTCCGGAATTAATGCGTGGTGTTGGTCGCGGAGTACGTGAATTTAACGATGCGAAAAACAACGTGAAAAGCGAAATCCAAGAAGGAATGAATGAGAAAGACGCCAAATAATCTTTCTTAGAAAATATTTTATTTATTTTTATTAGCCGAAGTAAGCACTATGCTCATTTATTGAGTTAATTTGCTTATTTCGGCTTATTTTTTATCCTTTATATTTTTATGTTTTTTTTTCAGTCAATCAAACAATATCATCAAGATTTATCAACTCAAAAAATAAGTTGTGTTGATACCGTATCTCATTACCTAAATATAATTGCTGAAAACAAAAATCTCAATGCTTTTGTAGAAATCTTTGCCGAAGAAGCCATTTTGAAAGCAAGACAACTGGATGAAAAAAGAAAATCTGGTTTACCCATTGGAAAATTACATGGTGTGGTGGTTGCCATAAAAGATGTGATTTGTTACAAAGGCCACAAAGTAACCGCCGCTTCAAAAATTTTAGAAAACTTCAAAGCTTCATATAACGCTTCATGTGTTCAATACTTATTGGATGAAGAGGCAATTATAATCGGTACAACCAATTGTGATGAATTTGCCATGGGAAGCAGCAATGAAAATTCATTTTACGGAAATGTTTTAAATGCAAAAGACAATTCCAAAGTTCCAGGTGGCTCATCTGGTGGAAGTGCCGTTGCTATTCAAGCGGATTTATGCATGATAAGCTTGGGAAGCGACACTGGCGGATCAGTAAGGCAACCCGCCGATTTTTGTGGCGTAATCGGCTTGAAACCAAGCTATGGAAGCATTTCACGCCACGGACTAATTGCTTATGCGTCATCTTTTGATCAGATTGGCATCTTTGGGAAAAATATAAATGATGTTACACTAGCGCTGGAAGTGATGAGTAAGGTGGATGATTTTGACAGCACCATGAATCAACAGAATTTTTGCGATGAATTGAGTACTAAAATTATTGACCCTGAAAAAAAATATAAGATCGCCATTTTCAAAGATGTGATGCAGCATCCTTTTTTGGACAAAGAAATTAAAGAAAAGATTTTTAATACCATAGCTTCTCTAACAGAATTGGGGCATGAATTTATTGAATTGGATTTTAAAGAAATCGAGTATGTGGTACCCACTTATTATGTGCTTACTACTGCAGAAGCCAGCAGTAATTTGTCTAGATACGATGGGATTAAATTCGGACATACCACAAAAGAACCCGTTTCAAACTTGAATGAGTATTACATAAAAAATAGAACAGAAGGTTTTGGAATGGAAGTAAAAAAAAGAATTTTGTTGGGCAATTTTGTATTAAGCAGCGGATATTATGATGCCTATTTTCAAAAAGCACAACAAGTAAGACAAATGCTCGTAAACAAAACAACTGAAATTTTTAAAACTTGTGATGCTATTTTGATGCCTACCAGTCCAGGTACCGCCTTCGCCATTGGCGAAAAAAAGAAAGACCCTATTGAAATGTATTTGGCAGATATTTTTACGGTGTTTGCAAACCTTACTGGAATTCCAGCTGTGGCTTTGCCAATGTATCAACATAGCAATGGAATGCCATTTGGGCTACAAATACTTACCAATAGAAATGAGGAAAAAAAGCTCATCAGCATTTCAAAATTATTACTCAACCAATAATGCGTGTAATTACATTTATAATTCTTTTATTATTTTTTTCAGAAGCGTACTCGTCTCCGAACACAATCGCATTTAAAAATAAATATTCCGATACATCAATTAATATTTCCTTTGAAGACAGTTTAATTCATGCTTTATATGAAAAAAATAGTTTGCCTAAGCCTGATGATTTAATGGCAATCAACAACTATACAAAGCAAGGTTTCAAAGACTTATTTTCTCGTTTTAATTACAATACTTCAATCCCATATTCCAATCAAGTAAATCCGCATGCAGAATCATACATGCAAGATTATTTGAAAAAGCATTCAAAATATTTATATCAAATGCGCACTACTGCGATTCCTTATTTTAATATCATCGAAAATATTTTTAAAGGATATGGATTACCTCCCGAAATGAAATACTTAGCTGTAATAGAGAGCGGATTAAAAACGAATGTAACCAGCTGGGTTGGTGCAGCAGGCCCTTGGCAATTTATGCCAGAGACGGGTATTCAATACGGCCTTGTAGTAAATAAATATCAAGATGATAGAAGAGATTATTTTAAAAGCACAAGAGCAGCGGCTTTGATGTTGTTGGAATTATATGCCCAATATCACGATTGGCTTTTGGTTATTGCTGCGTATAATGGAGGTGCAGGAAGAGTAAATTATGCCATTAAAAAAGCCAACAGCAAAAGTTTTTGGGACTTACAATATTATCTACCAGAAGAAAGCAGAAATCATGTAAAAAAATTTATTGCCACGCATTATGTAATGGAAGGGCAAAATTTCAATTCAAAAGCTAAAGAAACAAACATTAAATTAACTGATCAAGAAATTGAAAACAGTATTGTTGAACTAATAACTGGAAAATTCATCGCTTCGATATTGTCTCAAAGTTTAGGTTTGGATACCAAAACTTTTGAAAGGTATAATCCAAATTTCGACCAAACATTATCTAACGCTGGTCAATATGCGCTACGGTTACCAGTTGCAAAAATGGAATTATTTAAATCTTCTAAATACGAAATTTTGAATGCGTGTATTCAGTTTCTGATGGAGAATTGAATGTAATTTGATGAATGGTGGAAACGTCAACACAAGGCCACGAAGTTCAAATGCTTGCAGCATTTTTTTGACACGAAGGCACAAAGACACGAAGGCACGAAGTTTTTTTGCTTCACGCAAAGCTCGCAAAGATGCAAAGGCGCAAAGTGGAAAATACTTCCAACCTCATAAACCTCATAAACCTCATAAACCTCATAAACCTCTTTAAAAACTTTTTGAACTCATTGAACCTTTTGAACCTCATTTTTTAACACCAATCGGAAGACTTATAGCAACTCATTTTTCAAAATCCTTTCTATCGCAGATACTTTTACATTTGTTTCTTCAAATTCTTGTAAAGGGTTGCTATTTATTGTAATTCCACCGCCTGCAAAATAGGCGAGATGTTTTTTTGTTTCATTATAAAATATACTGCGGATAATTACATTAAAATCAAAATCACCATCAGGAGTAACATATCCAATTGTACCAGAAAAAAGTCCCCTTGGAACGGTTTCGTATTTTTCAATTAATTCCATTACTTTTTTCTTTGGTGCGCCTGTCATAGATCCCATCGGAAAACATGCTTCTATGATTTCCGTCCAATGCATCGATTTATCTACGTTTGCGGCGATAGTGCTTATCATTTGATGCACTTGCGGGAAACTATACATTTCAAATAATTCTTCCACCCTTACAGAACCTTCAGTAGATATTTTACTTAAATCATTTCTTACCAAATCCACAATCATTACATTTTCACTTCTTTCTTTTGGCGAATTTTTAAGTTTGTTTTTTAAATCCTCGTCTTTAGAAATGTCGGTCAAATCTCGTCTACTCGTTCCTTTTATCGGCTGCGAAATAACCGTTTCTCCTGTCTTTTTTAAAAAGCGTTCGGGGCTCGAGCAGATGCAATACTTATTAGATAATTTATAAAAAGCTGCAAATGGATTCGGCGAAACCGTTTTTAATTGTTGAAACAAATAAACAGGATTCACTTCAACATCATTTGAAAAAAAATGTCTACAAAAATTAATTTCATAACAATCTCCACGTTGTATATGCGCTAAAATATTTTTTAATTTTTCAAGATATTCGTTTTGAGTATGATCTGGTTTGCAAATGATTTGAGCAGCATTATTTTGTGCTATAACGTCTGATTGCTTTTCAATTTCTTGAAAGATATCTTTTGTATTCTGCTTTTTATTTGAAACTATACGAACCTGATTATTTGAAACAGTAACCATTATTTCTGGCTGAAAAAAGTATGCCGATGGAAATCCGATTTCATTTTGTTCGGCAGAAGGATAATTGATATGACCAAATAGCCAACCTGGATTTTTTTGAGCAAATGATTTTAAATTGTCAAAAAGGTTTTCGTTTGATAATTCTATAGATTCATTTGCTCCAATAGCAAGCATGCATTCAAACACAGGCTGTTCAAAACTGTAGTTATTGTTATCTAAAAAACAAAAAATGTTGAATTGATTAGACCAATTCAACATTTTTATTTTAAAGGATTCTGTATTATCTACAAAAAAAGTATCGTGTAATGTTTGATTCAATTTATAATTAAAAGTCATCGTCATCAAATCCACCATCTCCCATATCATCATCAAACAAACCTAAATCTTTGAAATCGTCATCGAAATCATCATCATTTTTTGATGGTTTTTTTCCTGATGAAGGTGCTTTTTTATTCTTTGATTTTGGAATATCAAATTCTTCAAAGTCAGGATCCCAATCGTCACTATCTTCTGGGTTTTCCCAATCGTCTTTAATATCTACATCATCATCGTCGTCATCATCATCATCGTTTGATGATTTTTTAGAAGATGATTTTTTTGATTTTGGAGTTTCTTCAAAATCATCGTCATCATCATCTTCTTCTTCAGATTTTGATTTTGCTTTAGATTTCTTTGGCGCCTCTTTTTTAGGGGCAGCAGCTTTTGTTGTTGTCTTTTTTTCGCTTTCTTTTTTTGTTGCCATTTCTATACTGGATTAGTTATGTAAAATTTCCACGAGATTTTTAAATAGCCAAATATTTTTGCAAGTTTTTTTAAAAAATTTTATGCAACAATCAGCTGTTCTCTTCCCGGACCGTTGCTGATGTATTTTACTTCAACATTTAGATAAGCATTGATGAATGAAATATAGGTTTTCATTTCTTCAGGCATTTCTGAAATATTTTTTAAAGTAGAAATATTTTTCTTCCAACCTTTAAAAGATTGATAAACAGGTTTTAAATCTAGGTTATGCATTTGAAAAGGAACCTGCATTGACTCAACACCATTAACAAGATAACCTTTGCAAACTTCAAGCGTGTCTAATTCATCCATTATATCCGCTTTTGTCATTACAATTTGTGTAACGCCATTGATCATACAAGCAAAATTTAAGGCAACTAAATCAATCCATCCACAGCGTCTAGGCCTGCCTGTTGTACTTCCAAATTCGTTTCCTGTTTTTCTTAAGAATTCGCCTTTATCATCAAAAAGTTCAGTTGGAAATGGACCGCTACCAACGCGTGTACAATAAGCTTTTGTAATACCGATGATTTCTTTTATTTTTTGAGGAGCAATACCTAAACCAGAGCAAACGCCAGCAGAGATGGTATTGCTACTGGTAACAAACGGAAACGTACCAAAATCAACATCTAACATACTTCCTTGCGCACCTTCAGCAAGTACACGCATTCCCTTGTTTATTTTTTCATTGATAAAATATTCTCCATTTACAATATTAAAACCTTTTATAAATTCAATGGCTTCAAAAAATGCGTTCTCCCATTCTGTAATTTCTTCTTGAAAATCAAAATTCCCCAACAATTGATAATGCTTGGCGCGAAGTTTATTATACATTTCCAAAAAATCGGGATTTAAAATATCGCCAACCCTCAAACCATTTCTTCCAGTTTTATCCATGTATGCTGGCCCAATTCCTTTAAGCGTACTTCCAATTTTATCTAATCCTTTTGAAAGTTCACTTGCTTTATCCAATGCTCTATGCGTAGGTAAAATCAAGTGTGTTCTTTCGCTGATAAAAAGATTCTTTTTATAATCAACACCAAACGCAGATACTGCTTCACATTCTTTTTTAAATGTCACCACATCTAATACTACGCCATTTCCAATTAGGTTTATTTTATCTTGATGAAAAATTCCACTTGGAATTTGGTGTAATACCACTTTTTTATCGCCTATGTATAGCGTATGGCCTGCATTTGGACCACCTTGAAAACGTGCAATAACATCGTAGTTTTTTGCAAAATAATCTACGATTTTTCCCTTTCCTTCATCTCCCCATTGTAAACCTAAAATAACATCTACCATTGTGTGTTTTTTCTAAAATTTTAATTGAAAATATTTTTAAAACTGAAATGCGAAAATAAAATTACATTATTAAGTTGCACCAATAAATTTATGCAACTTTTAAAATGCCCATTTTAGTAACATTGAATTTATTTTCGGCGTATTCTAAAGTAACATTGAATTCTGTAACTTTTTTTGAGGGCAACTCAAACATGGCATCTGTTAAAATTCCTTCGCAAATGCTTCTTAATCCTCTAGCGCCTAATTTATATTCTAATGCTTTTTGAACCATAAATTCAAAAACTTCTGGCTCAAAAGTTAGTTTGATTCCTTCCATTTCAAACAAGCGGATAAACTGTTTAATCAATGCGTTTTTGGGCTCTGTCAAAATGCTTCTCAATGTTAGAACATCCAAAGGATTTAAATAAGTAACCACTGGTAAACGTCCCAATAACTCGGGGATCAACCCAAATTGCTTTAAATCAACGGCATTAATAAATTGCAAAAGATTGTCTTGTTGATAATCTTGTAATTCTTTATTCACATTAAAACCAATTGCATTTGTATTGATTCTTTTTGCAATAATTCTATCGATGCCATCAAAAGCGCCGCCACAAATGAAAAGTATATTTTGTGTATTTACTTTAACCATTTTTTGTTCGGGATGTTTTCTGCCACCTTGAGGCGGAACTAAAACCTCAGCACCTTCTAAAAGCTTCAATAATCCTTGTTGAACGCCTTCTCCACTTACATCTCTTGTTATTGAGGGATTGTCGCTTTTACGGGCAATTTTATCAATCTCATCAATAAAAACAATTCCCCTTTCTGCACTTTCAACATCATAATTACATGATTGTAATAATCTGCTCAACATGCTTTCTACATCTTCCCCCACATACCCAGCTTCTGTAAAAACAGTTGCATCCACAATAGCAAATGGTACATTCAGCATGCGTGCAATAGATTTTGCTAAAAGTGTTTTTCCTGTTCCAGTTTCCCCAACCATAATAATGTTGCTTTTTTCAATCTCAACATCATCGTTTTCTGTTTTCTGATTTATTCTTTTGTAGTGATTGTAAACTGCAACGGATAATACCTTTTTGGCATCTTCTTGTCCAATTACATATTCATCCAAAAAAGCTTTGATTTCAGCAGGCTTTTTGATGGTTATTTTATTTTTTGAATCAGATTGAGTATCAGATTTTTGAGGTACGACTTCTACTTTGATAATTTCTTGTGCATGTTCAACACAATTTTCACAAATATGGCCATCTTGACCGGCAATAAGTATTTTAACTTCATCGCGATTTCTGCCGCAAAATGAACAATGCAATGATTGTTGCTTAGCCATAGATTATTTATTGAAAAGGTAGGACGCAAAGATAACGAAGGGATGTAAAAAGAGGTAAATTAAAAAGAGGTTTTTTTGAACGTTTTGAACGTTTATAATGTTTGAGAAGTTTTTGAGGTTTAGGTAAGGGTTGAATATTTTCAACCCTTACACTTATGTTTTTTGATGATTAGAGATAACAACCACGGTTACAGAAAAATCCTTCAATAAAACAAAAGGTTTGAAACGTTTTACACATTCCAAACCTTTTGAACTTATTGAACCTTTTGAACCTATTAAACGTCTAAAACCTCAAAAACCTCTTAAACCTCAAAAAACCTTTTGTAAGGGTTGAATATTTTCAATCCCTACAACTTAAATCTTCTCAAGCAAATGATCTACAATGCCATATGCGATTGATTCTTGGGCATTCATCCAATAATCTCTATTAAAATCTGTCATTACTTTTTCGAAAGTTTGACCACAATTATCAGCTAATAATTGCGCGCCCATTTCTTTTGTTTTTTGCATTTGTACAGCCATGATTTCTAAATCTGCACTCGTGCCTCTTCCGCCACCACTTGGTTGGTGTATCATCACTTCGCCATGCGGAAAAATAAATCTTCTTCCTTTTTGCCCACCACTTAATAATATACTTCCCATGCTTGCAGCCATCCCCATACAAACTGTACTAACTGGCGATGATATCATTTGCATTGTGTCGTAAATAACCATTCCACTCGTTACTACACCACCTGGACTGTTGATGTAAAATGTGATTTCTTTTCCTGGGTCAATGGCTTCTAAATAAAGTAAACGATCTGTAATGTCTTTAGCAGTTTTGTCTTCTACCGCACCCCATAAAAACACTTTGCGTTGTTCAATAAATTTCTTGTCAAACATCCAACCGCTCATCATTTTTTCCATTGGATTTTCTGGAGATTCCATTGGTGATTCATCTTCTAGGCGAATATTACTTTTATTGTAATTCATAATTATTTTATTGTTGTGTTTATTAATCTTTTTTTAATTTTCTTGGATTCATGATTAACACTTCATCCACTAAACCGTATTCTTTAGCTTCAGTTGATGTCATCCAATAATCTCTATCACAATCCAAAGCTACTTTGTCAAAAGGTTGACCTGTATGGTTGGCTAAAATTTCGTAAAGTTCTTTTTTGATTTTACGAATTTCATTTACAGTGATTTCAATATCAGTTGCTTGTCCACCAGCACCTGCACTTGGTTGGTGCATCATAATGCGACTATGTTTTAAAGCAGTACGTTTGCCTTTTGCACCTGCGCACATTAATACAGCGCCCATACTTGCTGCCATTCCTGTACATATTGTAGCAATATCTGGAGTTATGAATTGCATGGTGTCGTACATTCCTAATCCTGCATATACACTTCCTCCTGGGCTATTGATATACATTTGAATATCACGTGTGCGGTCGGTACTTTCTAAAAAAAGCAATTGAGCAGTTACAATGTTTGCAACCTCATCATTAATTGGATATCCTAAAAAAATTATTCTATCCATCATCAAACGGCTATAAACATCCATAACGGCAACGTTCATTGGACGCTCCTCGATAATGTTTGGTGTAAGGTTTGTAACGTTGTGATTGATATAACTATGTAAGGTGTTGCTACTAACACCCATATGTTTTACTGCGTACTTTTCAAATTCTTTTCCAAATTCCATAGTAGTAATTGATTGTTTATTAAAAATATTATTTTGATTGGGTGATAATGTTGCTAAGGTATTAATTATCTGTAATTAAAATGATGATTAGTTTCATGAAAAGGGAAAAAAGTAAAAAGCAAAAAATCAAAAGTAAAAAGTTCTGAACCCAGTTTTTGATTTTTTACTTTTAAATTTTGAATTTATTTACAATTTAATCTCTATCTCTTCCAACATAAATTAAAATGTATTGAACTAACATAGCAATTGAAGCTAATGCGGCAACCACATAAGTTAACGCAGCCCATTTCAATGCGTCTTTTGCTTTTTCTTGTTCTGGTGCATTTGTAATATTGGCATGAGTCAACCATTTCAACGCTCTTGCTGATGCGTCAAATTCAACGGGTAATGTTACCAATGAAAACAATGTGGTTATGGCAAACAACACGATGCCTATTAACAATACAGTTGAGTTTCCTCCGCCAAATCCCATGAAGCCAATACCTGCCATTATTACCCATTGAGATAACGTACTGCTTATTTGAACAGCAGGCACCAATTTACTTCTAAGCATCAACATCGAATAAGCGGTTGCATGTTGAACCGCATGCCCACATTCGTGTGCAGCAACAGCGGCGGCGGCAACGTTTCTACCTTCGTAAACTTCTCTACTTAGGTTTACCGTTTTATTCAATGGGTTGTAATGATCTGTTAATGAACCCTCAACAGAGGTGATTTGTACATCGTAAATGCCATTGTCGTTTAGCATTTTTTTTGCGATTTCTTGACCACTTAAATGACTGCTTGTAGGTGATTGACTGTATTCTTTAAATTTGCTTTTAAGCTGCGATTGAACACTCATGCCAATCAACATAAAAATAACGGAAATGAAAATAATACCTATTGTCATAAATTTTTTTACAGTAAAGTTTCAAATATTGTTCCAATAATTTTTACTGACAAAATAGCAAAATGCGTAGAATTTGACTATAAAAAAAGGAGCCGAAAAATTCGACTCCTTAAGAATATGTATTTAAAATTAGTGCTTATTTATATTGAGTAGCTATGCCATTTGCCAATTCTACCATTTTCTTCAAACCATCTTCTGGTAAGTTTCCTTTTTTGAATTCAGCTAAAATATCAGCATGTTTGTTTTCCATTTCCATTAAGAAATGTTCTTCAAAAGCTTTTACATTTTTCACAGCTACGTTTTTCAATAAACCTTGTGTACCCAAATAAATGATGGCTACTTGTTTTTCTACTGAAAAAGGAGAGTATTGAGCTTGCTTCAATACTTCCACGTTTCTTGCACCTTTGTCAATTACATTTTTAGTAGCGGCATCCAAATCTCCACCGAATTTAGAGAACGCTTCTAGTTCACGGTAAAGCGCCTGATCTAATTTCAACGTACCAGCTACTTTTTTCATTGATTTAATTTGCGCATTACCACCCACACGACTAACAGAGATACCCACGTTAATCGCAGGACGAATACCTGCATTAAACAAGTTACTTTCAAGGAAAATCTGTCCGTCGGTAATAGAAATTACGTTTGTAGGAATATAAGCAGATACGTCACCAGCTTGAGTTTCAATGATTGGAAGTGCAGTTAATGATCCACCACCTTTTACCAAATGCTTGATAGAAGCTGGTAAGTCATTCATTTGTTGTGCAATTTCATCTTTAGAAACCACTTTCGCAGCTCTTTCTAATAAACGACTGTGTAAATAGAATACGTCTCCAGGATAAGCCTCACGACCTGGTGGACGACGAAGCAAAAGAGAAACCTCACGATAAGCAACCGCTTGTTTAGATAAATCATCATAGATAATTAAAGCTGGACGACCGGTGTCACGGAAGAATTCGCCAATTGCAGCTCCAGCAAATGGTGCGTAGAACTGTAATGGAGCTGGATCAGAAGCAGAAGCCGAAACAATAGTAGTATATGCCATTGCGTCGTTCTCTTCCAATGTTTTCATAATACCTGCAATGGTAGACGCTTTCTGTCCAATTGCTACATAAATACAATAAACAGGTTTTCCTGCCTTAAAAAATTCTTTTTGATTGATTATGGTATCAATTGCAATCGCAGTTTTACCCGTTTGACGATCACCAATGATCAACTCACGTTGTCCACGACCAACTGGAATCATCGCATCAATCGCTTTGATACCTGTTTGTAGAGGTTCTTTAACTGGCTCTCTGAAAATTACCCCTGGCGCTTTACGCTCCAATGGCATTTCATATAATTCGCCTTTTAAAGGTCCTTTACCATCAATTGGTTCTCCCAAAGTGTTGATTACACGACCACTCATTCCTTCACCTACTTTAATAGATGCGATTTGACCTGTACGTTTTACTTTGTCGCCTTCTTTGATTTCGCCGCTATCACCCATTAATACCACACCCACATTGTCTTCTTCAAGGTTTAAGGCAATTGCTTTAACGCCATTATCAAATTCCACCAATTCACCCGAACGAACATTGTTTAGTCCGTAAATACGAGCAATACCATCTCCAATTTGAAGTACAGTACCTACTTCTTCTAAGCTGGCTCCAACATTAAAGTTGCTTAACTGCTGGCGAAGTATCGCCGAAATTTCATCTGGTTTGATTTCTACCATAATATTAAAATTGAATATTAAATTGAATACTAAGAATGTTGAATCAACTGAAACGACACCTTTTAAAATCGGTTGCAAAGGTAGGGTTGATGAGATGAATGACAAAAAAAGAAACAAGAAAATGTAAAAATATCTCAAACAACCAAAATATTAGGGGAACTAATTTTGTGCAAAGACCTAATTTCAAAAAATATCGTTGAAAATTGATTTTGAAAATCAGGCCTAAAAGGTTTGATTTATCTCAAATATAAATTTTTTAAAAAATGTTTGAATTAAAATAAACTATAACTTACGTCTCTTTTCTATTTTTTACATTAAAAACAGAAATTAGAAACAGATTTTATTATCCTAAATGATTTAATTTAATGAAAAAGTTATTCGTTGTTGTAGCGCTGCTTTCAAGTTTTTTTGTAAAAGCACAAGATTTAAACAAACAAGTTGTGGTTGATTTGCTTGAAAAGAACAAAGCAAATATTGGATTGACAAGTGTAGACATTGACAACTCAATCATTTCAAATGCGTATAAAAGTCCTTCATCAGGGTTGACTTTTATTTATTTACAACAATCGCATAATGGGTTGCCGATATTTAACCAATTAAAAACGATTGTTTTTAAAGAAGGAAATCTCGTTTCTAATGAAGGATTTCGTATTGAAAATATAGATGCGTTGACCAAACAAATACGTGTTTTTCCATCAGTTACACCAACAGACGCGTTGATTACTGCGTTGAAAGCACATAACATTTTCATTCCGTCGACGCTTAATGCCTCTACTGTTACTCCTGGTAGAAAGTATAATTTTGGCAAAGCAAATATTGCATCAGAAAATATTACTGCAGAATTATTATGGGTGCCTTTAAATGAAGCCAATGAAGTTAAACTTGCTTGGCAGATTTATTTGGTTCCAAAAAATACTTCAGATTATTGGATGATTAGAGTTGATGCACATGAAAACAAAATCATCAACAAAAACAATCTTACCGTTTACTGTGATTGGAAATCTAATAAAACAGAAGCAACTAAAATATGGGAAAAAACCAATTTTATTTTAGCAAATAAAGAAAATAAAAAAGTCCAATTTGATGCGCCATTTTTTGGGTTAAATGAATTTATAAATACAAGTCCATCAATTGTAAATAGCGCAACTTATCGGGTTATTAAACTTCCCGCTGAAAGTCCAATTCATCCCGGAGGTACACCTCAATTGGTTACTAATCCATGGACTGCTGCACCAGGAAATGCAACAAGTTTAAAGTGGCATAGTACCGGAGCTGCAGACTATAATTATACGCGTGGGAATAATGTTTGGGCAAGAGAAGATAACAACGGTAGCAATATCCCGGGAAATCCAGCAACATCAACTACTTCTTCAGATCCACTGAGTTTTGATTTTGTGCCAAACTTTACTTTATCACCATCAACAAATATTGACGCGCCCAATCAGTCTTTTAACATCACAAATTTGTTTTATTGGAATAATGTTTTTCACGATGTGCTTTATCAGTATGGTTTTGATGAAGTATCTGGAAATTTTCAATCAAATAATCAAGGGCGTGGCGGAGCAGGAAACGATTATGTATTAGCGGATGCACAAGATGGAAGTGGCACAAATAACGCTAACTTTTCTACGCCTACTGATGGTTCAAGTGGGAGAATGCAAATGTATTTGTGGAATTCGGTTCCTACATTAACGGTAAACACACCGGTATCAATCGCTGGTCAATATCAAGCAATAGAAAGCAATTTTAGCACCGCAAATAAATTAATCAATGTTGGGCCACGTACAGCACAAGTGGTATATTATAATGATAATGCAGCAGGCACTACACATGAAGCATGCTTGGGGGTTTCTACAAATGTTGTTTTAGGAAAAATTGCATTAATTGATAGGGGAAATTGCAATTTTACCATTAAAGTAAAAAATGCGCAGGATGCTGGTGCAATCGGGGTAATTATGGTTAATAATGTACAAGGTCCGCCAATTACAATGGGCGGCACGGATAATACCATTATTATTCCAGCTGTTATGATTACTTTAAATGATGGACTAATACTCAAAAATCAATTGTCAAACAATCTAAATGTAACGTTGGCTGTTGGCCCAAGTATTGATGGAGATGTAGACAACGGAGTAATTTGTCATGAACATGCACATGGTTTAAGCACTCGTTTGACCGGCGGTCCAGGAAATTCTTCTTGCTTAGGGAATCCTGAGCAAATGGGAGAAGGATGGAGCGATTATTATGGATTGATGCTTACTCAAGATTGGGCTAATGCTAATTTGAATACAGGTTCTATTGCAAGAGGAATTGGTACTTATGTAGTAGGACAAACGCCAAGTCAAGTTGGAATTAGATCGCAACAATATAGTACAGATTTTGATCTCAATAACAAAGCATATCTTCCTACACTCCCAACTGGAGTTCATGATGTTGGTGAAATTTGGTGTGCTACAATTTGGGATATGACTTGGAATATTATAAATCAAACAGGAATTATCAATCCAAATATTTATGATGCAAATTCAACAGGAGGAAATAACATAGCCATGAAGCTTGTTACAGAAGGTATGAAAATTCAACCATGTAGCCCTGGTTTTATTGATGGAAGAAATGCTATTTTAAAAGCAGATTCTATATTGTATGGAGGCATTCACACTTGCCCAATTAAGGAAGCATTTAGAAGAAGAGGTATGGGTGAAAAAGCTTCACAAGGTTCATCAGCAAGCGGAACAGATCAAGTGGCAGACTATACACCTTTCATCAAACTATCTAAAACGCAAAGTATCAGCGAAGCGCTTGAAGGGCAAAGCATAACCTATACAAGTGTATTGAGCAGCTGTAGTCCTTTATTGGATTATGTTTTAAGAGACACATTACCTACTAATGTAACTTATGTTTCTGGTGGTACTTATGATGCAACCAACAGGGTTGTTAGTTTTCCAGTGAATTTTGCAGCAGCTCAAACCCAATCATTTTCATATGTTGTTTCTGTAAATACAGGAAGTTATTTTACGCCGGTTACCTTATTAGATGAACAAATAACTAGCACTACAATTCCGACAACATTAGCAGCAAGTTCAACAACAGCCAATACTTGGACGGTTTCAAATGTTCAAAGTCAGAGTGCGCCAAATGCATTGTTTACCAATAATGCAGCAACCACATCCGATCAAAAACTAGAGAGTACAAATGCCATTTCATTAGCAAGTGGGACATCTTCTTTCACCTTTAATCATTCATTTAATACACAATCAAAAACAGATGGCGGCTTGGTAGAAATATCAACAAATAATGGAACTACATGGCTTGATTTAACCAACAAAATAACCAGCGGATACTATAATAGCGTGTTAGGAACAACGGGAGCAAATCCATTGGCAAATAGAAATGCTTGGTCCGGAAATTCGGGTGGGTTTATTAAAAGTTCGATTAACCTTAGCAGTTATGCTGGCCAATCAGTAAAATTAAGATTCAGATTTGGATCAAATTCAACAGTTGGTGGAACGGGTTGGTTTGTGGATGATATTTTGTTGAAACAAGAACCAGTTGTAAATATTCGCACTAGTTTGTTTGATGGCACAAGTACTCGTGTAAATTATTCAGACACCGTTACCAAAATTGTACAAACAGTAACTTGTACCAATGTTGCGGTAAATGCACAGCCAAATAACATTACAGCATGTGTAGGAAGTTCAGTAAGTTTCAATGTTGTTGCTAATGGCACAACGCCAATATACCAATGGCAAATAAGCACAGATGGGGGCATTAACTTTACAGATATTTCAGGTGAAAATACTTCAACGCTCGTATTAAATGCAGTTACAAGCAATATGGAAAACTACAGATATCGTGTACAAATCAGCAACGCTTGTCCATCAACAGCTACTTCTACAACAGCAATATTACATGTTGGATTACCAGCAGAGATTTTGAATCAACCATTAGGGGTTACGACATGTGTTGGAACGAATGCCAATTTCAGTGTTTTGGCAAATGGCAATCCAAATACTTACCAATGGCAAGTAAGTACAGACGGAGGCGTAAATTTCATTGACATATCAGGAGCTACCGCTAATGCATATACGTTAACTAATGCTACTGCTGCTCAAACAGGAAATAAGTATCGTGTGGTTATTTCAAGTTGCAGTACTTTGCCAGTTATTTCAAATCCGGCTACACTAACCGTAAGTAATTTGGCAACCATTGCTACACAACCAACCAGCGTTAATGCTTGTAATGGTGGAAATGCAACAGTTTCTGTTTTGGCTTCTGGAAGTGAATTGGTATATCAATGGCAAGTGAGTACAGATGGCGGAATTACTTACAATGATATTTCTGGTGCAACTTCAAGTAGCTTATTGATTAGTGGAATAACCAATGCGTTTAACAATAACCAATACAGGGTAAATATCAGCAATAACTGTGCTTCAAATGTAACATCTGAATCTGCTACATTATTGGTTAGCGAACCTGCAACAATAACCAGTCAGCCCTTAAGTCAATCCATTTGCGAAGGCACCAATATTAATTTTGCTGTAACAACAGCAGGAAATAATGTTAGTTACCAATGGCAAGTAAGTACAGATGCTGGCATTAGCTTTACAAATATTACGGGAGCAACAAATGCATCATACCAATTAAACAGCGTAACACCTTCATTAAACAATAATTTATATAGAGCGGTGGTATTTAGTTGCAGTGCCGTTGGATTAAATTCAGCGACTGCATTATTGAATGTAACCAGTTTACCTTCGATATTAACTGCGCCATCAAATACAACAGCTTGTGTAGGAAACGCTGCAGTATTTGGCATAGAAGCAACAGGCGATAATGTACAATATCAATGGCAAATGAGTACTGATGGAGGAATCACATTCAATGATATTTCAGGCGCTACAGCAGCTAGTATTACAATCAATAATGTTGGACTAAGTATGAACAATTATTTAATTAGGGTTTTATTGTCAAATACTTGTTCTGCTTCAGTTTTGTCTCCTGCTGCAACATTAACGGTTAATGCTCAAGCGTCAATTGTTTCAGATCCAGCCAACCAATCTGCTTGTCCAGGAAACACAGCCTCTTTTAGCGCAGTAGCAACAGGACCAGATTTAAGTTACCAATGGCAAATAAGTACTGATGGAGGAACAACATTCAATGATATTTCTGGAGCTTCTTCATCAAGTTTAAACATTACTAATGTTACAGCATCAATGAATAACAATCAATACCGTGTGAAATTATCAACGAGTTGTTCGGTGTCTTCAATATCAACAAATTCGGCAGTTTTAACGGTTTTGCCTCAAGCAAATATTTTGAGCAATCCTTCAAATATTTCTGCTTGTGCAGGTTCAGATGCGACCTTTAGCATTTCAGCGGAGGGAACGAATGTTCAATACCAATGGCAAGTAAGTACAGATAACGGTGTTAGCTATACGAACATTAGTGGGGCTACAAACAATACGTTATTATTGTCTGCAATTACAACTAACATGAACAACAACAAGTACAGGGCAATAGTATCTGCTAATCCTTGTGGAAACGTTAGTACAACAGCAACATTAAACATTTCAGCTTCACCAATTGTATCCATTCAAGCATCTCCGTATAAAAATCTATTCCCTGGGCTATCTACAACATTAACAGCAAGTTCAGTTCCAGCAAGTACTTCATTTAATTGGTTTAAAAATGGAAATTTAATTTCTGGAGTAACCGGCAATACATTGACAGTTGATTTTGAAGGCAGGGGAAGCTACACAGCAAAGGCATTATCTGAGTGTAATAACATTTCGAATACATTGATAATTGGAGATTCTGCAACGAGCAATATGTTTATTTATCCTAATCCAAATAATGGACAGTTTTATATACAATTTTTTGGGAGAGGTCAAAGTCAATCTGGAAAAATTACGATATATGATTCAAAAGGAGCAAAGGTTATTTCGCAAGCATTCAATTTGACTACCAACTATGAAAAGATTGAAGTGATTGCTAAAAAATTAGCGGCCGGAACGTATATGATAATGGTTAATGATAGTAAAGGGAATAAAATTAATTCTGGAAAACTAATCAAGTTATAAAAAAATACATTTGAAATTGTTAAGGGTCTCCTCATCGGGACCCTTTTTTTATTAAACAGGCGGGAGTTAGTGACAAAAAAGATGTATTTTACGTCGCGATTTTACAAACCAAAATCGAATATTTTATATGAAAAAAATTCTACTCGTTATTTTTTCTGTTTTATCTATTATCACAACTTTTGCTCAGAATATTTCTCAAGCTGATGCAATGAAATTGCTACAACAAAATAGCATTGAGCTTGGATTAAATACAGCTGATTTAAATAACTCAATCATTAGTGATGCTTACAACAACAATTATTCAAATCTGCAAATGATTTATGTTCAACAGTCGCATTTGGGTTTGCCAATTTACAATCAAATACAAACGTTGGCATTTAAAACAGGAAAATTGGTTTCTAAAACAGGAAGTAGAATTTCAGGAATAGAAAAAAGAACGCTTGGCAATAATGGAATCCCTTCAATTGATGCAACATCTGCAGTTTTATCTGCAATGTCTGATCGTAAGTTATCAACCTCAAGAAATCTTGAAATCATCAAGGTTGAAAAAAATGGCCATAAAGTTTTCTTTGACAAAATGAATGTATCAAGAGAAAATATAACTGCTGAATTGGTTTGGGTTCCAATTGAAGAAGGTAAAAAAATAGTGCTATGTTGGCAAGTTTATTTGATCCCAACAAACGCTTCTGATTATTGGATGATTCGCGTAAATGCAAATGATAATTCGATTGTAGGTATAGATAATTATACCGTTACTTGTAATTGGGGTGAACCAGAAATCGGGTTTTTACATTTACATGATCACTCTAAAAATGAAGTTATTTCACTTGATAATGTTTCACCAACTTTTTCACAAAATCAAATTTTAGAAAACAGTCCAAGTATTGTAAATAATGCTACTTACCGAGTTATTCCTTATCCTGCAGAAAGCCCACAACATAATGGTGGTGCACATGCTGTGGTAACTAACCCATGGACATTAACGCCTGGAAATGCAACCACTTTAAAATGGCATAATAATGGTACATTGGATTTTAATTATACTAGAGGAAACAATGTTTGGGCACAAGAAGATAGAAATGGTAATAATGGAACGGGTATTCCGGCTACATCAACTACGCAAACTGAGCCATTAAGTTTTGAATTTACACCAAATTTCACCGTTACACCAACGCAAATTTCTCCAGTTCAAAATCAGCAATTTAATATCACCAATTTATTTTATTGGAATAACATTATTCATGATTTAAGTTATCAATATGGGTTTGATGAAGTATCTGGAAATTTCCAAGCGTCTAACCTTGGACGTGGTGGTGCTCAAAATGATTTTGTGTTAGCAGATGCACAGGATGGCTCTGGAACAAACAATGCTAATTTTGCTACGCCTCCAGATGGTGGAAGTGGAAGAATGCAAATGTATCTTTGGGGAAATGGTATTCAAAAAGATGGCGATGTAGATAATGGCATCATCAGTCACGAATTTGCACATGGTATTTCAAATCGTTTAACTGGTGGACCTGCACAAGCTGGATGTTTACAAAACGCAGAACAAATGGGTGAAGGCTGGAGTGATTATTATAGTTTAATGTTTACACAAAACTGGGCAACATCTACTTTGACCACAGGATTCAGTTCGCCAAGGTCAATAGGTACATATGCTTCCGGACAATCGGCAGCTTCTTTAGGCATTCGTTCGCAGCGTTATTGTACCAATTTTAATGTTAATAATAAAGTATATGCTGCTACAATTTCTTCTGCAGTTCATGATAGAGGTGAAATTTGGTGTGCTGCGCTTTGGGATATGACATGGAATATTATTAATCAAGTAGGGTTCATTAATCCTAATTTATTTGATACCACGAATCAAGGGGGTAACAGCATTGCATTACGTTTGGTAACAGAGGGTATGAAGTTACAGCCTTGTAGTCCTGGCTTTATTGACGCAAGAAATGCAATATTACAAGCCGATCAAATTTTATATGGTGGGGCACATTTATGTGCAATTTGGGAAGCTTTCAGAAGAAGAGGGATGGGTGCTTTCGCTTCGCAAGGTTCATCTGGAAGTGTAACTGATCAGGTAGCAGACTTCACGGTTGGAACAGCAACATTAAGATTAACACAAAGTGTGCAACAAGTTTTGGAAGGCGATAATGTTACGTACACCAACACAATAACTACAGATAATTGTGGTGGAATTACCAATTTCTTACTTACAGATACTTTGCCAACAAACGTAACGTATATAAGCGGCGGAACCTATAATGCAGCGAATCGTGTGGTGAGCTTTATCGTAACACAAGCAGCCGGTCAATCACAACAGTATTCATTTACCGTAAGAACAAATCCAGGAAGCTATTTCCCAACGGTAAGTTTATTAGAAGATTCAGCAAATGGTCCTGGAACCTCACCATATTGGACAACAACTTCTACAACAGCTGGAAACTGGATTGTTTCAAATGCAAGAAGTTTTAGTCCTACTAAATCATATTTTTCAACTAATCTTGATATTCAATCTGATCAATCATTGGTATTGACAAACCCAATTGCGCTAGGTGCAACACCGCCACCATTAACATTCCGTCATTGGTATAATTGCGAAAGCACGTATGATGGGGGTGTACTTGAAGCAAGTACAGACGGAGGTGCAACTTGGAATGATATGCAACCAAATTTCTTAAGTGGCGGATATATTGCTACTATGGATGCAACGACACTATTAAACGGAAGAAGAGCATGGTCTGGAAGTAGTGATAATAAATTTATCAAAACAAAAGTTAATCTAACTCCATACGCCAACCAGAATATCAAAATCAGATTTAGATTTACTACAGATGTAGGAACAAATTTGGAAGGATGGTATGTTGATGATATCGCCTTTAAAAATCAAGCAGTTGTAGAAATTCAAAGTAATTTGTTTGGAAGCAATGGCACTCGTGTAGCCATCACCGATACGTTTACCATCATCAATCCACAAAATACTTGTGTGGCTGCAGCTGTTGGAACGCCACCATCAGACGTAACGGCATGTGTTGGCGGAGACATAACATTTACTCCAGCAATTACAGGTACCAATCCAACTTACCAATGGCAAGTGAGTAATGATGGTGGTTTGACGTTTAATGATATCAGTGGTGCAACAAGTGCAACATATACAATAAATAATGTTGGGTTAAGTTTAAGCAACAACAAATACAGGGTTATAGTAACCAATGATTGTCCATCAACAGCTACTTCTTTAGCGGCAACATTAACCGTAACAACGCCTCCAACAATAGTATCAGAGCCTGTTTCTCAAACTATTTGTGCAGGTGGAAATGTAACATTTAATGCACAAACGTCTGGAACTGTTCAAAGTTATCAATGGCAAGTAAGTGAAGATGGTGGAACAACGTTTACAAATATTCAAGGTGCAAATAGTACAACATTAAATCTAACCAATGTTACTTCATCAATGAACAATCAATTATTTCATTTAAATATATTGGGATGTGGTACTACACCTATAGTTACTTCGAATGTTGTTTTAACAGTTAACTCAACAGCTACAATAGTTTCACAACCATCTAATGCTAACATTTGCTTAGGAAATAATGCAAGTTTTAATGCAATCGTTTCTGGAACGAACTTAACTTACCAATGGCAAATGAGTACTGATGGCGGTGTAAGTTTTACAGATATTTCAGGCGAAACAAATGCAACTCTTTCAATAAATAATGTTACAAATGCCATGAACAATTATCAATATCATGTAATTGTAAATAGCACAACTTGTCCGAGTGCAATAACTTCAACCAATGCTGTATTAACAATAAATAACGGGCCTTCAATTAATGCTCAACCAACTAGTTCAGCAGTTTGTGTAGGCAAAAATGTGACTATTTCAGCATCTTCAAATGATCCAAACATTACTTATCAATGGCAAGTGAGTACTGATGGCGGTACAGTGTTTAACAATATTTCGGGCGAAACCAACAGCAGCATCGTTTTAAACAATCTAACTTTTTCGATGAACAATAATAAATACAGGGTGGTAATAACAAATGTATGTACTAGTGTTAATTCAAATGTTGCTACAATTACGGTAAATCAATTGCCACTGATTTCTATAACAGCTTCCCCTTCTACTGTTATTTTCCCTGGACAAAATATTAATTTAACAGCAAATGTAAATTCTAGTGTTAATACGTACAATTGGTACAATAATGGAACACTGTTAACAGGACAAAATTCAAGTACAATAAATGTCACGTCTGCTTCTTTAGGTAATTACAGTGTTTCTGTAGTTGATTTAAATGGTTGTGTAAACAGTTCAGAAAACATCAATGTTAGAGATACTATTTTAACGTACACATTTATTTTCCCAAATCCTAACAATGGTAAGTTTAAAGTAAGATTTGAGGGAGTTCCTTATAATGCTTTACCAAGATTTATTACAATTTACGATACAAAAGGAGCAAGAGTATACAAGCAATCATTTATCCTTACTGCATCTTATCAAATCATGGATGTGGATGCTTCTCATTTGAGTTCGGGTGTTTATGCTTTGGCACTTACGGATGCTAATGGAGAGATTTTGGAAACTGGGAAGGTGGTTATACAGTAGAGGAAGCCCCATCCCCAACCCTTCCCCCAAAGGTGAAGGGAGTTTGAGTTTTGTAAGGGTTGAAGATTTTCAACCCTTACAAAAGGTGGAAGTGTTTTCCATTTATTAGCATCTTTGTTTTATCAAACTTTGTGCCTTTGCGTCTTCGTATTTAGAAAACGTTCAATGAGTTCAATGGGTTCAAAAGGTTGGAAACAAATTCTATTTATCAGCATTTTTGTTTTTAAAATACTTAGAGCCTTCGCGTCTTCGTGCCTTAGTGTGAAGAAATAATTCTCTTAGAGAATTTATTCAAAAGGTTGGAAGTATTTTCCCTATTTTGTTTCTAGAATCTTTTTAATATTTTGAAAATCATGAAATTTAGATTGATCAAGCTCCCTTCACCTTTCGGGGGAAGGGCTGGGGAAGGGGGCTTCCCAAAACAAAAAAAGCCGACTATCAAAGCCGGCTTTTCATTTTTTAAATCTTGGTTTTATTGTTTAATAATGCGTTCTGTCATTTTTTGAGTTGCTCCAAAAAGTTGTAGGAAATATATGCCAGAACTCTTTCCGATCATATTGATTTGTTGATTCCCCTTATATCCGCTTCCCATTTCCAATACTCTACCATAATTATCCATTAGTTTGTATTGGTAGTTTTCGTTAGCGGTTAATGAAATTTTATCAGATACAAAATTGCTAATTGTGAATGCTTTTATTTTAGTTTCTATTCCTTTTAAATAAATAACATTTGAATACATAATTTGATTGTAAACAGATGTCGCTTTTAAACGATAAAATCTATTGTTATTATCTGTAGGCAAGCACGTAAATACTTTCGATTGACTTGTTATCGTAGAAATTTTATCGAACCGCTCTCCATTTAATGAACTTTCAATTTCTAATTTTTGTAATGGCTCATCTGTAATAATATCCCAATTTAATTGATGTGCATTTTTTACTAAGCTACCACTTAATGATACTTTTGTTATTGGTAAAGCACTTCTAAATCCAGTTATCGTATATGAACCAATACTGCTGTAATTGTTGGCATTTGCATTTCCTGTTCCATCTAAGGCTAAATAATAAATTCCTGTTTTTAAAGAAGTATCCAAACTAACAGATAATGATGTTAATGGATCATAAGTTCTGATTAATTGTTTTGCTTCGTTATATAACAACAATTTGATGTCAAGATTTGATCCGCTGTTACCAACGCCATTACTATATGGAGTTGCATCAATGTGAAGTGTTGAATTTTGTGTGAATTGTAATCTAAACACATCTTTATCGGTATTGGTTGTAATGATACCACCGTTACTAAAAGATGTACTGCTTAAGGTGTATGAATTTGCATCCAAAGAATCTGAGTAATCATCTGTGCGATAGCCAAATCCGTTTGCGTTTGTTATGATACTTAAATTATCTTGAGTATTTGCACATCCATAAGGAGTTGGGCCATTGTTCCAACCTGTCATGTTACGATTATAACTATTTCCCATGATAGGTGCCCAACCAGTTTCACCTGTACCATTTCCTGTACTGTATGTTTCAGCTAACGTGCAATTGGTGTTGTATTTAGATTGATGTGATAAACCTAAAGTATGACCGCTTTCGTGGCTACAACATTCTGCAATAAATTTGGTGTTATTTGGTCCAAGGCGATCAGAAAATACAAAACATGGCGTATCATCGCCCCAAGTAAAAGACCCCACAAATGAAATACCACCTACATTTGGCTTCCAGCTGCTTGTAGGCGTAATAATAATTCTAATTCTTCTTGATAAAGGAGCAGATAAAAATTTTGTAGAATCTGTTGTAATATTTACATTGAAAGGACGGTAATCTTCAGATACACGTTGAAATATTTCTGTGATTTGTGCATCTGTTAATGATGGTGCAACACAATATAATTTATTTCCTCCATTCCAATATGCACTAGAAACTGTTTGTCCATCAAAGTCTAAAAATATGGTTGCGGTTGCAGAGGTAAGACTATTTAATTTGGGCAATGCAAAAGCAAAATTTGCCGAAAGGGTGATTAAAATAACTAAAGTTGATTTGGTAAAGTTTTTCATTGGTCTGTTTTTATCGGAATTAAGTTTTTAAATTTTGATATTAATAGCTGCAATCTTGAAGTATTTTGTCTAAATCTATTTTTTGCAGGCTGTAATTATCCGCCAAATAGCTTTTAATTTCATACACTTCCATTGCTTCATTGTTCATAATTCTCCCTATGTATGAAATGGAGTTGTCTTTATTCGATATTCTAGAAAGTTGAAAAAGTGTATTGGGATATAGCTCAGATTTGATGACCATGGTTTGTAAATCAGCATATTTCATTTCATTACTAACTACTTTTCCGGTAAAAATAAATTTTTCATTAAACGGAATTGAAACCAATTGACCTGGCATTGAAACCAACGTATTTTTTAATGTATTTTTTGAAATCTCAATACTTCCAGGAAATTCTGTAAAAAGCGATTTTTTTAATTCATTTGATTTTTGAGCTTGTGCAGAGGTAACGCAAAGGCCAATAAATAACGCAAAAATGGTTTGTTTTAAGTTTTTCATATTGGGTATATTTTAGATTAAATTATATGCAATGCTTACTTAAAATAAGGAATTGCTTCACTATAACGTATGTGAAAGGAAGTTTATTATGTGGGAGGGGGATAAATTTTGAAGGGGGGATGAAAGATGCTAGATTAGATTTCGTTCCAATTTGGGAATTCAAAACGTTTGGTGTTTGCCGTTTGGTGTTGAATTAAAGCGTTTGTTGTTTGTTGTTTGGCGTTTGGCGTTGAATTTCGGAAGGTTGAACATTCATTTATCCTTATAGGGGTAGAATAATAAATTAGGAATAAGAAAGTGGAAGCAGATAAAATAAAGGAATAATCTAACCTTTTGAACCCATTGAACTTATTGAACATCTCAAACCTCTCAAACCTCTCAAACCTCTCAAACCTCTGTTACCTCACAACTCTTCTTCCCAAACCACCTGTATCTATTTTTGGCAATAACCGAATAAACGGCGTCCCTTATAAATGGGGGAATTATGATAAAAATGTAGAGGATTTTTATTGGCCCGCTTAGTTTTTTTACCACCCTTAATGCAGCGGTAGATTTATAATATACTTTGTTGTTTTCTATTAAAATAATGCTGTTTAAAAGCGGTTGTTTAAAATGGAATTGCTCGTTTAAAGTTTCACTGAAACTACTTTGTAATGGCGAGAGGTTAAATATTTTTTTCTTATCTCGTTTAATGATAAACGCTACAGCCGAGTTACACAAATTGCAAACGCCATCAAATAAAACGATAGACTGATTTTCATTGATGTGCAACATAGGAATTTGTTTAGGTATAAAAAAAGGCGGATAAACCGCCTTTAAAGATATTAAACCAGCATGGTTACTGGATTCTCTATGAATTTTTTGAGTGTTTGCAAAAAGCTTGCTGCTACTGCACCATCAACACTTCTATGATCGCAACTTAATGTCACTTTCATGAAGTTTGATACGCCAAACCCTTCGCCTTTTTTAACTACCACTTCTTTTATTTTTCCAACAGCCAAAATACAGCTGTCTGGAGGGTTGATGATGGCCGTAAACTCTTCGATGTCCATCATCCCCAAATTAGAAATGGTAAATGTATTGCCTGTAAATTCTGAAGGTTGAATTTTTTTATCTTTTGCTTTTGCGTATAAACCTTTTGCTTCTGCTGCAATTTGTGATAAAGACTTTTGATCCGCAAACTTAATTACTGGAACAATTAAACCATCAGGCATTGCTAAAGCAGAACCAATGTGAATATGATGATTTTGACGAATGAAATCTCCCATCCAACTGCTGTTTACATCAGGATGTTGGCGTAATGCTGATGCACATGCCTTGATGATCATATCGTTGAAAGAAATTTTTACCGGACTAACTTCATTGATAGCGTTTCTAGAAGTCATGGCGTTATCCATGTTTAATTCTATAGTAAGATAAAAATGCGGTGCACTAAATTTACTTTCGCTTAACCTGCGTGCAATTGTTTTACGCATTTGTGTTAAAGCGATATCAGTGTGCCCTTCAGTTCCATTTGGTAAAAACGCTGCTACTGTTGCAGTTGAAGCTGAACTTTGTTGTGCAGCACTTGGTGTATATTGATCTACATCTTTTTTAATTACCCTTCCATTATCGCCACTTCCTGTTAACTTACTTAAGTCTATTCCTTTATCTGCAGCAATTTTCTTTGCTAATGGCGATGCTTTGATTCGGTCATCATCACTTGATGAAACTGAAGATACAGCTTCTGCAGCAACAGTTTCAACAACGGCTTCTGATTGTTTTGCTTCTGTTGGAGTTGAAGTAGCCGCAACTGGAGCACCTTGTAATAAAGATTGAAATTCATCACCTTCTTTACCAACTACTGCAAGGATGCCATCTACTACAACTGCATTTCCCGCTTCCACGCCAATATATAGCAAAGTGCCTTCATTATAACTTTCGAGTTCCATCGTGGCCTTGTCAGTTTCCACTTCTGCCAATACATCTCCCGGCTTGATTTTATCTCCCACTTTTTTGTTCCAATTAACTATTTTACCCTCAGTCATTGTATCACTCAAACGGGGCATTCTTAATACCTCTGCCATAATATTTTTATTTCAATTTTTTAGATGCTCGAAATTAATACAAAAACCTTTAAATATCATACAGAATTGTTAGAAGGTTTCTATTATTTCATACAAATTCCGGTGTTTGTTTAAATTTCTAGGTCTAAATTTAATTTTTCTTTTAAATCTTTTAGTAATGGAAACTTAGCAGCCAATAATGCAAACCTTTCTTTGGTGTTTTTTTGTACTTCTGGCTGTTCTGTAAACGTTTCTTTTTCTTCTAATAAAACATTGTATTTCAAAAATCTATTTTCAAAAAATTGCTGCATATGTGTTATCAAAGCAGCCCTTTCACTTTCAATGAATTTTTGTTGTATTACGGATTCTGCTACAATGTCGAAATTGTTTGCATCTATCACTCTTAGCTCGGCAAATTTAAAATTGGTTGCAGATGAATGATTGTTATCGGCACTAAGTCTATCTATAAATAATCCCCAAGCTTCTTGTAGTAATTCTGGTGTTATGGGCTTTGAGCTATTTAACTTTTGCTGTTCTAATATTACCCTGTTTTTTATTGATGCCAACGACCCAAGTTTATTGCTCACTTTTTCGGGTTGATTTTTTTCAACTATCGTTTTAGGAGTAGCTATTGTTGGCTTGGGTTCTTGAATGATAAGTTTCGCTTCAGAGCTTGATTTTGTTGGCTGGCTTGCTACAATCTTTTTTGAAAGAACTTCAACAGCTTCAATAATGGGTAAAGATTTGAAAGAAAGCACTTTATTCTGCTCAGTTATCTTTTTTTTTTCTAAACCATTTTCATTCACCGATAATTGTATGGCTTGACTTAAATAGCTTAGTTTTATTAGAAGCAATTCGATGTGTAATTTCTTGTTGCGTACAACTTTATAGGATATCGCACATTCGCTGATTAAATTTAGCGTAGCAATCAACCAACCTGTTTCTACCTTGTTTGCAATTTGTAAGTACTTAGGCTTGAAATCAATAGCGACATCCAGCAATTTTAAAGCTCTTTCATCTTTACAAACCAAGATGTTTCTGATAAATTCTGCAAATCCATCCAGTAAAGTATCTCCTTCAAATCCTTTTTGATTTATTTCATCGTGCAACAAAAGTGCATCAGGAAGTTGCTGTTGGGTAAGGTGTTCAATAAATCGGAAGAAATAATCTTCATCCAAAATATTCAAATGCTCCAACGTATTTTGATAGGTCAAATTCCCACCGGTAAAGCTCACGATTTTATCCAAAATACTAAGCGCATCTCTCAAACAACCTTCGCTTTTTTGAGCAATCACATGAAGCGCTGCTTTTTCGGCTTGGATGTTTTCCTTTTCTGTGATGGATTCAAGTTGTGTTACCGTATCATTTGTTGTAATTCTTTTGAAATCAAAAATTTGACAACGACTTAATATGGTGGGTAAAATCTTATGTTTTTCTGTAGTCGCTAAAATAAAAATGGCATGGGCTGGAGGTTCTTCCAGCGTTTTTAGAAACGCATTAAACGCATGAGAAGTGAGCATGTGAACCTCATCCACGATATATACTTTGTAGCGTCCTGCTTGTGGTTGAAAACGAACTTGTTCTATCAAATCTTTTATTGCATCCACACCATTGTTACTGGCTGCATCCAGCTCATTTATATTAAATGAATTTCCATGATCAAATGAAACGCAGCTGTTACAAGTGTTACAAGCTTCGCCATCTGGGGTTTTGTTTTCGCAATTAATGGTTTTTGCTAAAATACGTGCGCATGTAGTTTTCCCTACACCCCTTGGTCCACAAAATAAAAAAGCATGTGCAAGCTTATTGTTATTTATGGCATTTTTTAATGTAGTGGTAATATGCGATTGACCAACAACAGTATTGAAATTTTGAGGGCGGTATTTCCTTGCGGAAACGATAAATTTATCCATATTCTAAACGCTATTGCGGTGTTTTAGATTTCAAATTTAAACTATTAATGGCAACCTTTATAAAATTGGGTGCCTTTTAAATGTTATTGTAGGGTCAAAAATATATCTATAAGTAGCCAATGTTCTAGATGGAAATACATCCCCAAGATTTTGAGCAATATTCAGCATCTTAGGATTGAAATCGCCAATCCACTGCATTTCGAAATCACTATATGGAACCACTTTTTCCTGCATTAGTTTAGCTGATTCAGCTACAATATAAGAATCTATGCCCTTGCCTTGAAACTCAGGTATGATACCAAATACCAGCCCTGTAAATTTTTTGTTGGGCTTAAATTGCTTTATCCATAAAAATTGCAGTTTTTGCAAAAGTCCAAATTTACCTTTCAAATGTTTAAACCAATGATTCAAATCCGGGATACTTATAAAAATAGCAATCGGCTCCGAATTGTAGTAAGCAAACCATAAAAGCCTTTCGTCCATTACCGGCTTCATTTTGTTAAACATTAAAATCGCTTGTTCTTTTGCAATTTGTTTCATCCCCGAATGACCTGCCCAAGCTTTATTGTAAACAATTGAAAAGTCTGTTGCATATTTTTCAAGATCTTTTTTTGTGGCATGTTTTGCAGAAAAGTTAGTGTCTAATGCAACCAAATCATGCCTTTCCCAAATCTTTTTTTGCAAAGGTGCTTTTGTATTCATGCCCAAGCAAATCTGGTTGTAAAAAACTTTAAAACCGTAATTTTCAAAAAGCGTTTTATAATAAGGTGGATTGTAATTCATGCCATACAATGGCGATTTGTATCCTTCTGTTACCAAGCCCCACCAACGATCTCTTTCCCCAAAATTTATTGGGCCGTCCATGGCCTCCATCCCCATTTTTGTTAACCAATGGCGTGCATTATCCAACAATAAATCTGCTGCATCCTGATTGTTGATACATTCAAAAAAACCGATTCCACCAACGGGCATTTCATCACCCTTGTTTTTATATTTTTGATTTTGAAAAGCAGCAATTCTTCCAATTAATTGTCCGTCATTGTTTTTTAGAATCCATCGAATTGCTTTTCCAAACCGAAATGCTTTATTCTTTTTTTCATCAAAAACCTCTTCAATGTCTTTATTTAAGGGCTGTATCCAATTTGCATCATTGGCATAAATTAAACCCGCAACATCTATAAATTGTTTAGCCAATAAAGGGGTATCTACCTGTATGATTTGCATATCATGAAATTAACGGAATTAAGGCAATTATTTAGCAGTGTGTTGTTTTCTCAATTGTTCACTAGTAAATGAAGGACCATCGTGGCTCATACCTGGCGGCACAAACACCTATTTAAATTGGGAAGAGAAAGGAACCTTTTTAGAGATCTCGTTTTTTATTGATGTCCACTTTTGAAAATGAGTTTTAATGCATTGTTTTTTGGTGGCAATGGCTTTGCAAGTCCAAATTTTACAAGTGCTTAATCCAATTCATCTTAGAAGGTGCCAAACATTTTATCCCAATGATTAAACATTTCCCAATATTCTTATTAAAATGAGTCATGTTTCTCGAATGATAAAACCCGATTTAAACCATTCGTACATTTTTTAAATCAACGGTTACGTTATTTCAAAAAATCCTAAACAGACATGATTTCTTTTTCTTTAGCTACAAGGTGTTTTTCAACAAGTGCGATAAATTTATCTGTTGTTTCTTGCACTGTAATTTCAGCTGATTTACATTCGTCTTCGCTTACGCCGTCTTTTTGTAATTTTTTGATTTGTTCAATACCATCTCTTCTGATGTTTCGAATGGAGATTTTTGCATTTTCACCTTCTCCATTACATTTTTTTACCAATTCTTTTCTTCTTTCCTCGGTTAATGGGGGTAAAAACAAACGAATGTTTACACCATCATTTTGTGGAGTAATGCCAATGTTTGCAGCCATAATACCTTTTTCAATAGGTTGTAACATTGATTTTTCCCAAGGTTGAATGGAGATTGTTCGAGCGTCTAATATTGAAATGTTGGCAACCTGACTTAATTGTGTTGGGTTGCCATAATAATCTACCATTATACCATCAAGCATTGATGGTGTTGCTTTTCCAGCTCTAATTTTTGTAAGTTCCGATTCTAAATGACCAATTGCTTTAGTCATTGTAGTTTCTGTATCGGTCAATATTTGGTTTATATCTGACATAAATTATAAAATTGTGCGCAAAAATATCGAAAACTAGTTTTATTTGAAAAGGTTTTTTATAAAAACGCTAAAAGAAACAATTTGATTTTTTTAATCAACCTCTAAAACTTCTGGTTTTGTAGATAAAAAACGATGTGAACTAACTGTATCTTTTTTCAGATCGGCCATTTTCGAATCTATTTTTTGATTTTTGTTTTTTAATAAATAGATTGACCACATAAATATAGTTCCCACACCAATTAGGATGAGGAATACATAATTTACGCCCAATCCATCAAAAAACAAAGCAATTCCGATAAACAATAAGTTTGTTAACACACAGATTAAAGTAGCTTGTTGATGTGAAAATCCAGCATCTAATAAAAAATGATGAATATGATTTCTGTCTGGACTAAAAGGTGATCTTCTATTTAAAATACGCAAACTAAAAACCCGAATGGTATCAAACAAAGGAATCATTAGAATTGAAAAGCCAATAGCAGGAGCAGAATGAAATGAAATGCTATGATTTCCTGCAGAAGCAATGGCGATGAATTTAATCACCAAAATTGAGTTAACCAATCCCAACAACAATGAGCCGGTATCGCCCATGAAGATTTTTGCAGGTGGAAAATTAAAAATAAGAAACGCAATTAAACTGCCCGTTAGCGCCAGTGACATTGTAGCATATGCCGTTTCATGCACCAAAATAAAATAAATCCCAAAACTAGCTGTGGAAATAATGCCTAATGCACCAGCCAAACCATCAATGCCATCAATTAAATTGAATGAATTGATTATCATTACTATCGTTACCACGGAAAGAGCCAAGTTCGCTAAATGCGGTATTGTATGAATGCCCAATAAACCATGTAAGCTATTGATTTGAATACCGCCAAATTGAACCAAAATTCCTGCTGCAATCACTTGGCCAATAAATTTTTTAGAGGGGGAAATGATTAGAATATCATCTTTCAAACCTAAAAAGAATACAACAATAGTAGAAGCAATGAAAAATTGAAATTCAGGATGTTTCCCAAAAGAAACGCCCATTAGAATTGAAAAAACAAATCCTGAAAAGATGCCCAATCCTCCCAAAGTAGGAATGACTACTTGATGAATTTTACGTTCATCAGGTTCGTCGAATAGTCGTTTTTCTTTTGCTACCTGAATGATTACAGGGATAGCAAAAAAGGTAATTAAAAACGACAAGCCGCCACATAGGAAAATATTATCCATTAGTCTTAAATAAATGCTGACTACAAATGTATCAATTTAGTTTCGAATTACGCTTTTGCCAAATATTAATTTATGTTTCGTTTTTTGATATATTTTTCAGTAATGTGAAGGAATTTCAAATAATAATCAATCAATCAATTTGTTTATTGAATTTAGAAAATCATTTTTTTAATTCTTTGACTTTGTAAAGTTTTGATTTAGGTTTGCATTTCATAAATCAAAATATTGTGGAAATAAATACTTTAAAACAAACTGCATCACAAATTAGAAGAGATATTGTAAGGATGGTACATGCTGTTCAGAGTGGTCACCCAGGCGGATCTTTGGGTTGTACAGACTTTTTAACTGCCTTGTATTTTGATGTAATGCATCATAATCCTCAATTTTCAATGGATGGGGTTAATGAAGATGTGTTCTTTTTAAGCAATGGGCACATATCACCCGTTTTTTACAGCTGTTTGGCGAGAAGCGGATATTTCCCTGTATCAGAATTGGCAAGTTTTAGAAAAATAAATAGCCGTTTACAAGGCCATCCAACCACACATGATCATTTACCAGGCGTAAGAATGGCAAGTGGTTCATTGGGACAAGGATTAAGCGTAGCTATTGGCGCAGCTTTAACCAAAAAATTAAACAACGATTCCAAAACAGTTTTTGCGTTATTGGGTGATGGCGAATTGGATGAAGGCCAAAATTGGGAAGCTATTTTGTTTGCAGCACATAAAAAAGTTGATAATTTAATTGCAACAATAGATTGCAATGGCCAACAAATCGATGGTTCTACAAAAGATGTAATGGGATTGGGGAATTTGAAAGCAAAGTTTGAAGCATTTGATTGGATTGTTACAGAAATGGACGGCAACAATATGGAAGAAGTGATTGCAGGTTTAAACAAAGCCAAATCATTATTGGGCAATCAAAAACCTGTTGTGATTTTAATGAAAACCGAAATGGGTAAAGGCATTGATTTTATGGAAGGCACGCACGAATGGCATGGTATTGCGCCAAACGACGAGCAATTGGCAAAAGCATTGGCACAACTTCCTGAAGCGCTTGGAGATTATTAGTATTTATTTCAACATTAGTGGTTGCTTAGATGCTTTGTGTGCGGGTAGCCACGAAGCAATGAATACAATAATAAAGGCAACGCAAATAACCATAAGAAAATCTGTCAACAACATTTTTACCGGGAAGTAATCAATTAAAAACGATCCACCCTGTATTTTTATAATTTCAAATTTGAGTTGAAGCAAACAAATTACAATTGCAGAAACTACGCCAATCGAAGTGCCTATTATCCCCAACAAGAAACCTTCGCTTAAAAATATTTTCTTTATTTGGGCTGATGATGCACCCATACTCTGAAGGATAGAAATATCTTGCTTTTTTTCCAACACCAACATGGTTAATGCGCTGATCATATTGAAAGCTGCAATGATTAAGATTAAAGTAAGAACAAAATAAATTGCCCATTTTTCAATGGCCATGGTTTGGTATAATGAGGCATTTTGTTCAAACCGATTTTGTACTATTGTATTTTTCCCTGTAATCGTTTTTAAAAAATCAATCGCTTTTTTTGCGTCTGTATTTTTTTTCAATTTTATTTCAATTGCCGAAAAAGTATTTTCTGGCATTCCAGTTTGCTGTCTTAAAAAATCAATATTCGTGACTGCATAACTGTTGTCAAATTCTTGTTGAATGGAAAACACGCCAGAAGCTTGAACAACACCTTCACTTAAATTTGATAGCGGATCGCTTTGAACAGCATTCGATTTTGGCAGAATAATCGATAATTTTTCTGGGCCAAAAGCTTCATTTAAAACAATACCCGAGGCTTGTTGAACACCATAGCCAACAACGATTTTCGGCGTATCAATATTCCCCAATTGATATTTTCCTTTGATGATTTTATCCGAAATGTTTCCAAGGTTTTGAAAATCTTTATCAACACCCTTTACTTTTACGACCGATTGGTAATCGCCATTTTTCAAAAGTGCTTTTTCTTCAATGTTGTATGAAGCGATTTCTACAAAATCATTGCGATTAATTTTATTAATTAATTCAGCATTTAGTGTAATTGTTTTTCCCGTAGCGGGAATGATTTTAATTTCTGAATAGAAAGAATTGTATAGTGATTTTACCAAATCTTCAAAACCATTATAAACACTGAGTACCAATATTTGACAACAAGTGGCAAATGCAATAACACCTGTTGTAATCCATGAAATAATGTTGATTGCGTTGGCAGATTTCTTTGCCTTAAAATATCTCCAAGCAAAATCTAAATACATGTTTAGTCTTGTTTTGGTTTGTTTTGTTCTTCTTGTGTTTTGATGTCTTTAAACAACTTGTCTATTTTATCTACATAATCCAAAGTGTCATCAATATAAAAATTAAGTTGAGGCATCGATCTAAGTTGATGTCTTACACGCGTAGTAAGTTCTTTTTTAATTTCCCACGATCTATCTTGAATTGTTTTAAGTGTGGCAATTGGATCGCTCACTTTAAAAAAACTCAGGTAAATTCTCGCATCAAATAAATCAGGTGTAATCTTTACGCCAGCTATCGAAACCATACCTCCCTGAAGCATGGTTAAGCCTAATCGTTGAAAAATTTCATTCAATTCTTTTTCAAGTACAGCTGCAACTTGTTTTTGTCTTTTACCTTCAATCATGGCATTATCCTTTTATTCGCTGTAAAATTAGTTACTTTGTGCCAACTTAGATTTATATTATTACATCATGAAGCGATATTCCAGAATTTTTAATTATTTAAAATCGTACAAACCTGCGATTATTCAATATCTCATCACCATTTTGTTGTCTATTTTCTTTTCCGTGCTGTCTTTAGCCATGCTGTTCCCATTTTTACAGCTGCTTTTTGGCGTTAATCAATCAACAAGTATTAAATCGAACTCCAATTTTGTAATGCAATGGGTAAATGATTACTTAGGGAATTTGATTAAAAATGGGGAGTCATTTTCAGCTTTAGGGATTGTATGTATTTTAATTGTAGTTACCATTTTCTTGAAAAATTTGTTTCTGTATCTTTCGTTTCGCACATTGGGTCCGGTAAAAAATGCCATAGCCAATAAATTAAGGGTTGATATGCATGATAAACTGTTGCAACTTCCTATTGGATATTTTACCGAACAAAGAAAAGGCGACATCATGAGTAGAATGACCAATGATGTTAACGAAATAGAGGGCTCTGTAATTGGTGCTTTAGAAGGTTGGATAAAAGATCCGTTGGCCATCATTATAAACCTAACGGTATTGTTTTATATCAGTCCGAAACTCACGATGTTTATTTTGATTTGCTTGCCAATAATGGGTTTCGTCATTGGAAAAGTAAGTCGTTCTTTAAAAAAGCAATCGATGAAAGTAGCCGAAAAAAGCGGTGAAACCTTTTCAACCATTGAAGAAACATTAGGCGGATTAAGGGTGATAAAAGCATTTAATGTAGAGCAAAAACTCAGACAGAAATTTTTAGCGTTAAGCGATGAATTTTTAAAAGCCAGAAATCAAGTTGGGTTTAGACGTGATATGGCTTCTCCGATGAGTGAATTAATGGGTGTAACCATTTTTGCTGGTATTTTATGGTTTGGTGGAAGATTGGTTTTGTCGCATGAAATTGCCATGAACGGAGCATTGTTTCTGACGTACATGGGATTGTTTTACAACATTATAGACCCAGCAAAATCAATATCATCTGCGTTTAGCAATATGCAAAAAGGAGCTGCCGCAATTGAAAGAATTGAACAAGTATTGCAAGCGCCTGTTACGGTAGATGAGAATCCAAACGGGAAAAAGATACACGAATTTGTACATAGTATAGAGTTTAAAAATGTTGGTTTTTCTTATGATGATGTGGTTATTTTAAAGAACATTAATTTAAAAATTGAAAAAGGGAAAACAATTGCCTTGGTGGGAAGCAGTGGCGCTGGAAAATCTACATTAGCCGATTTGATTCCTCGTTTCCATGATGTAACCTCTGGCGAAATTTTGGTAGATGGTGTAAACATTAAAGATTACTCTTTGCATGCAATTCGATCGTTGATTAGTATTGTAACCCAAGAGCCGATTTTGTTTAATGATACCATTGCCAATAATATTGCATTAGGTATGGAATCTACCAATCTTTCTAGCATTCAAGAAGCCGCAAAAATTGCCAATGCGGATAGTTTTATTCAGAAAAAAGATTCAGGTTACGATACGAATATTGGCGACAGGGGCTCTAAATTGAGTGGCGGCGAGCGTCAACGATTAACAATTGCTAGAGCGGTTTTGAAAAATCCACCCATTTTAATATTGGATGAAGCCACATCATCATTAGACACAGAAAGCGAAAGACTGGTTCAAGATGCGATAAACAATTTAATGAATAACAGAACCTCAGTGGTAATCGCTCATCGGTTAAGTACCATTCGTCACGCAGATGAAATCATCGTTTTAAATAAAGGGGAAATTGCCGAAAGGGGAACGCATGATGAGCTTCTTTCACAACAAGGTATTTATTTCAAGCTTGTAGAAATGCAGGAAGTGAGGTAGGTTTTTTAAAAGGGTTTAAGGTTTAATGGTTTAAAAGTTTAATGGTTGAGGAGGTTTTTTTATTCCATTAATTTCAAAATATGCCCGATTTCTAAATCAAATAAAGAAAGACTTGTGTAAATAAAAAAAGAGCGTAATTAACGCTCTTTTTTTATTATACTGTATATCATAAAATTATTTCACTATTCCCATTTTTGCTTCGATGCTTAATGTAGCATGTGGCACTGCTCTTAATCTTGCTTTATCAATTAATTTACCGGTTACTCTACAAACGCCGTAAGTTTTACTTTCAATGCGCATTAAAGCTTTTTCCAAATGGTCGATAAACGTAATTTGGCGACTTGCCATTTGACTAAGTTGTTCTCTTTCCATGCTCAAGCTTCCATCTTCCATAGTCATGTAACGGTTTTCACTTTCATCACCACCATTTTCATCTTTTCTCGTAATAAGTCCCTGCAAATAATTCAATTCTTTTTTTGCAGAATCTATCTTGCGATGAATTAAATCTCTAAATTCTTGTAAATCATTATCTGAGTAACGAACCATTGGCGCACCTGGATCATTTTTTTGAGTGTCTAAAACTGATTTCATGAAATCAGGCGAGTATTTCCTTACCGTTTTTGTTGTTATTGTAGGAATTACAACTGGCTTTGCTGCTGGAATTTTTATATCCTTAGGATTTTTTGCCATTGCTTTAATAACAGGCGCTTTTTCAACATGCTTTACTACTTCTGCTTTTTTCGCTTTTGGCGCTTCAACAACAGGTGCTTTTTTTGTTTCTTCTTTTTTAGATTTCATGGGGGGAGTGGGTGTTGTTGCTTTTGGTTTTGTAACAACAGCTGCAACAGGCTTTTTAACTTCGGCTTTTTTAACCAGAGTTGGTTTATTTTTAGTTGTTGCTACTTTTTTAGCAACAGCAATTGGTTTTGAGGGTTTTTTAGCAACTGGTTTTGTTGCTTGTACTTTTGTGTTTTTTACTGGCGTAGCTTTTTTGGCAACAGGTTTAGGAGTAGGCTTTGAAACAGGTTTAACAGGCACTTTAGCTTTAACTGCGGCTACTTTTTTAGCAACAGGTTTAGCAATTGGCTTGACTGCCTTTTTTGCTGGAGCTGCAACCTTTTTTACAGGTGCTTTAGCTTTTGCAGGCGCAGCTTTTTTTGCTACTGGTTTCGGAGCTGGCTTAGCTACTTTTTTTGCTGGTGCAGCTTTTTTTGCTACTGGTTTTGCAGCCGGCTTAACTACTTTTTTAGCAGGTACAGCAGCTTTTTTTGCTACTGGTTTCGCTGTTGGTTTTTTACTAGCCATAACTAGATCGTTTTTTTGTTAACACTTATATACAAAGCAACATCATTTACCTCAATTGTTTGGTTTGAAGTAAATGCTGATTGAAATTCTAGCGTGTCGGCTAGGATTTCCCGGCAAATATATGCTTTAAATTCAATTAAAGAAGGTGTTAATTCATCATTTTCCCCAACCACTACATTAATCTTATCGGTTAGTTCAAAGTTTTGTTCTTTGCGTATGGATTGAATTCGGTTGATGAATTCTCTTGCATTTCCTTCATTTTGAAGCACTTGTGTAATGGTAATGTCCAATGCAACGGTTAAATTGCCCTTACCAGCAATCTCAAATCCTGGTATGCTATCGGTAATAATTTCTAAATCTTCACCCGAAATAATGATTGCTTCTTCCCCTTTTTCTACCATTTCGGCATTAAGAACATAGTCTCCAGCCTGAACTTTTTCAATCATTGCATTATCAAATTTCTCAATTTCATTGGCTGCCCATTTCATTTTAGCCCCCAATTTCTTTCCAAGTGTCTTGAAATTTGCCTTTGCTTTTTTTCTTATAAAATCATTTCCAGCATCTAAAAGTTCAATTTCTTTGATATTGGTTTCTGATTTAATGATTTCTTCTACTTGTTTAATATTTTTTGCCATTTCCGCATCTAAAGCCGGGATAAATACTTTTTGAAGCGGTTGCCTTACTTTAATGTTTACTTTTTTACGAATAGACAAGATTAAAGACGATGCATCTTGTGCGATTAACATCCTTTTTTCTAAATCTGCATTGATACTTTCTTCATTTGCAACCGGAAACAAACAGTGATGAACCGATTTTTGTTGAAACTTTTTTGTGGTTTCATTCAAATTGTTAAACAGCCAATCTGCAAAAAACGGTGCAATTGGTGCAATTAATTGAGAAACGGTTTCTAAACACTCATATAATGTTTGGTAAGCACATTTTTTATCATGTTCATATTCTCCTTTCCAGAAGCGTCTTCTACATAAACGAACATACCAATTGCTCAATTGGGCATCTACAAAATCTTCTATTGCTCTACCCGCTTGCGTAGGTTCGTATGCATTTAGATTTTCAGTTACATTTTTAACCAATGTGTTTAATGAAGAAATAATCCATTGATCAATTTCTGGTCTTTCTGATAATGGAATATATTTTTCTTCAAATGCAAACCCATCTAAATTGGCATAAAGCGCAAAAAACTGATACGTATTATATAACGTGCCGAAAAATTTACGTTGTACTTCTTTAATGCCTTCTTCATCAAATTTCAAGCTATCCCATGGAGACGCGTTGGTAATCAAATACCATCTAGTAGCATCGGCACCATAATTATTAATCGTTTCAAATGGATCTACTACATTGCCTAAACGCTTACTCATCTTGTTCCCAGCTTTATCAAGCACCAAACCATTACTCACTACTGTTTTGTAAGCAACGCTATCAAATAGCAACACACTTAATGCATGCAAGGTGTAAAACCATCCACGGGTTTGATCCACACCTTCGGCAATAAAATCTGCAGGAAAACTAGCTTCGAAAGTTTCTTTATTTTCAAATGGGAAATGCCATTGCGCATAAGGCATCGCACCACTGTCGAACCAAACGTCAATCAAATCTGGAACCCTTTTCATCGGTTGGCCAGATTCGCTAACTAAAATAATATCATCAACAAAAGGCTTGTGTAAATCTGAAGTCAAATGTTGTATGTATTCATCAGGTGTTTGACCGTTTGTAATTTCAAAACATCCCGCTTCAAATGATTTTTTTAATTCGAATTTCAATTGCTCAACGGAGCCAATGCAAATTTGTTCTGCGCCATCTTCTGTTTTCCAAATGGGAAGCGGCGTACCCCAATAGCGGCTACGACTAAGATTCCAATCCACCATATTTTCTAGCCAATTGCCAAATCTACCAGAACCTGTACTAGCTGGTTTCCATTGAATGGTTTTGTTTAGTTCTACCATTCTGTCTTTTACTGCGGTAGTCTTAATAAACCAAGCATCCAATGGGTAATAAATAATTGGTTTATCTGTTCTCCAGCAATGTGGGTAATTGTGCTCGTATTTCTCTACTTTGAAGGCGCGATTTTCCATTTTTAAACGAACAGAAATATCAATGTTTACATCAACATAATCCGCTTCGTCTTTATAATTTTTAACATAGCGACCGCTGTATTCCCCAACGCCATCAACAAATTTTCCTTGTTTATCTACCAAGGTTAAAATACCGATATTGTTTTTCTTTCCAACTTTATAATCATCTGCGCCAAATGCAGGAGCAGTATGCACAATTCCGGTTCCATCTTCTGTAGTTACAAAGTCACCAATGATCACTTTGAATGGTGTTGCCCCAGGCGTTTCTTCTATAATTTTTTCTAAACTATTGGCTTCAAAAGGCAAAAGTTGTTCGTATTGCGCATTTTCCAATTCTTTGCCTTTCAGCGATGCTAAAATCTTCCATGGAATAGCTTTATCGCCTTCTTTATAACTATCGAAATCTACATTTTCAGCATCTGCTTTGAAATATTTTCCAATTAGCGGCTTAGCTAAAATTACATTTATGGGTAAATAAGTATATGGATTAAAAGTGCTTACCAACACATATTCAATTTCTGGTCCAACGGTAAGTCCTAAGTTTGAAGGCAAAGTCCATGGCGTAGTGGTCCAAGCCATGAGATACATTTCTTTTTGCGCATGTTCACCCAAAGAAGAAATAGCAGCAGCTGGAAGAGTGTCATTTTTTACTTTAAACATCACCACAGCACTGGTATCTTTTACATCTTTATATGTACCTGGTTGATTAAGTTCATGAGAAGAAAGTCCGGTCCCAGCAGCAGGTGAGTATGGTTGAATACTTACGCTTTCGTATAAATAGCCTTTTTTATGAAGCTCGCTTAAACACCACCAAAGTGTTTCAATATAATTGTTTTCAAAAGTTACATAAGGCGTTTTTAAATCTACCCAATAACCCATTTTTTGGGTAATGTCGTCCCATTTGTCTTTGAACTGCATTACCACTTCGCGACATTTTTTATTATAATCTTCAACAGATATTTTTTTGCCAATATCTTCTTTGGTGATACCCAATTGTTTTTCCACACCAAGTTCAACGGGAAGTCCGTGCGTATCCCAACCGCCTTTTCTATTTACTTGAAAACCTTGCATGGTTTTATAGCGGCAAACCAAATCTTTTAAGGTTCTGGAAATTACGTGATGAATACCTGGCATTCCGTTAGCGCTTGGCGGTCCTTCAAAAAAAACAAAAGGCTTATTGCCTTCACGAATAGAAATGCTATTTTGAAAAGATTGTTCAGATTCCCATTTTTCGAGAATTTCTTTACCAATATTGGGCAAATTAAGCTGCTGGTATTCTCGGTATTTAGACTTCATACACGTAAAAAATAAAAATTTATAAAATTGTCCGCGAAGTTAATGAAATGAAATAGGAAAGCAAAAAGAGGGTTTTGTAGGGGTTTGTGATGTTTATGAGGTTTGAGATGTTTGAGAGGTTTAACGGTTTAATGGTTTAAGTCGCTACGCTGGTTGACCAAACACCAAACACCAAACAATCTACCTCCCCAGCAATTCACAAGGTTTCAACCCCGTATGATTTTTAAAGCCTGTACTAAAATGAGAAATTGAAGAATATCCCAACATTGCGGATACCTCGGTTACGCTTAGGCCTTTTTCGTAAAGTAAGTATTTGGCATGTTCCATACGTTGACTTTGATAAAAATCAAAAATGGTGGTACCGAATATTTCTTTAAATCCTTGTTTGAGATAGCATTCGTTGATGGCTACTTTTCGGCTCAAAGCCTTAATGGTTATAGGTTCTCCAATATGTTGCAACAATATTTCCCTTGATTGAATGATTTTTTCGCGGTCTTCTGGGTTAGATAAAAACTTACAACCAAATGTTGTTTCATCTTTACTGCCCAACATACAATCTGTACTGTATAATAGGATGATTTGCGTTTGCGCGTTTATGAAAATATTTTCTCTTGTATCGGTATAATTATGATTTAGCAAAGCTTGGATCGCAGAAGTGGTTTTGCTGCAAAGCGGGCCTATTTTATTAAAAGGTTCATTATGTGAAAACGAAACAACGGTGTCAATAAGCGTTCCATCATTTTTATTCGATTTTGCAAATTGGTTTAGATAGCTAGGTGTGTATATAAAGCTTAGCACATCAACGCTTTCAATCTTTTCAACACAGCTAGCCGACTCGTTAAATTTACAACGGTCACACTCCATCAATTTCTCTCTACAATAATAGTTGCCAGAAACACAAAAACGGAGTTCTAGGTGGTTTTCTTCCGGATGTTGCGCATCGAAATGATAAATCAACATGCCTGAATCTTCAATTTGCCAGTTGGGCTGTTTGCGATATCTTTTTATTGAATATTTTACAGAACCAGGCACTTGGCGATTGATATCTTGTAAAATATTCACTTCGTCGTATAGTAACGGCAAAGCGCTCGAAATGTCTAATATATTGGGTAGCGATTTCATTTTAATAGCGTGTAAAGTTAATGATTAAATTTTTCAAGAATCCTCTTTTTGTGATTCTATATACATAAACAAACTAAATATAATTTGGGTGGAAAAAAACACCTTCAATTGGGGATAATTAATCCGTTATTAGCGCTTATTTTAGGTATATTTGCCTAAATACGATTTTGATAAATTTTAAAGTATTTTTTAGTAATTATGAGTACAGAAATAGAAGAAGTAGTTCCCGTTCCACAAAATACCAGTTATGGAGCCGACAGCATTCAAGTTTTAGAAGGATTAGAAGCCGTTCGTAAAAGACCGGCAATGTATATTGGTGATATCAGTGTGAAAGGGCTGCATCATCTGGTATACGAAGTTGTAGATAACTCAATCGATGAAGCATTAGCCGGACATTGTAAAAACATTTCAGTAACCATTAATGAAGACAATTCAATTACCGTTCAAGATGATGGTAGAGGAATTCCAACAGGCATGCACACAAAGGAAAACAGAAGTGCATTGGAAGTTGTAATGACTGTGCTTCATGCGGGTGGAAAATTTGATAAAGGGTCTTATAAAGTTTCTGGTGGTTTGCATGGAGTTGGGGTGAGTTGTGTAAACGCTTTGAGTACAAAATTGCACGTTACAGTAAACAGAGAAGGCAAAACATTTGAGCAAGAATATGCTACCGGTATTCCGCAATATCCAGTTAGAGAAATTGGCGTTTCAGACAAAACGGGAACACGCGTTCAATTTTGGCCTGATGGAAGCATTTTTACTACTACCGAATACGTAAAAGACATTTTAGAAGGCAGATTAAAAGAGCTTGCTTTTTTAAATAGAAAGATCACTATTATTTTAAACGATTTACGTGAATTGGGCGATGATGGTAAACATTATACCAAAACGTTTTATAGCGAAGGGGGTATTGTAGAGTTCGTAGAAGCGATTGACAAAACAGCCAACAGGACGCCATTGATTCCGGTAACCATTTATTGTGATGGTCACGATGAAAAAAGCAATGTGGCAGTAGAAGTAGCTATGGTGTATAATGCCAGCTATCAAGAACATATTTTTAGCTATGTAAATAATATCAACACAATTGAAGGTGGTACACACGTTGCTGGCTTCCGTCGTTCTATTACCCGTGTATTTAAAAGCTACGGCGAAAAACAGGGGATGTTTGAAAAAGCAAAAGTAGCGATTGAGGGAGATGATTTTAGAGAAGGGATTTCTGCAATTATATCGGTAAAAGTGCCTGAACCTCAGTTTGAAGGACAAACAAAAACCAAATTGGGAAATAGTGAAGTAATGGGAATTGTGGATACTACGTTAAGCCGCGTTTTAGAAGCTTATTTAGAAGAAAATCCACGCGATGCAAAAACGATTATCCAAAAAGTAATATTAGCCGCACAGGCTAGAGCTGCTGCTAAACGTGCACGTGATATGGTGCAACGTAAAAGTGTTTTAGTAGGCGGTGGTTTACCAGGTAAATTGGCAGATTGTTCAGAAAAAGATCCAGGAAAATGCGAGTTGTTTCTTGTCGAAGGAGATTCGGCGGGCGGTACAGCAAAGCAAGGTAGAGATAGAAGTTTTCAAGCGATTCTTCCATTAAGAGGTAAAATTCTGAACGTTGAAAAAGCAATGGAGCATAAGATTTACGACAATGAGGAGATTAGAAATATGTTCACCGCATTGGGTGTCAAAATGGGCACGATAGAAGATGCGAAAGCATTAGATGTGTCTAAATTGCGTTATCACAAGTTAATCATCATGACGGATGCCGATGTGGATGGAAGTCATATCGCTACGTTAATATTGACATTCATTTTCAGATATATGAAGGAATTGGTGGAACAAGGCTTTGTATATATTGCACAACCACCTTTGTACTTGGTGAAAAAAGCAAAAGACCAAGAATATGCTTGGAATGATGAAGAAAGGAAATTATTGGTAACGAAAATTGGTCAAGGGAAAGACGATAGCGTAACGATTCAACGTTATAAAGGTTTGGGAGAGATGAACGCGGAGCAATTGTGGGAAACTACAATGAACCCAATGACCAGAACGTTGAAGCAAGTTACGATTGACAGTTTAACCAATGCTGATGGGGTTTTCAGCATGTTGATGGGAGATGAGGTGCCACCAAGAAGGGCATTTATCGAATCGCATGCTAAATATGCAAAAATCGACGTGTAATTCAGCTGAAAAAAAGTAGTCCACATAATGTGGACATATCTTTTTTATTGTTTTTGGGAAAATTCGATTTTTTTAGTAGCTTGTTGTCTGAGCGAAAAATTCGTTCTTTATTTACTAACTATAAATTATATTCAAATGTCAAAAATGTTAACAGCGTATTGCATGAAAACCAAAGAAAAAAATGTTCCAATGCAAGAAGCAGTAATTACCAAAACAGCTCGCGGTGGTTATATGGCTCAAGGTCATGATGGAAAAGGAAACAAAATGACTACAATGCTAGGTGAAGCAACCGCTTTAGAAGCCGTTAAAAACGGTGTTGCTAAAAAAGCTTGGTAATTTTTTAAAAAGTTAATTTTAGCCGTTCTATTTAGAGCGGCTTTTTTGTTTTAAATAACGATGTTTTAATAATTCAAAAGTAAAAAGTGAAAATTCAAAATGCAGTTGATAAAAATCTTTTAAAATATTGTACTAAAATGGATAATCCGTTTTTATTTTTTTTACTTTTTACTTTTCACTTTGATTGACATTTTTGTTCGCAACCGGCCATCACCTAAAATAACTTTATGTCTATTTACGGAGTTAATAACATAAATTGTATTTTTAGATATCTCAGTTAAAAAATAAGCTTAATGAAGAATTTCTTATTGGTTCGCTTAATAGTATTGACTATTCTATTTTTTAATGTTAATTCAATTAATGCGCAATACACCGTAAATGGATCTGCGTTTCAAAATAGTTGCAGATGTTATACAGTTACACCTAATATAGCTACACAGAAAGGCAGTGTTTGGAATAACAATAGAATAAATTTAAATCAATCATTCGATTTTACTTTTCAAGTTTTTTTGGGCTGTAGTGATGGAAATGGTGCTGATGGAATGGCGTTTGTATTACAACCAATGGGACCATCAACCCTTTCTGCATCACCCGCTGGTGGTGGAATGGCATTTTTTGGATTGACCCCTTCTTTAGCAGTTTCATTAGATACATATCAAAATATTGACGTTTCTAATACCAATGACAATGACCCAACTTATGATCATATCGCCATTCAATTAAATGGTGTAACGAGCCACAACTCTGTAAATACCATTACACCCCCTACACCAGCATCTGCCACCAGTAATAATATTGAAGATTGTATTGACCATAAATTACGTGTAGTATGGAATGCAGTTACCAAAAACATGCAGGTTTTTTTTGATGGTCAATCACGTTTAAACGTAACAAATGATTTTGTAAATACTACTTTCGGAGGAAATGGTTTGGTTTACTGGGGTTTCACTGGCGCAACAGGTGGCCTTTCAAATGTTCAAAGATTCTGTACAGAATTAACGCCTCGATTCAGACTTTTACCCAATCAAATAAAATGTGTTAATCAGCCGGTATCTTTTATAGACTCTACTACTTCATTTGCAGGAATTGTAAAATTCTACTGGAATTTTGGTGATGGCAGCCCAATTGATTCTGTAAATCAAAATCCAATTCATACGTATACTGTTGGTGGTGATTATACCATCACCTATACCGTTTTTGGTTTTGATGGCTGTAGCGAAACATACACTCAACCTTTAAGAATTGGAAGTAAACCCATTGCAGGTTTTTCATACACCGCTTCTTGTCAAAATTCACCTGTACAATTGGTAGACACTTCAGATGTTGCTGTTGGTACCATAAACAATTGGTATTGGGATTTAGACAACAATGGACAAACATCCACATCGCAATTTGTTTTAACCACTTATACAACTCCTGGAATAAAAAACATAAAATTTGTCGTTAAGTCTGCTGAAGGTTGTTTGTCGGATACTTTACGAACAACCATAACCGTTAGTCCACGTCCTACCATTAATTTTAGTTTCACCGATTCTGTTTGCTTAGGTACTCCAACCATATTTACAGATCAATCATTTGTAAATGGCAGTACAACAACACCTATAAATTATTGGCAATGGTTTTACGGAGATAGTAGTGCGCCAGCAATCATTCAAAACCCAACGCATGTATTTACCAATCCTGGCAATCAAACAGTTAGCTTAATTACATCAGCATCAGGTACAAATGCTTGCGCAGGAACCGCTATAACAAAAACTGTTTTTGTTTCTGATAAGCCTGTTGCAAAAATCAAGTCTATTATTCTTTGCGAAAAACAACAAGCGCAATTTCAAGATTCCTCTTATTCTGCTGATGGCTTAGCCATTACAAATTGCTGGTGGGATTTTGGTAATGGTCAAACCTCAAATCAATGCAATCCAAATTTTACATTTACCACTCCAGGTCCTAAAACCATAAAACATGTGGTGTTTAATTCCAGAGGTTGTAAATCAGATACATTAACTGTTTCATTAAATGTTGCTGATAAACCCTTGGCTAATTTTACTTTCAGTCAACCTATTTGTAACGACAACAGCATTCAACTAACAGATATTACAACAGTACAAAATGGAAGTTTGAATCAATGGAATTGGATATATAATTCAACAACATTTAGTACAACTCAAAACACAATAGGAAATTTCCCTTTTGGAAATGTGCAAGTTGGATTAGTTGCTACCAGTAATTTAGGATGCTTTAGTGATACCGTTTTTCATACATTTAAACTTATAAAAAATCCAGTTGTGGATATGCAGTTTAATGATACGTGTAAAAACGCATTGGTTCAAATCACATCTGGAGAAACTACAACAAGTATAGGCATCAATCAGTGGCAATGGAATTTTGGAGACGGATTTCAAGGAACGGGATCGCCTGTAACACATACCTACACAAATAATGGTCAGTATACTATTACACTTTATGCAACTTCAATTGAAGGTTGTAAAGACACCGCAATAGAAAGTATAAATATTTATGGAACAAATGTTTTTGCAGGCAATGATACCATTGTGGTTACCAATCAACCGATTCAGTTGAACGCAACCGGAGGTTTCAGTTATCAATGGACTCCTTCAATTGGATTGAGTGCAGACAATATTCCAAATCCAATCGCAATTGTTTCTTCTGATCAAACTTACTATGTGGTGGCATTTACACCAACTGGCTGTAAAAGCTATGATACGATAAAAATTAAAGTGTATGATGGTGATCCGCAAATGTTTTTCCCAAATGCATTTACACCAAATGGTGATGGATTGAATGATGTATTTAAACCATTCCCTGTTGGTTTAAAAAGGTTTGAATATTTTGCCATTTATAATCGTTTCGGTCAACAATTATTTTATTCTACAAAAGCATACAAAGGTTGGAATGGAGAGTACAAAGGAATCAAACAACCGGCTGGAACGTATGTTTGCATTGCAAAAGGGATTGATTACAGAAACAATGCATTGACTGTTAAGCGAACAATCTTATTGATTAGGTAACTTTTTCACATGATTGTGCATGCGTAAAATGAACTCGTAAATGTGGTTCATTGTTTTGATGTCTTCTACAATTAAAATTCCGTTTTTACCTACTTGTTTTAAACGAGCTTTATTGGTACCCGTTTGTAAAAACATCAATATTCTATTGAAGGTTTCACTTTGGAAATAAGGAGAATCAGGGTTGCTTACAAAAAAGCATTTCATATTTTCGTTTCTTAGTAAAAGCTTTTCGAATCCTAAATCTACTGCCATTTTTCTACAACGTACAATCGTAAACAAATCTTCGGCTTCTGGTGGAACAGCACCAAATCGATCAACCATTTCTGCATGAAAATTTACCAAGTCTGCCTCTGTTTCGCAATTGTCTAATCTGGAATATAAGCTCAATCTTTCTGTAATGCTTTCTACATATTTATCAGGTATTAAAATTTCAAGATCGGTGTCAAATGTGCAGTCTTTTACAAAATCATCTTGCTTGCTGATTTCTTCTTTAAACAATTCTTTAAAATTATTTCTTTTCAATTCACGCACCGCTTCATCCAAAATTTTCTGATACATTTCAAATCCAATTTCTGAAATAAAACCACTTTGTTCGCCACCAAGCATATTTCCCGCACCACGAATATCTAAGTCGCGCATGGCAATTTGAAAGCCACTGCCTAAATCACTGTATTGCTCTAATGTTGATAAACGTTTTCTACTATCTGTAGGAAGCGTACTCATTGGTGGAGCAAGTAAATAACAAAATGCTTTTTTATTGCTTCTGCCTACGCGTCCTCTTAATTGATGCAAATCGCTTAATCCAAACTGATGTGCATTGTTTACAATGATGGTGTTTACATTAGGAATATCTACGCCACTCTCTACAATGTTGGTACATACCAGCACATCATATTTTTTATCCATGAAATCAAGTATCGTATCCTCAAGCTGATCGCCTTCCATTTGGCCATGCGCAAAAGCAATGCTTATATCCGGACAAAGCCCTTGAATAAAGCTTTTCATTTCAGGCAAACCTTTTACACGATTGTGTATAAAGAATACTTGTCCGCCGCGTTCTGTTTCATAATAAATGATGTCTCTAATATTGTCTTCATTAAAAACAGCAACTTCAGTTTGAATGGGTTGTCTGTTTGGCGGTGGCGTGTTGATGATGCTCAAATCTCTTGCGCCCATCAAACTAAATTGCAACGTTCTTGGGATAGGGGTTGCCGTTAGCGTTAGCGAATCTACTGTAGCACGAAGCTGTTTTAATTTCTCTTTTGCAGTTACGCCAAATTTTTGTTCTTCATCAATAATCATTACACCCAAATCTTTAAACTTCACATCTTTGCTTAACAATGCGTGGGTTCCGATAATGATATCAATTTTACCTTCTTCTAATTTCTTTAATGTTTCTTTTTTTTCTTTTGCTGTTTTAAATCGATTTACAAAATCGACCGTTACTGGAAAATCTTTCAATCTATCTTTAAACGTTTTGTAATGTTGATAAGCCAAAATGGTTGTCGGTACTAAAATGGCAGCTTGCTTACCATCACAGCAGGATTTGAATGCAGCCCTGATGGCCACCTCTGTTTTTCCGAATCCAACATCACCACAAACCAATCGATCCATGGGCGCATCTTTTTCCATGTCGCGTTTTACATCATCTGTAGCTTTTGCCTGATCGGGTGTATCCTCATAAATAAAGCTTGCCTCCAATTCGGTTTGCATATAATTATCCTGGCTATGCTGAAACCCTTTCTGACTTTTTCTTTGAGCGTAGAGCTGTATTAAATCGTTGGCAATGTCTTTTACCTGCTTTTTTGTTTTTTCTTTGAGTTTACTCCACACATCACTTCCCAATTTATTCATCTTTGGAATAGAACCCTCTTTGCCACTGTATTTGCTGATTTTATGCAGCGAAGAAATATTTACATACAATAAATCACCATCTTTATATTGTATTCTAACGGATTCCTGTAAACGTCCGTTTGCCTCTATTTTTTGCAGACCAGAATACACACCAACACCATGATCAATATGTGCTACATAATCACCAGGTTGTAAGTCGCGCAAGGTTTTTAACGTCAGTGCTTTGTTTTTACTAAACGCTTGTTTTACTTTGTACTTATGATAACGTTGAAATACTTGATGGTCGGTATAACAAATTAATTTATTGTCATCGTCTATAAATCCTTCATGTATGGAAACAGGAATTGGGGTGACTTGAATTTCTGCTTTTAAGTCGGTAAAGATGATGTGCAATCGTTCTAGCTGTTTTGGATTTTCGGCAAAAATGAAAATATTATATTTCTGCTTCTCATACTCCTGCAAATTTTTAATCAACAAATCAAACTGTCTGTTAAAGGCAGGTTGTGGCTTTGAGGCAAAATTGATTTGCTCAGCTGCTTTTTTATAATTTTCAAATGCTGCTTTTTTCCCAACCTCAATCAAATGCTTTTTTGCAATTTCTTTTTCAAATGAAGCTAAATTTATGAATTCATTTGTCTCAAAATTTATTTTAAAATTTATTTCTGCAAGTTCATCTATGGCCTCTTCTTTCTGCGTGTCTGATTTTACATGTTCTAAGAAAATGGAAAGATATTCTTCTTCCAATTCAAGTTTGTCTTTTATGTAATTCCAATCTCTAACCCAAATGATGGTTTGCTCGGGAAGAAATTCTAATAAAGAAACTTTCTCGCCAGTTTCGAATTGTGTTTCTACATTTGGGATAATATTTACTTGCAAAAGTTTGCGTTCGCTCAATTGAGTTTCTGGGTCAAAAATTCGGATGCTATCAACTTCGTTTCCAAAAAGTTCAATGCGATAAGGCTTTTCGTTTCCAAAAGAATAAATGTCTAAAATCCCACCGCGTACTGCAAATTGACCAGGCTCGTACACAAAATCAGTACGCACAAATCCATGATCAACAAATTTTTGCAAGATTGCATTTACATCCAACTCATCTGCTTGTTTGATGCTGATGATGTTGTCCGATAAAGATTTTGATAAAACAACTTTTTCAAAAATGGCTTCGGGGTAAGTGACTAATATTTTTTTATTTCCACCTGATGCAATTTTTGTGAGTGCTTCAGTTCGTAACATCACGTGACTGCTGTTGAGCAGCTGATAGTTTTTTTTATTTTTAAAAGAAGAGGGGAAATAAAAAATATCAAGGGCGTTGGTGATATTCTCAATAGTGTTGTGAAAATACGCCGCTTCTTCTGGATCGCGTAAAATAACCAAATGATTGGTTTGAGATAAATATTCGTTGCTGTGTAAAGCCGCAACAATGAATTCTAAGGAGCTACCTTCTAAACCAGACAAGAGCAAATGCTGGGGTTCGGACAAAGTGGTTCTATTCGCTATCTGAAAACAGCGGGGATCATTTTTATAAAAATTCAACAACACATCCAAATTCATTCACCCAAAAAATTAATGCAGCAAAGATAAGTGTCTAAGAGAAAATTTTATATTAATTCTACATGATGTATCTTACTAAAAATAAAAAAGTATGTCGTTACAACCTTGGCTAACTGGAACAGTAATAAAAATTGTAGACGAAACAAATGATACCAAAAGATTTTGGATACAAGTGCCCTCATTAGAGAAATTTGATTTTTTACCTGGTCAATTTGTAACATTGGATTTACCGATTCATGAAAAATCAAATAAAAGATGGAGAAGTTATTCCATTGCATCTTGGCCTGATGGCACAAATGTATTTGAATTGTTGATTGTACTTAATCCTTCTGGAACAGGAACGCCATATTTATTTAATGAGATTAAAGTTGGAAGTGAAATTACATTAAGAGGTCCACAGGGCGTGTTTACAATACCTCAAAATTTAGAAAAAGAACTGTTTTTAATTTGCACGGGTACAGGCATTGCACCATTTCGTAGTATGGTAAATTTTATCTTTCAAAATAATGTACCTCATAAAAAAATTTACCTCATTTTTGGTACACGTACAAAATCGAATCTTTTGTATTTCGAAGAGATGAAAAATTTAGAAATTGATTTCGCGGATTTTTACTTCCATCCAACTTTGTCTAGAGATGATTGGGAAGGAGAGAAAGGCTATGTTCATTCTGTTTATGAACGACTTTGCAGCTCAAAACCTGATGCTCAATTTTATTTATGTGGCTGGAAGAATATGATTGATGAAGCCAAATCAAGATTACTTGAAATGGGTTACGATAAAAAAGACATTCATCTAGAAATTTATGGGTAATGAATTTATTAAATCAGAAATGAATTATGTAGTATAATTTCTACAAGAAAATTTATATATAAAACGTTGATATTCAATATTGTTAACTTAAATTTGAATTCCTAAATACCTGAATCAACTAACTGAAAACTATGAACGAACCAAACCAATAAATAAAGAGTCGACTTGTGTCGGCTTTTTTATTTATATATCCATTCAATTTCTTGTTGATATTTTTCCATAATTACTTTACGTTTTATACTCAGCTTCGGTGTCATTTCTCCAGTAAATACGCTCCATTCTTCAGACAATAGTTTTATCTTTTTTACTTGTTCTACATGATTGAAATAGCCATTATAAGTTTCAATGATTCCGTTGTAAAAATGCACCACTTCGGGATGTTGAATGGCTTCATGGTTGGTTGTAAATGTTATGGATTTGCTCATCATCCATGTTTGTAAATTTGAAAAAGAGGGAACGATTAATGCGGATACAAATTTTTGGTTATCGCCTAAAACCATTAACTGCTCTACAAATGGCGACTCTTTTAATTTGTTTTCGATTACTTGAGGTGCAACATATTTTCCGCCACTGGTTTTAAACATCTCTTTTTTTCGATCTGTTATTTTCAAGTATTTACCATCTTCAAATATGCCAATGTCTCCTGTGTGTAACCATCCATCTTTAATTACTTCTTCAGTCCATTCGGGGTGTTTGTAATAACCCATCATTACACTAGGTCCCTTTACACATATTTCACCATCAGCTTCGATTTTTACTTCTTGTCCGTCGATAACCAAACCAACAGTTCCAAATTTTGTTCCGCCCTTTTTATTGCAATTCACACTGATCACTGGACAGTTTTCTGTTGGGCCATAACCTTCAAAAACGGGGATTTGAGCAGCTGTAAAAATCCTTAAAAGTTTAACCTGACAAGCTGCACCACCAGTGATAATGTATTTTACATTTCCGCCTAATGCCTCACGCCATTTTTTAAAAATCAACAGATTCGCTATTGCCAATTGAACTCGATAACTTAAACTGCCTTTATTTATATTGTCGAATTTTTCCGCTAATCCAACAGCCCAATAAAATAATTTTCTTTTTACACCTTTTAACTCCGCGCCTTTTGCCATTATCTTATCAAATACTTTTTCGAGTAATCTTGGAACGGTGGAGAATAATAATGGTTTTACTTCTTTTAAATTTTCCCCAATAGTGTCTAAATTTTCGGCATAATAAATGGAAATGCCTGTAGAAATATAAATGTAGGAAGCCATTCTTTCAAAGATGTGATTGAGCGGCAGAAAGCTTAACGCTCGTTCGTTGGGCGCAACTGGAAATGGAAAGCTTTTAGTAGAGTTTAATACATTCATCACTAACCCATGATGACTTAACATTACGCCTTTTGGAACACCAGTAGTACCAGATGTATAAATGATGGTTGCACACTGTGTAGCTTTTATAGAAGATTTAATTTTCTCTAATTGATTTAATGTTTCCCCGTTTGGTTCTATCCAAATATCTTTCCAATATTTTGCTTCGGGGTCATTGTCAAAACTATATATATCAATAAGTGAAGGAACATTGGACTTAATGCTGTTTACTTTTTCAAGAATGTCGGCATCACTTACAAATGCATATTTTATTTTTGCTTCATTAAAAATAAATTCAATTTCGTTGGCATTTGTTGTGGGGTAAATCGGACAAATTAAAATACCCAATTGTTGTGTTGCCAAATCAAGCATTAACCACTCTGGTCGGTTTCGCGAAATGATGGCAATTTTATCTTGGTTTTCGGGTTGCATATCATGTCCACTCAAACCCAATTTTAGCAAACCTGCACCTATTTTTTTTTTTTTTTTTATAATCGAATCCGTAGAATGCAAAACCCACTTACCGTTTTCTTTCCCAGCTAACATATCATTTTTTGGAAAGTTGGCTTGTTGCTCATACAAAAAATCAAATAGTCTGGAATTCTCATTCATAGCTCAATAATTTTATTGTAATAGAATATTGTAGTAATTACAAATTGGGGATTAATGATAAAATTCGTCTTTAGCAGGTTTATAAGGGTAGGCTTTAAAATACTGCATGAATTCACCGTATTCTTGATTGTGCAATTGTGTCCAATTTTGAAATGCGGTTAAATTTTCTGATGAGCCAAATAACCATTGGTTATAAGATTCAAAGAATCCCTCTCGCAATAATTTCAAATGAAAGTCAAACAGTTTAAATGGATATTTTTCTGTTTTATCTTGATACCATTCTAAAATAAATTTCGTTCTAATCATTGTTAAGGAAGATGTGGTAACGCCTTTTTCCCTTGCGATATCATTTTGTTTCGAAAGATTTGAAAGTACTTTCTGTGCGAATTTATTTTTTTCTTTGAGGTATTTTTCATTAGAAAAATCGGAGAAATAATTTTTATAACTATTGATTAAGATGTCTTTTATTTCTGGGCTTTTAGGGTTTAATGGGTCAAGATTTACATATATTTCGCCATAAATGATGCTCCATATTGGCTCCAAATTTTCATAGTATTTAGATGCATTAAAATAGTTGCGCGCGTAAGTTGGATCGAGTTCAATGCCTCTTTCCCAAAAATCAATGCACTGATTTTTTTGTTGACGAGAGAGCAGTTCTCCTAAGTCATTGTAAAATGCGCCATTGCCTGGGAACTTCTTAATGGCTTTTAAATATAAATTTTCGGCTTCTACAAATTGTTGGTTTGCAGAATAAATGGTTCCTGCAATTTGATAAGTTTGATCATCAGCAACACCTGAATCAATTTTTTGGGATAAAAGTTTGATGCCTCTTTTATATTCCTTTTCAAAATATAAACAAAGCGCTAAGTCTTTTGTGAAAATGATATTGTTTGTGTCTAATTTGTAAGCATCGTTTAAAAGTGACTCAGCATTTGAATAATCACCTTCTATCATATAATTTTTACCCATTTCATGCAACCGCATTGCATCTTGTGCAATTCCTTTTTGTGCAATTGAAATTAAAATGATAAAAATGAATTTCTTCATGTTGATTATTGTTGAATACATATTGTTGAATTCAATTTCAATAAATCTGATACTGGAATTGGTTCAATTTCTATAAACTAACTTGAAATTAAATGTGTCAACAAGCCATCTCTAAGTTTTGGCTCAAACCAAGTGCTTTTTGGAGGCATCACGTTTCCACTATCCGAAATATCAAATAATTGCTGAATACTTACTGGGTATAAGCTAATCGCCAACGCCATCTCGCCACTATCTACTCTGTTTTCTAATGCTTCTAGTCCACGAATTCCACCTACAAAATCAATGCGTTTATCCGTTCTTTGATCCTTGATGTTTAGCAATGGGTCAAGAATATTATTTTGTAAAATCGTTACATCCAACACGCCAATTGGGTCTTCGGTATAAGTGCCTTGTAATGAAGTTAATTTGTACCAAGTCTTGTTGATGTAAAGTCCAAAACTATGCAGTTCCTCTGGGCGATAAGCGACATCTACTTTTTCTACGGAAAATTTATCATTAAGTTTTTGCAAAAAAGTTTCCGCACTCAAATCACCCAAATCTTTTACCACACGGTTATAATCCATGATCATCAATTGATTTGATGGAAACAAAGTGGTTAAAAAGTAGTTGGATTCAGGTGTTGCTTTGCCGCCTAAAGCCGCGCGCACTTTTGCTGCAGATGCTGCACGATGGTGACCATCTGCAATATATGTACATGGTACTTTTGTTTTGAAAAGTTCAGTTATTTTTTCAATCGTATTGTCATCATTTACAATCCAAATGCTGTGTTGAATGTCATCGTCTGCTACAAAATCGTATTGCGGATTTTTTTCTGAGGTCCATTTTTGTATTATGGCATCTACTTCATCTACATTACGGTAAGCTAAAAATACGTTTCCTGTTTGAGCTCCTGTAGTTTTAATGTGGTTGATGCGATCTAATTCTTTCTCCGGACGAGTAAACTCATGCTTTTTAATCAAATCGTTTTCATAATCATCAACCGAGCTGCCACAAACCAATCCAGTTTGGCTTTTGCCATTCATAATCAAACGGTAGATGTAGTAACAAGGTTTGCTTTCAATGAATAAAATATTTCTACTGATAAATGCCGTTAGGTTTTCTTTGGCCTTATCGTAAACTTCTTGTGAATGAATATCAACAGATTCTGGTAAATCAATTTCGCTTTTGGTGATATGTAAAAAAGAAGAATGGTTCCCTTGAGCTTCAATTTTTGCTTCTTTGCTGTTTAATACATCATAAGGTCTTGATGCAACTTGTTTTGCCAACTGGGCTTCTGGCCTTAATGCCTTAAATGGAGAAATCGTTATCATTTATTTTTTTATAATTAAAACAAAAATAGGGTTATTAAAATAGGTTATTACATATTATTGGACAAAGTTTTAAACAACGGATTGCTCAAAATTTTTCATCAGGTCAACGAGTACTTCTACACTGCTTAAAGGTAATGCATTATATAAAGATGCTCTAAATGCCCCAGAAAGTCGATGACCTTGAATACCAATAATGCCATTTGAAGCGGCAAAATCTAGAAAAAGCTTTTCGTGCGCTTTGTTTTTTGTGGCAAAACAAACATTCATTTTACTTCTGTCGGCAGGATTTACAGATGTTTCGAAAATTTCATTTCTATCAATTTCATTATAAAGTAAAGTGGCTTTCTTTATGTTTAATTTCTCTATTTCTTTCACACCTCCCAATTCTTTCAGCCATCTTAGTGTTAGCAAACAAACATATACTGCAAAAACAGGTGGTGTGTTTAACATGCTTCCTTCTGCAATATGATTTCTATAATCCATAATGGTTGGGATAGGGTGCTTTACTTTTCCCAAGATATTGGAATCTACCACCACTAAATTTACCCCGGCTGGTCCCATGTTTTTTTGAGCACCGGCATATATCAATCCAAAGTCATTGAAATTTAATTCGCGACTAAAAATATCGCTACTCATATCTGCGACAAGAACATTGCTGGTTTTTGGAATCGATTGCCATTGCGTACCGTAAATTGTATTATTGGTGGTAATGTGAAAATATTTCGAATCGTTTGGAATGGCGAAATCATTTGGTATGTATGAATAATTTTTGTCTTTAGAAGAACAAGCGATTTCAACTTTTCCAAACAATTTAGCTTCTTTAATGGCCTTGCTGCTCCAAACCCCAGTATCTGCGTAAGCCACAGTGTCTTTAGGGTCTAATAAATTCATGGGCACTTGCATAAATTGTGTAGATGCGCCACCATGTAAAAACAAAACCTCGTAATCATCATTCAAATGCATCAATTCTTTCACCAGCGATCGTGCTTCTTCCATTACTTCGGTAAAGGCTGGTGTTCTATGCCCCAATTCGAGAATGGATAAGCCCGAATTATTGAAGTTTATTACAGCTTCAGCAGCTTGTTGGAAAACAGTTTTTGGAAGAATAGAAGGCCCTGCGTTGAAATTATGAATCATCGAAAATATTGCGTCTGAGTTTTAACAGACATTGATTTTAAAAATAAAAAGTAAAGGTAATAAATTATAAATAGTTAGCCGATTGATAAAACGAGAAACGTAATATTAAAACCCATTATTTTCAATAAAAAAAGGAAAAATGACACAATTATGAGATAAATGGCGAATTGAAATCTGAAATAAATTGCTCCGCTTCGTCAGGGGTAATCACTATCTTTTTGTTGTTGATTTTGGTAATTAAAACGATTTTATTTTTTCTTGTAGCGTACCATGTCATGCTGCCTAATTTTGAGCTAGAAAATCTACCCCAATAGCCAAATAATCCACCAACGCCAAATGTTCGGATTATCCAACCCATTTGTTCTTTTTCAATAATTTCTACAGATAATATTTCGCTTCTTTTAATTTTTACATTTCCTAAAAGTCGTCGAACGATTATTTCATCTGTTGTTAGTTGATAATCTTTTGTGCTAAACCCGTAAGTGATAATATAAATAGCAAGCAATGCAACTCTGGTGTATATCGCGTTTTGATCACTTGTACCGTCTGTTATAAATATGAGCGGCAAAAAGATTATAAAGGCAAATAAAATGGTTAAACCAATGGTTAAGATTTTGGTTATATTATCGAATGAAGCTTTGTATGTCATTTATTGTTTGTTGTTTGTGGTTTATTGTTTGGTGTTTGAAGCCCCCATCCCCAACCCTTCCCCCGAAAGGTGAAGGGAGCATGACCTAGTTCAGTTTTAGCATCTAATATCCAGTAAATCTAATCCCAAAAAAAGAGTAGATACATTCACCTTAAACCATTAAACCCTTAAACCAGCGAAGAGATTTAAACGCTCTAGTATCTCGTATCCCCAAAATTACGATACACCCAAAGTGTAGATACATTCACCTTAAACCATTATACCCTTAATCCAGCGAAGCGATTTAGACGCTTTTACATCTCCCATCCCTACTTCTTCTCTTCCATTTCGTAACGGTCAACTTTTTCAATACCCGGTAAAGCAAGTAGTTTTTTTACCAATAAATCCAATTGTTCTTTGTCTTGTACATATACTTTTACATTGCCTTCAAATACGCCGTCGTGTGCTTCAATGGTCATTGCGGAGATATTGATTTTCAGTTCGCCGCTAAGCAGATTGGTGATTTTATGGATTACCCCAACATCATCTAAACCTAATATTTTTAAGCCCGTAAGGAAAGAAATTTCTTTATTTTTTGCCCATTTGGTTTTTACCACGCGGTGCCCATAATTGGCCAATAATCTAGTAGCATTTGGACAACTCGTTCTGTGAATTTTAAGGCCTTCACCTGTTGTAATAAAACCAAATACATCATCACCCGGGATTGGCTTACAACAATTTGCCAAGGTGTACATGATTTTATCGCTACGTTCGCCAAATATGATTAGCTCAGTATCTTTTTTGGGTAATGACTTTAATTCATTTTCATCAAATTTCTCTTCTGGTATCTTTAATGGTTTCGGCGCAATTAATTTATCAACATGTATGGTAAATTCCTTTAGTTCTTTAAGCTCATTTTTTTTGATGGCGATATCATATAGCAAATCCAAACTGCTTGGATATTTATAAAAATTAACCAATTCATCAATATTTGTTTGATGGAAAGAAGCGTTTAAAGCTTTTAATTTCCTTTCCAAAATACTTTTCCCCAAATCGGCAATTTGTCTACGTTCATCTTTTAATGAGTCTTTTATTTTAGCTCTAGCCTTCGACGTTACAACAAAATTCAACCATTCTGCATTGGGTTTCTGCTTAGCACTGGTGATGATTTCTATTTGATCGCCACTTCTTAATTTATAACTTAAAGGCACCAATTTGTGATTCACTTTTGCACCTATACATTTTTCCCCAACTGCAGTATGTACGCTAAAGGCAAAGTCTAATGTACTTGCCCCAACAGGAAGCATTTTTATATCACCTTTGGGCGTATACACGTAAATCTCTTCTGATAAAAACGAAGTTTTGAAATCCTGTAAAAAATCGAGCGAATTGGTGTCTTGATTGGCTAATGCTTCCCTGATCTGATTAAACCATTTGTCGAAATTACTTTCATCATCTTTTTCTTCTTTGTATTTCCAATGTGCAGCTAAACCTTTTTCTGCAATATCATTCATACGCTTTGTTCTGATTTGAACTTCTACCCATTTTCCCATTGGTCCCATTACCGTGGTGTGCAAAGCCTCGTAGCCATTACTTTTAGGGTTGCTCAACCAATCTCTAAGTCGCTCTGGCGAAGGGTTGTATTCATCTGTGATGATGCTATATATTTTCCAACAATCTTCTTTTTCTTTTTCTGGTATTGCATTCAAAATAATTCGAATGGCAAATAAATCATACACCTCTTCAAATGAAACGCCTTTCTTTTTAATTTTTGTCCAAATGGAATGTATGCTTTTTGGTCTGCCGTAAATTTCAAATTCCAAACCAGTGGATTGCAATTTTTCTTTTAATGGCTTGATGAAATCATTGATGTAACGCGTTCTTTCTCTTTTAGTATCTTGAAGTTTTTTGGCAATAAACTTATATGTTTCAGATTCCATGTATTTCATGGATAAATCTTCCATTTCTGTTTTGATGTTGTAAAGCCCCATACGGTGTGCCAATGGCGCATAAACATAAATGGTTTCTGATGAGATTTTAAGTTGTTTCTCTCGCTTCAAACTATCAAGCGTTCGCATGTTGTGAAGCCGATCAGCAAGTTTTATTAAAATCACCCTTGGGTCATCGGTTAATGTGAGCAGAATCTTTTTGAAATTTTCAGCTTGTTGACTGGTGTTGGCATCCATTACGTTGGCAATCTTGGTAAGACCATCAACGATTTTTGTGATTTCAATTCCAAATTCTCTTTTAATATCATCAAGGGTAATGTCGGTATCTTCAACGGTGTCGTGTAAAAGTGCACAAATGCTACTTCTAACACCCAACCCAATTTCTTCAACGCATATTTTAGCAACGGCAATGGGATGTAAAATATAGGGCTCGCCACTTTTGCGCCTCATGGTTTTATGGGCATTAACCGCCATTTCAAATGCAGAGCGCACCAGTTCTTTATCTCCTGGTTTCATTTTTTGTTTTAAAACCCTCAATAATCCACGATATTCTCTAAGAATTTCTTTTTTTTCTTCCTCTTCGGAAAGATGATAGGTTGATATGTTTTCTGTATTTGGCATGACGATGCACGAATTTACTTTAAAAGTACCAACGGATTAAAATTATAAAGATTGTTTTCATCCCCTTTTTTACTTGAAAAATAAATTACTTGAAAAATTACTCCATTTACAGAAGAAAAGTATTAGTTTTGCCCCCCGTTTATTAATTAAGTTCAATAATGCGGATGTGGCGAAATTGGCAGACGCACCAGACTTAGGATCTGGCGCCGCGAGGCATGTAGGTTCGACCCCTATCATCCGCACACATGAAGTTGATAAGTTGATTGCGTTATTGTATTGTTTCTTTACTTTAACCGTTTGACTTATCAACTTTAATTTTTTATCTAAATCGCAAAAACGAATATCAATGTCTACAGTTGAAAGAGTAAACATCGGGTTATTAACCGATAAGCTAACCGTAAAAGTTTCTACAACGGAATATTTACCAAACTTCGAAAAGAAATTAAAAGAATACAGCAAAACAGCCAATATTCCTGGATTTAGAAAAGGAATGGTACCTGTTGGCATGATTAAAAAAATGTACGGACCATCTGTTTTTAACGAAGAAGTGTTAAGGGCTGTGGAATCAAAATTGTACACTTATTTGAATGAAGTAAAGCCAGATATTTTTGGACAACCTTTACCGCTTCAAGAGTTCAGCAATATGGATGTAAACAATCCTCAAGATTATGATTTTTCATTTGAAATTGGATTAAAGCCAACATTTGAATTGCTTGATTTTTCTAAAGAATCTTTAACCATACATAATGTAGACGTTACGGACGAAATGGTTTCGGAAGAAATCAACCGCATGCAAATTAAAGGCGGTAAAATGACTGAGCCAGAAGCAATCGACAATGAGGAAAATGTGTTGAATGTATTGTTTACAGAATGCGATTCAAAAGGAAACACAGTTGAAGGTGGCATCAGCAAAGAAAATTCTGTTTTGCTAAAATATTTTACCCCAAAAATGCAAAAAGAATTGATGGGTAAGAAAATGGCAGATTGTGTTGTGTTTCAATTGAGTAAAACGTTTGAAGGAGATAAGCTTGATATGATGCTTCATGATTTGGGATTGGATAAGAACGATAAAGAGGCGGCAGCTAAATATTTCAAATTGGATATTGTAAAAATTGGCTTGGTTGAAAAACGCGAATTGAATGAAGAATTTTTCAACGAAGTTTATCCAGGAAAAGGAATTACTACTGAAGCTGAATTACGCGATACGTTAAAAGCGGAAATTGAAAAATATTGGGAGAGCCAATCTAAAAATCAACTACACGATCAATTGTATCATTTGTTATTGGATAAAACCAGCATGGAATTTCCAGAAGCATTTTTAAAAAGATGGTTACAAACAGGCGGAGAAAAACCTAAAACTGCAGAAGAAGCTGAAAAGGAATATCCAACGTTTAGCAATCAATTGAAATGGACATTAATCAGCGATAAGTTAATCCAAGACAACAAACTTGATGTTTCTGAAGAGGATTTAAGAACGCACATGAAAGAAGAAGTAATGCGTTATTTTGGACAAATGAACATGGGTGAAGACATGAGCTGGTTGGATAGTTATATCGACAGAATGATGAAGGATGAAAAGCAAATCGATGCCACATACAGAAGATTAATCACCGAAAGATTATTCAGCTTCATGGAAGGCCAGGTAAAAACAAAATCTAAAAAAGTTACGCCTGATGAATTAAATGCGATGCAGCATAATCATCAGCATTAATCTTTTTTAAAAAATATATTTTACAATGAAGAGCTCGTTTTTAACGGGCTCTTTTTTATTGGAAGAAATTTAAATGCAGGATTCTGGATTTGATTTTGTTTCAGTTGGAGATTTAACGCCAAACACCAAACGCCAAACGTTTTTGATTCGTGGTTTGATTTTGTTCCGATTGGATAGTGAGGAATAAAGAAGTGGAGTTTATTCCATCATTTGACAATTTCAATGCTTACAACATTATTCATAGACCACGGTCTCAACCGTGGGAGAAGAAAATTCAAATGCAGACTTTTTTTTCTTTTTGAGAAGCATCTACAGACACCGGTTGAAAACCGGCGCCAATTAAGAACACCAACATCGGCAGACGAAAATCCCCAACCTTTTGAAAGCATTGAACGTATTGAACCTTTTGAACATCATAAACATCATAAACATCACAAACTTCTCAAACCCCTACAACCCCTACTAGATTTTGATCTCCTCCTCATTTGCATCAAAAAAGGTAAACTCTGTAAGGTGGTAGGTGCTTTTTGAAATAATTTTAATGTTCTGCTTGTATTTCCAGATCCATTTTAGTCTTCTGGAAATTAGGCCACTGGTGAGATATGTGTACATAATAGGGTGCACCGCAATGGTAAGTCCCTTATGCTTTTGGGTAATTAAATAATTTAAGTTTTTGGCAATTTCATCTTCAAAAATCAGGGTAGAAGAGATGGTGCCAGATCCGTTGCAACTTGGACAAACCTCGCTGGTATTGATGTTCATCTCAGGTTTCATGCGCTGTCTGGTGATTTGCATCAAACCAAATTTAGAAATGGGAAGAACCGCGTGTTTGGCCCTGTCGTTTCTCATTAATTCTTCCATCGAATCAGCCAAACGTTTTTTGTTTTCCATCAACTTCATGTCGATGAAATCAACAACGATAATTCCACCCAAATCACGTAGTCTTAATTGACGTGCAATTTCTTCAGCAGCTTCAAGATTGGTTTCTAAAGCATTTTGCTCTTGGTTGTTGCTTACACTTTTATAACCACTATTTACATCAATTACATGAAGTGCTTCGGTATGTTCAATGATAAGATACGCGCCACTTGGCAAGTTTACGGTTTTACCAAATGAAGCTTTTACTTGTTTGGTAACCCCATAGGTATCAAAAATGGCATTCTCGTTGGTGTTCAACGAAATGATATCAAGTTTGTCGGGAGCTATTTTTTGTAGATAAGTTTTAGTTTCAGCAAATAATGCTTTATCGTTAACCACAATTTTGTTGAAATCTGCACTAAGCAAATCCCTTAAAATGCTATTTGTTTTTCCTTGTTCGCTTAGAATTCTTGTTGGAGGTACCGCTTGACATAGATTATGTTGAATGGTTTTCCAAGTGTTTTCTAGGCTAAGTAAATCTTCGTGAAGTTCGGCAGTGCTTTTTCCTTCAGCAGCCGTACGCACAATAACCCCAATGTTTTTGGGTTTTACTGCTTCAATAATTTTTTGCAAACGCTTCCTTTCATCTGAAGAATGAATTTTTCTAGAGATGGCAACGATATCATTGAAAGGCGTAACTACAACAAATCTTCCTGGAAGAGAAATTTCACAAGTTAGTCGGGGTCCTTTAGCAGCAATAGGTTCTTTTAATATTTGAACCAATACATTGGGCTTCCCGGTAAGTACTTCGTTGATCTTTCCTGTTTTGAGAATTTCTGGTTCTACTTTAAACTTCGAAAAATCAATGAGTTCACCTTTTTTTTGATTTGTACAAATGTTCGTAAACTTTAAGATAGAACGGACATAAGGACTAAGGTCCGTATAATGAAGAAAAGCGTCTTTTTCAAAGCCTACATCAATAAAAGCAGCATTCAATCCTGGAATGAGTTTTTTAACTTTTCCAAGATAAATATCTCCAACTGCAAAGTTGGCATCTGCATTTTCACTATGTAACTCTACTAATTTCTTATTTTCCAGCAAGGCAATTTCAACACCTTGCGGAATAACGTTAATGATTAATTCCTTGGTCAAAATTTATTAATTTATGACAACCATGCATAACGGTACGAAAAACAACTAACACGAAAAATCGCATTAATGTAATGAAGTAGGTAGGTGCGTTAATTTCACACCTATACAAAGAAAAAATCAATTGCATACAAGCGCATTAAAGTGCTTGTATGCAATACACAATTGGTCAAACTAAAAATGATGTTTGAAATTATTTCTTCTTATGACGATTTTTTCTTAAACGTTTTTTACGCTTATGAGTAGCGATTTTATGACGTTTTCTTTTTTTACCACAAGGCATAACCGAGTCTTTTTTGTTTAAAAATATTATTTACGACGTATAATTTATTACTTTGTTTCAAGTAATTTAATTCTATTATCTACTTCTTTTGCGTATTCAGGGTTGTTGGCTAAACGCTTACTTACATTGTACCATTTGATTGCATCTACTTTATTTCCTTGAGCTGCATAAGTATCGGCTAAAAATGCAATTGCTTCCAGATTATCAGGTTGTGCAATGATAACTTTTGTAAGTCTTGAAATGGCTTTATCGTATTGACCTGAAACATAACCTCCAATACCCAGCACCAATTGTGCCCTCATATTGGTTGAGTCACGTCTAACTACGCCCAACAATTCCTGAATTCCTTTCATGGTTTCTTGCGGATCGCCATTTCTTCCTTTCCCAAATACATAAGAACTACCCAAACCAATTTTTAAATCTTCGTTATTCGGATTTAATTTTATGGCCTCTTGAAAAAGTTGAATTGCTTCGTCTGATTCCCAGGCCAACATTGCTTCATTATGTTCATCTCGAAGCAAGGTTAAAAATTGTTGGGCAGCGAAGGTGAGGTTTTTTTCTGAATTATCCAACTTTGCGGCCTCACTATTATAAAAAGCGTACAATTTAAAATTTTGAGCCGTGTCTTTCCAAAAGCTTGCAGCGGTTTTAAATCCAATCAATTTTTGAGATGTATCTGCTGATTGTAGCAAGGAATTTTCTATTTGACTGATGCTTTTTGATTGTTCTGGAGTCAGTTTCTGCTTTTCTTGCAGAATAAATTGCTGAACATCAAATTGATTTGAAGCTTCTGGCTTCATTGGTGGAGTTGGCTTAGTTTCGGTAGTGGTTTTTCCAAAATAAAATAAAACCAAAACAAATGCAAAGCCAATTGCAGCTATTAAATATTGTTTTTTCAAAGTAGAACCGCAGATTTAAAATGCGGTGCGCAAATGTACATTAATCCTCATTATCATCCTTTACTTCTGGCGCCTCTTTAATATTGGGTGAGGATTTCACTTCATGCATAAATTCTTTTGCGGGCTTAAAAGCAGGAATAAAATGCTCAGGAATGTTTACAGACACATTTTTCTTGATGTTACGGCCAACTTTTGCGGCACGTTTTTTTATAATAAAACTTCCAAATCCTCTGATGTAAATGTTTTCGCCATGCGACAATGAGTTTTTTACTTCTCTCAACATCGTTTCAATCGTTACCAGTACATCCACTTTTGGAATCCCTGTTTTCTCAGAAATGACGTGTATTAAATCAGCTTTTCTCATATTAAAAATTAATTTATTAGTAAATTAAAAAATATTTCTCGAAAAACAAAATAATCAAGTGAATATCAATTTATTTGTAACAAATTTACATTCAAATGGATGTGAAAGAAAAATCTGTACAGTTATTTTTTGTGTCGGCTTTGATGGATTGGAATCAAAACCAAAACGATCGATCAATGCCTTGGAAAGGAATTAAAGATCCCTATAAAATATGGCTTAGTGAAATCATTTTACAGCAAACTAGGGTTGAACAGGGCTTGGATTACTACAATAAGTTTGTAAAAAAATATCCAACCATCAATGATTTAGCCAGCGCAAGTGAAAATGAGGTGTTTAAAAATTGGGAAGGATTGGGCTATTATAGCCGATGCAAAAACCTTATCGCAACTGCCAAATTTATTTCCAATGAAAAATTTGGTGTTTTCCCAAATACGTACGAAGAAATATTAGGGTTAAAGGGCGTTGGTCCTTACACCGCTGCAGCCATTTCTTCTTTTGCGTTTAACCTGCCTCATGCTGTTGTTGATGGTAATGTAATGCGCGTACTTACACGATTTTTCGGTATTGATACACCAATTGATTCAACGGAAGGAAGGTTTTTGCTTAATGAACTTGCACAAAAATTGTTAGACAAAAAAAAGGCAAACACGTATAATCAGGCTATTATGGATTTTGGGGCAATGGTTTGTAAACCCAAACAACCCAATTGCAAAACTTGCTTGCTATCCCCAAAATGTCATTCGTTTAATTTCTCTACACCAGATGAATTTCCCAAAAAGTCAAAAGCAAAAGCCAAATCAAATCGTTGGTTTATTTATTTTGTGCCAGTATATAAAAGCAAAGTTTTAGTAGGGAAAAGACAGCAAAAAGACATTTGGGAAAACCTCTATGAATTCCCAAAAATAGAATTAAACGAACTTCCCAGTTTAGCTGTTTTAAAAAAATCAGAAAACGCCGTTTTTCTCAAAAAATTAGGCACAACTATCTCAGAAATTCCCAAATTTCATATTCAATTGCTCACACATCAGAAGATACATGCCTGTTTTATTGACGTTGAATTGAAAAAAGAAATCCAACTTGAGTGTTTTGAATATGTTGATTTGAAAAATTTGAAAAAACTGCCATTCCCTAAAATAATTGCTGCCTTTATTCAAACGAAAAATTTTCAAAAACAAGCTTAAATTTATTTTTATCATGTATCTTTATTTGATAAAGATGGCTTTTGTTTTTATAAATTTTAAGCATCTTTGTATCATCAAAATTGCCATTTCAAGCAATTTATTTTTTAATTAAAAAATTCATTTTGGATTATTTGTCTGTTTTAAATGTAATGTCGATTTGTTTTCTAAGTATTTCACAAGCGGCTACAATCATTTTACTCATTACTGTATTAATTTTATTCCTTTTCTCTTTTATTATTTCAGGCAGTGAAGTTGCGTTTTTTTCATTATCTAATAAAGACATAAACATTTTAAAAAGACGAAAAAAACCTTCATTTAGAAGAGTGGTTTTGTTGTTGGAAAATCCCAAAACACTATCTGCAACAATGCTTATTGCCAACAGTTTTGTGAATATTGGCATCATCATTATTTCAAATTTAATAATAGATGATTGGATTCAATTACTTCAATTGACTTGGTTGATGGGCTTTCTTTTAAAACTAAGTTTAGTCAGTTTTTCATTGCTTTTATTTGCAGTTGTACTTCCTAAAATTTGGGCTACACATCACAAGCTTTGGTTTGCTACAAGCTTTTCTTTATTCGTTGAAATTTTAGATACCTTATTATACAGATTAAGTAAAAAATTCATTTTATATAGTGATAACATTGAAAATAAAATTTCGCCAGAAAAAAAGAAAGGCCGCAACCAAAGTAATTTAGATAATGCAATCGATTTATTACCCGAAAATCAAGCGTCAATAGAAGAAAAGCAAATCCTAAAAGGCATTAGGAAATTTGGGGATACTTCTGTAAAACAAGTGATGCGTACACGATTAGACGTTAGTGGCATCGATTCTAAATTGTCTCTTTCAGAAATTGTAAAATTATCAGAAGATTTACATTACTCAAGACTCCCTGTTTTCAAAGGAAATTTGGATGAAATTATAGGTGTTTTACACATCAAAGATTTATTGCCTTTTTTAGATGAAAAAATCAATTTTGATTGGCATCCATTGATAAGAACTCCTTTTTTTGTACACGAGCAAAAATTGATTGAGGATTTGCTTCAGGAGTTTAGAACCAAGCGCACACATTTTGCCATTGTCGTAGATGAATTTGGTGGAACATCGGGCATCATTACCCTTGAAGATATTCTAGAAGAAGTAATAGGTGAAATTAAAGATGAATTTGATGATGAAGAAAGCATCAACAAAAAAATTGATGATTTTACTTTTATCCTTGAAGGGAAAACAATGATTAACGATGTTTGCAAAATGCTTAATCTTGCTGAAGATACTTTTGATGAAATTAGAGGCGAAAGCGACTCATTAGCTGGATTGATTCTTGAAATTGCGGGAGAATTTCCAAAAATTGATGAACCATTGGTTTTTAATTCTTTTACATTTTATGCGTTGGAAATCAATAAAAACAGAATTGATAAAGTCAAAATTGTTATACTAAATAATCAACCTGCTCAATAAAAATACATGAAGCACAAACGTATCTTATTTTGTATTTTGAGCTTAGCCATTTTTGCTATTGCCTGCAACTCAGAATATACTTCAAAAAAGAAAGGATATTTTGATATTTCACTTCCAAATCATACTTATCAACCTTTTGAAAAAGTGGAGTTCCCTTACGATTTTGAATACCCAACTTATGGGAAAATATCACAAGACAGTACATATTTTGATGTCAATCCAGAAAATAAGTATTGGATAAATGTAGAATTTCCAGATTACAATGCACGTTTATTTTTAAGCTATAAAAAGATTGGAGGCAATGCTTTGTATAAATTAAAGCAAGCAGATGGTACATACAAAGATTCAATAGGCGTTAATCAATTTCAATTATTGGTAAATGATGCATTTAATTTAACCAACAAAAACGATGTAATTGCCAGTTCAATTATGGATAGCGCATTGGTTACGCCAAATAATATAAATGGGGTGTTTTTTACAGTAGGTGGAAATGCAGCCACTGCCCACCAGTTTTTCTTAACAGATACAACTTCAAATTTTATTCGTGGCGCATTGTATTTTGATGCCAGCCCAAATGCTGATTCAATAAGACCTGTTCAAGAATTTTTAAGAAAAGACATTGAACATCTCATCAATACGTTTAAATGGAAAAATGCGAACAATAACACAATTCCTTTAAAAAAAGTGTAGCCCAATAAACTTTAGTTTCTATTCCACAATCCAACGTATTTTTGCACAATGATAGCCATAGATAATGTATTGCTTAGCGACAAAATAATAAGCGAACAATTTGTTTGCGATCTTACAAAATGCAAAGGTGCTTGCTGTGTTGATGGTGATGCGGGTGCGCCTCTTGATCGTAAAGAACTTAAAGAAATTGATGCCGTTTTTGATGCCGTTTATCCTTATTTGAATGAAGAAAGCAAAAAGGAAATAGAGCTTCAGGGACGATTTATTTATGATAAAGAATTTGGTTGGGTAACACCAACAATCAAAAGTAAAGTTTGTGTTTACGGAATTATTGATGACGCAGGGATAGTAAAATGTGCCATTGAGCAAGCTTATTTAGATGGAAAAGTTTCTTGGAAAAAACCAATCAGTTGCCATCTTTTTCCAATTATTGCTAAAAAAAGTAAAGACGGAATAACCGAATACGCTAATTATGAGCCTCGCGAAGATCATTGCAAAGCCGCTTGTTCGCTTGGAAAAAAACTAAAAGTACCTGTTTACGAATTTTTAAAAGAACCCTTGGTTCGTAAATTCGGCGCCGAATTTTACGAAGCACTTGAAGCGACAGCACAACATTTGAAAAAAGAAGAAGGAAGCCCCCATCCCCAAACCCTTCCCCCGAAAGGTGAAGGGGGTCAAATCTAATTCTGAATTTGATTTCGTTCCGGTTTAAGCTTCCAACACCAAACACCAAACACCAAACACCAAACCACAAACCACAAACAAAAAAAGTAAAAATGAAAAAAACATTCCCCCATTTACCCTTTGCTTTATTTGCTTTGGTGATTTTGTCTATTAATGGATGCTCTGTAAACAAAGCAAAAATCGACAATGATTTAAAATCTTATTTTGATGATAAAAAAGTCGATGGTTGTTTTACCATGCTTGACAATGCAACTGGAGAAATTACAGTATATAATATGGGCCTAGATACCATGCGTTTTTTACCCGCTGAAACATTTGATGTTTTAAATGGAATGGTTGCTCTTCATACAGGCGTGTTAACAGACGAAAAAATGAATCTTTCTATTTCGAATTTGGATTCAAATAATGCGTCAAAAAATGTAAACATTACAGAAGCGTTTAAAACCAACTCGCTTCCTTTTTTTCAACAAGTTGCAAAAAATATAGGATACGATACTTTAAAAAGTTGGGTGGATAGCGTTTCCTACGGAAATAAAAAGTTGGGTGAACAATTTGATCAATCTTGGTTAAATAACACAACAAAGATTTCTCCAGATGAACAACTTGGCTTCATGAAGCATTTATATTTTGAACAATTGCCTTTTAGGAAATCAGTTCAAACCAGTATGAAAGAAATGATGGTTGTGAATGATAATACAGACTATAAATTATCATACAAAACTGGTTCTGGCAAAAATGAAAAAAATGAAAAAATTGGATGGATGATAGGCTGGATCGAAGAGAACAGACATGTCTATTTCTTTGTAACGCTTTTGAAATCGAACAAAGAAGAAGTGAATAAAAATAGTGTAGACATTACAAATTCAATTTTAAGCCATTACGGTTTCTTTAAAGGAAAAAAATAATTATCATGCAATTATATTGCGAATCATTAACAACGTACAAAAGATTGCCAACACGTGAAGTGAAAATTGGCAATTTAATTATTGGTGGAAATAATCCCATTCGTGTGCAAACCATGACCACCACGGATACGATGGATACGGAAGCAACCGTGGAACAAACCATTCGTTGTATTGAAGCGGGTGCTGAATTGGTTCGCATTACTGCACCTTCAAAAAAAGAAGCAGAGAATTTACAACTTATAAAAGATGCGTTAAGAAGCAGAGGCTACGATACACCTTTAGTTGCGGATATTCACTTCACGCCAAACGCTGCCGAAATTGCTGCAAAAATTGTAGAGAAAGTTCGCGTGAATCCAGGCAATTATGTAGACAAGAAAAAGTTTGAACAAATTGATTATACCGATGAAGAATATCTCGAAGAAATAGAAAGAATCAGAGAACGCTTTACCCCGCTTGTTCTGATTTGTAAAGAACACGGAACTGCAATGCGTATCGGTACAAATCACGGAAGCTTGAGCGATCGCATCATGAGCCGTTATGGCGATACTGCAATTGGAATGGTTGAGAGCGCGATGGAATTTTTAAGAATTGCCCGAAGCGAAGACTATCATAATATTGTGCTTAGTATGAAAAGCAGCAATCCGCAGGTTATGGTTCAAGCATATCGATTGTTGATTAGTCACATGATGCAAGAGTTTGGCGAATGTTACCCTTTGCATCTAGGGGTTACAGAAGCTGGTGATGGTGAAGATGGAAGAATTAAATCTGCTATTGGCATTGGTACATTATTAGAAGATGGCATTGGTGACACCATACGGGTATCCTTAACCGAAGACCCCGAATTTGAAATACCTGTGTGTAAAGATTTGATTGAACGTTATCAAATTAGAAATGCTTCAAACTTATCAAATGTTCCAAGTATTGAAAAACTAATTTTAAATCCCTTTGAATATTCTAGGAGAAATTCTATCGAAGTAGGTAATATCGGTTCAAAAAATGTTCCTGTTGTAATCGCTGATTATAATAAGCAGAGTGAATTACACCCTAATGATTTAAAAGAAATTGGATATCATTATGATGAAACCACCGACAAGTGGACAATTGCTGATACTGCGGCAGATTATATTTTTTGCAAAAAAGAACCTGCTTTTAAATTGCCTGGAACATTGAAAGTGTTGTTGAATTATTCCGACTGGCAGCAGTCATCCGACAAAGAAAAATGCAACCCACTTTTTACAGATGCTGAATATTTAAATGATGCCTGTTCAAAATCGAGCGTGCTAAATTTTGTGATGATTGATTGTTATTCTGAAGGATATAATTCAGAAAATACAAAAGCAATTTTTGAGAAATTAAAAACAGACCATACGGCTGTCATTTGTTTGAGTTCGATGAATGAAAATGCTGTTCAATCCATCAGAAGCATGTTTGTGGAGTTGATGAAACACAACATACAAAATCCAGTAATTATCATTTGCGATAGCAATCATTCTACAACCGATAAGAGCTTAATACATTACGCTGTAGAAACCGGCGCTTTGTTGATTGATGGTTTGGGAGATGGGATTTGTTTTGGTTATCACTATTCAAATCCAGAAATCAAATCACCAATGTCGTTGCTTAATTCTATTGCATTTGGCATATTGCAAGCTGCAAGAACAAGAATTTCAAAAACGGAATATATCAGTTGCCCAAGCTGTGGCAGAACACTTTTTGATTTGCAAGAAACTACCGCAAAAATCAGGGCCGTTACCAACCATTTAAAAGGGGTTAAAATTGCCATCATGGGTTGTATCGTAAACGGTCCTGGCGAAATGGCGGATGCTGATTTTGGCTATGTTGGAAGTGGAGTTGGAAAAATTACATTGTATAAAGGGAAGGAAATTGTGAAAAGAAATGTAAACAGCGATGTAGCCGTTGAGGAATTGATTTTATTGTTGAAAGAAAATAATGCTTGGGTAGAAACACCCCAATTATAGTTACAATTTTTACACATGAGACAAACGGATTTTTTAGTGATTGGATCTGGTATTGCAGGGTTGACCTATGCACTAAAAATCGCGCAAGATTTTCCGAATAAAAAAATCACCATTCTCACTAAAGCAAACTCCGACGAAACAAATACCAAATATGCGCAAGGCGGAATTGCTGCGGTGATGAATTTGGATGCAGATAGTTTTAATAAACATATAGAAGATACATTAATTGCTGGAGATGGTATATGCAATGAAAAAGTAGTTGAATTGGTGGTTAAAGAAGGCGTGGAGCGAATTGAAGAAATGATTTCATGGGGTGCAGAATTTGACAAGCACGAAGGTGGAGATTTTAAATTGGGTAAAGAAGGCGGACATAGCGAAAATAGAATCCTTCATCACAAAGATGTTACGGGTTTGGAAATGGAAAGGGCACTTTTAGAATCCATAAAAAAGCATAAGAATATTGATTTAATAAGCCATTGTTTTGTTTTGGATTTGATAACACAACATCATCTTGGATATTTGGTTACCAAATCAACACCAGATATAGAATGCTATGGCGTTTATGTTTTAAATCTTGAAAATAAAAAAATAGAAAAAATAATTGCTAAAATCACCATGCTTGCAACTGGTGGAAATGGGCAAGTATATAGAACAACAACCAATCCTACCATTGCTACAGGTGATGGTGTTGCCATGGTGTATCGTGCAAAAGGAAGGATTGAAAATATGGAGTTTATTCAGTTTCATCCAACTGCATTGTATGAGGCTGGCGTAAAAGGACATTCCTTTCTCATAACGGAAGCGGTTAGGGGCGATGGTGCAATTTTGAGAAATTCAAATGGAGAGGCCTTCATGCAAAAATATGATGCGCGTAAAGATTTGGCACCAAGAGATATTGTGGCAAGGGCAATTGATCAAGAAATGAAAATCAATGGTACCGAGTTTGTATATCTTGATTGTAGAGAAATGGATCAAGAAAATTTTAAAGCGCATTTCCCCAACATCACCAATAAATGTTTAAGCATGGGGATTGATGTGGCTAAAGATTTAATTCCGGTTGCACCTGCAGCGCATTATAGCTGCGGCGGTGTAAAAACAGATGAATGGGGGAGAACGTCAATTAGAAATTTATTCGCTACCGGAGAATGTGGCAGCACTGGATTACATGGCGCAAACCGTTTGGCAAGTAATTCTTTACTTGAAGCCATGGTTTTTGCACATCGCAGTTATTTGGTAGCATCAAAAGAAATTGAAAATATTTCCTTCCGCAACGACATTCCCGATTGGAACATGGAGGGTACGACCGCGCCAAAAGAAATGATTTTAATTACCCAAAGTTTGAAGGAACTTAAATTGTTGATGAGTGATTATGTGGGTATAGTGCGAAACAACGAACGATTACAAAGAGCCAATCGCAGATTAGATTTGCTACATGATGAAACAGAAAGATTGTATGAAAAAACAGAAGTTTCTCCACAGCTTTGTGAACTCAGAAATATGATTACGGTAGCTTACCTTATTGTAAAAAGTGCTGAACTCCGAAAAGAAAGCAGAGGCCTACATTTCAATACAGATTTCCCTTATAAAAACACATTGTTACAAAATACCGTACTTTAAAATAATCTCTTTTTTATGTACTACTTAGTTTACGGCTTTTTTTATTTGATTTCTTTGTTGCCACTTTTTATACTTTATGGCATCAGTGATTTTGCCTTTTTTATTATTTATCATGTGGTAAAATATAGGCGTGATGTAGTGATGAATAATTTACAAAATGCTTTTCCTGAAAAGTCTGATGCAGAGAAAAAACAAATTGCTAAAAAGTTCTACAAAAATTTTACGGATACGTTTATTGAAACCATTAAAATGATTAGCTTATCAGATAAAGCGTTTAATAAAATGGTTGAATCCGATTTGTCTGAAGCTGTTAAAATGGCTGAAACGGGTAAATCTATTCAGTTTCATGCGGGCCATCAATTCAATTGGGAACTAGCCAATTGGGTTATTGCTAAAGACATGCCGATTCCTTTTATTGGCATTTATATGAAAATTGGAAGTCCTGCGATAAATAAAATATTTTATAATCTGCGTTCAAAAAAAGGAACAATTCTGGTATCAACACACGAGTTTAAAAATAAAATGCATGCACTTTTCAATAGCCAATATTGTATTGGATTAGCTGCTGACCAAAATCCAGCTCACGGATATAACGCTTATTGGCTCAACTTTTTTGGAAAGCCAGCACCATTTGTTACTGGTCCCGAAAAAGGGGCAATCAAAAACAATACGGCTGTTATTTTTATGAAACTTATAAAAATTAAACGCGGCAAGTATAGATTTGAAACCGAAGTTTTAGTTCAAGACGTTTCGAATTTAAAAGAAGGTGAATTAACCCGTTTGTATCGCAATAAATTGGAAGAAACCATCCGAAAAAATCCTGATAATTACTTGTGGAGTCATCGTAGATGGAAATGGCCATACAAAAGTGAATATGCACAAAAATGGATAGACGATTCGCCAATACCAACTGCTGAACTATAAATAGTAAACTATTATTTTCACTTTTTAATTATTAGCTTTACAATACATCAATTTTTAAATGGCCAAAGAAACTAAAAATACCAGCAAGGAAATATTGCAATCTCCCGACAAGGAGTTTGAAAATAATATTCGTCCGGGCTATATCAAAGAATTTAGCGGACAAGGCCAGATTATAGAAAACATCAGCATTTTTATAAAAGCATCTAAAATGCGTGGCGAAGCTTTGGATCATATTTTATTTCATGGTCCTCCAGGATTAGGGAAAACAACGCTTTCTAGAATTGTAGCCAATGAGATGGGTGTTAGCATTAAAGAAACTTCAGGCCCTGTAATTGAAAAGCCAGGAGATTTAGCTGGCTTACTAACCAATTTAGAACCTAATGATGTTTTGTTTATTGATGAGATTCATCGATTAAGCACGGTTGTAGAAGAATATCTCTATGCCGCAATGGAAGATTTTAGGATAGATATTATGATTGATAGCGGTCCAAATGCAAGAAGCGTGCAACTTACATTGAATCCATTTACTTTAATCGGCGCTACTACAAGAAGCGGATTATTAACTTCGCCGTTGCTTTCAAGGTTTGGGATTAAATCAAGACTTGAATATTACGATTCAGAAACGTTGAAAAATATCTTGTTGAGAAGTGCTTCTATTTTAAATTCTAAAATCACAAGTGATGCCGCTGGTGAGATTGCCAGAAGAAGTAGGGGAACGCCGCGTATTGCAAATGGTTTGTTGCGCAGGGTTCGCGATTTTGCGCAAGTTTTAGGCAATGGCGTTATCGACATGAACATAACAGAACATGCTTTGCGTGCTTTAAACGTTGATCAGTATGGATTAGATGAAATGGACAACAGAATATTAAGCACTATAATCGAGAAGTTCAAAGGTGGCCCTGTGGGCATCACTACAATAGCAACAGCTGTTGGCGAAGAACCTGGAACATTAGAAGAAGTGTACGAACCATTTTTAATTCAAGAAGGATTTATTATGCGAACGGCAAGAGGTAGAGAAGTAACTGAAAAAGCGTATAAACATCTTGGAAAAATCCCACGTAAAAATGGAAACCAAATCGATCTATTCTAAGCCGATTTCCAACCCCATAAATATCTGCAAGCATAGGTTCTGTATGGGCTCCATGATGCCGCAATTTCAGCCATACTTATTTTCATGTTTTTCTTGTTGGTGCTGTCTATTTCAAACAATGCGCACATTTTTTGTTGAATGCCCAAGTCGTCCACTGCAAACACATCCTCTCTCCCTAGCGCAAACATCAATATCATTTCTACCGTCCATCTTCCAACGCCTTTAATCTGAATAAGTAGATCGATTAACGTTTCATCATCCATTTTATTAAGCTTGCTATCGGTAAGTTTATGTTCCAAGAAAAAATGACAAACATTTAAAAGATAATTGGTTTTAGATTCAGACAAACCGATTCCTTTTAAGGCGTCGAATGGCGTGGCAATAATTTCTTCTAAACTTGGTTTTTTGCTATCGTATAAATCTAAAAAGCGTTGTTGAATAACTTTGGCCACTTTTGTACTTAACTGCTGACTAATGATTGAAAAACAAATCCACAAATAAATGTTTTTCTCTTTTTTTAAAACAATAGGATCTTGACTTGAAATGATTGATTTCAATTTCTTGTCTTTGTTTAAATGTTTGATATGGTCCAAAATGTGATAATGTTTAAATCCAAAATATTACGCTACACCCCAAGTGGTGTTGCCTTCTTTATCATCTTTAATCAGAATGCCAAGTTGTGTAAGTTGGTTTCTGATTTTGTCGGAAGTAGCAAAATCTTTATTGGATTTGGCTTCTTTTCTAATGTCAAGTAGCAATTGCATAATTGGATTCAGCAACTCATTGTTTTGATCATTTACGTTGGTTAATCCAAAAACATCTTCTAAAAAAACTTGAAAAGAATCTTTCATTTTTTGTAAAGTAGAAGCGCTAATGGCATCAAAAGGAATCAATCCATCTTTTAATGAATTGATGATGGGTGCTATTTCAAACATGTTGGCAATTACCCTTGGACTGCCAAAATCGTCATCCATAAATATTTCAAACTCATTTAACCAGTTGGTTATTTTCGAATCAAGTTCTGCATCATTTGGTGATGCGTTATTGGATACAGGTAAGTTTTTCAAAACTTCGTAAGCATCCCATAAACGCTTTAGTGCTTTTTCGCTTGCTGATAAAGCCTCGCTGCTAAAATCTAGCGTGCTGCGATAGTGGCTTTGTAAAATAAAAAATCGAACCGTCATTGGATGAAAGGCTTGTGTTAAAAGTGGATGATTGCCACTAAACATCTCCGTTAGTTTAATTACATTGTTGTAACTCTTACCCATCTTTCTGCCGTTGATGGTTATCATATTGTTGTGCATCCAATATTTTACAGGAGCAGAATGATTGCAGATGGTACTTTGTGCAATTTCACTTTCGTGATGTGGAAACAACAAATCCATTCCACCACCATGAATATCGAAATTAGATCCTAGATATTTTGTAGCCATTGCAGAACATTCGATATGCCAACCCGGGAAACCCTCGCCCCATGGGCTTTTCCAACGCATAATGTGCTCTGGTGGCGCAGCTTTCCATAAAGCAAAATCGGCAGCATCTCTTTTCTCTTGTTGTCCATCTAATTCTCTACTAACATCCTCTCTATTTCCTGCGTCTAATAATTCATCAATAACTCGTCCACTCAATTTCCCGTAATCATGTGAAGCGGCATATTTTTTTACATCAAAATAAACCGAACCATTCACTACATAAGCATATCCTTTTGATATGATGTCTTCTATCATTACAATCTGTTCTACGATATGTCCGGTTGCCGTGGGTTCAATGCTTGGTTCTACACAATTAAACTGCTTCATTGCCCAATGAAAAAGATTCGTATATTTTTGAACCAATTCCATGGGTTCTAATTTTTCTATTTGCGCTTTTTTGCTCACTTTATCCTCGGCTTCTCTTCCTTCTTCTTCAAAATGTCCAGCATCTGTAATGTTGCGCACATAACGTACTTTGTATTTTTTGTAAGTAAGATATCGATACACAACGTCGAAACTAATGTAAGGACGTGCATGTCCTAAATGACTTTCGCCACTTACTGTTGGTCCGCAAACATACATGCCCACATAACCGGGAGTAATAGATTCGAAAATCTCTTTTTTTCTAGTGTAAGAATTGTAAATATGTAATGCCATTTTTAATAAATATAGATACAAAGATAAGGTTGGGAAACGAACAGAATAAGAGAAAATCCCATTTGTACTTTTGAATATACAATTAGTGATTTAATTTCACATCAGTAACAATTGGATAATGATCGCTTAATTTCTTTTTTACTCTTGTGAATTGGTTTATGTCAAATTTTTTATCTACAAAAATATTGTCGATTCTTAAAGTTGGTAAAATGTCAGAGAACGTATTTCCAATACCAGATCCTGTTGATCTAAATGCATTATTAAGGGTTTCCCCAATTAGATTGTATGCGTAACTATTCGGTAAATCATTAAAGTCGCCACATAAAATTACGGGGTAAGGACTTTTATCGACTTCAGATTTTATGTTTTCTATTTGCTCTTTCCTTTTTATGAATCCAGTCTTTAATTTTTTAATTACCGATTTGGTTTGATAATAACTATAATCGTCTGTTAAACTGGGGTTTTCGATATACATTTTATTGGTTGGTGAAAATCTTAGGGATTGCAAATGAATGTTAAAAACCCTTATCGTATCAGAGGCTTCTCTTACAACATCTATGTATTGATAAATGGCGTTGTAGTTTTTTTTCTCAACTACTATTGTTTTTTTATTTACAATTGGAAACTTGCTAAACGTGATGATCCCAAAATGGTGATTTCTATCAAAGTCTAATTTTTTATCGTAAGCATAATGGTAATTTTTAATGCCCAGTTTTTTTTGAAAATCGGGAATATAATTAATGGCATTTTTGCTGGAATCACTAGCAACCATTTCTTGAAAGCAAGCAATATCTGGATGAAATGAGTTTATAATCTCAATCATTTTTGTTTTTTTTTCGGGATGTGTTTTGTTTTCTAGAATAACAAAATGTTCAACATTCCAACTCATGACCCGAATATTATCTCTGTCTTTTTTGTAATTAAAACTTTCTAATCTCCATTGAAACACATGCTGTAAAGGCATCCAACAAACAACTATGCTAATTAAACTGATTAAGGTTAATGCTGGTTTTATAAAAAGCCAAAAGAAAAAGAAAAAAATATTAAGTATGAAAAAATAAAATGAAGCGAGATTAATAATATTAAAAATCCAATGGCCTCCAATTGGGGAGTTGACGCCATAAATACTCAATAACAGCAAAATGGCTAAGAATACATTCGCTGTAATTAAAATGGTTTTGCCAGCTCTTCTAAAGAAATTCTTTGCCATGCTTAAAGTTAAGCATCTAAAAACAATTGATTTATGTTTTGAAAAAAATAATTCCCGAAAACATAAAAATTTGATGGATGATATTGGTTATTCTTCAGATGCTTTTTTCAAAACTGTTTTTTCTTCTTCAGATAATGAATCAAAACCATGTAGATTTATTTTATCTAAAATCTCATCAATTTTTTGTTGGTTTACATTCATTGTTTTGGAAAAAGGTTTTCTATTTCCAGTGTTGTAAAAAACTTTATTTTTTATGGAATCTTTCGAGTCTTTTTTTTGAGGGGTGAGCATATTAAATATCCAATTATAGAAATTGTTCATCCAAATACTTAAATCAATTCCTTTTTTCAATAACATCACAAATAAAGCACCTGTAATAGCGCCTCCAATATGGGATAAGCTTTGAGCTGCTTCCATGCTTGCCACACCTGCAAAATCAATAATAATATAGATTGCCAAAAGTATCCAAATCGGAATGCCTTTTCTGATTTGAGTAAAGAAACGATGATCGGGGGCCATCATTGTGGTAGCGGTTGCAACTGCCATTGTAGCTGCATTTGCGCCAATTAAACCCGCATGTGTAATATTTCCTTTGATGGGAGAAATTAAATAATGTGCTGACATAAACACAATTGCACCCATAAGGCCACCATAGATGTATGTAGGTATCAATCTTTCATTTCCCAAATACTGTTGAAAAATGTATCCAAATGCCCAAAGCCAAAGCATGTTGCTAATAATGCGCATCAGTCCTGCATTTGTATCGCTAAACATATATGTAATTATGGTCCATGGACGATGCAAAAACAAATTTATATCTGCTGGAACTTCAATCCATTTTATGATTCCATCGTAAAAAGCAGACAATGTTTTATCATCGAAAAAAAAGGCTACTTGTAAAAAAAGCAGGGTTATAAAAAATGCCGCATTTATAATAATTAATGACACCAATGCATTGTTGTCGCTTCCAAAGCGCAAAATATTTTTCTTCTGATTTTTGTAATCTATATATCTGTCTGATTCTCCCATTTAAAAAAAGGTTTTTTTATTTGTTTTGTTCCAGAAAATTACAATAATTAATCCCGCTATAGCGCCGCCCACATGTGCAAAATGCGCCACATTATCACTAGGTGAATTGGTTACGCCACCAAATATATCAAAAGCAATCAAAGCAGTTAATGCCCATTTGGTTTTAATGGGAAAAGGTATCGGGAAAATGTACAATTGTGTATTTGGAAACGTAAATGCATAAGCCGCTAAAACACCCATTATGGCCCCAGAAGCACCAACTGTGGCATTCATCGACAACATATTTTGATATAAATCCACATTTTCTGGCGACATAAAATTATGGTCGAAATCCCAGTTGCTATAAGCATAACTAGCCATTTGTGCAAATCCTGCAACTAGTCCACATATCAAATAAAAGATTAAAAATCTTTTGTGTCCCCAAAGTTTTTCCATCAATGAGCCAAACATCCACAAACCAAACATGTTGAAAAGCAAATGAAAAAAACTACCATGCATAAACATATGCGTTACCAATTGATATGGTTGGTATACATCGGATTTATAGTGGTGTAAAGCAAATAAATCGTTTATGGTATTGTCATTTCCACTTCCCGCAAAAGCCAATTGTGCCACATAAACAATGGTATTGATAATGATAAGATTTAAAACAATTGGGGTGTCTTTCTGTAAACTTCTAAATTCCATTTTCTAAAGTTAAGCGTTAATCATTTGATTTTAAAGTAAGCAACACCACACATTCTATATGATGGGTGTGCGGAAACATATCTACAGGTTGCACTTTTTCTACTTTATATTTTTCCGACAATAGCGCTAAGTCTCTGGCTTGGGTTGCGGTATTGCAACTTACATACACAATTTTCGGCGCCTCCATTTCTAACAATTTTATCACCAATTTTTCGTGCATTCCTGCTCTTGGCGGATCGGTTATAACTACATCAGGTTTTCCATGTGCTTTAAAAAAATCGTCGTTACAAATTTTGATGACATCACCTGCAAAGAATGCTGCATGATTAATATTGTTAAGTGCTGCATTTTTTTTCGCATCTTCAATCGCATCTTCTATCACTTCTACACCAATTATTTTTTTAGCACCTTCACTTACAAATAGTCCGATACTTCCCGTACCGCAATATAAATCATACACAATTTCCTGACCAGTTAGTCCCGCAAAAGACTTCGTAACATCGTATAATTTCTCGGCTTGTTGGGTGTTGGTTTGAAAAAATGATTTTGGACTAATCATGAAATTTAATGAACCTAATTTTTCCATGATAAACCCTTTGCCATAGTACACTACAGGCGTTAAATCATAAATCGTATCGTTCCATTTTGGATTGATGGTATATAGTAAAGTTGTAATCGACGGAACTTTTAATAAAAGATAATCGAGCATTTCCTTTGTGTTGGCTTCGTCTTCATGATTCAAGCAAATATTTACCATCAATTCGCCGGTAGTTGAAAATCTAATGATGATATTTCTTAGCCAGCCTGTATGATCGCGGATATTGTAGAATTCCAATTCCTTCGACTTTGCGTAATCGCGGATGGTGTTTCTAATTTGGTTATTTACATCATCCAATAAAAAGCATTCTTGTATATCGATTATTTTGTCAAAGATGCGCGGTGCATGGTATCCGAGCGCGTTTTGTGGTGAGATGCTAATTTCGGAATCGATTTCATCATTGGTTAGATAGCGTTTATTGCTAAATGTGAATTCCAATTTGTTTCGATATTGGGTTGTTTTTTCGGATCCGACAATTGGTAAAATTTCAGGAATATCGATTTTGCCAATTCGTTTTAGATTTTGCTCGGCTTCTTGTTGTTTATATTCCAATTGCTTTTCGTAAGGAAGCATTTGCCATTTACAACCACCACAAACGCCAAAATGTTTACAAAATGGCGCTAGTCTGTTGGATGCAGGTTCAACAATTTTTATGGCCCTGCCTTCGGCCCAATCTTTTTTACTTTTTACAATCTGAATATTTACAATATCTCCCGGAATAGCGCCAGATACAAAAATCACTTTGCCTTCATGGCGAACCAATGATTTTCCCTCTGCAGCATAGTCGGTTACTTCAATATTTTCAAGTATGATGTTCTTATTTTTTTTTCGCACAGCACAAAAATAACCTTTAATCGTTTAATTTAATTTGTTAATGATTTGTAATTTTACGAATCAACTTTTTAAAATAAAAAAAAACGCTTTATTTTAGATACATTTGACAACATTTTTAAATTATGAGAAAACAAATTTTACTTTCCAGTCTATTTTTATTTTCAACCATTCTTGCTTTTTCTCAACAAGCAAAAACACAAAAAAAAGAATCTTTTACCGTAACCCTAAAAACCCCGAGTTACAATGAAGGGCTTGCTTACTTGTGCTTTCATTTGGGCAAAAATTTAAATATTGAAGATTCGGCTGTGGTGAATGCAAAAGGAGTCGCGATTTTTAAAGGAGATAGAAAGCTTCCAGCTGGTATTTATGCCATTGTTTTTCCGGGCAAACGCTACACTTTCGACTTTTTCGTAAGCAAAGAACAAGAAATCAACATTGAAGCAGATACTTTAAATCTTCAAAATCCAAAAATTACCGGTTCGAAAGAAAATAACCTATTTCAAGAATACCAAAATACAGTTGGTATAAAAGGTGGTTTGTTACAACGTGAACGCACGGCCTATAGCGCTTCAAGAACGGCAAAAGATTCTGCATTACATCTAGAAAATTACAATCGTTTCAACAAGGAGTTGATTGATTACAGAGATACCATCATGGTTAGATATCCTGAATCAATGATGACTGCCATGCTTTATGCGATGAAAGAACCAGATATTTTGATAAAAAAACCAGTGAATCGTCAAGATTCGGTAGCCAATTATAATTATTACAAAAAGAAATATTGGGAAGGCGTAACGTTTATGGATGAATCTGTAATAAGAACGCCATTCTTCTTGCCAAAATTTGAGCGTTATTACAGAGAGATTATGCCTCAATCATCGGATAGCATCATCAAAGATTTAGATTATAAATTATTGTTGGCACGTAGTTGTCCTGAGATGTATAAGTTTTTGTTGAACTGGTTTACAGACGAATATATCCAGCCAAAATACATGGGACAAGATGCGATATTTGTTCACCTGTTTGAAAAATATCACAGCAAAGGTTTATCAAGTTGGTTGAATGAAAAACAAATGGAAACCATTTCCAGAAGAGCATATATGCAAATGAGCAATTTAATTGGCGTAAAAGCGGCTGATTTAGAAATGGTGGATTCAACTGGAAAGCCGATGAATTTATACAATGTTAATGCAGAATACACCATGGTGATCTTTTGGGATCCAACCTGTGGCCACTGTAAGGAAGAAGTGCCAAGAATTGATTCTTTGTATAGAGATTCTTGGAAATCGCGTGGTGTAAAAATTTATTCTGTATTATCTGATAATGAAAAATACAAAGAGTGGGTAAATTATTTGAAAGAACACAAATTAGGAGATTGGGTAAATGTCTACGAAACCAAAGCCATGGAAAAAAAGGTTTCTGATGAATCAAGAGCAAGTTTCCGTCAATTATACGATGTGATACAAACCCCAACTTTATTTTTATTGGATAAAGAAAAACGCATCATTGGCAAAAAATTAGGATGGCAACAATTAAACGATTTATTAAAAGCCAAATGGAGCAATAGTGGTGATAAAAAAGAATAATTCTTCTTATAAATTTCAACAATGAAAAAAATTATTTTCTTGTCAGCAAATCTGCTGATTGGCATCTCTTTATTTGCACAACAACCTTTGATAAATTATGGCAAACATTCAATAAGCAAGGTTGAGTTTTTGAAAGCGTTTAATAAAAATAAGCCGACAACAGAAGGTGACAGAGAAAAGGCGATAAGAGAATACGTAGACTTATATGCCAATTTTAAAATGAAGGTAATGGAGGCTATGGAGTTGAGGTTGGATACGGCAGATCAATTCAAAACGGATCTAGATAATTTTCGCAAACAAATCATTGAAAATTATTTAAGTGATGAAAAAACGTTTAATGCACTAACAGACGAAGCATACACCAGAAGTTTATCAGATTTACATGTTGTAAGATACTCCGTTTCTATAGACGAAAATACTTCTCCAGAAGATAGCATGGCAAAATATAATGCCATTAAAGCAATTTCAGAGCAACTAAAAAGAATGCCCAATTCAAGGATTAATAATTCAGAAAGTCCATTGGTTGAATATTCAGACATGGGATTTTTGACCGTTTTTTCATTGCCTTATGTGTATGAAAACATCGTTTATGGATTAAAACCTGGCGAAACTTCAAGCCCTTATCGTGCAAAAAAAGCATGGCATGTATTTAGTGTTTTAGAAAAAAGAAAGAGTGTGGGTAAATGGAAAATGGCACAAATATTATTTTCAACGCCAGAAAATGCTGATGAGGAAATTATGCAAGTACTAAAGGTTAAAGCAGATTCTGTATATACAATATTAAGAAATGGAGCAGATTTTTCGAATGTTGCAAAATTTGTAAGCGATGATAAATTAACCTATTTAAATGGAGGTGAACTGCCAGAGTTTGGAACCGGGAAATATGACAATGTATTTGAATCAGAGGCAATAAAACTAAATAAAGATGGCGATATTTCTGAGCCATTTCAAACTTCATTTGGTATACATATTTTAAAAAGAATTGCTCAAACGCCCGCTCCTTCAACAAAAACGGATGATAATTGGTTGTACGAAATCAAACAAAAATTACAACAAGACGATCGTATTAAAATTGCCAAAGACAAATTTGCAAAAGACATCATTACCAAAATAGGCTTCAAAATAACGAATGCAGTAAAGGAGGAAGATTTATACAATTTTGCGGATAGCGTAATGTTTGATTTTGAAATTCCAGATGCGCCTGCAACCAAACCCATCAGTAAAAAAGTGCTTATCAACTTTACTAAAGGAAATGCTACGGGAGAAGATTGGTTGAATTTTGTTAGAGATTATAAAGGCAATCCTGATTTGTTTAAAATGGAAACCAACGCAATGCTTTGGGAGAAATTTAAAACCTATGCTTCTTTAAATTATTATAAAAATAATCTTGAGTTTTATAATGCAGATTTTGCATATCAAATGCAGGAATTTAAAGAAGGGAATTTGTTGTTTGAAATTATGGAGAAAAAAGTTTGGTCAAAAGCTTCTTCTGATTCTGTTGGGTTACGCGAATATTATAATGCACATAAAAGCCAATACATCTGGTCTAAAAGTGCCGATGTGTTGATTATGAATGCAGTGTCTGATGATATTGCCAAAGCGGCAAAAGAAAGCATACAAAGTGGTGTGAATTGGAAAGAGTTGGTAGAAGTAAATCAAGGTGAATTGCAAGGCGATAGCGGAAGATTTGAGCTATCACAAATTAATGCGGATTCAACCGCATCCGAAGAAAGCTTTTCAGAAGTAACACTCAACAGCGATGGAACTGCTGGCTTTATGAAGTATTTGAAATTGTATAATGATGGCGAACAACGCAGCTTTGAAGATGCCAGAGGAATGGTTATAAATGATTACCAAGGGGTAGTAGAAAAAAGATGGATTGCAGAACTACAAAAAAAATATCCTGTAAAAATAAATCAGCAATTGTTGAAAGAGATTATTCAAAAACAATAACCAATTAATCTTTACAGGACTTGTAGAAATGTTGAAGGATTAGGATTTTCCTTTTCTTTCTTCCATTTTCTTTAAACGTTGCTTCTTTAATTTTTCAACCATTTTCTTTCTGAATTCGTTGTCTTTGATAAAGAATAAGTTTGTTTTTTCAGCCCCTAAAACTTTGACGAATTTGTCGTTGTATTTCTTCTTCGTGTTTAGGTTTGCTTCTTCTTTTTCCAATACGGTTTGATTTGTTTTTCTAGCACTCATCAAATCATCATTATACAAGTGATGAATTGGCCAGAACTTCTCCGCTTCTGTTTCTGTTAAGTTTAGTTCTTGTGTAATAAAAGCGATGTATAATGTTTTTATTTTTTGTTTTCCAGGTTGATTATCTCCTAAACCGTTTGAATTTTTTTGTGCAAAAACACCCGTTACAGATGCTACAAAAAAGAGTGCTGTTAAAAATTGTTTTTTCATGTTTTTTATTTTTTAAAGATTATAGATTTTTTTTGATTAATTGATTTTTTGAACTGTTTTTAAACTAGATAAATAATTATCAACGGCTTCTTCATCATACAAGAGATCATCATTGTCTAAATTGATTTCGTCTTCATTTAATGATGCCACTAAAGCGGCATTTACATCATGTCCGTTTTCTTCCAAATAGTTTTGAATTTCTTTGTCATTAATCTGCTCGAATTCCGATTCGAAACTGTTATTAAGAATGATTTTTTTTGCTTCTTTTTCTATCAGGGAAATTCCTTCATCTTGTTTTTTAGGCAAATTAATGATAATGGTAAATCCAATTAATCCAACAATAACAGCTGCTACTAATTTTATCCAAATATGATTTTTAGAGATTGATATAACTTTTGCCGGTGTTTTTACTGCTTGTAAAATGTTTTCAGGCAATGTTTCAAAATAGTTATTGGGAATTGTGTAAGGATGCTGTTTTTCTTGGGTTGATAAAATATGGGTTTCTTTTTCTGCTGAATCCTCATTTTTTATTTTTTCAAGTATATTTTCTGGGAGTTGATTAAAATAATTTTCAGGTGTTTCAAAAACAGGCGTTTCTATACATTTTATTAAAACTTCAGAATGAACATGGTCAAAATAACCTTCAGGAACTTCGAATACATTGCATTTTGGAATATTTGCAACTACTTCGCTGATGGTTAAAAGCTCTTCTTGTATGTTTTTGTTTTGATTCATGTCGGTTTAAGACGGATTGTTTTTAAATATGTTTAATGGTTTAAAATAAAGTCTTCAATTTTTTTTACGGCATGATGATAACTGGCTTTTAAAGCGCCTTCGCTCGTTTCCAAAACGGCGCTCATTTCGCCGTAAGGCATTTCTTCGTAGTATCTTAATAAAAACACAACACGTTGTTTTTCAGGGAGTTTTTGAATGGCTAGCTGAAGCTTCCATTCTATTTTATTGGCATCAAAATGTTGATCAGCAACAACTTTATTGGATAAGTGTGATTCTTCATCACTAAAAGAAAGGGATTTTCTTTTGTTTAGGGAAGCGATAAAAGTGAGACTTTCATTTGTGGCGATTTTATAAAGCCAGGTGTAAAGTTGACTATCTTCTCTAAAATTGTCTAGTCCTTTCCAAACTTTAATAAATACATTTTGTAAAACGTCGTTGGCATTTTCATGTTCTACTACCATTCTTCTAATATGCCAATATAATCGTTCTTGATATTTTTTAATGATTTTGGTAAATGCCCCTTCTTTATTAATATCATTTTTGAACTGAAAGATTAAATCAACGTCTTCATCAGGATTTATCATACTCAAATTTATTTGAAAAAAAGTTAAGACATAAAAATCCCATTGAGGTTTAACTAACCAAATTCTATTTTAAAAATGAGCAGTGTTTACTTTTTTCTAGAGATTGATTTTTCCGCAGCTGCCGCAATGTGATTGGCGTCTAAACCATATTTTACCAATAATTCAGCAGGTTTGCCACTTTCACCAAAAGTATCATTTGTACCAATGTACTCAATTGGAATTGGACAATGCTTCGAAGCAACTTGAGCGATACTGTCGCCCAAACCACCAATAATATTGTGTTCCTCGGCAGTAACGGCACAACCTGTTTTTTGAATAGATGTAAGTATTGCTTCTACATCGAGCGGTTTGATGGTATGTATGTTTATAACTTCTGCAGAGATGCCTTTTGCTTCAAGCAATTTAGCCGCTTCAACAGCAAGCCAAACCAAATGGCCGCAAGCGAAAATGCTCACATCGGTTCCATTAGCAAGTACTTGTGCTTTTCCCAATACGAAATCAGATTCTTGTGTAAACATTGGCCAGGCTGGACGACCAAAACGTAGATAAACTGGTCCTTCCATATTTGCAATTGCTTTTGTAGCTGCTTTAGTTTGTGCGTAATCGCAAGGAACTACAACCGTCATATCGGGCAACATTTTCATCATACCAATATCTTCAAGAATTTGATGCGTTGCGCCATCTTCTCCAAGTGTTAAGCCAGCATGCGAAGCACATATTTTTACATTTTTCCCGCTATAAGCAATACTCTGACGAATTTGATCGTAAACCCTTCCCGTAGAAAAGTTAGCAAATGTTGTGGTGAAAGGAATTTTTCCGCCAATGGTTAATCCAGCAGCGATGCCCATCATATTGGCTTCTGCTATTCCGCATTGAATAAAACGCTCTGGAAATTCTTTAATAAACCCATTAAGTTTAAGTGAACCAGCTAGATCAGCAGTTAAAGCAATGATATTTGGATTTTCTCTTGCCGCTTCTAAAATTCCATCTCCAAAACCACTTCTTGTGTCTTTTGTTCCTGTTGATTGTATTTTTGATAACATACTTTATCTTTTTGGTTTATTATTTATTTTGGTTTAAATTTTTCAGTTTCAATTCCCATTGCCAAGCTGTTCGCATCATGTCTTCAAGATTAAATTGCGGCACCCAGCCTAATTGTTGTTTTGCTTTTTCATTGTTAGCAAAAATACCTACGATATCACCGGCTCTCCTTCCTGATATTTGATAATTCAGTTTCGTTTCGCTTACTTTTTCAAAAGTATTGATTACTTCTAAAACAGTATATCCATTACCCGTTCCTAAATTAAACACTTCGCAATTTCGGGTATTTTTTTGAGCAATTAAATAATTCAATGCTAAAGTATGCGCATGTGCGATATCCGATACGTGAATATAATCTCTAACGCAACTTCCATCACGAGTAGGATAATCATTTCCGAAAACTTGCATTTGAGGCAATTTGCCAATAGCGGTTTGTGTAATCGCCGGAACAAGATTTGCAGGTTTTCCAATGGGTAATTCTCCAATTTCTATCGAATTATGTGCACCAACTGGATTGAAATATCGCAATAGAATAGATTGAATTTTGTTGCTGTTTACGGTTTGTTGTACAATTTGTTCACCCATTTGTTTGGTATAACCATAAGGCGATTCAGCAAGTTTAGTTTGAGTTTCTTCAGTAACCGGACTTTCATCTGGATTACCATAAACAGTGCAAGAAGAAGAAAATACAAAATTGGGGATTGAAAATTCTTCGCAACAGCGTAAAATATTTATTAAAGAATTGATGTTATTGTCGAAATAGCGCAATGGATGTTCTACTGATTCTCCAACCGATTTAAATGCGGCAAAATGTATAATTCCTATGATATCTGGATTTTCTTGAAAAACCGCATGCGTATCATCAAATACACATAAATCAACCAGGTAATTTTTTATTTTTTTTCCAGTAATGCGCTCAACGCCGTCTAAAATACTGGCGTTACTTCTACTGTTGTTGTCTGCAGAAATTACTTCAAATCCATGTTGAATTAAATCAACAATTGTATGCGATCCTATATATCCACATCCACCAGTTACTAAAATTTTGTTCATAAAATTATTTGCAATAAAGCCTGCTTCTAAATATTGCACAAAGAAAACGAAAAACTATGAAGTGAGCGTAATATTATTTTACGCACCTGGGAAAAATAAATGAATTATTCCATAAATCATGGCAGCAACAAGAGCACTTATTGGAATGGTTAAAATCCAAGCCCACAATAAATTAATGGTAACGCCCCAACGCACAGCTGATAGTCGTTTTGTGGCACCAACGCCAATAATAGAACCCGTGATGGTATGAGTTGTGCTCACTGGAATACCCATTTGTTCGGTCATGAATAAAGTTAACGCACCTGATGTTTCGGCAGCAACGCCTTCAAGCGGTGTTACTTTAGTGATTTTAGATCCCATTGTTTTAATGATTTTCCAGCCACCGCTAATGGTTCCTAAACCAATTGCTGTATAACAAGCTAAAGGCACCCAAGTTAATTCTTTTAAAACGGCACCCACATCGCCATATTTCTGACTATTATAAGCTACATAAGCGGCACCAATAATTCCCATTACTTTTTGTGCATCATTACCACCATGTCCAATACTGAAAGCAGCAGAAGAGAGCAACTGCAGTTTTTTAAACATATTTGCTGTTCTGTATGCAGTTGGTGTTTTAATTTTTTCGGAATAAAAATAAACGATAATAAAAATCAGAATCATTCCAAAAATGATATTAACAATTAATGAGTTGTCGGACTTTTTTATTGCAGCAGTGAATTTTTCATCGTCGATAGATTGATCAACATTCATTTTAATTGTAGCCGTCAATTTTTCGGCACCTAAGGATTTGTATTCTTTTAGATAAGGTAAGATTTTGTCTATTTTTTGAACCGCTTGATCGTATTTAATCTGTTTTGTCGGGTCATTTTTAGCCTCTTTTTTAAGAGCCTCTATTTTATAATACTTAGTTATGTTCTCTTTTAATTTGTTTTGTTCAAATTGTGCGAATAAAAACCATGTAATAACAGAAACAACTATAATTATACCGATTTTAAGCCAGAAGTTTTGAATAATGGTAACTATGGTCATAAATATGGAAATGGCCATACCAATTAATGGTGCCAGAAAAATAAATAGTATAATTTCTGAAATCTTTTTTATTTCAATAATCGTATCTAGTTTTGAAAATCCTTTAGTTAAAATAGCATGTGTAATAGCGGCACCAGCAAATCCACCAATTAAAGTATGAGATGATGAAGATGGAATTCCGAACCACCAAGTAAGCAAGTTCCAAAAAATAGCTGCAATCAAACCCGATAAAATTACAGGTAGTGTAATGTATTCTGCATGAACTGTTTTTCCAATTGTGTTGGCAACTGCATGATCTTGAAAAAGAAAAAATGCAACGAAATTAAAAGTAGCTGCCCAAATTACAGCTTGAGTTGGGGTAAGTACTTTTGTTGAAACAATGGTTGCAATTGAATTTGCAGCATCATGGAACCCATTTATGTAATCAAAAACTAAGGCAAGTATTACAATTACTATCAGTAAAGTCATAAGTCATTTTTAAATCTATGCTAAAATAATGGTTTAATTTATTTTAGAACTATGCATATTTAATAATAATAGATTCAATGACATTGGCTACGTCCTCGCATTTGTCTGTAACGATTTCCATTACTTGATAAATCTCTCTTTTTTTAATCACTTCTTTAGCATCCGGCTCCGTAGCAAATAGATTTTCAATACTCATGTCAAATACATGGTCGGCTTGATTTTCAATATTGTTTATTGCTACCAATGCGTCTGTAATTTTACGCATATTTTTCATATCTCTTAATTCAACTACAGCATTATGCACATGATTACAGCCCAAAGCAATTAAATCAGCCATTTTTCTGATTCCTTCATCATTTGGATTAACACGATAAAAATTTATCTTTTTTGCTGATGCATACATGTAATCTGCAATATCATCTAACGCAGTTGCTAAATAATGTATATCTTCTCTATCAAATGGCGTAATGAAATTTTTACCCAATTCTGTAAAAATTTGGTGTGTATATTCATCATTCATATGCTCCATATCTTCCACTTCTTTTATTAAAGCCTGACGTTTTTCGTAGTCATCTTCATTTACAACTGCTACTAATTTAGCACCCATTTTTACCAAAACGGTTGAAACGTTTTCAAAAAGCTGATAAAATATCTTGTCTTTTGGAAGGAAAATTTTAAAAATTGTATTAAAAGCCATATTAATTTTTTTTGTGTGGCAAATGTAAATTTTTGGGTTGAGTATAAGTTCAGATTTTTAAAAGATAATCATTAGTTAACGCAAGAATTGACAAAACGAAGCTTTTATACATTAAGAGAGCTTATTTGGCAAAAATTGGCCATATTTAAATTGTGGTTTATTGTGATTCTACTTCAGATTGAATTTGGTTTTGTTTGTTTTGAATCATCACTAAGTTCTTTTCAGAATAGCGATTAAATAATCTAAATAATACAAATAATAGACCTCCAGCTAAAAATACAAACCACCATTCTGTTTTCAATTCTACATCATTGACATCTATTTTTTTATTTTGTAAAGAAAAAATAAACATCATAACGACTATTATTCCATTGTTGAGAAAATGAGCAATGATGTTTACCCAAATGTTTTTTGATTTGTAATAAAGAAGTCCAAGAGCAAATCCAAGTATAGCCCTGCTTAAAAATAGAAATATTGATCCATGCACCAAGCTAAAAAGTAGAGATGAAACTGCGATGGCAAGCATTGGTTTTTTCCACCAATTCACCAATAGATTTTGTAAAGCTGCCCTGAAAAATACTTCTTCAAACAATGCGGGTAAAAATGCCATAATAAATAAAGACAAAAACAAATCTGAAGCTCCGTTCATTTTACTGAATATCATTACTTGCTCGTTGTAAGTTTTTTCCAAACTGAGTGCCAATGCATTTAATTGATTAAAATGACCAACCAACCATTTGGAAAAATCAGCTAATGGCTCTGCCATTAAATTGGCTGAAAACATAACGAGAAAGCCAATCATTATCTGAAATCCGTTTATATATTTGTTGAAGCCTAGCCAAAAAACATTTTTTCCATTGCAAATCCAAGAATAAATAAAAGCTGGAACAAAAAACATAATGAACGTGCTAAAAAACTGCATCCATCTCATTAAATTGATGTTCTCTGGTTTTTTAATGGCTTCCATTATTGCTTTTTCAATGCCATCAAATCCAGTGTTTTTTGGAATAAATTGCATGCCCATTACAATTTGAACAATTGATGCAAGAATAACACAGACACCAATTAAGAGTAATAAAATACCCAATTGTCCCATTCCGGTAAAACCTTTATTGCTTTTGTATTGCATATGCAGTTATTTAACTGTAATTTCGTGTGCAATATACAAATTATCTATGCCCAAAATTGGCAATATACAATTACCAGAATTTCCGATCTTGCTTGCACCTATGGAAGATGTGAGTGATCCACCTTTTCGTGCTGTTTGTAAAGACAATGGTGCCGATTTGATGTATAGTGAATTTATTAGTAGTGAAGGGTTGATACGTGATGCGATTAAGAGCTTGAAAAAATTGGATTTTAGCGAAGAAGAGCGTCCATTTGGTATTCAAATTTTTGGTGGAGATGAAGAAGCAATGGCAATGAGTGCAAGGATTTGCGAAACGGTAAACCCCGATTTAGTAGATATTAATTTTGGTTGTCCGGTTAAAAAAGTAGTAAGTAAAGGAGCGGGAGCTGGTGTGTTGAAAGATATCGATTTAATGGTTCGATTAACAGAGGCCGTTGTAAAAAGTACCAATTTACCAGTTACGGTAAAAACAAGATTGGGTTGGGATGAACAATCAAAAAATATTGAAGAAGTTGCAGAGCGCATGCAAGATGTTGGTGTAAAAGCGCTTTCTATACATGGCAGAACAAGAGCGCAATTATATAAAGGAGAAGCAGATTGGACATTAATTGCTAAAGTGAAAAATAATCCAAGAATACATATTCCCATTTTTGGAAATGGAGATATTGATAGTCCACAAAAAGCATTGCTATACAAAAATCGATATGGGGTGGATGGGATAATGATAGGTCGTGCTGCCATTGGATACCCTTGGATTTTCCGCGAAATAAAATCGTATTTAAAAGATCAAACTATACTTCCTCCGCCAACATTGGTTGAAAGGATTGAAGTATGTAAAAAGCATTTGCATAAATCCATAGATTGGAAAGGGCCGATAGTTGGCATAAATGAAATGCGCAGACATTATACCAATTATTTAAAAGGGCTTCCAGGGATAAAAGAATTTCGCTATCGATTGGTGACTTTAAATTCGCCTCAAGAAATAAATGAAGTGCTTGATGAAATAACCGCACATTATTCAGATTATCAGTTTCCGCATATTCCGATTGAGATAATTGATTACCATCAGAAATGTCCGTTGTAGGGTGGGGTTGAAAATCTTCAACCCTACGACTGCATCAAATTATGTTCAAGTGCATATAAAGTAAGCGCGGTGTTGGTTTTCATGTTCATCTTTGTTAAGATTCTTGAACGATAAGTACTTACAGTTGTTAAACTCAAAAGCATAGAATCTGCAATTTCGGAAATGGTTTTTCCAGACGCTAACATTTGAAGCACAGTAAACTCTCTATCAGAAAGGGTATGATGCAGCGGCTTATTTTCATTTTTATCTATTTGAGAAGCCAGTTTTTCAGCAATATTTGGGGTAATGTATTTTTTCCCATTAAGCACCCTTTTAACAGCATCAACCAATTCTTCAGGTGCTAAATCTTTACTTAAATAACCTGATGCGCCAGCCTTTAAAACCCTTATTGCATAATGATCTTCTGAGTGGATGCTTAAAATCAAAACGGGCAGTTTTGGTCTTAAAAATTTAATTTGTGGCAAAGCATCTAATCCACTTCTTCCTGGCATTGACAAATCACTAATAACAACATCCCAATCTTTTTGAATGACTTGTTCAATCAAAGATTCAGCATCTTTTGCTTCGCCGATATTACAATCAGGAAAACCTTCTTGCAATATTTGTTGAATACCTTTTCTTACTACAGTGTGATCGTCAGCAATTAAAATGTCAAGCATCTTATAAATTATTTTTTGGTATTTGTAAATTTAAAATTGTGCCTTTATTAGGGATGCTATTAATGGTTAATAATCCACCAATCATAATGGCTCTTTCTTTCATACCCAATAATCCCAAACTTCTTTTGTTTTTATCTGATGAATCATCAAACCCAATTCCGTTGTCTTCTACTTTAAATGTAAAATGATTGTTGAATTCAGAAAAAACAGTTGTAACCATTGTGGCTTTTGAATGCCTAAGAATATTGGTTAAACTCTCTTGGAATATTCTGAATATAGCTGTTGACATTTGTTGATCTAAAGTTGAGGTGATGTTTTCTGCGACAAAACTGGTTTCAATATTGTAGCGATTTTGAAATTCATCTGCTTCCGATTCCAAAGCAGTGATAAGCCCCAAGTCATCTAAAATGCTGGGTCTGAGTTGGGCCGCAATTCTTCTAACCGTTTTTAATGTTTGGTCAGAAAGTGCTATACTTTGATTGATGTGATTTGAAATTTCAGGTGTTGCATGTATTAATTTTTTATTCAACCAAGAAATGTTCATTTTTAATCCGGTTAATTGTTGGCCTAATTCATCATGTATTTCCCTTGAGATTCTGGTTCTCTCTTCTTCTCTGATATTTTGTAAATCGGTAGCTAATTGTCGCAATTCTTGTTGAACCTTGACACGCTCCGAAATATCTATACCTACGCCCATCATACAATCTTGATCATCTATTTTTATATAAGTACCGGTGAAATAATAAGGAATTCTTTTCCCATCTTTAGTGAGTAAATCTGCTTCTATTGAATCTGACCCATTTTCGAAAACATCATTTATTTTTTCTATGAGATAGGGTCTTTGTTCTTCTGGAACAAAAAGAATTGGATTTAAGGAAGTTATGTCTTCTTTATTATATCCGGTTATTGCAAAAATATTTTCATTCCATCTTATGTACTCCCCTTTTTTGTTGAACATATAAAAAATCCCAGGCAAACTATTAATTAATGCTTCAGAAATTTCTTTTTCGTTGATGATTTGATGTTTAATTTCTTCTTCTTTTGTGATGTCTTGAACATTTCCAATAAGTCGGATTGGCTCGTTGTTATCATTGTAAATAATAATTGATTTATTAAGCAAAGTCAGCCAATTTTCTTCATTGTTTTTGAACCGATATTTTATAGTAAAGTTGGTTTCTTTTTTTATTAGTGAACTAGAAAACGCATCATTTAAAATCAATAAATCATCTGGATGAATGCGATTTTGTATATCAACATAGAAAATATGTTCATCAACAATTTCGTTGAAATAACTTAAGTATTTTTTGTTTCCCCAAATTTTATCGCTGCCAAATTCCATATCCCAAATCGCATCATCGGTTGCAATCATCATCAACTCAAACCTGGTATTCATCAGTTTAATTTCACTGATTTTAATTTCAACTTCTTTTTCAAGATTTTTTTGAATGTCAATTTGATTTGAAATATTTCTAATTACAGTTACGGTGCCAACAACTTTATTTTGTTCGTCGTAAAAGTTGGAGGTCGAAGCATTGGCTTTAATTGGCGTTCCATCTTTGCTTATGTAAGTTAGATTTCCGTTCCATTTTTTATCCGTTTTTATTTTTGAACGCACTTCTTCTAAATTACTATTTTCGAAATCTGTTTTTAATAAAATGGATAATCGAACACCAACAGCTTCAGCTTTGCTAAATCCAAATAATTGTTCCGCATAAATGTTCCAATCTGTAATTATGAAATTTTTATCCGTTGTGATAACAGGGTCATAAATATTTAATAAGATTGAACTGTTAAGTTGTAAAAGTCGTTCTCTAATTCGAAGTTTTTTAAGTTCCAGAAAAATCCAAAAAAACAAAAATCCAAAAAACAAAATAGAAATGCCATAACCAATATTTATAATTGCAAATCGCTTATTCAACAATTTATTATTTAAGTAGTTTGATTTTTCAATGTTCCGAATATTTTTTTCAGTGATTGCTTTGTATTCTATTTCAAATTCATCCTTTAATGAAATGCCTTTGCTCGATGAAATAAAAAGATTTACTGAATCACGCCCCCATTTTTTTCTTACATTAATCGATTCGTTTAAAAAATAAATGTTATGATCTATGGCAGATTTAAGCTTTTTAAAAGCTTCATTCTCGTTTAATTCTACATCGTTTATATTTTGTAAATCAAGAATATTTTTATCAAGAGAATTTTTGATTTGCTCAAACTTAACAACGTGAACTTCATTGTTGTCAATTAAATAAGTTAGTTGTAAAGCCTCTAATTGTTTAAGATTGTCCTTTATTTTTTCTAGCTGTTTTATTTTTTTTAAAGATGTTTCTATATTATTTGATTCTGTATAAGCTGCTTCTAATTCGTTATAAGTGATCAAAATAAAATACAAAAGTCCAAGTGTGGCTAATGTAAAGGAAATGAGCACAAATGACTTTGTTTTTTTAATGTCCATGATAAGCAACTAAATTTAGTTTGTAAATATATTTTAATCTTCAAACAAAATTAAACATGCATAATTAATCGTATGCAAGTCCAATCAAGGGAATTGATTGCAATTAACAATGAGACTGGAATGAGATTTTTTTTACTATACCAAGTTTCGGAGCCGTATGGTTTGCTAATAATAAAATAAGCAATAAGTAGAATGATGATTTGACCAATTTCTACTCCAATATTGAATCCTGGCAACAAATAACGACTATTTATGAAAATGTGTTATGTTTGAGTTGGGTAGGTGGGATGTATTTCGGAGATAAGTGAATCGGCTATAATTAAAATAATTAAATACTAAAATGAAAACAGCTATAATCATACTTGTAATAATTCTAATAGCGTTTACATTTATCCAACTTTATTTCATGAATGCGCAAAGAGATATTGAAAGATACCCTTACGTTGTCAAGGAAAAATACAAGCAATTCGAAATCAGAAATTATGAAACTACCTTATTTACTTCAGTCAAACTCTCCACAAAAGGGTATAAAAATTCTTCAAGTAAAGGGTTCTCTATTCTAGCAGGATATATTTTTGGAAATAACGAAAGGAATGAAAAAATATCAATGACTTCCCCAGTATCGATGTCATTGGAGGATTCCATGACGATGATGTTTATGGTACCTAAAAAATTCAATAAGAACAATCTTCCTAAGCCCAATCAATCAGGTATAGAATTTAAGGAAGAGCCTTCAAAAACCATGGCTGCGATAAGGTTTAGCGGTTGGGCTAATGATGCTAAAATAGAAAAGTATAAGCAGCAATTAATATCGGCTTTAGATGCTGAAGGTATAAAGTATGTGAATCGATTTTATTATTTTGGCTATAATGCACCGTATGAATTATTTAATCGAAAAAATGAAATTTTGGTTGAATTGCAATAAATAGGTTTCACAAATAATAATTATGTTATTACTCACTAAAGAAAGAATCTTTTGTTTTTGGATAGGCGAGATGAATTTCGCAGATAAGAGAGTTATAGTTTATGTTAAACGACCACAATGAATCCTATATGAACGAAGAAATTAAATCATATAACAGCCAACAGACGATAACAGACAAAGAGATCTGCGACCTTCTTGCCACAACAATTGCGAGTGAATTGACCGATGCAGAAAACAAAATTTGGCATGCTCACCCAGTTTGGTTTTTGGACAACAACCCAACAGTTGGATATAGCAAACAAAAAAAAGGCATAAGACTTATGTTTTGGAGCGGTGCAGACTTTGATGAAGAAAACTTAAATGCTATAGGGAAAAAATTTAAGGACGCTTCTATTTTTTATAACAGCGTGACAGAAATAAACACAAGTGACTTAACTCGTTGGCTTAAAAAGTCAAGAGAAATCCAATGGGATTATAAAAACTTAATTAAAAGAAAAGGAAAATTAGGAAGACTTAAATAGCATGCAAACAACACCTGAACATAATGAACGAATGGCAAAAATGACTTTTAGCTCTGTCTATCCTCACTATGTTACAAAGGTTGAGAAAAAAGGCAGAACAAAAGTAGAATTGCAGCAAGTGATTGAATGGCTTACCGGGTTTGACGATAAGGAAATTAGAAAACTCATTGAAGAAAACGCAACCTTTGAAACATTTTTTAATAAATCAAAATTGAACCCAAACGCTGACTTGATAAAAGGTGTAATATGTGGTTACAGAATAGAAGAAATTGAAAATCCTTTGACCAAACAAGTTCGCTACCTTGACAAATTGGTGGACGAATTAGCTAAAGGTAAAAAAATGGAGAATATCTTAAGGAAAGCATAACCAAAACAAATAACAATCAACACAACCGAAAGAAACACAGCTTATAACAAGGGTTTTGAGTAACGTTTACAGGAAAAATGACAGACTAATTGCAAGGTGGTGCTTAAAGTGTACATTTTTTTACACCTAATACAGAACCTTTATCGCTCTTAAAGCGTTAAGTATATTCTATGATTCAAGCTTATAATTTTTTAGCCAGCTGGCAGTTGTTTCCCGAAAAGGGCGTTTATCAAAGTGGAGATCGTCCAAAAAGTGGTTTTTACAAAATCGAGTCCAACGACGCCAAGGATACCATTAACATCAGCCACAATTGGGTAACGCTTGAAAATGATGCATTTGCCGCACAATACAGCATCAAGGTGGACGGCCTCTTGCATCCTTTCGAAAACAAGGAGCTGGCAGACCATTCGAAGGTTACTTTCACCGACACCACCAACTTTGACATACATTTTTACCGTGCTGGACAATTGGTGTTGCATGTGATGCACAATATCTTGCCAAACGGGTATTTGAAGATCACCCAACTGGTCAACAAGAATAATGCAGAATTTAGCAATACAGAGATCTACCACAAGCAGATGAGCGTGCTCCCTTATTCTTCTTCGGTAAGTGGGGTGGTGATAAAGCCCACGCAGGAGGGCGTAATTAAGCACAAGGCCCTAACGGCTATGGAAGAGCAAACCAACATGCAGCTGAATCAAATCAGAAAGCAAATAGAGCTGCTTGCCATGCAGGCGCAGGAAATACAAAAGAGGAAGGAACTTTCTATGATGGTCTATGCCGCCAAGCTTTCCTTTAAACCAATTATTGGCCAAACTTATTTCCTATACTCCAAGCAGGACGACAGCTTTGTGCTGTCCATGATATCACCCGCGGAATGGGGTGGAAACGGCCCCTTCAAGTCGTTCGAAGGTGCGGTTCGATTGCTGGCCGACCATACTTGGATGGAGATGTAAAAGCAACTAAAAATCAATCGAGTTGGAAACTAAAGCGATAGACCAGGAATTAGAAAGTCAACTTTCGAGTTCGAACTCCAAGAATAAACAGTCTTTTCACCGCATTCTCTTATCTTTCGCACATTTCAGCAGAAAATAAAAATGGCCAACCTACACAGATTGACCAAAATTCTCGCTGGGTGGTCCTAACGGGTTTGAGTTCGAAGTTTTTTGAGGAGGATGTGGAGTGTTTTTATAAATATTAAGTATCATTTTCTTTATATTTGTACAGATAAATAATTATATATGAGATTGTCAATTTCGTATTTAGCAATTGCTTTGATTATCACAAGTTGCAAATCTGGTGTTGCGAAAATTGATATTAATGATGTTGAAAAGCATAGAGCATATCAAGATAGTATTTTAAACAAAGAGAAAACATCTATTGGAATTATTAAAAAATCAAAAGAATTAATAAGTGAATACAGAAATTTATATAGCAGCGAAATGAGTAACAATGCTAATTACAATTACTATCTCGCTAGACTATATGGAAGAATATTTTATTTCCCATATCAAGAAGGAATTTACGATACAGTAAATAGAAAATACCTAATTGATACTACAGATTATATAAAATTTTATGATAGTAGTTTTTATTTTGCTGACAAGGCATTGTCATTAAATCAAAATCATATTTACGCAATGAATTTGTTTTCATTTGGATTTTATACAGATAACTATAACAAAGACTTTTTCAAAAAAGGTAGTAGTATGTTTTCCTATAATCGAAATTCAAAAACTTATACTGATCGCACAAATTATATATTGATTAATGCTGATCGGTTTATACAGCTAGATACGTCTAGTGATAAAAGTTTATCGAGAAGTATTTGTGAGATTGGGCTTACAATGATTGAACAATATTTTCCAAATTCAAAGCATATTTTCAGAAAAGATAAGCCAATAGATGATCAAACTAATCAATTATTAAAAAGATATGGAGATTATTATAACTATATAAGTCAGTTCAATGATAATATTTCAGTTAATGTGAGATTTAGGAAGGATGAAATTGAAAGGAATTATATTTCTGAATATAATTTATTAGTTGATGAAATTAATAAACAAGAAAAAATTAAAAAGGATATTGAAGCAATTAACTCTATTTCAATTCAGCATAAGTATGCTTGTGTAAAAGAAGAAGGGATGGCTGGTTTATTTGAAATATACACTGACGAAGACTATACTTTTGCGATAACTGATATGTATGGCAATACGAATAGTGGCAGAGGAAGATATTCTAGAAAGGACAATAAGTTGATCATAATAAGTGAAAAAGGAATTTCGCCGAAATGCGATGGGAAAATAAGTATTAGTAAATCGGGAAAAGTACTTATTAATTTTGGAGGGGTTCAATATATCGAAGATGATGACGGATCGTATCTTAATTCACATTTGAATAAATCAATTGGCAATGAGTTAAATCAATTATATTAAGAAAACTACCAATAAACCATGAAAATAAATTTGGCAATTTTTACAGCTATAGCCGCTACATTAATATTCATTTCGTGCAAATCAAACAAAATTGATTACGAGGTTACATCTCAGCAAATCTATAAGGAGTTTCAAGATAATGAAGTTGCTGCTACTGCTAAGTATAAAGATAAAAAAATCAGAGTTACAGGAACATTAATCAGCTTTGATAGAATTTTAGGCACCAATTACTGTTATATTGGTTCTCCAGGTGATTTTATAGGCGAAGTAAGTTGCGCTATGTCAGAAGAGTTTTCAAGTCAAGCAGGTAATTATACAAAAGGACAACAGATGTATATAGAGGGGACGTGCACAGGCGTGTCAATAACAGGAGTTGTTCAATTACAGTAAACTAAATAATATGAGACAGCAGCAACCACCAAAAGAAGTAAAAAATCCGGGTAATTTCTCACTTCTAGACGGCAAGATTAAGATCAACACAGAACAAGGACAAAGTAGCGTTCTTGTGGAAGATGTTTCCTCTATATCATGGAAAAGAAAAACCGCCAAAAAACCCAACTATTTTATTATGCTTCTTGCAATTCCTTTCTTTTTTAGCAGTAAAATAATATCTCCCAATTCGGAATATTATGGATACGTTGCTATTGTTTCAATAATGATGGTGATTTTTATTCCATTAATTGCGCTCACAGCTAGTAAAGAAGAATGGGATGATGTTATTGTTGAAACGAGGGGCGGTATGTTAATGGCCTACTCTGTAGAACTTGGTGAAGGAAGTAGGGAGGTGGAAAAAATTGAAGATAAGAAACGAGAGTTTTTGAATTCAAAAGTATAGATCAAGTTGTAATTGGAACGATTAATAATCAAGTTAATAAAATGATTAAGTGCATTATTTTTGTAACATGCTTAATTTGCATTACGAATATTAAAGCACAAACAGTAAAAACAGCAGTCACAAACCACATATTCATTTTATGTGATAGCGAGGGTGTGCCTGTTACTTCTAAAGAACAATCTTTTTTTCTAAATTTTCATAATAACGGGAAAGTTACAATGTTATGTGGTAGCGATTTAAATCAGGCAATGGAAAATAAAAAAATAAACAAGTCCACAACAATGTCGGGTTTTTGGAAATCATCTGATAATAATCTATGGTTTAAATGGTCTAATAGAAAAACTAGTGAGAGTTGGACTTGGGATTTAAATACAGGTAGTTTATATTCTGAAGGTTTTATGATGAAAGACCTTGGTGTATATTAATGTTTGCAGTACATATCTTAAAATATAAATTTAAAATTAAATGAAAAAATCTATTTTCTTTTTTGCAATAATTATGTTTAGTTTTTCTAATTTATTTGCTCAATCAAATTCTAAATGGATTGAAAAATTATATGATGTAGAGTGTGGATTAAATAAATATGAAAATACTCAGGATTACATAGTTTTTCATAGAGATGGAACATTCGAAATTTCTATAAATGCATGCGAATATGGTGGTGGTACATACGTAGGTGAAGTGTTGTTAGAAGGAAAATTTCAAAAAATTAATAATTATGATTTGAAAGTAACAATAACAGAACCCTTTGAATTTGAGTGCAATAGTGGATTTGCAATGAAGCTATCTAAAACATTTATAGTTAGATATAATACATTAAATAACAGGTCTTTAGTTATTATAAAAGGAATGAAAGTATTTGGAAACACATCAGGTGGGTCATACATAAATACTAGAAATTGGGATGAAGGTAGATACAGTTATTATTTTAAATAAAAAGCTGTTTTTATAGAAACATCTTATTCACTTCATCAATTGAATAGTAATAAGTACCCATAACCTTCTTATAAAGAAGTTTATTTGATGCCCTTACTAATACTTTATCATTTATAACTTGATTTGAATCTTTACCATTTGTGTGGGTAGAAATAAAATCACATTCGTCAAAGATGTGTTTGATCAGTTCAATATTAGATACCGACATTTTCAACTTGTTTTAAAATGTGTGGACCAATATATGGACTTAAAGATGCTCTGGTAACTAATTCTATTTTTCTACCTGTAAGTTCTTCTAAATAAAAAACCAATCCAATATAATTGTCGTAAGTTTTTTGATGGGGTAAAAAATCAATCAAGAAGTCAATGTCGCTATCCTTGTTAATATTTTCGTTTGAAACGAAGGAGCCAAATAAGCCAAGTTCTTTTACCCCGAATGATTTGATGGATATTTTAGAATATAATTCTTTAAACATCCAACTTATTTTAAATTATTTTTTTTCTAAGCTTCTTATTGGTCCTCAGCGCAATGTTCTTGTGAACAATATCCACCTTTATATTCCATTTTGCAACAGCCTATACAGCCTCCGAATGGACCTGATTGTCTGGAAGAATAATGCTTCCATCCAGTTGCTTTACGATTACAGCCTTTGTAGCCACAATTGTTACTGAAGCTTGAGCAAGTTTTAAATAATAAAAAGATAATTCCGATAATAACAATTAGTCCAAGCAAAGGACTCCCTTTTTTATTTTCAATAGTACTTTCCATTTTTGATTAATTTTTTATTAAAAATGAATTAAAAAGACGATTCAAATATTATTTGTTTTGTAACTGGTTGATAATATCTAATACCTGCATTTGGTTACTGTTTGATTTGCCTGATTTTATAGCATATTCAATAGCTACTTTATACTCATTTCTTTTTGAAGTATCATCTAAGATTAAATTAGCTATGATCATACTTGTAGCGAATGAAGTATCACAGCCTGGAGTAAAAATATAAGAAGGATTATAAAAAAAGCAACCATCTATTTTTTTTAATGTTTTTTTATATTCTTCACTTTTGAAATATTCTTCAACTTTTCCAGTTGCTCCTTTGTCTTTAATAAAATAATATACTACAGTCTCATTATACTCTTTATTGGGAGTATATTTTGCGCCGTTTTCTGTATTAATAATTCCTTCGCCAATATATTTATAAGAAATTGACAAACTGAGTGATTGAGTGCCATCTAAATCTAAAATTTCCGCATTGGTCATTGTCAGTTTATCATTTGTAGTTGTCGAAATTGATGTTTTTTTAAATCCCAAAGAATAGGGGAAATTTACTTTTTCATTGGGTTGTATTTTTTTTTCTGAATTACCCCATTTCCCATTACTTTCTCCAAATTCCCACGTGCCATTTTTGTTTAACTTAAAAACATCGTCAACTTTTTTATTTAAAAAAGTTATCTCTCTTTGATCATTTGTATAACTAAAATACCATTCACCAATAAATTTATTGTCATTTTCATTTAGTGATTTACAAGATTGAAATAAAAAAGTCAATATCAGAAAGACTAATGATATTGATAAATTCCAGTTGATTTTGATTCTCATTTTATTTTGTTTTTGTTTGAAATAAATTACATTTAAATGTTTCAAAACGCTAATATATGATTTTTTCTTTCTCCGCATCAACATTTGTGGTGAAAATCGCTATTTTTGGCAAGCTCGAAACCATTAGCAGTAACTTTAAAGAGACGACAGTGCTAAACATAAATAGTGAGACCGAATTTGAAAATCTGATTAGACAGATAATTCATCAGGATATTTTAACAAAAAGGTCAGACTTGATATTGCTCACAAATAAAAAAGCAGTGGACATAGTTATTTGTAAGAACCAACCAAAACCAACTCTTTTCTTTTTGGAAATTAAATATCATAAAAATAATCATGGTAGACTTGGTTTTGGACAAGGAAAAGGCGGGGGTTTTCAGCCTGAAATTCTTACCAAAAGACCCGACTTCTTTGAAAATAATTTGAGATGGATATTAGGCTCTGAAGACAGCGACTTTTTCTATCTTCTGGACAATAACGTACTTGCAAAATATCTTCAAGGTGGTAATGTTGGCGAAAAGTTTAATGGAATTCAAAAGAAACTTTTTAAAGACGAAACTGGCATTTGTAGAGAAGATTTAACCAATCAATTATTAACTTGGGTCAGTAGTAATTAAAAAAACAGAAAATGGCTTTGTAGCACGCTAGCCGTATTATTTGCAGATAACGTATATCCGCAAGTTCAACCAGTTTAAGTTATCGATGTTTTACAAGCAACAATCGCTAATATATTCTGAGAGAAAAGCAAGCTACTGCTTGATATTTTTGTAGTAGCAGAAAGTTAAGTTCTACGAACTATCTTTTGCATTAAAATGCCCGCTCATCGACAATCTGCAAAAAGATAGCTGCAATTGTAAAACAGACACTTAACAAGATTTAAACTTTACTTCGATTGTCTTTTTTATTCCACTGCTCGTTATCTTTTACCAAGTTAATCCACGCAATTCCCATGACTATACCCAACCCTAACATCACAACTAAAGGCACCCAACTCGTCTTTTGATTAGTTGCCATTTCTTTGCTTTGAGCCAACGGCCCGTACTCTTTAAATTCCATTTTTTTACTTTTTATAAATATGAAGAAATCTCATTTCATCTTTGTGTGATATCGTAAAATAATACTCCCCTACAATATGCCAAATGTCTCTGTGAGTATTAATGTATGTTCCATAATAGGCATGCTCATCAAAACCCTTTTTTAACACCTTATCATAATCAAATCTTGACTCTCCGGATACAGGTTGTAATTCCCTAAGAATTTTATAATTCGCATAGAGACCCTTTTTTATTTGAGCAGCAAGTCCATCAACAAT
>JAIYAN010000017.1 GCA_027489035.1 Chitinophagaceae bacterium
CCGAGGGTGTTCACCTCTTCCCATACCGAACAGAGAAGTTAAGCCCCTCATGGCCGATGGTACTGCAAAAAAATGCGGGAGAGTAGGTAGCTGCCATATTTATTAAAGAAGCCTTTCAGGAAACTGAGAGGCTTTTTTGTTTTTACAAAGCCCCCTCAATCCCCCAAGGGGGAAGATTTTTGACACGAGGCGCTAAGGCACGAAGTTTTTTGTTTCGCGAAGGAAGGAAACACAAAGACGCGAAGGCACAAAGTTTTTTATATAATAAAGAAGTTTATAAATGGAAAGCACTTCCAACCTTAAACCATTAATCCCTTAAACGAGCGAAGCGTTTTAAACCAATTAATAGTAGAAAGCATCCACATCGGCAGACGAAAATCAACCTTTTGAACCTATTGAACTCATTGATCCTTTTGAACAAGCAAACTTCTCAAACATCTCAAACATCACAAACTTCTCAAACCTCTCCAACCTCACAAACCCTTCCTCCCGTGCGACCCATCACAATAAGGCATCTTTTTCGAAAGTCCACAGGTACAATCATTAATACCCTTACCATTTAGAATTTGTTGGGTATATTTTTCTATTCTTACTTCTCTTGTTTTGGATTGTTTTGCCGCAGAAAAAAATAAGTTATATGCCCTTTGTCTTCCTGGGGTTAGGTTTTCAAACGCCTTTTTTAATTCTGGGTTATTGTTTAATTTATTTTGAAATTCTTCAGTAATAATATGTGTATTGTCTTTTTCAAAATCTACTTTCAGTCCTTTTTTCTCTAACTCAATAGCTTCAAAAATATATGCTTTCAAAACGGGTTCCAATTTTATGATTTCTTGGATATTTGTAAAACGGATTAATCGTCCCGACTGAGTATTCTCTCCTGGTTTTACCAACAATTGATTGGCATCATTCAATAATGCTCCTTTAAAAAACGACAAGCCACAGTAAGCTTTAAATCCTTGGATGATAACGATGTTGCTATTTTGATAGGTATAGCAAGGAACACCCCATTTTATATCTTCAAATAAATTACAATCCAGAATGATCTTTCTGAGTATTTCTAATTCAGCTCTCCAGTTTTTTGAATTGGCAATAAACGTGTCAACTTTGGGGTTCATTTGTATTATTTTTTCAAATTAAATCTACGTTTTCAAAAGTAAATTAATTATAGCAATGATAAGTGTTGTTATATTGGTATGAATAGAAATCGAACTGTATTAAATTTTAATAAAACAATCAAAGCAAATAAAAAAAGCGTACATATTTTTTATGCACGCTTTCGAAATAAGTTTTTAGATAAATGCGGAGAGTGAGGGATTCGAACCCTCGAAACAGTTTCCCATTTACACGCTTTCCAAGCGTGCTCCTTCAGCCACTCGGACAACTCTCCATATTTAAAGTGGACGGCAAATGTACATGCTTAGATTTGTATAAAGAAATCAATCTAAAATCTTTTCCATCTGCATGCTTCTAGAGCCTTTGATCAGAATTTGTGCATTTGAAACAGCACTCGTTTTAAACCATTCTCTTGCAGTTAAAACCTCTGGAAAATACAAGTAGTTTTGATGAATATCTTGAAATTGTTTGCCTACCAACACAACATTTTTCCAATCGTATTTTTGAATCAATTCTATTAGGTTCTTATGTTCATCTTCGCTTTCTACACCCAATTCCATCATCCCGCCTAAAAACAAAATTTTATGTTCACCTTCCATTTTTGCGAAGTTTACAATCGCTTCTTTCATGCTACTCGGATTGGCATTGTATGCATCTAGAATAATTGTATTTCCATCTTTTTTTAATAATTGCGAACGACTATTCGAAGGATAATAATTTTCTAAAGCCGATTTTATTTTATCATCAGCAACATTGAATGTTTTTCCGATACACACTGCTGCCAATACATTTGGTAAATTATAACCACCTACCAATTGTGTTTTTATATTTTCAATGTTGGCACCTTTAGTAATATTTACTTCAAGTAGATGTTGATCGTTTATGATGTGCCCTACGATATCCGATTGATCATTTTTATTTCCATAACGAATAATTGAATTTGAACCAGCACTTATGTTTTGCAGGTAATCATAATCGTTATAAATAAACAATGTTCCGTTTACAGATTTTAAATAATCAAACAATTCGCCTTTGCCTTTTTTTACACCTTCTACACCTCCAAAGCCTTCTAAATGCGCTTTACCGCAGTTGGTTATTAAGCCATGCGTAGGTAATGCATATGCACAGTAGCTTCCAATCTCTTTTTGATGATTTGCCCCCATTTCAATCACCGCCATTTCTGCATCAGATTTGATTTTTAAAATGGTTAATGGTACACCGATATGATTATTTAAATTACCCTCCGTAGTATATGTTTTATACGTAGTTGATAATACCGCATGTATCAACTCCTTCGTGGTGGTTTTACCGTTACTTCCAGTAATGGCAATAAATGGAATCGAAAATTGTTCTCTGTGTTTTTTTGCAAGTGCTTGAAGGGTACTCAATACATCATCAACCTTTATTATTCTAACATCATCACTTCCAGTTTTTTCATCTACAACACAATAAGCAGCACCAAGTTCAAACGCTTTTTGCACAAATTCATTTCCATTAAAATTTGGACCTTTTAACGCAAAGAAAATATCGCCACTCTTTATTTTGCGCGTGTCTGTTTGAACAGACGAATGCTTTAAATAAATATCGTAAAGTTGATTGATTTCCATTTTTAAAATGTAGTTAAATGAACTGTTTTTTAGAAGTTGATTTCAATAGTCTATTAGAATCATTAACTCACACCATCCACCATCATTTCTTTATTTATTTTTTGAATCAACCCTTGCAAAACCTTGCCCGGACCTGATTCGGTAAATCTAACTGCTCCATCTGCAATCATATGTTGAACACACTGCGTCCATTTTACAGCACCCGTTAATTGTGCGATTAGATTTTCTTTTATAAGATTCGCATCGCTTAACGCATTAGCGTTTACATTTTGATATATCGGACAAATGGGTGCATTGAAATTTGTTTCGTGAATCGCTTTCGCCAATTCGTCTTTAGCCGACATCATCAAAGGTGAATGAAATGCGCCACCAACAGGAAGTATTAATGCACGTTTTGCGCCAGCAGCTTTCATTTGTTCGCATGCCATCTCAACTCCTTTCATTGTTCCACTGATTACAATTTGTCCAGGACAATTATAATTTGCAGGCACCACTATTTCTCCCGTTTCATTGGTGATACGCGTACATATTTCTTCAACGATTTCATCTGCAAGTGCTAATATTGCCGCCATTGTTGAAGCCTGATTTTCACAAGCTTTTTGCATCGCCGAAGCCCTTAGCGCAACTAACTTCAATGCATGTTCGAAGCTTAAGGTTTGGTTGGCTACAAGTGCAGAAAACTCACCAAGAGAATGACCAGCTACCATTTCAGGCTTTGCATCAGCAATTGTTTTGAATGCTGCAACAGAATGAATAAAAATGGCAGGTTGTGTAATATTTGTTTGCTTCAACGCTTCATCAGTTCCGGTGAACATGATATCAGAAATGCGGAAACCTAAAATTTCATTTGCTTGTTCAAAAATTACTTTCGAATCTTGATTGGTTTCGTATAAATTTTTTCCCATTCCACTAAACTGTGAACCTTGTCCAGGAAATACAAATGCATGCATAATGATTAAGTTTTGGTTGTTGCAAAGAAAATAAAAAATCCTGCAATTGCAGGATTTAATTGTATGATTTATTTTGAAGTAGATTTTGAGGTTAAAATCAGTGTTTAGTGCAATTTGTTAGTAATGAGCCTCAGAAATTCACTTCTAGTTTCATTTTTTGTAAATTCCCCACAGAACGCGGATGTGGTAGTTACTGAATTTTGTTTACTTACCCCACGCATCATCATACACAAATGTGAAGCTTCAATAACTACGGCAACGCCTAAAGGGTTTAATGATTCCTTTATAGCATTTAAAATTTGTTCGGTTAATCTTTCTTGTACTTGCATACGACGACTATATACATCCACAACACGGGCAAGTTTACTCAATCCAGTAATGTAACCATTTGGTATGTAAGCAATATGTGCTTTCCCATAAAAAGGGAGCATGTGATGCTCGCACATACTATACAATTCAATGTCTTTTACAATTACCATCTCACTAACATCCTCGTGGAACTTAGCTGATTCTAAAATGGCTTTTGCATCCATTTGATAGCCCTGTGTTAAATACTGCATTGCCTTAGCAATTCGCTCTGGTGTTTTTTGAAGTCCTTCTCTTTCTGAATCTTCTCCAAGTAATCCAATAATATTTTTATAAGATTCGCTTAAATTGTTGGTTACATCTAAGTCGTATGAATCGTGTCTTTTATATGCCATGTTTTTTATTTAAATAGTATGCGGATACTCTACAAAGTTTCGTTCCGTTTCGTAAAGTCTTATTTGAAGATCTAAAGATGAATCGATTTGTTTACGCAACTTTTGAAATATTACAAATGCAATATTTTCAGCAGACGGATTTAAATCTTTAAACTCAATACAATCTTCGTTCAAATTTTTATGATCAAAATGTTCTAATACATGTGTGTCAATGATTGTGCTTAGTTCCTTCATGTCAATTACATATCCCGTTTCATGGTTGACTTCTCCAACTACTTTTACGATAAGTTCGTAATTGTGTCCATGATAATGGGGATTGTTGCATTTGCCAAACACTTTCTGATTGGTTGCTTCATCCCAATTGGGATTGTTTAAACGATGCGCTGCATTGAAATGCTCTTTCCTGTAAACGGAAAATTTGTTGATCATAATTACTTAAACGTTTTATAGAAAAAATTGTTTAATAAGGGAACTGCTTTTTTTATTTTTCACCAAAATATTCTACATAAATCCTTGGTGTTTCATATAGTTTCAATGCATGAAGTTTTATTTCTGTAGGAAGTTGGGGGCTTAATTGGTTCCAAATTCCGATAACCAAATTCTCAATTGAACAGATTTTATTTGCCATAAAATCAACCTCTACATTTAAATTTTTATGGTCTAATTTTTCAGTAACATGTTCTTTAATGATGATGCTTAATTTTTTTACATCAAATACAAAGCCTGTTTCAGGATTGGGAGAACCAGCTAAGGTTACGTGTAATTCAAAATTATGGCCATGCCAGTTTTCGTTGGCACATTTTCCAAAAACGGCTTCGTTTTCTTCTTTTGTCCATTTTGGGTTATATAATTTGTGCGCTGCGTTAAAATGTTCTATTCTGGTGATATATACCATTGATTTTGCTCAATTTTTTACAAATGTAGATACTATTCTGTAAAATGTAAAAGCGATAACCGAAATTTGTCCCTCATACTGATTTGTGCTTGTATCTGATTTGATATTAAAAACGCTAATATTCAGCATGTGAATTCAATAAATTTCAAAACTGTTCCATGAATATACTCGTCATTGCAGCTACAGAAATGGAAATCAAACCTATAATGTCTGCTTTTTTCGAAGCTGATTATTTAATTACTGGTGTTGGTTCTCCGGCAACGGTTTATCATCTTTTAAAAAAAATTACAACGAAAAAATATGATGTTATTTTACAAGTTGGTGTTGCAGGTAGCTTTGATGAATCCTTAAAATTGGGTGAAGTTGTTTTAGTAAACTCGGATTGCTTTGCCGACTTAGGCGCAATTGAAAACCAAAAATTTAATTCATTATTTGATTTGAATTTAAATAAAGAAAATGCTTTTCCATTAAAAAACGGTTGGTTAATAAATCAACATCAATTCAATACGTCATTGAAATTTGTAAAAGGAATTTCTGTCAATTGCTTAACGGATGAAGTTGAAAAAATTACTTTGTTCAAAGAGAAATATCAAGCTGATATAGAATCTATGGAAGGAGCTGCGCTTCATTTTGTTTGTCTTCAGGAAAATATTCCTTTTTTGCAAATCAGGGGAATAAGCAATTTTGTTGGTGAAAGAGACAAATCAAAATGGCAATTAAAAGCAGCCATTGAAAATTCCAATCATGCAGCATTGCAAATAATTAAATCATTGTAAACGCTTATGAAACTTACGCTAGCTTTTTCTCCATGTCCAAATGATACTTTTATTTTCGATGCATTAGTAAACAAGAAAATTGATACCAAAGGATTTGAATTTGAAGTGGTGTTAGCAGATGTGGAAACCTTAAATCAAGATGCGATTGAGCAACGGTTTGATATTAGTAAAATTAGTTACGGCGTGCTTCATAAAGTAATAAGTGATTATGTTGTTTTAAATAGTGGAAGTGCTTTAGGCAGTGGTGTTGGACCATTGTTGATTTCTAAAGATCATCCTGAAAATATCATTATTGAAAATCAACGTATTGCAATACCTGGGGAAAATACCACCGCGCATTTTTTATTTTCAACAGCATTTCCAAACGCAAAAAATAAAATATTTCTACGCTACGATGAGATAGAATCATTTGTGTTAAATGAAAAGGGACTTGGTGTAATCATTCATGAAAATAGGTTTACCTACAAAGAAAAGGGGCTTAACAAAATCATTGACTTGGGCGATTTTTGGGAAAATAAAACCCAAAGTCCGATTCCACTTGGCGGGATTGTAATTAAAAGAAATATTGATGATGCTATTCAAAAAGAAGTGGATCAATTGATCAAACAAAGCATCGAGTTTGCATTTTTAAATTACCCAAGCTTATCCCCATATGTAACCAAACATGCGCAAGAAATGAGCGAAGATGTAATGCGCAGCCATATTGACTTATATGTGAATGCGCATTCTATTTCTTTGGGTGATACTGGAAAAAAAGCAATTAAAAAAATGCTGAGCAATTATGAAATTTCTGAAAATAATTTGCCAATATTTGTTGACTAATTGGTTGTTGGTTTCAATGCAGCACCATACACTTCCAAGCATCTTTTTCTGGCAAAATCATGTACAACGATTGGCATTGGGTAAGTGAGTTCTTGAAATTCGGGCACCCATTTTTTGATATATTTTAGTTCAGGATCAAATTTTTGGGTTTGTAGATAAGGGTTGAAAATTCTAAAATACGGAGCAGCATCGCAACCGCTACCCGCAGCCCATTGCCATCCGCCGTTATTAGCAGCGAAATCAAAATCCAACAGTTTTTCAGCAAAATAAGCTTCGCCCCAGCGCCAATCTATTAAAATATGTTTGCAAAGAAAAGAAGCCACAATCATGCGTACACGATTATGCATAAAGCCTGTTTCATTGAGTTCACGCATACCTGCATCAACAATTGGATATCCAGTTTGGCCCGCGCACCATTTTTCAAATTCAGCCTCATTGTTTCTCCATTTGATTTCATCATACTGAGGCTTAAAAGATTTGTGCTGATTTACATGTGGAAACTGCCAACTGATCATATGGTAAAAATCTCTCCAAATGATTTCATTCAAAAATGTTTCAGATAATGAATTGGCAAGCGTTGCAATTTTTCTAACACTTACCGTTCCGAAACGCAGATGAATACCCAGTTTTGATGTACCTGCAACAGAAGGAATGTCTCTTTTTTCTTTGTAATTTTTTATGATTAATTCATCTGCGGTTTCAACAGGGAAAGCAATTCCAGATTTTACAAACCCAATATCTTCAAGACTTGGGATATTTGTAGGCTTTATTTTTATAAAGCTATTATGCTTTGGCGTTAAATCAAAAGATTGTATTCCTTTTATGGCCAAAAGGGCTTTCCACTTTTTACTATAAGGGGTAAAAACGGTGTATGGTTTTCCATCATCTTTTGTCACTTCATCTTTTTCAAAAATAACTTGGTCTTTAAAAGATGTAAATTCTATTCCTTTTGCCGCTAACATCTCATGTATCAATCTATCTCGCTCAATGCTATAAAATTCATAATCATGATTTGTAAAAACTGAAGAAACATTGTACTTGTTGAGGAGTGTTTCAAATGCATTGATAGGCGTATCGAATAAGACTTCAATAGTACTACCAAAATCAGCCAATTGTTGATGGATTTTAGTTATGGCATCATGTATGAATTCAACCCTTGCATCTTTTTTATTTGATAATTTATCAAGGATATTTTTATCAAAAATGAAAATTGGTAAAACATTTTCAGATGCATTAAGCGCATGATATAGTCCGGCATTGTCTTCAAGTCGAAGGTCTCTTCTAAACCAAAATATAGTAATGGATGTTGTCATTGTAATAATTTAACAAAATTCTTGAGGATTTGTTTGTTTTAAAAGATGGTAAATTTCTCTGATCATTTTATTTTGATAATTAAAACTATCAATGGCCGAAACCCATCGCATGTTGTAAATAGAATTCGTAAGAAAAACTTCATCAGCATTGGCTAATTCTGATTCTGTAATCGTTTGCTCTACAACATTGAAATTATTTTTACGTAGTTCTTTGATAATAAATTCGCGCATAACTCCAGCAATACAACCTTCAGAAAGTGCTGGTGTATAAATGATGTTTTCTTTAATTAAAAAAACATTCGCAATGGTACTATCGCAAATATTCAAATTTGAGTTGAAAATAATGGCGTCATTACACTTCAATTTTTTTGCTTCAATTGCGCCCATCAAGTAAGGAAGATAATTGTTGTGCTTCAAATTGCTAAACGCGTCGACAGATTTTAGGGCATCTTTAAAAAGAATACACTGCAACCCATTTTCGTTTAAATCACCATTTGTTTCTGGCAAATTCCAGGATTCTATAATGAAATTAGGGTTGAGGTTATCAGGGTCGTAAAGTCCGCCGTTGCCTCTAAAAACAGTCAAGCGAATTCGTGCAGCACTAAGTTTGTTTTTTTGAATTAATGCCAGTATTTGTGATTCAAGATAATCTGGTGTAAAAAGTTTGGGTAAATCAAATTGAAATCGTTTCAAACCTTGCCACAAACGAGAAAGATGTTCATCTAAAAAGATAATTTTCCCTTTTTTAAACTTCATGGTTTCAAAAATGCCATCACCAAAACGAAATCCCCTGTTATTGGCTTGAATAATCGGATTTGTATCGCCTATAAATTTCCCGTTGTAGTTAATGAATGCCATAATGATAAATAAAAAATCCTCGTAGAATACGAGGATTAATATGATTAGAAAAATGTGATTAAATTTCTTCGATAATTTTGTGCTTTACTGCGTACATGATAAGACCAGCAGTGGTTTTTGAACCCGTTTTCACTTTTAAACGGTCTCTAATGGCTTCTACTGTTCTCGGACTTAAATCAACCATGTCTGCGATTTCTTTAGTGCTTTTTTCTTCGCACATCAAACGTAAAATGGTAGTTTCTTTATCATTAAGTAACACTTCTTGAGGTACTAGTTGATGAGGCACAACCGGATTTTTTTGTTTAAGATTACTAAGTAATGCTTTATTGGTTAGCGAATTAAAATAGTATTCTTGTTCAAAACAGGTTTTAATGGCTTCGTAAATGATTTCGCTATCACTAGTTTTTGTAAGATAGCTATTTGCGCCAAGTTCCATCAATTTTGTAATCATGCTATTGTCGTCAACCATGGTAAGCATAATTACTTTGGCATTGGGTGCGATTTTTTTGATTTCTGGAAGGGTAGCGATACCGTCCATTATAGGCATTTGGATGTCTAGTAAGATTACATCAACATCAATATTTTTAATCAAATTAAGTAAATGCATGCCATTATCGGCTTCGGCAATTACTTTGATGTCTTTTCGAATGCTTAAAGAAGTTTTTACGCCAGCACGGTACAGTACATGATCGTCGGCAATGATAACTTTAATAGGTTCGATTCTTTCTTCGTTCATTTTTGTATGTTGTAATGGGGGTAATGTAATTTAATGATGTAAAGGTCTGATAAAAAATTCAAAAATGGAAGCGTGTATTTACCCCTTCTTAAAAATGAGGTATTTACTAAGCAGTATCGGAAAAATACGAGAAAAAACTAAGGCGGTATTATCCGCCTTAGGGTATTGTTTTAGTTGCTGCATGCGGATAGACATCTGATGGATACATCTAAAACAACAAGCAATTTTTCATAAACCACTTTTATGCCAATTTACATCGTATTAAAGTGGATTAATAAAACTGGAGCAGGAAACCCTACTCCAATTTTAGGCCTTCAGGGTACGGTAGAAACTCAACAAATCAAATCTCTAATAATTTCAAAAATTAAAATGGGGAAAAACAACATGAAATTTGTGTTTTTTTCTCCTTGGGGTTTAAAGATTGTGGTGTAATGTTGTGGGTATGGAAATGAAAATTGTACAAATTATTTTAAATCTTCAATGTCTGGCAATATTTTTATCATTTTTCTTTTCAATTAAACTATACAGATTAAATTGGAAAAATGGTATGAAATATTTTTCTATTTATCACTTTGTGGCATTTATCATGGCCATACCATTTTTTTTAATGTTTAATGGGTTTTCTAAATTTTCACATCTACATGAAATAAATAACTACACATTGTTGTTTGGATTTTTATTCCTTGCGCTTTTTATGATATTTAATATGCCTAATAAAAAGGGTAGGCAATTGTTAATTACTTTATTTATAATTTTATTTTCACTTTTGATTTTCAATATTTTTAAAAATGATTTAGATAAGTCCGTACAGAATTCTCAAGCATTTGCAATAAACTGTTTTGGATTATTAATTTTCTCGATTATTTATTTTTTAAAATTATTTAAAGTAATTCCAGAAAAAAGAATTACTACTGATCCAACTTTTTGGGTTGTAATTGGAGTTTTTTCTTTTTCAATTATATCTAGTCCTCTTTTAATTGTTACTGGTTTTTTTTATAAAATTGATCCAGTGAATAGATTTTTAATCTTAGTAGGACTAATGCCATCTTTAGGATTTATAACATTGCATTTTTTTCTTATCAAAGCTATTTTATGCACGAAAAAGCTTCAGTAGAAGTACTTTACTTTCTTATTGTATTTTTTTTATTTTCAATATTGATTGTTGGAATAATAATGTATATCATTTTAAAATATCAACAAAGGCGTGATTTATATTATAAAAATATTTCTGACTTAAAATCTGAACACGAGAATGAAATTCTAAAAGCTCAAATTAAAGTACAGGAACAAACTTTTCAACATATCGCCAATGAAATCCATGATAATATTGGACAGAAATTATCTTTTGCTAAACTGCAATTGAATGTGATGCAAGATTTTTATAACAAGCATCAACAAGTGATTATTCAAGAAATTGCTGAAGTCATCACGGAGTCGTTATCAGATCTAAGAAATTTGAGCCGAAGTTTGAGTTTAGACTTTATCGCCAATAATGGTTTTATTAAAGCAGTTGAAAATGAAATTGAAAAATTAAATAAATCTGGTTTATATCAATTTAAATTAATCGTACAAGGTGATTCCCAGTTTCTGGATTTAGACCAGGAACTCATGCTTTTTCGCATTGTTCAAGAATCTTTAAACAATGTTGTTAAACATGCTCAAGCAAAGCAAATTTTAATCAAACTTCATTATACTGCCAACATTCTTTTGGTTAGTATTGAAGATGATGGAATTGGATTTGATGTAAACAAAAAATCCAATGGAAGTGGATTAACCAATATTTCTAAAAGAGCCCAATCCATTGGTGGTTCTGCAACCATACATTCTTCTACAACAACCGGCACTATTGTACAAATAAAAATACCATTATATGAATCCCAAAAAGTTTAAAATTATTCTCGTAGATGATCATACTTTATTAAGAGATGCATTATCTAGTTTAATTCATTCCTTTGAAGAGTTTAGCGTTATCAATAGTTTAAACAATGGCACCGAATTAATACGTGCGTTAAGTGAAGGCTATAAACCTGATATCGTTTTATTGGATTTAAACATGCCAATATTAGATGGTTTCGAAACGGCAAAATGGCTTAATGAAAATTATCCAGAGATTAAAATATTGATATTAACGATGTACGATTCGGAAATTGCATTAATCAGGTTGCTTAAAGTGGGTGTAAAAGGATTTCTTAAAAAAGACACCCACCCCAATGAATTGCGGGTTGCCTTAAATTCGGTTTCAGAAAATGGCTACTATTATTCGCAGGATACAACAGGCAAGCTTGCCAATTTATTTCAGAAAAATACAGACAATCAAAATTTTGTTGAAAAAGCAATGCTTAACGAAAGCGAATTGGCGTTTTTAAGATTGGCGAGCACAGATTTAACGTATAAAGAAATTGCCGCTCAATTAAATTTATCACCAAGAGCAATTGATGGATACCGAGATAGTTTGTTTGAAAAATTGGATGTAAAAAGTAGGGTAGGATTAGCCATTTATGCGGTTAAAAATGGAATTGTAAGGGTTTAAAATTGCTTTGTTTCCCAAATAAGCATTTTATTCAATTAGCTTATTGCGCATGCCGTACATGATTAATCCGCCAATGGTTTTGGCATTTACTTTCGATTTCATGTTTTGACGAATCGTTTCTATGGTTCTGGGACTTAAGAAAATGATTTTTGATATTTCCTCTGTGGTTTTATCTTCGGCAAGTAATTGTAAAATTTTTAATTCTTTTTCGTTAAACGAAACAGGAACATTTGTTCCGTAATGTTGTCTAACATTTTTTTTCTGCATCAATCTGCCCATTACCGCCTTATTAACCAATTCATTAAAATAAAAATCATCGTTCATGCAGGTTAAAATGGCTTCGTAAATTTCTTCAGGGTCTGTAGTTTTGGTAAGATAGGCATTTGCACCCATTTCCATCATTTTGCTGATCATTTGTTGATCGTCGTACATGGTGAGTACAATAATCTTAATTTCTTCGTATTCTTTCCGAATCATTTGAATGGCATTAATGCCATCAATTTCAGGCATTCTGATATCCATAAGCAAAACATCTGGCATTTTTATGGAAATTTTATGCATCATATCTTTTCCATCTTCTGCTTCCCAAAGCATTTTTAAATCCAATTTATCGGAAAGTGCCATTTTAATGCCATCTCTGAAAATTTTATGGTCATCTGCTATTGCAATTTTTATTTGATTTTCTGAAGACATAGGTTAAGGTAAGTTTTGTATTTTAAAAAAAAAAAAAAAAAGTTTGGGTTGAAATTAAGCAAATGTCAAATAATTTCAACATTATCATTCATGGATTTGGCTTAAATGATTAAAGATTTCCACAAGAGTTTCCACAAATTATACAATCTCTCCAACTAAGTTCGTAAAGATACTAAAAATATTATCGTAAAATTACTATGATTAATTCGTACATTTACCCAAGTTTTTCAAGGTAAATATGGGGCGAAATTATCTAAAACTCAATATGGTATTGGTTTTTAGCAAAACGTAGAAATACGTGGTAATTCCAAGCCATTGCCTCGAAAAATATAAAAAGTGAAGTTTATGATGCAATTATTCATAAACCACAAAAATTTTTTACTATGCATGTTTGGATTCTTCATTTAATTCAATTTCTGTTTTTTTAGTTGTAACTAAATTTTGATAATGCTTTTCAGTTAACTATTTTTGATTAAATAATTAATTTAACCTGGAAGCATTATCTACTATAACTGGACTCACAGAACTAATACCTTTAATATTTTGTATTATATTTTTTAAAAAAATTGATACAAAATCGTTAAAGGTTTTTTTTATATACGCTTTTTTTCAAACAATCTTTGTTTTACTTTGCTTTTATTTCATAGCCTTCTCTAAATCTTATACAAACTATATTTTAACTTTAAGATTGCATGTACTATTTGAATATGCTTTAATTACATCTTTTTTATATTTTTCTTTTATCAACTCCAAAGTAAAATTTTTATTGATTTTACTTTTGCCTCTATTCATAACCTACTATTTTTATGATTATATCAAAAACGGCAATAGCACATTTGGAAACATTCCAACTATTATTGAATTCTTAATTTTTATCTTTTTTATTATCATATTTTTTTATGAGAGTATGCAAGTAAATTTCCAAGTAATTCTGTATAAAAGAATCAATTTTTGGTTGTGTGTTGGTTTTTTGATTTATACATCTGGAAATTTCTTTTACATTCTGTTAGTAGAAAAATTTTTTAATGCTCAAATATCAATCAAAAACCAATTGATTTTGATTTATTCCATAGTCACCATAATCAAAAATATTATTTTTTCTTTGTCATTTTTACTTAAAGAAACGCCACAGATTACGAATAATTCCATATCTTACGCACCGGATTTGGACCTCGAACCCACAAGAACAAACACAAATTAACCTATGCATTTATTAGAGGCAGATCCATCGGGTATATCTAAGCTAATGTTTATCGGGACATTAGGGATGCTTACTTTGGCAGTGGGCATCATCGTGTTTGTAATTTTCCATCAACGCAAAGTAATTCGTTACCAAATGGAGATGAAGAAAATGGAAAATGAAAAACAACAAATTCTATTAAACGCATCCATAAGATTTCAGGAAGAAGAAAGACAACGCATTGCAGCCGATTTGCATGATGATGCAGGTCCACTTTTAGCAACAGCTCGATTATACCTCAACGAAAATTTAGTTAATCAAGAAAAGGCGCAGCAGCTTCAAAGCATTATCAGTGCTAAGCAAATTATAGACGATGCCATCCTATTAATCAGAAACATCAGTCATAGTTTAATGCCGCCAACATTAAAGAATTTTGGTTTAGAAAGTGCAACCACCGACTTATTTCAAAAAATAAATGGCAGTGGTGTTATCAATGCCAGTGCGCGCTTTCACGACTATCGCGATCGTTTAAAAGTAGAACAAGAATTGCTTGTATTTAGAGTGGTTCAGGAATTGGTAAACAATGTACTCAAGCACAGCAATGCTGCGTTTATTCACCTCACTCAAAATTGCAGTGGTAATAATTTATACTTGCGCATTCATCACGATGGAAAAGGCATTGTGCAATCTGAGTTTGATAAATTAAATCAAGCTACTCAAGGACTAGGTTTGAAAAATATTGCCAGCAGGGTTAATGTTTTAAATGGAAAAATATTTTTTGAAATCGACCCTAGTCAAACCTATTTCAAAATCACTTTGGAAATACCCAAAATTCCAATAGCATAATTTCAATTTCATATTCCTATTATTTCATCTTGTAATTTGTAAACTTGTTGTTACATTTACAATACTGTATGACGGAAAACAATCAAATAAAAGTAGCCATCGTTGATGACCATAAACTCTTTCGAAAAGGGGTTGTGCTTTCCATGCGCCAATATGTAAATATTAAATTTATATTGGAGGCAGATAATGGAGAAGAGCTATTGGAAAAACTGAAAACAGAAAAACCGGATGTGATATTGTGCGATTTGAAAATGCCCAAAAAAGACGGCATTGATACCACCAAACAAATTACAAAGCTATACCCCGAAATACGCGTTATTATTTTAACGATGTATGAAGACGAACGTTTTGTTGGTCATTTAATGGATTGTGGTGCTGCGGGTTATTTGTTGAAAAATACAGATCCAACTGAAATTAAAAAAGCCATTTACGATGTGGTAAAAACAGGGTTTTATTTAAATCCTTTTGTAAATAAAGTGCTTATAAAGAAAAACTATTCCAAACAAAAATTCAATCCCAATTTAAATTCAGAAACGGTATTGAGTGATCGAGAAAAAGAAGTGCTTACCTTAGTTTGTATGGAATTTACTGCTGCCGAAATATCACTAAAAATGGATATTAGCGCCAGAACTGTTGAAGCCATTAAAGATAGATTAATGGAAAGATTTGGTGTAAAAAACTCTGTTGGGTTGGTTTTCTATGCGATGAAAAATCAATTGATAGATTAGAAAGGTTTGGTGTTTGGGGTTTGGGGTTTGGCGTTGGAGGTGTCGACCAATTGGACACACTTTACGGGTTGAAAATATTCAACCTCAAAAACCTCATAAACTTCTTTAACCTCACAAACCTCAACAACCTCTAAAACAACCCAAACAACGTCGCATCTACCTTAGAAATAATTTCTCCAAAATGCTCTTCATTTTCTGCAAATTTGTTGTTGTCTGCATCAATGATTAACAGTGCGCCATCTTTATAATTTTCTATCCAATTGTTGTATAAATCGTTTAGTTTTCTCAAATAATCTAGTCGGATATTCTCTTCATACTCTCTGCCTCTTTTTTGAATTTGTCCAACCAAAGTAGGTACAGAAGCTTTTAAGTAAATTAAAAGATCTGGTGGTTTTACCATCTTTTTTAAAGTTTCAAAAAAATTATAATAGTTATCGAAATCTCTTTTGCCCATCAAACCCATATCATGCAAATTCGGTGCAAAAATTTGAGCATCTTCAAAAATGGTTCTGTCTTGGATTACCGTTTCTGTTCCACTTTGAATTTCAAGTAGTTGATTTAATCTGCTGTTTAAAAAGAAAATCTGAAGATTGAAACTCCATCTTGGCATGTCTTCATAAAAATCATTTAAATATGGGTTTTGATCTACATCTTCAAATTGAGGAATCCATTTGTAATGTTTACTCAACATTTCAGTAAGTGTGGTTTTTCCTGCGCCAATATTGCCCGCTATAGCAATATGTTTTGGCTTTTTTAACTTGGCCATAATTGGAATTATAATTTACATGGTTACGAAAGTATTGAATAAAAATTCATAACAATCGGTTTTTATTTAAATGAATTAAAAATAATTTAGTCCCATAGCATTTCTAACCAAATCCATGGTTTTTCTTGCACTTTCTCTTGCCTTATGTGCACCTTTTTCCATCACTTCAATAAGATAGGCATCATTTGCAAGGATATCATTTGTTTTTTCACGAACAGGCGTAATGAAATTAATCATGTCCTCCGCCAATTGTTTTTTCAAATCGCCATATCTGATGGTGCAATTGTTGAAATCGGATTCGAATTTTTCAATGACTTCTTCTTTACAAACCAATTTCATTAATGCAAAAATGTTTTCAATATAATCAGGTTTTTTCGAATTCATTTCTGTAGGCCCGCCATCCGTGAGCGCTTTCATCACTTTCTTTTTAATGGTGTCATTATCATCTGCAAAATAAAGCGTAGACATATTGTTTTCGCTTTTGCTCATTTTGCCAGAACCATCTAGTCCAGGCACTTTTATCAATTCTTGATTATAGTTGAATGCCCTTGGCTCAGGAAAAATTTCACCATAACGATGGTTGAATCGTACCACAAAATTTCGAGCCATTTCCAAATGCTGTTCTTGATCTTTTCCAACAGGAACAAGGCTTGCACGATGCATAATAATATCTGCAGTTTGCAATACGGGATAGGTAAGTAAGCCCGCATTGATATTTTCTGGATGTTGTCTGGCTTTATCTTTAAAAGTTACTGTTTTTTCGAGTTCGCCTTTGTATGCAAGCATATTCAGATACAGATATAATTCACCTGTTTCATAGACATGGCTTTGGCAATAAAAGGTGGCTTTATTGGGATCTAAACCACATGCAATATTTTCTGCTAGAACTCTTCTTACGTTTCTTTTTAATTCGGCTGTTTCGGGATGTGTGGTTAACGAATGTAAATCGGCAACCATGAAATAGCATTCAAATTCATCTTGCATTTTCACATAGTTTCTGATAGCGCCAAAATAATTTCCAAGATGCACCATACCCGTTGGCCGAATGCCACTCATTACAATATTTGAAGGAATAATCGCAGACATTTTACATTAATTTTAGAGGTAACGAAGATAACGATTGTAGTTTTATAATAGAATTACTTTAGAATAATTCAAAAATAAATATCAGGGTTTCTATCGTTCAAAAACAATACATTTGTTTTATGGAAATAAACATGTCCACCATAGATAAACTTAGTGCATTGTCTAAATTGGAATTTGATGAACAAGAGAAATTAAATCTTCAAGTTGAATTGCAGAAAATGTTGGATTTTATAGAAAAATTAAACGAAGTGGATACTGAAGGCATTGAACCTTTGATGCATATTTCCAATCAATACGATGTATTTAGAAAAGATGAGGTTTCGGGTGACTTTTCTGCATATGAAGCATTAAGCAACGCCAATAACAAAAACGAACAATTTTTCTTAGTTCCAAAAGTGATTAACAAATAACAAATATGGATTCAATTCTTCATTTAGAAAATATATTAAAGAGTTATTTTTTGGGCAAACAAGAGTTACCTGTTTTGAAAGGTATTTCAATGGACATTTTGCGAAATGAGTATGTGGCGTTAATGGGTCCGAGTGGTTCGGGGAAATCTACATTGATGAATATTTTGGGTTGTTTGGATTCACCAACAGGCGGAAAATATGTTTTAAATGGAAAAGATGTAAGTAGGATGCATGATGATGAATTGGCAGCGGTGCGCAACAAAGAAATTGGTTTTGTATTTCAACAATTTAATTTACTTCCTCGTTTGACAGCTGCTGAAAATGTGGCCTTACCTTTAGTGTATAGCGGGGTTTCAAAAAAAGAAAGAATAGAGCGTGCGCATGCTGTGTTAACTAAGGTTAGATTAGAAGATAGGATGCACCACAAGCCAAATGAATTAAGTGGTGGGCAATGTCAGCGTGTAGCTATTGCACGAGCATTAATAAATGACCCTTCGATAATATTAGCAGATGAGCCAACTGGAAATCTTGATTCCAAAACTTCTCATGAAATCATGGAAATTTTAGGAAAAATTCATAATGATGGAAACACGGTAGTATTGGTAACCCATGAAGAAGATATCTCTAATTTCGCCCATCGCGTTATCCGTTTAAAAGACGGTTTGATAGAAACCGATCGATTAAATTCAAATCCTTCAGTGATTTTGGAAAATCTTTAAACTATTTCATTTAATATTTGTTTGCAATAAAAAAAGTAGATGTCATTAAAAATTTATACTAAAACTGGGGATTCAGGAACAACCAGTTTAATTGGCGGCACAAAAGTTCCAAAAAGTCATATCCGTATTGAAAGCTATGGTACTGTGGATGAGTTGAATTCATTTATAGGTTTGGCTAATGATTTAATACAACATGAACATAGTAACGTAATGTTGAAAGAAATACAGGATCGATTATTTACCATAGGTTCATCATTGGCATGCGACCCTGACAAAGAGCCATTAATGAAAATTCCAGATTTAAAGGAAACGGATATTTTGCTTTTGGAATCAGAAATAGATGCGATGAATTTGGAGCTTCCTCCCATGAAGTCTTTTATTTTACCAGGTGGTCATCAAGCAATTTCTACATTACATGTGTGTAGATGTGTTTGTAGAAGAGCAGAAAGAATCTGTGTATTCATGCAAGAAGAAAAAATATTTGTAGATACACTGGTGATAAAATATTTGAATAGGTTAAGTGATTATTTATTTGTGTTATCCAGATATATTGGCCATTTGCTTTCAGCTCCGGAAGTACCTTGGAAAGCAAGAATTAGCTAGAAAAAATGATTTTTTAATTATTGTTGATTAATTTCTTTTTCAAGTAGACAATATTTTATACATTTGCCACCCTTTAACCAAGGACGCCGGGGTAGCTCAGCTGGTTAGAGCACAGGATTCATAACCCTGAGGTCGGCAGTTCAAGTCTGCTCCCCGGTACTAAAAGTCAGAACGAGAATGAAAGCGAGAGCGGACATTTGACTCTGACTTTTTTCTTCATTCTCATTCTGTTTCTCGCTTTCATACAAAAAATCAATAATCTTATTTAATAAATTCTATAAAATCTATTACCACCCGGTTAGATTATTGTCATCCTACCGGTACAGTGTTGTTTTATAATACAATAGTTGTTTTGTAAAATAACAAAGGGTATAAAGCCTCAGAAGAAATTCTGGGGCATTTTGTTTACTTATTTTGTTATATTTGATTTAGTAAATGACTACACTAAACGATATTAAAAATACTTTAATGCAACTCAAGCCTGAATTGCAAAAAAAGTACCATGTCAAAACATTAGGTATTTTTGGTTCTGCAGCTAGAAATGAATTAACACCTCAAAGTGATATTGATATTATTGTTGATTTTGACCAACCCATTGGGATTACCTTTATTGATTTGGCTGAGTATTTAGAAATTAAAATGAAATATCCTGTTGATTTGGTGTCTCAAAAGGGAATCAAGCCCCAATATTTTGCCTCAATTGAGAAAGAAATTATTTATGTCTAAAAGAACACCTCAGCTGCTAATCCAAGATATTTTGGAAAGCTGTCACAAAATCATAGAATATTCTGATGGTATGACTTATGATGATTTTGTAAAAGACTCAAAAACGATTGATGCAGTTATTAGAAATTTTGAAATAATAGGAGAAGCAGCAAATAGATTACCAGATTATTTTAAAGAAAGTCATTCTGAAATTGATTGGCACAGAATACGCGGATTTAGGAATAGAATTGTTCATGATTATATGGGTATTGATTATGAAATCGTTTGGGAAATACGTGATAAATATCTGATCGACTTAATTGTTTCATTAGAAAAAATATAATTTGTCGTCGTTAATTACTCAATTCATTATTAAATAACATCAAATCCATCACCACCCGGTTAGATAATTGACCTTATAAGAATACAAAAAGTCAGAGCGATAAAGTGAGCGAGATCGGAAATTTGACTCTGACTTTTTTTAATCATTCACTTTCTGTTTCTCGCACTTATTAAATCAAGTTATTTTTAATGTACAAGAATTTCAATAACAACAATTCTTTTTTTAGGTAACTCAATAAGTTTATTAAAGATTAAATCTTTTAAGGTCTCGCCTTAAATATGGAAAATATAGTATTGTTCTCAATGATTTGAATGTCGAATATGTCTGAAATTCCATCTCCAGAACAATCTGAGTTATTGTAGCCAAATGAGAAGTTTGAAACATCATTCTCCGTGATTTGAATGTCAAAAATATCAACACTTCCATCTAGGTTTATATCACCAGAATAAAATGCATATTTGCCATCTGTCATTAGCTTCATTGGTGTATTTATACCGTCTGAATAAGCTTTTGTAGATGTAGTTGAAAAATCATATTTAGTGCTGTCTGTAATTGTAATTGGTAATGCGCTCCAAGTTTCAATATGGCTCCTGTTTTTTATAGAGATGTAATAAGAACCACCTATTACATAAGATGGGAAAAAGGCTAAAGCAGTTCCAGTCTTCGTAAGCAATACTTTTGTTGAATGGTCAGGCTCTGATGCTGTTAGGTTTGAAGGGCTCCACAATCCAACAATAACTGAGTCTGAAGCATTTACATCGTTGCTAATGCCCAAATCATATAAAGTCGGTTTCATAATACCGTTAGAATTGTAAAGTCCTTCTAGGAAACATTTTATTTGAAATATTGCATTTGCCGAACTGCAGTTTGCAACTGTTGGTCTGTTTCCCGAAATTTCAAGCCAATCAATATCAGCTGTTGCGGAAGCTGTTATTGATTCTAATTTAATATTGTGTATGCCAGCAGTTAAGAATACTGAAAGAATAGTGTTTGAAAAAGTAGTGCTTGAATTTGTTTTTGGGAATGCTAAACTTGAATTAATCACAGTGGTATCAATCACTAATTTCATTGCGTAAGTGTTGCTTGCGCTGCTATTTACATATCTCCAGTTTAAAGTATAATAACCATCAGAAGGAATGTTTATCTTCCAATTGACATTTCTTCCAATTGAATTGGTAAGATTAATTACTCTTGCATTATTTGCCCCTGTATTGGTGCTTATAGCGCCAGTGTATGAGCATAGCCCATTTATAGAAGTTGCGGTATCTTCAATACGAATCAGATTTGAATTTAAAACAGGAATCAATTGAAAATTTGCGGTAATTGATTTATTAATTGTTGCTGAAAATGTTATTGTTGGGTTTGTGCCTGTTGTGTCTCCACTCCAGTTTATAAATGCATAACCAGCGTTAGGCGTTGCCGTTAGTGTAATTGCATTTCCAACAATATAGCTACCTCCACCAGAAACAGATCCGCCAATTGATGGATTTGCAGCAGTTGTTATGATTACATTAGAGCTTGTAATAGGCGTAAAATTCGCTGTGATGTTTTTATTTCCATTCATGAAAACATTTATTGAAGCATTTGTTGAAACGGTATCTCCAGACCAACTTGAAAAGCTATATCCATTTGCGGCTGTGGCTGTAATTGTTGCAATTGAACCTGAAAGATATGTACCAGCTCCTGTTATAGATCCGCTTGCATTTGGGTTGACGTTTGTTGCTAAGGTATAAGTTGTGGTTTCTGAACTGCAGCCACATGTAGTAGGGTTTTGCATCGTTGCACCTGCACCGCATGTTGGATTACTTACGATTGATTTTATATTCGCCGCTGGTGTTATGATTAAGGAATAAGGAGGACTGAACGAAGTCCCACTACCCAAATTGTTACCTGAAGTTGCATTGAAAAAATTATTTCTTGAAGTAACAGCAGTGAAATTGTTTTGATATAAATCAATAGGAGTAGATACACTGTCGAAATAATTACTCTCCACTAAAATATCTGCTTCAATACCTGCACGAACACAATAACTCGTCTGTTTACTGTTGAAATAATTATTTACCACATGCACTTGTCCAAATCTTACCCTCGGCATTCTTTCAACACAGCCAGACGTCCACCAGTTATACATCATGGTTATTTTGAGCTTGTCCCTATCAGTGATTTTTGTGTCAGAGTTACCTAATAAATTACAGAATTGATGATTTACGGATGCAGATGTATAAGAAAATTTACACCATGTTACAGCAACATAATTCGCTCCGTTTGTGATATCCATATTTCCATCCTGACCGTCATAAATATCACAATGATCTATCCAAACATTAGATGCACCATCAATCGCAATACAGTCCACACCATTTACATCTACTGATCCTGGTCCTTGAATTCTCATGTTTCTGATGATAACATTGTTGTTTTTTACATCAAAGCCTCCAATCAAAGTTGCTCCCGGCAAGCCAATAATGGTTTTGTTTGCTGCAACAAGAACTCTTGTGGACACTCCTGCACCCATGATTCCAGAAACATAAATAACTTTTGCACCAATTGAATTTGCTTGTGTTTGAAGATCAGCAAGTGTGCTTACTGTAATGGGAATTGAATTACCTCCGCCAGTTGTTCCTCCATTTAATGTGGCCCAACCAATAGGTGCGCATAAATCTTGTGCAATTAGGTTAATGTGAGCAACACAAAAAATAATGATAAAGCAGATGGTTTTAAATAGGTTTTTCATTTTTTAAAAATCTTTTATAGATGATAATTAGCTCCTATTTTAAAATAGACAGAACACTTAACTATTACAAGTTTTTTATGAAGATAAAAAATATCTATGCGTCTGTTTAAATTTTTACGTAATCGTTTACGCTTTTTAGAAAATTCTATATAAAAAGACAACTTTTAAAGAATTTTCACATTAAAAATAAAATCTAGTTTTATTAATGCGCTAATCGTAAATTTGCCGAGTCAAAAAATATATTTTAAAACGTATAAAAATTTATTATGAGTACAGTAAAAGTTGCCATCAATGGATTCGGTAGAATTGGCCGTCTAGTTTTTCGTCAAATTTTTAATATGGAAGGGGTAGATGTAGTAGCGATTAATGATTTAACTAGTCCGGAAGTGCTTGCTCATTTATTAAAATATGATAGTGCTCAAGGTAGATTTTCAGAAAAAGTTTCTCATACCGAAAACGCAATCGTTGTTAACGGTCATGAAGTAAAAATATATGCTCAAAAAGATCCTGCACAAATTCCTTGGGGAGCGCATGATGTAGATGTTGTAATTGAAAGTACTGGATTTTTTACCGACAAAGCTAAGGCTGAAGCGCACTTAACAGCTGGTGCTAAAAGAGTTGTAATTTCTGCTCCTGCTACTGGAGATTTGAAAACGGTTGTTTATAATGTTAACCATGCTATCCTTGATGGTAGCGAAACCATCATCAGTTGCGCTAGTTGTACTACAAATTGCTTGGCGCCAATGGCAAAAGTATTGAATGATAATTTTGGAATTGTTACCGGAATTATGAGTACAATTCATGCGTACACAAATGATCAAAATACATTGGATGCACCTCATCCAAAAGGAGACCTTCGCAGAGCTAGAGCTGCTGCTGCCAACATCGTACCTAATAGTACAGGCGCTGCAAAAGCAATTGGTTTAGTATTGCCAGAATTAAAAGGTAAACTAGACGGTGGTGCACAAAGAATACCAGTAATTACAGGTTCTGTAACTGAATTATATTCTATTTTGGAAAAAACAGCTTCTGCAGATGAAATCAATGCTGCAATGAAAGCTGCAAGCAATGAAAGCTTTGGCTACAACGAAGATGAAATTGTTAGTAGCGATGTAATTGGCATTCATTATGGTTCATTGTTTGATGCTACACAAACGAAAGTAATGTCTGTAGGAGATAAGCAAATGGTTAAAACAGTGAGCTGGTACGATAATGAAATGAGCTATGTGTCTCAATTGGTTCGTACAGTAAAATATTTTGCCGGATTAATTTCGAAGTAATTTAAGGTTTAATTCGCTATGCTGTTTTAAGGGTTTAATTCACTTCGTTGGTTTGAACCCTTAAACTATTAAACCTTTAAACCCTTAAACCTTTTTTGCATGTCTACTTTTTCTACATATAATTTCTCCAATAAAAAAGCACTCATTCGTGTTGATTTCAATGTGCCGTTAAATGATCAGTTTGACATTACAGACGATACCAGAATGACTGCGACCATTCCAACAATTAAAAAAATATTGTTGGATGGCGGAAGTGTAATTTTAATGAGTCATTTGGGACGTCCAAAAGACGGACCTACAGATAAGTATTCACTGAAACATTTGGTTGCGCATCTTAAAAATTTATTGGGTAATGTTGAAGTAGATTTTGCAAATGATTGTATTGGAGAAGAAGCCATTCAAAAATCTGCTGCGTTGAAACCAGGTCAGGTATTGCTTTTAGAAAACCTTCGTTTTTATAAAGAAGAAGAGAAAGGGGATGTAGCATTTGCTGAAAAATTAAGCAAGTTGGGTGATGTATATGTAAATGATGCTTTCGGAACTGCCCATCGTGCGCATGCTTCTACAGCTGTAATTGCTCAATATTTTTCAACAGAAAATAAGATGTTTGGGTTGTTGATGGAAGCAGAGGTTTTGAATGCAGAAAAAGTGATGCACGATGCTCAAAAACCATTTACAGCAATTATTGGTGGAGCAAAAGTGTCGGATAAAATATTAATTATTGAAAACCTTTTAAATCGCGCTACAGATATTATCATCGGTGGCGGAATGGCATACACTTTTTGGAAGGCTCAAGGTAAAATAATTGGAAACTCTTTATGTGAAGATGATCGTATGTCATTGGCACTAGAAATTTTAGAAAAAGCAAAATCACTTGGTGTAAACATTCATTTGCCAATGGATAGCACCATTGCAGATAAATTTGCGGCTGATGCTCAAACGACCAATTGCGAAAGTTTTGACATTCCAACAGGTTGGATGGGACTTGATATTGGACAAAAATCGGTTGCTGATTTTAGAGAAGTGATTTTAAAAAGTAAAACCATTTTATGGAACGGTCCAATGGGCGTTTTTGAAATGGAAAAATTTCAAAATGGCACAAAGTCAATTGCATTGGCTGTTGCAGAAGCTACAAAAAATGGTGCATTTAGTTTAGTTGGTGGCGGAGATAGCGTTGCTGCTGTAAATATGTTCCACTTATCAGAGCAAGTGAGTTATGTGTCAACGGGTGGTGGTGCTATGCTTGAGTATTTTGAAGGAAAGGAATTGCCGGGGATTGCGGCGATAAAATCTGTTTAAAGGTTTAATTTGCTGCGCGGGTTTAATGGTGGAATGGTTTGTGAGTTTTGTAAGGGTTTAAAATTTTCAACCCTTACTATGCTACTTCCCCCATCTGTATGTTTCCAATTGAAGTCCGGCTAAATCGATTACACGATCTACAACAGTTGCAGCTACTTCTTCAATCGTTTTTGGCTTGCTATAAAATGATGGCGTTGCTGGACAAATAATTCCACCGGCTAGGGTGATGGTTTCCATGTTTTTAATGTGTATCAAATTATATGGCGTTTCTCTTGCTACACAAATTAATTTTCTACGTTCTTTTAAAATTACATCCGCTGCTCTTGTAATCAAATCATTTGAAATGCCCTGCGCAATTCTGCCTAAGGTCCCCATACTACAAGGAATGATTATCATCGTTTGATATTGACCTGATCCAGACGCAAATGGCGCATCGAAATCTTGTTGCGTGTACTGCTTCACGTTATAGTTAAGATAGTCGTTGTTTTCTAATTCGGTAGCCCATACTGATTTTGCATTGGTGGTCATTAACAATGAAAGTTCACTGATTTGATCGTTCAGTTTTGATAATTTTTCCAACAGTACTTTGGCATAAATTGAACCACTTGCGCCTGTAACCGCTACGACTATTTTTTGCATTGCATGAATTATTTAAAAGAATATAACAACGGAAAGGTAAAAAGGTTTTTGATAAGTTCATTCAATAAAAAAACGCGAAGAAAAATCTCCGCGTTTTGAATAGTTAAAAGCAATTTTTATTTTTGGTTTGCAAAATCTCTTCTGATAATATTCAACGCAGCACCTTCTTTAAACCAATCAATTTGTTGTTCGTTGTAAGAATGATTTACATTGATTTCATCTTTTGTGCCATCATTGTGATTTAATACCAACGTTAATTTTTGGTTTGGCGCAAATGTGGTTAAACCCAAAATGTCGATAGCATCATCTTCTCTGAATTTTTCGTAATCTGCTTTATCATCAAAAGTCAAGGCCAACATACCTTGCTTTTTCAAATTGGTTTCATGGATACGAGCGAATGATTTCACCAATACAGCCCTTACGCCCAAGTGACGAGGCTCCATTGCCGCATGCTCACGAGATGAACCTTCACCATAGTTCTCATCACCCACTACAATAGAACCAATACCAGCAGCTTTGTATGCACGTTGCGTAGCAGGTACGGTACCATATTCACCTGTCAATTGATTTTTAATGTTGTCTGTTTTTTCATTGAAGAAATTCACAGCACCAATCAACATATTGTTACTGATGTTGTCCAAATGTCCCCTGAATTTTAACCATGGACCAGCCATAGAAATATGATCCGTTGTACATTTTCCTTTTGCTTTGATTAAAAGTTTTAATCCTTTTAAATCAGTTCCTTCCCAAGCTGCGAATGGTTCTAAAATTTGTAAACGTTTGCTATCTGGAGAAACCAATACTTGAACATTACTTCCATCTTCCGCAGGAGCTTGATAGCCTGCATCCTCAACTGCAAATCCTTTGATAGGCAATTCATCACCTGATGGTGGATCTAATTTTACTTGTTCGCCTTTATCATTGGTTAACGTATCTGTTAATGGATTGAAGTTCAAATCTCCAGCAATAGCTAAAGCTGTTACCATTTCTGGTGAGCCCACAAATGCAAATGTATTTGGATTGCCATCAGCTCTTTTTGCAAAGTTTCTGTTGAAGCTATGAACGATCGTATTTTTTTCAGCTTTTTCAGCACCAACCCTTGCCCACATACCAATACAAGGCCCGCAAGCATTTGCAAACACGGTTGCTCCGATACTATTAAATACGTCTAAAAATCCATCTCTTTCAATGGTATAACGTACTTGTTCTGAACCTGGCGTTATGGTAAATTCTGCGTTTAGTTTAAGTCCTTTTTCTGCCACTTGTTTAGCCAAACTAACAGAGCGACTAATATCTTCATAAGAAGAGTTGGTGCAACTTCCAATTAAACCCACTTCAATTTTTGTAGGCCAATTGTTTGCAGCAGCCATTTCTTTCATTTTAGAAATTGGTGTAGCTAAATCTGGTGTAAATGGTCCGTTTAAATGTGGTTCTAATTCGCTTAAATTGATTTCAATCACTTCGTCAAAATAAGCAGAAGGATTAGCATACACTTCAGCATCACCGGTAAGGTGTTCTTTGATTTGATCGGCCATGTCAGCAATTTCTGCTCTGCCTGTTGCTTTCAAATAACGGCTCATGCTTTCGTCGTAACCAAATGTAGATGTAGTAGCACCAATTTCAGCGCCCATGTTACAAATGGTTCCTTTTCCTGTGCAACTCATGTTGATCGCACCTTCTCCAAAATATTCAACTACAGCACCTGTTCCGCCTTTAACGGTAAGGATTCCAGCCACTTTTAAAATAACATCTTTTGGAGTAGCCCAACCATTTAATTTTCCAGTTAATTTAATACCGATTAGTTTAGGCATTTTCAATTCCCAAGGTAAGCCTGCCATTACATCACAAGCATCTGCACCACCAACACCAATTGCAATCATGCCTAAACCACCCGCATTTACGGTATGGCTATCTGTACCAATCATCATTCCACCTGGGAATGCATAATTTTCTAAAACTACTTGGTGAATAATACCAGCACCTGGTTTCCAGAATCCGATACCATATTTATTTGACACTGAAGCCAAGAAATCATATACTTCACTACTTTCAGAAACGGCTCTAGTTAAATCTGTTTTGCTGTCGATTTTTGCTTCTATTAAATGATCGCAATGAACAGTACTAGGAACGGCAACAGTAGCTCTACCTGATTGCATAAATTGTAGCAAAGCCATTTGCGCGGTTGCATCTTGCATAGCTACACGATCTGGAGCGAAATCTACATAAGATTTACCTCTTCCATAAGCTTCAGTTGCGTTTCCTTGCCAAAGATGGGCGTACAATATTTTTTCCGTTAATGTTAGTGGTTTACCAACAGCAGTACGTGCCGCATTTACTTTTTCTGAAAACTGGTCGTACAATTTTTTGATCATTTCAATGTCGAAAGCCATAGTTTTATTTTTTATTGATACTAAATATTAGGAAAAACATAAAGTCACAAAGGCACAAAGTCACGAAGTTTTTTAAGAAGAAGCCAATTTTTGAAAAATGCTTCAAACCTCTTAAACCTCTCAAACATCACAAACTTCACAAATCTCATTGAACCTTTTAAACCTCTTTTCTCTCGGTCGCGAAATTACAAAAAATGTATGGAGAATTTAGATTAAAATAGTGTAATTTTAATTTGATGAATAAGATTAAACAATTTGTGGAATGGCATGTGTTTGGTGTTTGTACCGCAATCGGCGAACGAATAGGTATTGCTACCACCATAATTCGTAAATATTTTATTTATATTTCGTTTATAACAATGGGCTCGCCGTTGATTATTTATCTATTTATTGCGTTTTGGATGAACATCAAAAAATACATCCGCAATTCAAGAAGAAACCCAGTTCGGGTTTAGGTTAGCATTAAATTACCGCCTTTCTTAACGTCACTAATTTCTCCAATAGCGCTTCCAATAAATCCAAGTGCAACATATTGGCGCCATCGCTTTTTGCAATAGAAGGATTGGGATGGGTCTCAATAAATAAACCATCAGCACCAGTTGCAATAGCCGCTTTGGCAATGGTTTCAATGAGTTGGGGATTTCCTCCTGTAACACCGGTGGTTTGGTTGGGCTGTTGAAGCGAATGGGTGCAGTCCATAACTACTGGAACACCAACTTCTTTCATCCAGGTGATGTTTCTGTAATCAACAATTAAATCCTGATATCCAAAACTATTGCCTCTTTCAGTAAGCCAAACGTTCTCATTTCCGGCTTGTTTGATTTTATCTACGGCAAATTTCATTGACGGTCCATTTACAAACTGTCCTTTTTTTACGTTCACAATTTTTCCGGTGGCTGCTGCTGCCAATAATAAATCTGTTTGTCTGCATAAGAATGCAGGAATTTGAAGAACATCAACAAAATTAGCCGCAATAGCCGCTTCTCCTGCAGTATGAATATCTGTAGTTGTAGGCAAGTTGAATTGTTTACCTGCAGCTTGAATCAATTGTAGCGCTTTTTCATCCCCAATCCCAGTAAATGAACTTCCACTGGTGCGGTTTGCTTTTCTATAAGAAGCTTTAAAGATGTATGGAATCTCTAGTTTTTTACAAATGGTTGAAACTTTTTCTGTAATTGTAAAAACCATTTCCTCGTTTTCTACTACACATGGTCCTGCGATTAGAAAAAAGTTGTTTTTGTTGTATGATTGGCTTTGAAATATGGATTGATTCATATCACAAATGTAGAGAAATAAAATTTTGTTGTAGCACCATATCTTTTACATTTACACCCTAAAATAAAAACCATGGTTAAAGAAAAAATATTGGTAATTGGCGCAAGCGGTCAAATTGGCGTAGAACTTACATTGGCATTGCGGAAAATATATGGTAACAATAATGTCATTGCTTCTGATTTGAGAGAAGAAAATCCTTTATTGAAAGGCACCGGCCCTTATGTGAGTATGGATGTAATGAACAAAGAAATGTTGCATGTTCAAGTGATTCGTCAAGGCATTACCCAAATTTATTTACTGGCGGCAATTCTATCAGCCACTGGAGAAAAAAATCCGAATTTGGCTTGGCATTTAAACATGCAAGGGCTATTGAATGTGTTAGATATTGCCAGAGAAGAAAAATTGTCAAAAGTATATTGGCCCAGTAGTATCGCGGTTTTTGGACCAACTTCACCTAAAATCAATTGTCCGCAACAAACCATTATCGAACCTACCACTGTGTATGGAATCAGCAAATATGCAGGTGAGTTTTGGTGTAATTATTATTTTAACCGTTATGGTGTAGATGTTAGAAGTATACGTTATCCTGGTTTGATTAGTTATAAAAGTGCCCCTGGTGGAGGAACCACAGATTATGCCATTGAAATTTTTCATGAAGCATTAGAAGAAAAAAAGTATCAATGCTTTTTGAAAGAAGATACTTATCTGCCGATGATGTATATGGAAGATGCAATTAAAGCAACTTTACAATTAATGGAGGCGCCTGCTTCGAACATAACTGTACGAACTTCTTATAATGTATCCGGTATGAGTTTTTCGCCGAGAGAAATAGCGGAGGAAATTAAAAAACATATCCCAGATTTTACCATTGATTATAAACCAGATTATCGTCAGGCCATTGCAGATAGTTGGCCTCAAAGTATTGATGATTCTGTCGCTAGAAAAGATTGGGGTTGGCAAGAAGATTATAATTTAGAAAAAATGACAAAAGAAATGTTTGACAATATTTCTAAGTAAGTCATCAGGGGAATTTAATTATATAAAATTCAAATGTCTTTTTCTAGCTTTTTTTAACCAATATATCCAAACAGTAATTAATGTAGGATAATTAAAACAATGCCATATTGTAGTAGAAGACTTCTGCCCATTAGAAATGATGTGAATGCATTACAGCTCTTGTTATTCCACGTCCTGGATATTCGTAATTCAATAAAGCTTTTGATGTACAAAGTTCGAAGCCGGTATTATCGAATAAATTGGAAGGCAATAAGAAAAGTACAATTGGAAACAAAAACATTGCGATAATCCAAAGCGCTTTAAACCATTTATCTAAGTCAAATAATTTTTTGTATAAATTACCAAAGTAACTATAAGTGGTATAACAACAAATAAAACTAAAAGAGCAATTAATATTCTAGAAAGTGAATTGCCTTCTATTATTTTTTTATGCATTTTTGCTTTCAATACTTTTTTTGCAACTTTCAATTGGATAATTTCTTTCAAAGTCAATTTCCCCCCCCCCCCTAATTTTTGGAATTCGTTTGGTGTCATGTTTAACAAATCAACTAATTTAGAAGCTTTGATTTGTTCAAATGTAGAAGGGTTTATGTTGTTCATTGGTTTGAATGCATTTGCAGTAATGAACAATGAAAAGAAAATAAAAGTAAGAATGGAGATTTTCAATTTCATGAAAGTTTGTTTTTTATTGTTAGAACTTGTGAAAACTATGAAGAAATGTGAAACATGAATCGTTGTTGAGGATTTAATAGACCCCCCTTTACGTTTATGTTTCAAGTAATAAGAAAATGTAAAATACCCAATATAGTTTAGATATTAGGACAATTTAATTATTTAGATGAACTGTTACTTTTTTTCGGTAAATTCAACAACATATCCAATGGTTGTAACAACCTCTATACCTCAAATATCAAGCAAATATATATTACAAAATGAGAATCTTAGTTAAATATCCATTATTTTTCCGGAATCATTTTCATTCAATAATATATGTACTTATTGGCTAATCGGTTACAAGTTGTTTTATTTTTCTTTGCAATCCTATTTTTTTTGGATGCAACTGTTTTAGCTCAATCTTTCTCAAAAAAATTATCAAAAAAAAATGATCAAACCCTATCAATTGGTCATGGCATTGGCAATATTTGGAAATCATTTTTAGAAAAAGGAGTTAGCATTGAGAACTATAAAATAAAATCTAAGGGTCCGATTAATTTGCAATATGACCAAGAAGTTTATAAAAATTTTAGTTTCGGCACTATTGTTTCTTATTCGCAAATAAAAGGTTCATATAATAACAGTGGATTTGTGTTTTCAGATCAACTTACCATTTTTACAGCACTTGCACGTGTAAATTATCATTTTATATCGCATAAAAAACTTGATCCATATTTTGGTGGTGGGATAGGGTATGTGTACTCGAAATACCAAAATAATTTAAATACCACAAGCACAAATGTCCCTGGGGAATTGGGGTATTCTGCCCAAGTGGGAATAAATTATTTTATGCTTAAAAACTTCGGAATATTTGGCGAAGCTGGTTATGTGGGAGGTTCTTTTTTTCAAATCGGGATCATAGCAAACCTTACCTCAAATAAATATCAAAACTGCTATTGTTTTTAAAAGTCTAACATATTTAATCACAACAGATTCGGCATCTTGGCTCATAAGCATCTTTTTCGCCCAATAAAATTTGATTTTCATTTTTTACAATGCGATAACTTACATTGGCTATATGTCCGCATTTCACACAAATCGCATGTAGTTTAGTTATATAATCTGCAATCGCAAATAAATTTGGCATCTGTCCAAATGGCTTCCCCAAATAGTCCATATCCAAACCCGCCACAATTACCCTAATGCCACGCAATGCAAGTTTTTCGCATACTTCAACGATGTGTTCATCAAAAAATTGAGCTTCATCGATACCCACAACATCTACATCTTTGGCCAAGTCTAAAATTTCAAGCGAACTTTTTACCGGAATTGAGTCTATAGAATTGGTGTCATGACTTACTATTTTTTTCTCATTATAGCGGGTGTCGATTTCTGGCTTAAAAATAGCTAACTTCAAATTGGCAATACGAACACGTTTTAATCTGCGGATTAATTCTTCGGTTTTTCCACTAAACATACTTCCACCGATGACTTCAACCCATCCTCTTTTTTCTCCTTTTAAATTTGGTTCGATAAACATTAAGTAATTTATTTAAATTGTTGTTTGTAACTTTAATTATCCTTTGTGCAAAGATTAGGTTTTCATCGCTTCGCACAAAAGATATTTAAAAGAAATTCTTAACTAATCAAATTATCTTATATGGATCGAGTGGAAACACTCTGTGAGAAACTACAGAATCAAATAAAACAACGTGCAACTGTTGAAGAAATGTTGCTTACCGTTCAAATGATTCAATCTGAATTGATGCATATTCAATCAACTAATCAACAAATCATGCAAGTGCCTGGTGTAGCCATACATTTGCCAAATTTGCATGAAGAAATGAATTTGACATCCGAAGAAAAAGAAGTGTTGTCTTTAGATATTGATGAGGAAGAAATTGCTGCAGAATTGGAGCAAATTAAAAAAAATGCAGAAACAAAAAATAGCATCAGTGCCAACAATCGACCAAGATTTAGATTTGACCCCGTAGAAGATACCCCAACGTTAATGCATCAAACACCAGTTGCATTAACACCAGATCCTTTAATAGTTCCAGAAACTGTTTCAGAACAAGAACCAATTAAAGAAATAGAACCAATTCAAGAACCAGAAATTGCAGAGGAATCATCACCAGAAACGCCACCTGTTGTAGAATCGTTGCCATTAAAAGAAGTACATGAAGTTATCTTAATTGATGAGTCGGATTCGCTGAACGAGATTTTAAAAGAAGCTAAAGAAGAACTGAGTGACACACTACAAAATTCACCAATAAAGGATTTAAAGAAAGCAATTGGAATCAACGACCGCTTTTTATTTATCAACGAATTATTTCAGGGTGATGAAACCCGTTTTGAAAGAAGCATTAAAACAATTAATGGGTTTTCGATTTACGCCGAAGCCGAATTTTGGATAAGAAGAGAATTGAAAACCAAATTGGGCTGGGATCTTCAATCTGAATCAGTTAAGCAATTTGATGCGTTGGTTAAAAGGCGTTTCCCTTCTACATAATCAACGATTAATTTTGTTGCTCCACTTTTTTCAATTACAAATTGTTTAGATAAATCTTCCGCATTTTTTAGTGAGATAGCATCTGAAAATAAACTGTCCAACTTTAATGTTAATTCTTGTTCGTTAGAAATCGAAAATGCACTATTGCGTTGAGTTAAATCAACAGCTTCTCCGAATTTTTGATAATGCGGTCCAAAAATTATCGCCTTTCCATATACCGCAGCTTCCAAAATATTATGTATTCCTGATTTGTTGAAACCCCCACCTATATAGCATATTGTCGCATATTGATACAATTTAGAAAGCATACCCACATTGTCGATTATCAACACCTGAATGTTGTTGGAATTGTCTTTTAAACCAATCCAATCCGAATAAAAAATTGAACTTGGGAATAATAGTTTTATATTTTTTAAATGAGCAGTATCTATTTCATGTGGTGCAACGATAAGTTTTTTTGTTTGGTGTTGCATCATATATTTCGCCAACAACTTTTCATCTTGAAGCCAAGTACTACCGGCAATCAATACTTGCTGATTTTCTATGAAGTTTTCTATCTCTTGAATAGCTGATTTTTTCGAAGCTATTTCTAAAACACGATCGAAACGAGTATCACCAGAAATAGTTACATTTTGATTAATTCCAATGCCGGTTAATAATTGCAGAGAAGTATCATCTTGAACAAAAATTTGATCAAAACAAGAAAGTATTTTTTTCCAAAATTTATTATTCGATTTAAAAAATGGTTGTGATTGTCTAAAAATGGCAGAAACCAATAAAACAGGAATCGATTGTTTTTTTAGTTCGTTTAAATAATGAAACCAATATTCGTATTTAACCCAAACCACCAAAGCGGGATTAACTTCTTGAATGAATTTAGTCGCATTTTTTTGGGTATCAATAGGTAGGTAAAAAACATAATCCGCTTCACTATAATTTTTTCTGATTTCATAACCGCTGGGAGAGAAGAAGGTTAAAACAATAGGATAATCGGGATAATTTTGTTTTAGTTTTTCTAAAATAGGCCGCCCTTGTTCAAATTCGCCAAGACTAGCACAATGCACCCAAATTTTTTTCTGATTGTTGTTTAAAGCTGGGAAATTCCTTCTGCCATCAACCCATTTTTTTGCTTTTACACTAAAAAATGAAGCTGCCTTCAAACTGATCAAATAGATATTTATGAATATATCGTATAAAATTGGCGTCAAAATGAACATTTTCATCAAAAATACAGCCATAATCTTGTATTATCAATTCGTTATGTAATGATTGAAATTGAAACTCAAAATCATATCTTTGCCCGTCTAAAAAATACATGAATTATGAGGCCAATTCAAATGGTGGATACTAAGAATCAATACCTTAAAATAAAGGATAGGGTTGATGCGGCTGTTTTATCGGTAATGGAAAGTTCGCAATTCATTGGCGGTAAAGTGGTGAATGATTTCACTAATAATTTAGCAAACTATCATGGAAGCAAACATGTAATTCCTTGCGCAAACGGTACCGATGCACTCCAAATTGCCATGATGGCATTGGGTTTAAAAGCAGGGGATGAAGTGATTACGCCTTCTTTTACTTATATCGCAACAGTGGAAGTAGCTGCATTATTGGGTATTAAACCCATTTTTGTGGAAGTAGACAAGCGTACTTTTTGTATCGATCCAAACGAAATTGAAAAAGCCATTACGCCTAAAACAAAAGCAATAGTTCCTGTTCATTTATACGGACACTCTGCAGATATGGAGACCATCCTCCAAATTGCAAAAAAATATAATTTATTTGTAATTGAAGACAATGCTCAAGGCATTGGAAATGATTACACCTTTTCAGATGGCAAGGTAAAGAGAACTGGAACAATGGGGCATATTGGGTGTACTTCCTTTTATCCTTCAAAAAATTTAGGCGCATTCGGTGATGGTGGTGCAATGTTTACAGAAGATGATGCGTTGGCAGATATGATGCGTATGATTGCATCTCATGGACAAAGCAAAAGATATTATCATGATGTAATCGGTTGTAATTCTAGGTTAGATGCCATGCAAGCTGCAATTTTAGATATTAAATTAGAACACCTCGACGAATACATTGATGCTAGAAGAAAGGCAGCCGATTTTTACGATGAACAATTTAAAGGTCATTCAAATATTGAAATTCCATTTCGTGCAGCAAACAATAAACACGTATTTCATCAGTACACTTTAATCTTGCATGATGCAAATCGAGATGCATTACATCAGCATCTTGCTGATAAAGGAATTCCTTCTATGATTTATTATCCTGTTCCTGCACATCGTCAAAAAATGTTTGATGCTTTTGGTGGAAATGAATTTCATTTGCCGATTACAGATTGGTTAACAGAACGTGTAATTTCTTTGCCGATACACACTGAATTAGATACAGAACAACAACAATTAATAGTAGACGAGATTAAAATATTTTTAAAAAAATAAAATATGAAATTAGCCGTAATTGGTACAGGTTATGTAGGGTTAGTAACAGGAACCTGTTTTGCAGAAACTGGAAACGACGTTATATGTGTGGATATTGACATCAACAAAGTAAATAAATTATCTAATGGACAAATCACCATATTTGAACCAGGATTAGAGAAGATTTTTTTACGCAATCAAAAAGAAGGCAGATTGCATTTTACCACTTCAATTGAAGAGGCGATTGAAAATGCTCAGGTGATTTTCTTGGCATTGCCAACACCACCCGGAGAAGATGGAAGTGCTGATTTATCGTACATTTTGAATGTTGCTACCGTATTGGGGAAGTTGTTGAAACCAGATGGATATAAAGTAATCATTGATAAAAGCACGGTTCCAGTTGGCACTTCTGAAAAAGTAAAATCCGCTATTTTGTTATCAGCAGGATCGGATATTTCTCATGCTTTTGATGTAGTGAGTAATCCCGAATTTTTACGCGAAGGCGTTGCTGTTGAAGATTTCATGAAACCCGATCGCGTTGTTATTGGAACAACTTCTGATAAAGCCATCAAAATCATGAATGATCTATATGCACCATTCGTGCGTCAGGGGAACCCAATCATTTTCATGGATGAGCATTCTGCTGAATTAACCAAATACGCTGCTAATGCGTTTCTTGCGGTTAAAATAACGTTCATGAATGAAATTGCACAACTTTGCGAAAGATTAGGTGCAGATGTGGATATGGTTAGAAAAGGAATTGGAAGTGATGAAAGAATTGGTAAGCGTTTCTTATTTCCTGGTATTGGTTATGGTGGAAGTTGCTTTCCAAAAGATGTTAAAGCATTGGCTAAATCTTCTAGCGAAGTAAACTATGATTTTAAAATATTGAAATCGGTTATGGAAGTAAATGAGTTGCAAAAACTACATTTGATTCCGAAAATTAAAGCATATTTCAACAATGATTTGAGTGGCAAACATTTTGCCATTTGGGGACTTTCGTTTAAACCAAACACGGATGATATCAGAGAAGCACCCGCTTTTTATATGATTGATGCGTTACTTGAAATGGGTGCTACTGTTTCGGCATTTGACCCAGAAGCAATGGCGAATTCTAAACAAGTGCTTGGTGATAAAATTAAGTTTGCTGATGGACAATACGATGCATTAGAAAACGCAGATGCGTTAATTATTGCTACTGAATGGAATGAATTTAGAACACCTGATTTTGAAAGAATTGAAAAATCTTTGAAACAAAAAGCCATTTTTGATGGTAGAAATTTATTTGATTTACAAGCTATGCAAAATTTAGGTTTCCATTATGAAAGCGTTGGCAGAAGCGCCATTCATGCATAAAATAAAATTTATTTAAAACATAAGTTGTGAGCAAAAAAAGAATATTAATAACAGGCGCTGCTGGATTTTTAGGATCTCATTTATGCGATCGTTTTATTCGTGAAGGTTACCATGTTATTGGGATGGATAATTTGATTACAGGAAACATAAAAAACATCGAACATCTTTTCAAATTACCAGAATTTGAATTTTATCATCATGATGTTTCTAAATTTATTCATGTGCCTGGAAAGCTAGATTATATCTTGCATTTCGCTTCTCCAGCAAGTCCAATTGATTATTTAAAAATACCCATTCAAACATTAAAAGTGGGTTCATTAGGCACGCATAATTGTTTGGGATTGGCTTTGGCAAAAGGAGCTAGAATTTTAGTAGCGAGTACAAGTGAAGTCTATGGCGATCCTTTGGTACATCCTCAAACAGAAGAATATTGGGGAAACGTAAATCCAGTTGGTCCAAGAGGTGTATATGACGAAGCGAAACGTTTTCAAGAAGCAATGACCATGGCTTATCACACATTCCATAATGTTGAAACCAGAATCATTAGAATATTCAATACATACGGCCCTAGAATGCGGTTAAATGATGGAAGAGCGTTGCCAGCTTTTATTGGTCAGGCTTTGAGAGGAGAGGATTTAACCGTTTTCGGAGATGGTAGCCAAACAAGAAGTTTTTGTTATGTGGATGATCTTGTTGAAGGAATCTATCGTTTACTTTTAAGTGATTATGCATCACCGGTAAATATTGGAAATCCTGATGAAATATCATTGAAGGATTTTGCTGAAGAAATTTTAAAATTGACTGATTCAAAACAAAAGATTGTATACAAACCCCTTCCTGCTGATGATCCAAAACAAAGAAGACCGGATATTACAAAAGCGAAGGAAATATTGGGTTGGGAACCTAAAATAAATAGATCAGAAGGATTAAAAATAACATACGAATATTTCAAAGGGCTATCAGTGGAAGAGTTAAACAAACAACCATTGGAATTCACTAGTCAAAAAAATTAAAATCAACATTTTAGATGTATCAAGATTTAATTGAAAAGAAAAAAACACTTGCCGTAATTGGATTGGGTTATGTTGGGTTACCGATAGCACTTGAGTTTGCAAAAAAAATAAAAGTAATTGGCTTCGATATAAATGCACAACGTGTAGAAATGATGCGTAATGGCATCGATCCTAGTCAGGAATTGGAATCATCTGCATTTGAAAATTGTGATATTGAATTTACCAATGATTTAGATGTTTTGCGCAAAGCAAATTTTTTCATTGTAGCTGTTCCTACACCTGTAGATGAACATAATGTACCAGATTTAATTCCGGTGCAACGTGCCAGTGAAACCATCGGAAAGGTGATTAAAAAAGGAGATTACGTGGTGTATGAAAGTACTGTTTATCCAGGTTGTACTGAAGAAGATTGCGTGCCAATCATCGAAAATTTATCTGGATTGAAAATGGTGGAAGATTATAAAATCGGATACTCACCAGAAAGAATTAATCCAGGAGATAAAGAACATACCATTACAACAATCGTAAAAGTAGTTAGTGGATGTTGTGCAGAAAGTTTGGAAGTAATTGCTAAAGTGTATGAGCTTGTAGTTAAAGCAGGCGTGCATAAAGCTTCATCAATCAAAGTAGCAGAAGCGGCAAAAATCATTGAAAATACCCAACGTGATTTGAATATTGCGTTGATGAATGAGTTGTCAATCATTTTTGACAAAATGAACATCAATACATTTGAAGTACTTGAAGCTGCGGGTACAAAATGGAATTTCTTAAAGTTTCAACCTGGTTTAGTTGGTGGACATTGCATTGGTGTTGACCCTTACTATCTAACATACAAATCTCAACAACTGGGTTATGATAGTCAAGTTATTTTGGCTGGAAGGTCTATTAATGATGGGATGGCAGGTTATGTTGCAAAAAAAGTTTTACAATCTATTATCCAGAGCAATGGGAATGTAAAAGATAGCAAGGTGTTGGTGATGGGCGCTACGTTCAAAGAAAATGTTAGCGATATCAGAAACAGTAAAGTGGCAGATGTGGTGAAAGAACTACAAGCATTTTCCATTAATGTAGATGTTGCTGATCCTTATGCAGATAGCGATGAATTAAATCATGAGTATGGGTTTAGTTTAACCAAAGAATTGTCTAACGACTACGATGCAGTAATTGTAACTGTTCCGCATAATGATTATAAATCTTTAGATGATGCTTATTTTACTTCAATCACAAAGCCACATGGAATGGTAGCCGACCTTAAAGGAATTTATCGCGGCAAATTGACGCAAAGAAAATATTGGAGTTTATAATCTTAATACCTATAATATAAAATGAGTACGCATAAATTTCACGATAAAGATATAAGTAACGATTGCTTTTTAGTTACTGGTGGCGCGGGTTTTATTGGTTCGCATATTACAGAATATCTTTTGAAAAATGGTGCAAAAAAAGTGCGTGTGTTGGATAATATGGTAAATGGTTTTGAAAAAAATCTTTCCATATTAAGCGCTTATCCCGCTTTCGAATTTTTACAAGGAGATATCAGAGATTATGAAACATGTGTAAAAGCATGTGAAGGAATTGATTATATCAGTCATCAAGCGGCATTAGGCTCGGTGCCAAGGTCGATAAAAGAACCAGTTTATTTTAATGAAGTCAACGTAGGTGGTTTTGTAAACATGTTAAAAGCGGCAGTAGATTGTAAAGTTAAAACCTTCGTATATGCATCATCGTCATCTGTTTATGGCGATGAACCAACTTTACCAAAAGTAGAGCATAGAATTGGAAATTGTTTGTCGCCTTATGCAGCAACCAAAAAAACCAATGAGCTTTATGCGCAGGTTTTTGCAGATGTGTATGGCTTAAAATTAATGGGTTTTAGATACTTCAATATTTTTGGTCCACGTCAGGATCCCGATGGTCCTTATGCAGCTGTAATTCCTTTATTTGTAAAAGGGATTATGAAAGAAACACCTGTGTATATAAATGGTGATGGCGAACAAACACGTGATTTTACTTTTGTAGATAATGCTGTACAGATAAATGTTAAAGGCATGCTTACTAATAATGAGGAAGCATTTAATAAAGTATATAATGTAGCAGTAGGGGAATATTATTCAGTAAATCATTTGTACAATGCTTGTGCCAATCAATTAAACAGCACATTTAAACCAACACATCGTGAGCCGAGAGCAGGTGATATCAGAAATTCTTTAGCAGATATTTCATTGGCCAATCAGCATTTAGCCTATCAGCCCGTGAAAAAATTTGACGAAGGATTAATAGAAACGATTGAATTTTTTAAGCAATTATATTCATAAATAAAAAAGCACGTTTATGCCTTTTATTAAAACCGAATTCCCAGGGTTACTGATTTTTGAACCCAATGTATTTGAAGATGCACGTGGGTATTTTTTTGAAAGTTACAATCAAAAAACTTGTGCAGAAAATGGGGTTAAAACTCATTTCTTACAAGACAATCAAGCGAAGTCGGTATATGGTGTTATACGTGGTATGCATTATCAATTGAATCCGCACGCACAAACAAAATTTATCAGGGCTTTAAGTGGAACGATATTAGATGCAGTGCTGGATTTGCGTGTTGGCTCACCAACTTACGGAAAGCACTTTTCTATCGAATTGTCTGCGGAAAATAAAAGACAACTATACATTCCACAAGGGTTTGCGCATGGCTATTCTGTGTTAAGTGAAACAGCAGAAGTGTTTTATAAATGCGATGATTTTTATAGTAAAGAATTAGAAGCAGGTATTCAATTTTACGATCCTGCTTTAAATATAGATTGGAAAATACCAGCAGATAAACAAATTATTTCAGATAAGGATAAACAACATCCTACGTTTGAAAATTGCAAAAACAACTTCGTTTTTAATCCATAATTCAATATTCAACAATGAAAAAGATTCTTGTTACCGGAGCAAATGGCCAATTGGGAAACGAATGTAGAACTTTAGCTGAAAGTATTGCCAATGCTGAATTTGTATTTACAGATGTAGCCGAGTTATCCATTACTGATGGCAATGCGGTTGAAGAAATATTTTCAAAAAATAATTTTGATTATTGTATAAATGCAGCAGCATATACTGCTGTAGATTTAGCCGAAACTGAAACAGAATTAGCTCAGTTAATAAATGCAACTGCTGTAGGATATTTAGCAGATGCTTGTAATGAAAATAATTGTAAGCTAATTCATATCTCTACCGATTATGTATTTGATGGTACAAATGAAATCGGCTATGATGTAGATGATGCTACAGCTCCAATAAATGTTTATGGTGCCACAAAGTTAGAAGGCGAAAAATTGGCTTTGTCATTAAACCCTGAAACCATTGTTATTCGCACGTCTTGGGTATATAGTTTTCACGGAAAGAATTTTGTAAAAACCATGATGAAGCTGATGCAGGAACGCGAATCACTTAATGTGGTGGCAGACCAAATAGGTAAACCAACATATGCAGCAGATTTAGCAGCTGCAATATTTCAAATCATTTTTTCAGAAAAAGAATTTGTACCAGGCATGTATCATTTTGCCAATCAAGGCGTAATATCTTGGTACGATTTTGCAATGGCCATCAAAGAAATTGGCGGTTACAATTGTACAGTAAATCCCATTGCATCAAGTGAATATCCAGTTCCCGCAAAACGTCCGAATTATTCAATTTTAAATACCAATAAAATTGAACATACCTTTAATATAGAGATTCCTTACTGGAAAGATAGTTTACAGAAATGTATGGAGCTACTTCGGTAAGTATTGATTATCCTCATACTTAATTCATGAATTTATTTTCTTTGCAAAGCCGCATCATTGTTACTTGTAGCAATCGATTGTCTAATTATTTACAACAAGAGATTTCTGAACTTGGATTTGTTCCAGTTAGGATTTTCAAAACCGGTGTTGAGTTGTTTGGAACAATGCAAGATTGTATTCGGTTGAATTTAAATTTACGTTGTGCCAGTCAGGTGTTGTTTTCTATCAAAGAATTTACAGCATATAATGCATCAGATTTATATAATGCACTTGTAAAAGTAGAATGGGAAAAAATCATACCTGCGGAAGAAAACTTTTCCATTACAAGTAATGTAACGAATGAAACCATTACCAATAATTTATTTGCCAATGTAAAAGTTAAAGATGCCATTGCGGATAGATTTAGAGAAAAAACGGGTGTGCGTCCAAATTCCGGTCCGGAGTTAAATGGGGTAGTGGTTCATTTATATTGGAAAGAAACTATAGCAGAATTATTTTTAGATACCAGCGGAGAAACATTGTCGAAACATGGGTATAGAAAAATTCCTGGAAAGGCGCCAATGCTTGAATCATTAGCCGCCGCAAATTTGTTGGCTTTAAGATGGGATAGAAAATCCGCTTTTATAAACCCGATGTGCGGTTCTGGCACATTAGCTATTGAAGCGGCATTATTAGCCAGCAATCGTAAGCCAGGGCTCTATAGAAGCAACTATTCGTTTATGCATCTATGTGGGTATGAAGAATCATTCTATTTAAATTTTTATAAAGAAATTGAAACGGCTGTAATAGAAAATTGTGCCGTTAAAATCATTGCATCAGACATTAGCGAAGACGCTGTAAATATTTCAAAAGTAAATGCGGGTATCGCGGGTGTAGAAGACATGATCACCTTTGAACTTTGTGATTTTGCATCTACTACCATTCCTGAAAATGAAGCAGGTGTTATTTACTTTAATCCAGAATATGGCGATCGTTTGGGAGATGAAATTGAATTAGAAGAAACGTATGCTCGAATGGGAGACTTTTTAAAACAAAAGTGTAAGGGTTATTGGGGTTATATTTTTACAGGTAATTTAGAATTGGCCAAAAAAATTGGATTAAAACCCAAAAGAAGAATTGAGTTTTACACCGGAAAAATAGATTGCCGATTATTTGAGTATGAGTTGTATGCGGGGAGTAGGGAGGTTAGGGAAGTTTTGGAGGTTTAAGGAAGTTTGAGAGGTTTGTGAGGGTTTAGAGGCTTTAGAGGTTTTGTAGGGGTTGAAGATTTTCAACCCTTACAAAAGGTTGGATGTATTCCACTTAATCATAAAGGGTTTTATACAGGGTTTTCTTTACGTCCTTGCTCCTTTGCGCGCTTTTCGTGAAACAAAAAACTTAGTGTCTTTGCGCCTTCGTGTCTTAGTGTCAAAAAAATGCTGCAAGCATTTCTCTTCGTGTTTCAATTCCTTTTGTGTTCCTTGCTCCTTTGTGTGAAACAAACAGTTTTTTCCCTACTTTTGCGGTTCAAAAAATAAAGCTATGTCAAAAATAAAAGTAACCAATCCCGTAGTGGAATTAGACGGTGATGAGATGACACGCATCATCTGGAAATTTATCAAGGACAAATTGATTCTTCCTTACATCGAAGTGCCTATTCAATATTTCGATTTGGGAATGGAATATCGTGATGAAACCAATGATCAAGTAACCATTGATGCTGCTAATGCAATTAAAGCTTGTGGTGTTGGTATCAAATGCGCTACCATCACACCCGATGAAGCTCGTGTGAAAGAATTTAGCTTGAAGCAAATGTGGAAGAGCCCTAATGGAACTATTCGTAACATTTTAGATGGAACCGTATTCAGAGAGCCAATTGTAATGCAAAATGTACCTCGTTTGGTAACCAACTGGACAGCACCTATCATTGTAGGTCGTCATGCATTTGGTGATCAATATCGTGCAACCGATACCGTTATAAAAGGGAAAGGAAAATTAACCATGACGTTCACACCTGAAGGTGGTGGCGAAGCTCAAGTATTTGAAGTATATAACTATAAAGGAGATGGCGTTGCAATGGCAATGTACAATACCGATGAAAGTATTTTTGGATTTGCACGCAGTTGTTTCAATATGGCATTGAGTAAAAAATGGCCTTTATATCTTTCTACAAAAAATACCATCCTTAAAAAATATGATGGACGTTTCAAAGACATTTTTGAAGAAGTTTATCAAAATGAATTTAAAGCTGCTTACGAAGCTGCAGGCATCACTTACGAGCATCGTTTGATTGATGATATGGTTGCTAGTGCTTTAAAATGGAATGGCAATTTTGTATGGGCTTGTAAAAATTATGATGGAGATGTTCAGAGCGATACTGTTGCTCAAGGTTTTGGTTCATTAGGTTTGATGACTTCTGTGTTGGTTACACCTGATGGAAAAACTATGGAGTCGGAAGCTGCTCATGGAACGGTTACACGTCACTATCGTGATCATCAAGCAGGAAAACCAACCAGTACAAATCCAATTGCATCTATATTTGCTTGGACAAGAGGTTTGGCATTCCGTGGAAAATTAGATAATAACCAGGAGTTGATTGATTTCTGTAATGCTTTAGAAGCCGTTTGTATCGAAACGGTTGAAAGCGGAAAAATGACAAAAGATTTAGCGGTTTGTATTCACGGAAACAAAGTATCTCACGGAGATCATTATTTGTATACTGAAGAATTTTTAGATGCAATAGATGCTAATTTGAAAAAGAGAATGGGTTTATAAGAAGCCTCACCCCCAACCCCTCTCCGAAGGAAAGGGGAGCAAGAAACGTTTTCAAAAAATATAAAAATAAAGCCCACTTATTATTGTGGGCTTTATTTTTTATGCACTAATAACAGAATTAAAAAATCATGGGTTTAATGTTTTTCAGGATTATAAAACCTCATGAATTCATTAAAAATATTGAACTTCTTAAATTCAGTCTGAGACTGAAACCTCTCGTAGACACCGGTTTGGAAACCGGCGCCAATGGAAAGCCCCCATCCCCAACCCTTCCCTCGAAAGTTGAAGGGGAGTATAACCTCCTAAGTTTAAAGGAGTTCAATAGGTTTACAAGACTAATATTCATGTTGCTTCCAACCTTTTGAACTCATTGAACCTTTTGAACGCATTGAACATCACAAACCTCTCCAACATCACAAACCCCACAAACCTCTTAAACCTTTATATCCCTCACAAATTCCGCACAATCTCATCCCCAAATTCACTCGTTTTCAACAGCGTACCTTCTTTCATTAAGTTATAAAAATCAATGGTTACGGTTTTGTTGCGGATTGTTTTACCAACGGCATTTGTAATTAAATCTGCGGCTTCTCTCCAACCCATGTATTCAAGCATCATTAAACCGCTGAGGATTACAGAACTCGGGTTCATGGTGTTGGTGTTTGCAAATCGAGGTGCAGTGCCATGAGTGGCTTCAAAAACAGCATGACCGGTTAAATAATTAATGTTTGCACCTGGCGCAATGCCAATACCACCAACCTGTGCAGCCAATGCATCACTAATATAATCTCCATTCAAATTCAAAGTAGCAATTACACTATAATCTTGTGGTGCCAATAAAGCTTGTTGTAAAAAATTGTCGGCAATGGCATCTTTTACAATCACTTTTCCGCCGATAGCACTAATGCGCATTTCTTCATTGGCAACAGCCTCACCACTTTCGGATTTAGTTTTTTCCCATTGACGCCAAGTATATACATTGCCCGAAAATTCTCTTTCTGCCAATTCGTATCCCCAATTTTTAAATGCGCCTTCAGTAAACTTCATGATGTTGCCTTTATGGACAATAGTTAATGAAGGCATTTTGTTGTTGATGGCAAATTGTAATGCCGAACGAATCAATCGCTCGCTACCTTCTTTACTCACCGGCTTAATGCCAAATGATGTGCTGTCTGGGAAACGAAGATTTTTTACCCCCATTTCATTTACTAAGAAATTCAATAATTTATTGGCTTCTGCAGTACCGGTCATGTATTCAATACCAGCATAAATATCTTCTGTATTTTCTCTAAAAATGGTCATGTTTACTTTCTCGGGTTGCCACATTGGAGAGGGCGTTCCTTCAAAATATTTTACTGGTCTTAAGCAAACATATAAGTCCAATTCTTGACGCAATGCTACATTTAAACTTCTTATTCCTCCGCCAACTGGTGTAGTTAATGGGCCTTTTATAGAAATTAGGTAATCTTTAAAAGCTTGCATGGTTTCTTCTGGCATCCAAGCGCCTGTTTTTACAAAGGCCTCTTCACCAGCCAATACTTTAAGCCAATTTATTTTTCTTTCACCGCCATAAGCTTTTTCAACTGCAGCATCGAATACACGGACACTTGCAGCCCAAATATCGGGTCCAATGCCGTCGCCTTCAATAAATGGAATGGTGGGGTTGTTGGGAACGAGGAGCTTGCCATCGTTTCCCATGGTAATTTTAGTAGACATGATTTGGTTTTTATTTGTAGCAAATGTAGAAAAACTACACTTGATTTTTTACAAATCACTCATTTATTTATACGATATGTGCTGATGATTTTTATAAAGAACAGTTAACCCATTCACCATCAAATTGTACGCCTTCAAATTTTTTGTAAAAGTTAATGGCGGGTTCATTCCAATCGAGAACTTGCCAGGTAATGCCTTTAAATTGAAGTTTCTTACATACTAAAATAAGCTGATCAAACAATTTTTTACCGATCCCATTTCCACGCATGTTTTCGGTTACGATGATATCTTCAAGATACATACGCTGACCTTTCCATGTGCTATAACGGATGTAATAAAGGGCAAAACCTACAATTTGTTTCGAGTTGTCTTCATTTGTCATTTCGGCTACATAAGCCCACCATACTGGGTTGGGTCCAAATCCACTTTCTATAAAATGATTTAAATCGACGGTTACTTCGTTAGGCGCTTTTTCATACAAAGCCAATTCTCTAACAAGCTCCATCATGCGCACGCAATCAACTTTCTCCCCTTTACGGATGTTAATATTCATTGAATAAAAAATTAATTGTGATCAATCATCGTGTAGGTAACACCATAAGAACCATCGGCAAAGTAACCGCCATTATTGGGTTGGTATTCACTATGAAAAAATTTTCGGTAAATCATACCTATTCCTTTGGCGTATTTTTCCTGGCCAAAGTTAACTTCGCTGTAGCTATTTGGCTCTTCAGGAATGCCAACAATTTCATCGCGTTGATTAATGGTTAACGTATTTTCTATAATTTGATTACCAATAGTATCAGATTCATTAACATTGCTGTAAGTATAATCCCAGCCATCCAAATAACGCAACAAAGAATTGGCAGAGTAGGTGTCGATAAAGATATTTCCTTTCCAGCTGTAATTGTTTACAATCGGCATTTGAAGCTTGATGTAGCGTAAATTATTTTCAATAAATTCTAAACGATTTTCTGTGAAAACCGCCATGAATGTTGCATCTGGTGTCCAAGATTGATTTTCATTTTTACGAATAAATCGAAATATTCTGTACGAAGGTCTTCCCAAATTATCAGTGATTAAAGAATCGGTTTGATATTTTACTTGATAAGAAACCACGGTATCTCTTGTGCCAAAAGCAAGATAAATTAATGAGTCGAGTTGATATGTAATGTATTTGCCTGTTTGCAAAGGACTGTATTCGCTGATTGCCGGAGAAGTATATGTTTCAGATTTATTACAAGCGGATAAGGTAAAAATGCAACATAAAAGAATTAAAAAGTAAGAATTAAAAATTGAAAACTTAACTATGTTTTTCATGTTCGATTTTTTAAGTTAAAAGAAAAATTTTAAAACTGTCATTTCTTTTTTTTACTTTTTATTTTTTACTTTTTACTTTATTGTTTCCCTTTGAATAATCCCTCCGCCTATTACATCATCGCCTTCATAGAAAACAGCGCTTTGTCCGGGTGCAACGCCTTTTACATCATCAAAAAAAACAACTTTTACCGAGCTGTTGTTTATGACTTCTAATGTACTTAACGCACCCTTGTCTTTGTATCTAATTTTAGTTAAAGCTTCAATGCTCTCTGATATTCCATCATATTTAATCCAGTTGATTTTGTCAACCGTCATGATGGTTTTATTTAAATCTGATTCAGATCCTAAAACAACGGTATTGGTTTCTGGAATGATTTCGGTTACAAAAGCAGGAGCACCCAATGCAATATCCAAACCTTTTCTTTGACCAATGGTATAAAAAGGGTAGCCCTTATGTTTACCCAATATTTTACCGGTTTTATCTACGAAAAGTCCACCATCTACTTTCTCTTCCAATCCTTCAACATTTCTTTTTAAAAAACCACGATAGTCGTTATCAGGTACGAAGCAGATTTCATAACTCTCGTTCTTTTTGGCAAGTTCCGGATAGCCAAAATCATGTGCCATTTGTCGGATTTCAGTTTTATGAAAACCTCCAAGCGGTAGTAATGTTCTGCTTAGTAAATCCTGCTGTAATCCCCAAAGGGCATAGCTTTGATCTTTAGATTCATCTTTCCCTTTTCGTATAAAATAACGGCCATTGGTATGCTGATGCACTTGAGCATAATGACCGGTAGCAATAAAGTCGCAACCTAGAGCATCTGCACGTTTTAGCAATGCGCGCCATTTGATGTGGGTATTGCACATCACACAAGGGTTTGGGGTGCGACCAGCAATATATTCTTCAATAAAATTTTCGATTACAAAATCACCAAATTCTTCTCTGATATCTAAAATAAAATGCGGAAATCCATGATCAACAGCCGCTTGTCGGGCGTCGTTGAAACTATCTAAATTACAGCAACCGGTTTCTTTTTTATTGTTAACGCCCACACTTGTAGCATAATCCCAAGTTTTCATGGTAATGCCCACCACTTCGTAGCCTTCTTTATGCAACATCAACGCGGCTACGGTACTATCAATACCGCCGCTCATTGCCATCAATACTTTTCCTTTTTTACTCATGATTTTTATACGGTGCAAAGATAAGGGTTAAAAGGTTTGAGAGGTTTTTGAGGTTTGAGAGGTTTATGAGGTTTGTAGGGGTTGAACATTTTCAAACCTTACTATATGTTCAAAAGGTTCAATAGGTTAGAACGCCAAACCCCAAACAATAAACAATAAACATTTTTCTTTATTTTTCTTTACTTTGCAATATGCAACAATACTTAGATTTACTTAAACACATAAAAGAAAACGGAACGGATAAGAGTGATCGAACTGGAACCGGTACCCGTAGCGTATTTGGCCATCAAATGCGTTTTAATTTAGCTGAAGGGTTTCCTTTGGTAACTACTAAAAAAACACATTTAAAAAGCATCATTTATGAGCTGCTTTGGTTTTTGAAAGGTGAAACGAATATTGCTTATCTCACAGAAAATAACGTTTCTATTTGGAATGAATGGGCGGATGAAAATGGCGATTTAGGTCCTGTTTATGGCAAACAATGGAGGAGTTGGCAAGGTGCAGGTGGGGTAGAAGTAGATCAGGTAAAAGAATTGATTCACACTATTAAAACAAATCCAGATAGTAGACGAATGATCATCAGTGCATGGAATGTGGCAGAATTGCCAAAAATGAAATTGATGCCTTGCCATTGTTTATTTCAATTCTATGTGGCCGATGGAAAATTAAGCTGCCAATTGTATCAACGTAGTGCCGATGTATTTTTAGGTGTTCCTTTCAACATAGCTTCTTATGCATTATTAACCATGATGATTGCTCAGGTTTGTGGTTTGCAATATGGCGATTTCGTTCATTCCTTTGGTGATGTACATCTTTACAATAATCATTTTGAACAAGCTGATTTGCAATTATCTCGCACTCCATTTCCTTTACCACAGATGAAAATAAATCCTGAAGTAAAAGATATTTTTGATTTTAAATTTGAAGATTTTCAATTGGAAAATTATCAGTGTCATGCGGGGATAAAGGCGCCGGTGGCGGTTTAAGCCCCCTCGATCACCCAAGGGGGAAGAAGCCCCCATCCCCAGCCCTTCCCCCGAAAGGTGAAGGGAGCTTGAGTATTTTCCATTTATTAGCAAATTTTTTCTATAAAAAAACTTCGTGTCTAGTAAAGTTTAAATCGCTTCGCTGGTTTAAGGGTTTAAGGGTGGAAGTATTTTTCATATAAATACTTCTAGGTTTTCAAAAAAAAACTTCGTGTCTTTGTGTCTTCGTGTCTTCGTGTTTCAAAAAAACACAAAAAAGGTTCAATAAGCCAAAAGCGGAAAACTCTTCCCAACATCTTGAACTCATTGAACCTCTTGAAGCTTTTGAACGGTTTTCTCAACCTTTTGAACTCATTGAACCCATTGAACCTCTTGAACCTTGTCCCCTAGAACTTCACGGCACGTATGGTCTTCACCTCCTCACCCACGCGCACTTCCACCATATAAACACCTGGTTTCAACTCGTTGCCGATGGCGATAACTTGGTTGGTGTTGGCTTGGAATGATTTGATCATGCGGCCTTGGATGTCGATGACTTTTACGATGGCTTGGTTTGTTGATAAACCTGAAGCTTTACTATTTTTTATCAATAATTTAAACGCATTTGCGGTTGGATTTGGAAATAAACTTACCTCAAACGAGTTGGTGTTTGTAGTGGTAATTGGCTGACTCAATTTTGTACCTATTGCACAACCTGTGTGCGTAAGCGTTTGTGAACGTGCAGCGCTTAGTGTACCACAACGGCTCTGACTTTTTACCGAAATAACACCACCGGTATAACCCGTATTAAAACGAACGGTGATGCTCGAACTATCTGCTGATGCTGATGTGATACTGGTATTGTTGGGCCTTGTCCAGCGGAATGATGTAGCAGGCGCTTGTGATGTTGTAGCCGTACCCAACAATGCGGTATAAGTAACACTGCTGTTGATACAAGCGTTGTAACTATTGGTGCTAGAGCCAATGCTTGCTGGAGTTGGGGGTAAATATTGTAACACACTTGTTGTAGCAGTTGTACCTACTACATTGCAACTGCTAATGCCTTTAACGCTTAAAGAACCACCTGTGAAACCAGTATTGAATAAAACGGTGATGGTTGCACTATCTGTAGTTGCAGAAGTGATGATGCTATTGGCAGGAACTGTCCAACGATATTTTGCAATAGCAGTTTGAATAGAAGAGGGCGTATTTGGAATAGCCGTAAAAGATTTTGAAGATCCAATGCAAACGGCAAAATCACCTGCTGCTGTTGTAATAACGGCAACTGTTGCTGGTGAAGTATTTGCGCTCATGATTACGGTTTTAGCCGAGCTAATAGAACAAGGGTTAACTGATTTTACCGAAAGGGTATCTTTTACAATCAAGTATGTCATTTTCTAAAATCATAAAATATTATTTGTGAACTGGTCGCAATTTGCGACCACCTCCTCATTTTCATCTTTAGTTATTATGCAAATATCATCTACCCGAAATTCATTTCAATGTTGAAATCAACAGATTTGGAGGAGAATTTTCTTGTCAAAAATAGGGGTGATTTAAAGGTTTAAATCACTTCGTTGGTTTAAGGGTTTAATTTGCTTTCGCTGGTTTAAAGGTTGGAAGCATTTTCCGTTTTAGCAATGTTGATTTTTTTGTGAATTGGGTTGAAATATTTGTGCGATTTTTTTATGTCGCCCCGCTGGGGCTTTAATGCAATCATCATACAATTCTAGTGATATGTTACCCCGCTGGGGTTATTAGATACTCATCATCTTGTGAATTAATCAACCTTAAACCATTAGACCAGCGAAGCAGATTAAACCAACGAAGTGATTTAAACTTAAACTACGTTTTAACACTTCGAATCCCTGTTGTTTTTCCCATTTTGTATTATAGAGCTGGTTTTAAATTGCATCAAAATTTATTGCGCATGCATGAAGATATCAGCTCTATTTTACCGGAAATTGAAAACAGAATTTTTACCATAAGAGGTTTGTCGGTTATGCTGGATAGCGATTTGGCTAAGTTGTATGGAGTGGAAACGAAATATTTAAATAAAGTTGTAAAAAGAAATTTCAATAGGTTCCCTGAATGGTTTATGTTTCAATTGACATATACGGAATGGGAAAACTTGAGGTTCCAAATTGGCACCTCAATTAATACTGGAAATGAAGCTTCAAGATCGCATATTGCGACCTTGAATGAAACGAAGCATATGGAGGTTGAAAACTTGATGTCACAAATTGTGACCTCAAGTGAAAATAATAATGAACAGGAAAATGGTCTAAGGTTCCAAATTGGAACCTTAGACTCGAATAAAAGTGATTCTCTAAGGTCACAAAATGTGACCTTGAACGAAAAGCAGCATATAGAATCAGAAAACTTGAGGTCGCAAACTGCGACCTCAAGTAATGAGGAAGTTAACACTTCAAGGTTCCAATTTGGAACCTTGAATGAAAAGAAAGATTTTAAAGAAGAAATTCTAAGGTCGCAAATTGCGACCTTAGAGAATCAAAAAGGTAAACATAGAAAATTCCTCCCCTTCGCCTTTACCGAACAAGGTGTAGCAATGCTGTCTGCCGTTTTAAAAAGCGAAACTGCTGTAAAAGTCAGCATACAAATTATGGCGGCTTTTGTGGCTTTAAGAAAATTGCATTTTCAATCCGCAGGCCTTTATCAGCGACTTGAAATGGTGGAGAAAAAACAAATCGAAGCCGACAATCATTTTAATAAAATCTTTTCAGCATTGGAGAAAAAAGATACAATTCCTGCTCAAGGCATTTTCTTCAACGGACAAATTTTTGATGCATATAAATTTGTTGCCGACATAATAAAATTGGCAAAAAAATCCATCATTTTAATTGATAATTATATTGATGAAACGACCTTGGCTTTGCTTTCTAAGAGAAATGACGAGGTAAAAGCCATTATTTATATCGAGCAAATCAACAGAAGTCAAATCATCGATTTACAAAAATTGAATGAGCAATATGCAACCATCGAAATCAGAAAACTAAAACACAATCACGACCGATTTCTCATCATTGACCAGCAAGAAATGTATCATTTCGGAGCTTCACTAAAAGATTTGGGTAAAAAGATTTTTGGGTTTTCTAAAATGGATAATGAGGTGGGGTTGATGTTGGAAGTTTTAAAGGTTTAAATCACTTCGTTGGTCTAATGGTTTAATTTGCTTCGCGGGTTTAAAGGTTGAAAGTATTTTCCGTTTTTAGCATTAACGTATATTTTTTGATTTTTGTGCGATTTTTTTTATGTCGCCCCGCTGGGGCTTGTATGCAATCATCATACAATTCTAGTGTTATGTCACCCCGCTGGGGTTATTAGATACTCATCATCTTGTGAATTAATCAACCTTAAACCATTAGACCAGCGAAGCGAATTAAACCAACGAAGTGATTTAAACCTGTACATGAAAATTTCCACTTGGGGATTTAAGGGTCTTTTTTTTATCATTTTCCTACTACATTTGCTTCATGATATCTCTAATCGTAGCCGCTTCTACCAACAACGCCATCGGTAAAAACAATCAACTGCTTTGGCATTTACCCAATGATTTAAAGTTTTTTAAAAACACCACATGGGGTGGAGTTGTTATAATGGGAAGAAAAACGTTTGAATCTGTAAATAAACCATTGCCTGGCAGAACGAATATTGTAATTACCTCAAAAGAAAATTGGCAATCTGAAAACGTGCTTGTTGCCCATAGTTTGGAAGAAGCGTTGAAATTGGCTACAGAACTATCTTTTAAAGAAATATTTATTATTGGTGGAGGAGAAATTTACAAACAAAGTATGGCAATTGCCAATCGTGTATATTTAACCAGGGTGCATACAGAAATAGAAGGAGATACATTTTTTCCGGTTCTAGATGAACATTGGAAATTGAAGTCTAGCAATGATTTTGCTTCAGACGAAAAAAATAATTTTAATCATACATTCGAATTATGGGAAAGGAAGCTAGATTCATGATAGCAAACCTCACAAACCTCACAAACCTCATAAACCTCATAAACCTCTGTATTCCCCCTTTACCATAGCAAAAAAATACCTTCAATATTGGTTGAATGCATCCAATAAAAATGGCCATGGGGTGCATTCTCCGTTTGTATTTGATTTGATTATCAATGTGCTCAATGATCGTAAAAATGAACCCTGGTTTGAAGCCATTGAATCTGTTCGACAAACACTTAAAAAGAATCATGATTTTATAGAAGTGGAAGATTTCGGTGCAGGCTCAGCGGTGATAAAATCAAACCAAAGAAAAATTTCAAGGATTGCTAACTCTTCTTTAAAATCCGCTAAGTACGCACAGTTGCTGCATCGTATGGTGAAATATTTCCGCCCTAAAAATATCGTTGAGTTGGGTACTTCTTTCGGCATTACTTCTGCTTATTTGGCCAAAGGAAATCCCGAAGCGCATTTATATACTTTTGAAGGTGCTTCTTCGATTTCTAATATTGCGCAACAAAATTTTAAAAAATTAGGTATACATAATATTGAATTGATAAATGGCGATTTCGGAAAAACATTGCCGAATTTCCTTGAAAAAAATCTACCTATTGATTTTGCTTTTATAGACGGCAATCACCGCGAAAAACCGACAATTGCTTATTTTGAATCCTTATTATCTCATTGTAATGAACATTCCATCCTTGTTTTTGACGATATTCATTGGAGTGCAGAAATGGAAAACGCATGGGACTTTATAAAAAATAATCAGTCGGTAACGATGTCAGTTGATTTATTTTTTATAGGAATCGTGTTTTTTAGAAAAGATTTCAAAGAAAAGCAACATTTTACAATTCAGTTTTAAATTTTCTTACCTTCGAGCCAATTAATTTATATTATGATAATTGGTATACTCAAAGAACCTTCCTTCGAAACTCGAACTTCATTATTGCCCGAACACGCTGCTGTTCTCAAAAAAATGAATCTTGAAATGCTTATTGAATCAGGTGCAGGTGATTTGTCATTTGCAACAGATCAAAAATATACAGAAGCAGGCGCAAGCGTAGGTTCAAGATCTGAAGTTTTGCAAAAATCGGATGTAGTGTTATCTATTAATCCCATTTCTGATGCAGATGCTGCAGCTTGTTCTGGAAAAATAATCATTGGATTTTTTCAAGCATTGATTAATGCGGGAACGATAAACAATTGGGCAAAACAAAATTGTACTGTGTTTAGTATGGACATGTTGCCACGCACTACCCGTGCTCAAAGCATGGACGTATTGAGTAGTCAGGCCAATATTGCGGGTTACAAAGCGGTATTGTTAGCAGCCAATTTATATCCGAAGTATTTTCCGATGTTTATGACCGCCGCTGGTAGCATTGCTCCTGCAAAAATGTTAATTCTTGGCGCTGGTGTTGCTGGCTTACAAGCTATCGCAACGGGTAAGCGTTTGGGTGCAGTGATTGAAGTGTTTGATACCCGTCCGGCAGTAAAAGAAGAGGTAATGAGTTTGGGAGCAAAATTTGTGGAGGTTGAAGGTGCGGCAGATGCGTCTAAGGCTGGGGGTTATGCAGTAGAGCAAACAGAAGAATTTTTACAAAGACAAAAAGCAAAAATTGCGGAAAGTGTTGCTAAAGCTGATATCGTAATTACAACCGCTCAAATTCCAGGTAAAAAAGCACCTATATTAATAACCAAAGAAATGATTGCAGCTATGAAAAATGGTTCGGTTATTATTGATTTAGCAGCAGTTACTGGAGGTAATACGGATTATACCAAAAACGATGAAACCGTTGTGGTTAATGGTGTTTCTATTGTTGGTAATTCTAAATTGCCTGGTTCAATGCCAAGTGATGCTAGTAAATTATACGGAAAAAACATCTTGAATTTCTTGCAACTTATCGTAACCAAAGAAGGTAACTTAAACCTGAATTTTGAAGATGATTTGGTGTTGGGAACTTGCGTTGCCAACAAAGGTGAAATCACCAACGATAGAGTGAAACAATTGATTTAATAAATTGACCATTAATGTCAACAATTAAACCCTTAAACCAGCAAAGCGAATTAAACTTTTAAACTCACAGAAATGAATCAAGTATTGAATTTTATAACATCCAACCAAGAAATTATTTACACCGTTATACTCATGATTTTTGTTGGAATCGAAATCATTGAAAAAGTACCTAGCGTTTTACACACGCCATTGATGAGTGGTGCAAATGCCATTCACGGGGTTGTAATCATTGGTGCAATAATCGTAATGGGAAAAGCAGAACAAGATAATTACCTCGCACTTGCTTTGGGCTTTATTGCAGTATTGCTTGGTACTTTAAATGTGGTAGGTGGTTTTGTGGTTACAGACAGAATGCTCGAAATGTTCAAAAAGAAAAAGTAATTCATTCGTTTACTTTCAATTTTAATTTTTCAATTTTTAATTTTTACTTTTCAATTTTTAAATAAATGAATCAACACTTACTTACCATTTGTTATCTAATAGGATCTATCACTTTTATTTTAGGACTAAAAATGTTGTCGAATCCAGCGTCTGCTAGAAAAGGGAACTTACTTGCAGCAGGAGGAATGTCTATTGCCATCTTTGGAACCATTTTCTTATTTAGTTATGATGAAAATGGAACAACGCATTATTTGGGCAATTATATTTGGATTTTTGCTGCATTAATCATTGGTGCAATCATTGGAACCCTTGCTGCTAAAAAGGTGCAAATGACCGCCATGCCTGAAATGGTGAGTTTGTTTAATGGAATGGGAGGTGCTTGCGCTGCCTTAATTTCTATTGTTGAGTTCAATCACTTAAACAAAGAATTGGGCGCTACACCAACAGCTGAAATGATTCAACATGTACAACCAACTGTTTTAATTATTGTGCTTGGATTAATTATTGGTGCCGTTTCTTTTGCAGGCTCGATGATTGCTTGGGGTAAGTTAAATGGTAAAGTAAAAGATTTCAGTTTTACCGGTCAGAATATTTTAAATATGGTTGTTCTTGCAGCAACGTTGGGTTTGGCTGTTTATATGATTTTTAATCCACAACAACACATGTTGCTTTATGCCATTCTTGGATTGTCGTTGTTTTATGGTATTTTCTTTGTAATGCCAATTGGAGGTGCGGATATGCCTGTGGTTATTTCGTTACTAAATTCATTTACTGGTGTGGCTGCGGCTTGTGGTGGATTTTTATACGACAATAAAGTAATGTTAACCGGTGGTATTTTAGTTGGAGCCGCTGGCACTTTACTTACTATTTTGATGTGTAAAGCCATGAATCGTTCATTGAAAAATGTATTGATTGGATCTTTTGGTGGAAATAAAAAAGGGGTTGCTGGTGCTACTGGTGCACAAGGTGAACATAAAGAAATTAGTTTGAGTGATGCGGCAATGGTGATGAGTTATGCCAACAAAGTGCTTATCGTTCCAGGATATGGATTGGCTGTTGCTCAAGCACAACATACTTGTCATGAACTTGAAAAAATTCTTACAGAAAAAGGCGTGGAAGTTAAATATGCGATTCATCCTGTTGCTGGTCGTATGCCAGGCCATATGAACGTTTTATTGGCTGAAGCAGATGTTAGCTACGATATTTTAATGGAAATGGAACAAGCCAATGATGAGTTTCCAACAACTGATGTGGTATTGATTTTAGGTGCAAATGATGTGGTTAATCCTGCTGCAAAATCTGATCCAGCTTCTCCAATATATGGTATGCCAATTCTTGATGTAGAGCAAGCAAAAACTGTTATTGTAAATAAAAGAAGCATGAAGCCAGGTTATGCAGGTATTGAAAACGATTTGTTCTTCAGACCAAAAACCTCAATGCTTTTTGGAGATGCCAAAAAAGTATTACAAGACTTGTGTACTGAAATTAAAAATGCGTAATCATTTAATGCAATAAATATTGCCACACGCACTTCCAATAGAATTGCTGCATTCACTACAACGCATCAAAGGCTTTGATGAAACGGCTTTTATTGCTGCGCATACAGCAGAGAATCCAATCACTTCTATTCGTGTAAACCCTGCGAAACCGTCGAATTCGGTTGTTAGTACTTTATTGTCTGCTGGAAAAATTCCTTGGTGTACAAATGGATATTATTTACAAGAACGACCTTCGTTTACTTTAGATCCTCATTTTCATGTGGGTGCTTATTATGTTCAGGAAGCAAGCAGCATGTTTTTGGAAACGGTAATGAAACAAACTATAGATTTAAATGCATCTATAAAAGTATTGGATTTATGTGCGGCACCAGGTGGAAAATCTACTTTAATTCAATCGCTAATTTCTACAGATAGCTTTTTAGTAAGTAATGAAGTGATAAAAACAAGGGTAAACATTCTTGCTGAAAACATCACAAAATGGGGCGCTTCAAATATAGTCGTAACCAATAATGACCCTAAAGATTTTCAACGACTTTCTAATTATTTTGATGTTATCGTTGTAGATGCACCTTGTAGTGGAAGCGGATTGTTTAGAAAAGATAATGAAGCCATTTCAGAATGGAGTATGGATAATGTGGCTTTGTGTAGTCAACGCCAGCAAAGGATTTTGGCAGATGTTATATCTTCTTTAAAACCTGGAGGTGTATTGATTTATTCAACTTGTTCTTATTCTGAAGTTGAAAACGAAAACATTGCAGCATGGCTAACAAAAGTAAATGCATTTGAATCTTGCAAAATAGATTTTCAACAAAATTGGGGAATTGTAGAAACCGAAAAAAATGGTGCTTACGGATATCGTTTTTATCCAGATAAAATTAAAGGCGAAGGATTTTTTTTTTTTTTTTTTAAAAAAAATGAAGATGTCAATGCACAAAAATTTAAACAAAAACCAATCAGCCAAAAATCAACCGTTTCAAAATCTCAGTTTGAATATTTATCAAAATGGGTTAACCCAAAATTAGACATTGAATTTTTCAATTGGAAAAACGAGGTTATTGCCTTGCCATATATTTTACTACAAGAAATGGCCAATCTTCAATCGGCATTGTACATCAAAAAAATTGGTGTAAACATTGGTAGTGCTATCCGAAATGAATTGATTCCTTCTCACGAATTGGCAGTGAGTACATTATTATCGCCAGATGTAGAAAATATACATTTGAATAAAGAAGATGCATTGCAATATTTAAGGCATCAAAATTTTGAGTTGATGGACACAAAACCTGGATGGAAATTAATCGTGTATAATGATTTGCCATTAGGCCTAATCAAATCTATGTCTAATCGGTTTAACAATTATTATCCAAGAGAATGGCGGATTTTAAACAAGTAATTAACTTAATTGCCAATTTTTAATTGCAGTTTTGTAACTTTAAAAACCATAACCAAATAAACCCATTAATAATGAAAGCGTTTTTATTTAGTTTACTTTTTTTACCTCTTTTTGTGTGGGCACAAAAAACACATACCGTTGGTCCTAAAGAATCTATTTTTTCTATCGGAAGATTATATGATGTTCACCCAAGAGAATTGGCTGAATTCAATAATATTTCGTTTGAAGTAGGGGTAAAGATTGGACAAGTATTAAACATCCCAAAGGTAAAAAAAATGGCACCTCTTCCAAAAACTGAAACGCCAATTGCCAATACTGTTGAACAAAAAACTACACCAAAAGTTGAAGAAAAAACAACTGAAAAAGTAGATACTAAAAAGACAACAACTACAACGACTCAAACAAAAGGATCTAATCCAATTTATCATAAAGTTGAAAAGAAACAAACCCTTTATCAAATTAGTAAGTTGTTTGAAAATGCTACAATAGAGAATTTAAAAAAATGGAATAACCTTTCAAGTGATGGATTAAGTGAAGGAATGGAATTGATTGTGGGGTATTCAAATACATCAACCAAAACAACAACTCCTCAAAAATCAACACCAACAGAGACAAAGCCTGTAGAAGAGAGTAAAAAAGCAGATGTTGTCAAAACTACTGTTCCCGAAAAGAAAGTAGAAATGATTACAGAAACAAAAACGGAAAAAGAGGAAGCACCTGTTATAAAATCAACGCCTGCTAAAACATCGTCTGTTAAAGATTTTAATGGAGGGTTCTTTAAATCATCATTCAATGAAAAATCTAAAAATTCGGATGATGTAGAAACAGGCAATGCAGGTATTTTTAAAAGTACAAGTGGATGGGAAGATGGAAAATATTATTGCCTACACAATACTGCGCCATCAGGAACAATTATAAAAATTACACATCCTGTAAATCAAAAAACAATTTATGCAAAAGTATTAGACGTAATTCCTGATTTACCTCAAAATAAGGGATTGGTATTAAGACTTAGCAATTCTGCAGCAGAAGCATTGGGCACTACGGATGATCAATTTGTAGTTTCCATTGCATATTAAAATCATTCAAGATGAATAGAATAATTATTGTAGCACTCGTTGTATTAAATGTGTTTCAAACCTCCGCACAACGCAAACCAATAAACGATGTTTCTCCCGATCCTTCAGGCATAAAAAACATTTCGGGTGATTGGTTTATTAACGGGAAAAAGAACTTTTCAACAAGCATAAAAGATCAAGAGCAAACCAATACATGCTGGTCGTTTTCCACCACATCACTTGTAGAAAGCGAGGCATATAAAAATAAATTGGGCGTTTTAGATTTGAGCGAAATGTATGTGGTACGAAAAATTTATCTCGAAAAGGCCTCTAATTATTTACTTAGACAAGGAAAAGCACAATTTAGCGAAGGAGGACTTGGACATGATGTTATACATGCCATATCATCGTACGGAGCTATATCTCAATCAGCGTATAATGGCTTACCAAAAGGACAGCAAACCTACCAACACACGCAAATGTTTTTAGATTTAAAGAGATATGTAGACAGTACATTGAAATCAAGGAAGCCAGCAACTGTGAAAGATTGGAAACCAGGATTTGAGCGTATTTTAGACAACTATTTGGGTGCGCTTCCAAATCAATTTTCGTACAATAATGTAAATTACACGCCTAATGAATTTGCTTCAAAATTTTTGAAATTCAATGCGTCTGATTATGTAAACATCACATCGTTTCAACACCATCCATATTACAAACCATTTATTATAGAAGTGCCCGATAATTTCAGTAACGGAGCATACTATAATTTACCTTTGGAAGAAATGATTCGAGTAACAGAAACAGCATTACAAAATGGACATACAGTACTTTGGGATGCAGATGTAAGCAACAATGGATTTGATGGAAAAATTGGAATGGGCATGCACCTCGCTCCGTCGGATGCTCTTGTTGAGCATATGAATCCTGATTTCAATGAAGCTACTTGGAACGCTGATATTCGCCAACAATTATTTGAAAACTTTACTACACAAGATGACCATTTGATGCATATTGTTGGCATTGAAAAAACCAAAGAAGGGAAAACGTTTTTTATTGTTAAAAATTCTTGGGGTACTGATGGTGAATATAATGGTTATGTTCACGTTTCTGAAGCTTATTTTGCCATCAATACTATTGGCATAGTTTTGCCTAAAGCTGCTATCAATATGCCTTTGCTGCAGAAACTTAAATTGGATAAATAAAATTTACGCAATTTCTAATTAAAACGGTATCCCCTTAAAAAGTCTGTTATAGGCATGCGTTTTTTCCCTTCTAATTGCAAGTCTTTTATGTGAAGAAAACCATCACTGCAACTGAATTTTAAATAATTTTTTCCATCGGTTTGATGCGTTCCTTTTTCTAAAGAAGTTGTATCACAAAACTCTATTTCCGCGGAAAATATTTTTAATTTTTTTTCATTCAAATGGGTAAATGCAGCGGGATATGGCGAAAGCCCGTTGATTAATTGATTGATGTCAACTGCAGATTTATTCCAATCGATGATACAGTTTTCTGTAAATATTTTGGGCGCATTTTTTAAAACTACTTGATGGTCTTGAGGTGTTTCGGTAATGCTGTTTTCGGATAATCCGATTACGGTCTTTAAAAGTAAATCAGCGCCAACAAATTTCATCTTATCATGCAAAGTGCCAGCAGTTTCATTTTCTACCAAAACAATTTTTTCGGTTAGTAAAATATCGCCGGTATCAATTTCATGTTTTAATTTAAACGTAGTAACGCCCGTGTATGCTTCACCGTTAATTATTGCCCAATTGATAGGTGCAGCACCTCTGTATTGAGGTAAGAGAGAGCCATGTAAATTTAACGTGCCCATTGGTGGAATGTTCCAAACCATTTCTGGCAACATTCTAAATGCTACTACAATTTGCAAATCGGCTTGTAAAGATTTTAATTGTTCAATAAAATCTGGATTTTTTAATTTTTCGGGTTGTAAAATGGTTAATCCTTTTTCTACCGCATATTTTTTTACTGCCGAAAATTGCATTTCCATTCCACGCCCTGCTGGCTTATCAGGAGCGGTTATTACTGCTACTATATTGCATCCAGCTGTTACTAATTTATCTAATGAAACCACAGCAAATTCAGGCGTTCCCATGAATATGATTCTTAAGTCTTTGTAATTCATTTTTGTTGTTTAATTCAAAATTCAAAAGTAAAAATTAAAAATGGGGTATAGTTATTTGATATTTTAACTTTTTAATTTTGACTTTTTTCTTCTACTTTTTAATTAAAATCAGGATAAAGCAAATATTTTTTTCTGATGGCTTTGAATTTAATCAATTCAGGCTCCCAGCTTTTTCGGATTTCAGCTTCTGATGTTCCTGATTTTATTTGTTGCATCAACTTATCGTTTCCGGCTAGTTTATTAAAGAAATTGTTTTTAAGAAAAAAACTGTCTTTTCCTGGAAATAAATTATACGCCTCAATTAAATATTTGATTTGTATTTGTTTGTTTAATTTTTTTAAAACCGATTCTTTTGTTCCACTCAAATTCCAGCCATAACAAGTTTGATTAAAACACTTGCTGCTTTTAGCGCCATCATTGGGTTTGGGCGTAAATGAAAATAATGTATTGGGTAGATTGGGATGACCAAAAATCTGAAATGGTTTTTCTGTGCCGCGCCCTTCACTCAAAATTGTTCCTTCAAAAAAACAAGTAGAGGGATAGATATAAATCGATTCCATTTCTTTTAAATTAGGCGAAGGGTTTATAGGTAGCGTATACAATGAATTGTGGTCGTAATTGTTTAGAGCAATTACATTGATTAGACTAGGCTTGTACATTTTCATTGTAGATGGCGACAACCATTTTTCTCCCAAAAGCATTTTTGCATATTCACCTATCGTCATACCATATACGATGGGAACGGGTTGCATGCCAACAAAACTTTTAAATTCATTTTCAAGCACTGGACCATCTACATAAAATCCATTTGGATTGGGGCGATCAAGAATAATCAAAGGTTTATTATTTTCTATGGCAGCTTCCATCATATATTCCAATGATGAAATGAAAGTGTAGAATCTAACCCCAACATCCTGAACGTCGAAAATAAGGATGTCTATGTTTTTTACATCTGCAGCAGTAGGCTTTTTATGATTTCCATATAAACTTATTACTTGAATTCCTGTTTTGGCATCAATATTATTATCAACATGTTCGCCGGCATCCGCCTTACCCCTAAATCCATGTTCAGGTCCAAAAATCACCTTGATATTTACACCCAAACGCACTAGACTATCTACCAAATGTGTTTTTCCGATTACAGCCGTTTGATTGGCAAAAACCCCTACAGATTTGCCTTTGAGCTGGGGGAGCAAGTTAGAAATCTGATCTGCACCAGTTTCTATTTGTTTATTATTGGTATCGTTTTTTTGATTTTGGGCACATGTTGTTTGCGATAAAAAAACAATCGCTATAATAAAGGTTATTAACATCTGTTTCATAGTTCAAAGTTGGGTAAAGTTTTTTAATTCGGCTGAGTAGTTTTTTATTTCTAATATTGTTATTTAAAGCCAACGATTGGCATTTAAAAATCTCATCAAATATCCATCGTTTCGATGATGATGGCAAACATTAAACTCAAAATAAATTAAAATGCAACAAGCTAAAGCAGGGGATTTAGTAAAAGTACACTACACAGGAAAATTAACTTCAGGAAAAGAATTTGATTCTTCAGTAGGAAGAGAACCTTTGGAATTTACAATAGGTGCTGGTCAAATGATTAAAGGATTTGATGCTGCAATGCCAGGAATGAAATTAGGAGAAAAAAAGACAATCGAAATTGCGCCCGAAGATGCTTATGGGGTGAAAAGTGACGAAGCAATTATACCTTTTCCTAAAACAAATGTACCAGCCGAAATGAAATTAGAAGTTGGTATGACATTGACTTTGAGCGATCAAAACGGACAACCATTTCCTGTTGTTGTAGCTGAGATAAAAGAAGATGTAATTATTTTAGATGCCAATCATTTTTTGGCTGGTGAAACATTGATATTTGATATTGAATTGGTAGAAATCGCCTAATTATTTATAACAAAATTGCTCGTAATTTTTAATCATGGTTTTAATAAATAAAGCTGAACTCATAGATCGTTTTGTTCGTTATGTAAAAATAGATACCCAAAGCGATCCCAATAGTCACGCGCATCCTACTACTGAAAAGCAAAAAGATTTAAGTAAACTTTTGCATCAGGAACTTCAGACAATGGGTTTATCGGATGCTACATTGGATGAATTTGGGTATGTATATGCTACAATTCCATCAAATTCTGACAAGCAAAATATTCCGGTAATTTGTTTTTGTTCGCACGTGGATACAGCACCTGATTGTAGTGGCACAAACGTGCAGCCTATTGTGCATCAAAATTATGATGGAAATGATATAGTTCTTCCTGATGATTCAACTCAGGTTTTAAGCATAACAGAATCTCCTTATTTAAAAAATCATATTGGCCACGATGTAATCACAGCAAGTGGTTTAACCTTGTTGGGTGCTGATGATAAAAGTGGGGTAGCGGTTATCATGCAAGCGGCTCAATATTTAATGTTGAATCCGCAAATTAAACATGGCGACATAAAGATATTATTTACACCAGATGAAGAGGTGGGACAGGGAACTGCAAAAATAGACATGCAAAAACTTGACGCCATCTATGGATATACGTTAGATGGGGGAGAAGCGGGAAGTTTGGAAGATGAAACTTTTAGTGCTGATGCTGCTTCTATTGTTATTCATGGCGTTATAGCACATCCTGGATATGCAAAAAATATTTTGGTAAATACCATGAAGATTGCTGGTGCCATTTTAGATGCTTTGCCAAAAGATGAATGGAGTCCGGAAACAACCGAAGGCAAACAAGGTTTTGTACATCCTGTTTCGCTAAATGGCATTTCTGAAAAAACAACCATTGGATTTATTGTGCGCGATTTTACATTGGGTGGATTGGCTGCGCATCATCATAGATTGAAATCAATTGCTGAAGAAGTAGTGGCTAAATTTCCAGGGGCATCCATGGAGTATATTCAACAGGAGCAATATCGCAATATGAAAGAAATATTGGATCATCATCCTGAAGTAGCTTTAAACGCAGCCAAAGCCATCGAAAAATCTGGATTGGTTGTAAAAAAAGAAAGCATCCGTGGAGGTACAGATGGCAGCAGATTAAGTTATATGGGTTTGCCTTGTCCAAATATTTTTACTGGAATGCAAAATATTCATAGTAAATTAGAGTGGATTGGTGTGAACGATATGATGAAAGCATCAGAAACCATTGTACATCTGTGTGAGATTTGGGAAAACGGTTTAACGGTTTAAATCACTTCGTTGGTTTAATGGTTTAAGGCTAACAAACCCCAAACCCCAAACCCCAAACCCCAAACAATAAACTACAAACCATAAACCTTTAAATCATGAGCATTTTCACACAATTCTGGTGGCTAATTCCAATTGGAATTTTTGTTTTTAGTGGATTATTTACTGTTAATCAAGGAACGATTGCAGTAATAACCCGATTTGGAAAATACGTAGGGATTCAACGTCCCGGCCTGCGTTTTAAAATTCCAATTATTGATCAAGTATACAGACGCGTGAGTATACAAAATCGTTCTGTTGAATTAGAATTCCAAGCGGTTACGGTGGATCAGGCGAATGTATATTTCAAATCGATGTTGCTTTATTCTGTACAAAATGAAAATGAAGACACCATTCAAAATGTGGCTTTTAAATTTATCAGTGATAAAGATTTAATGCAAGCTTTGGTTAGAACAATCGAAGGAAACATCAGGGCATTCGTTGCAACAAAAAAACAATCTGAAATTTTATTGTTGCGTAGAGATATCGTTGAGTTTGTTAAAGAGCATGTAGATGCTTCATTAGAAGAATGGGGTTATCATTTAAAAGATTTGCAAATCAACGACATTACTTTTGATCAAGCCATTATAGAAAGTATGAGCAAAGTAGTAGCCAGTAACAATTTAAAAGCGGCTGCCGAAAATGAAGGTCAGGCTTTATTAATTACAAAAACCAAAGCTGCTGAAGCAGAGGGGAATGCAATTAAAATTGCAGCTCAAGCAGAAAGAGAAGCTGCTCAACTTCGTGGACAAGGGGTGGCGTTGTTTAGAGAAGAAGTAGCAAAGGGTATGGGCCAGGCTGCAGAACAAATGAAACAAGCCAATTTAGATACCAATGTAATTCTTTTCAGTATGTGGACAGAAGCCATCAAGAATTTTGCTGAATATGGAAAAGGAAATGTAATCTTTTTAGATGGCAGTAGTGAGGGCATGGAAAAAACAATGCGACAAATTATGGCCATGCAACAAATGGATCAAAAATAATTTTCAAGGAACATTAACAATTAAATTCTTGCCCAGTTGCAATAGTTTTATTTAATTGCATAGCGTATTTTTTTATTCAGTTTTAATTATCCAATATGTTTAGTTTTTTATTGCAAGTTGATAGTACTGCAGTTGCACAAGCCAGTGGCGAAAAAGTAGAAAGTGTTTTGGGCATGCTAAGTAAAGGTGGTCCAATTATGATTCCACTTGGAATTTTATTTGCCATGGTTGTATATTTTTTTACAGAGCGATTTTTGATAATTAAAAAAGCCAGTTTGGTTGATGATAATTTCATGAACCAAATCAGAGACCATATTGTAACAGGTAATATTGCTGGTGCAAGAAGTGTGGCAAAAAATGCACAACATCCAATTGCAAAAATGATTGATAAAGGGTTACAAAGAATTGGAAAACCTATTGATGCCATTGAAAAAAGTATGGATAATGTAGGCAAACTTGAGCTTTATAAAATGGAAAAAAACTTAAGCATCATTTCCGTTATAGCACGTATCGCACCTTTATTTGGTTTCGTGGGTACCATCATCGGATTGGTGATCTTACTTAAAGAATTTGCAACCATAAGCAATCCTTCAATTAGCCAAATTGCAGACGCGATGTACATCAAATTAATTACCTCTGCAACAGGTTTGATTATTGGGATGCTTGCATTTTTAGGATATAATTTTTTAGATACACAAATCAATAGAATGGCGAATAGAATGGAAGCTGCAAGTAGCGAATTCATCGATATTCTTCAAGAACCAACCAAACAATAATTCGTTTCCAATTATAAACCTATGAGTTTAAGAAAAACAAAATTAAGGGACGAACATTCGGAAGTGGATACCGGACCATTAAACGATATCCTGTTTATTCTATTGATGTTCTTTTTGATGATTTCTACTTTGGCCAATCCCAACGTAATTAAAATGAGCGTTCCCAAATCTAAAAGCGATACCAAACAAAAACAAAGTGTTGTGGTAAGTGTAGACAAGGACAAGAATTTTTTCATTGGGTCTAAAAAAATAAATCCCGATTCATTAGAATCTTCTTTAAAAAAATACATCATTGAAGGTGATAGTATAAAACCAGCCGTGGTTATCAATGCTGATTCAGTTGCACAATGGGGAGAAATTGTAAAAGTAATGAAAGTAGCTAGAAAGCTTGGTGCTACTACATCTGCTACCGTTAGTGGAAGCGATTAATCAATACCATTCTTGGTTTTTCAAACATATCGTTTTTTACTGTTCCTTCATAACCTGCATCTTTAAATAAAGAACAAACTTTATCCGCAAAGTTTTCATGCGTTTCCAAAAATATATTTCCGTTTTTATCAAGATGATTTTGAGCGAACTTTAAAATGGCTTTGTAAAAAATTAATGGATCTTCATCTGGAACAAATAATGCAAGATGTGGCTCAAACGCTGTAACGTGCTTATCCATTGATTGTATTTCTACATTCGGAATGTAAGGGGGGTTGCTGATGATTGCATCAAACAAATCAAAATTTACCCAATTGTTTTCATCTAAAAAATCAAGTGCTTTAAAATCAATTTTTGTTTGATGATTGTTTGCATTTTCAGAAGCGATTGAAATAGCGTTTGTACATAGGTCAATAGATGTAATATTTATTTCTGGTACATTTTTTTTTAGTGAAATGGGAATACAACCACTGCCCGTTCCGATATCTAACACCTTTCTTTGATTTGTTTTTTTTATATGATTAATGGTAATTTCTACCAATTCCTCTGTTTCAGGACGAGGAATTAAAACGGCATCAGAAACTTTAAATTTTAAATGATAAAACCAAGCTTCGCCCAACACATATTGAATGGGTTGGTGATTAAGCAATTTATCAAGTGCTTCATTTAGTGATGATAAAGTATCCGACTCGATTTCCATTCCTGGATTTCTTAAAACATCGGCTCTGCTGATATTTGCCAAAGATTCAAAAACCATTTTGGTGATATTTGAAGCTTCATTTTCAACATAAATGAGCCCCAATTTCGTGAGATAATGCCTATAGAATTCGTTTAATTTCATCGATGCAAACTTAGTTTATTTTTCAATGCTTAATTTTACGCGTTGAAAGAACATTACACATACATGCAAAGATGTCTTGATTTGGCATCATTAGGATCAGGTAACGTAGCACCAAACCCTATGGTGGGCGCGATTTTGGTGTATGAAAACGAAATTATAGGAGAGGGATTTCATCAACAATATGGACAAGCACATGCTGAAGTAAACTGCTTAAATAGTGTGAAGCAGTACAATAAACATCTCATAGAAAAAAGCACCTTGTATGTTTCTTTAGAGCCTTGTAATCATTTTGGTAAAACACCACCTTGCTCAGAATTAATTATTTCTCATAAAATTCCAAAAGTTGTTATTGCCTGTACCGATCCATTTGAAAAAGTAAACGGCTCCGGAATAAAAAAACTATCTGATTCAGGTGTAGAGGTCATTACAGGCATTTTAGAAAACGATGCCATTGAATTGAACAATCGATTCTTTACTTTTCATCAACAGAAAAGGCCTTATATAATATTGAAATGGGCACAATCTGAAAATCAATGTATATCAGCATTTCAAGGCAAACCGATTAAAATTTCAAATGCATTAACGGATATTTTGGTGCATAAATGGCGAAGCGAAGAAGCTGCAATTATGGTTGGAACAAATACCATTATGGTGGACAACCCTTCATTAACCACCAGAAATTGGGTTGGTAAAAATCCAGTTAGAATTTTTATTGATAGAAATTTAAAAATAGAACATACAGCTAAAATATTGGACCAATCAGCACCCACTATTATTTTTAATCAACACATTAAAAAAACAGAAGGGGAAAATGATTTTATTCAAATTAATTTTGAACATGAAATAATACCTCAGATCAACGAATTATTGTTTCAAAAAAATATACAGTCTGTTATCATTGAAGGTGGGGCAAAGATTTTACAAACCTTTATAGATGAAGGGTTTTGGGACGAAGCACGAATAATTACTAATCAAACAATGATTATTGAAAATGGAAATGCATCTCCCAAATTTGATTACAAATCTTGTTTTAAACAAGAAAAAATAGAAAGCGATTTGATACAATATTTTTCAAACCCAAAAGCGAAAAAAGCAAAATAGATGGAACATTATTATACCATAGAACAACCATCATTTGCGGAGTTTAAAGATCGGGGTAGTAAGTTCCTGGCTTTTGCATATCCAATAACTTCTGCATTGGATTTTAAGAAGTACCTACAAGATTTAAAAAAAGAACATCCCAAAGCAGTTCATCATTGTTTTGCGTATCGGTTGGGTTTTACTGGAGATGAATTTAGATCAAGTGATGACGGCGAACCCTCTGGAAGTGCCGGAAAACCAATTTTGGGACAAATAGACAGTAAGAAATTGTGTAATGTTGCTGTAATTGTAGTTCGCTATTTTGGTGGTTCTTTACTTGGTGTTCCTGGCTTAATCAATGCATATAAAACTGCATCAGTCTTGGCATTACAAATGGTACCCATCATTCAAAAACCCATAACTACCCAATTAAAAATAGAATTTGATTATCAATTAATCAACGATGTGATGGTAATTGTTAAACAATGTCAGTGTAATGTAATCAGTCAAGAAATCAATTTATTTTCGAATTTAACCTTAGATGTGCCCAAATCAAGGGAAAAAGAAGTTGTTTTTAGGTTAGGAGACATAAAAAATTTGATAATCTTGCCAGAAAAATTGAAAAAATCTAAATAATTAAAATTTTTCGACGTTGTGTTAACATTTTTTTTTACTTTTATTCATACTATACGTTTTAAGAAATAAATTTTAAATTCAGACATGAGAAAAATTTTACTAACACTCACCTTGATTTCAGTATTTTTTGTTGCAGAATCTCAGCAATTGCACTTTATGAGTCAATTTTTGCAACACAATACCATGTACAATCCTGCAGCGGCGGGAATGTCAAACGTTAATAAATTAGGATTTGCTTACAGAAGCCAGTGGTCTGGTTTCAGTGGGCCAAAAACCATTATGCAATACGGAGATTTCGATTTGCCAAAATATACAACTGGTGTTTCTTATTATTTATATAAAGATGAAACTGGTCCAACAAGTAGAACTGGAGGTCAGCTTGCTTTGTCATATCACGTAAAATCAGCCAACAAAAAAAATAAATTGGGTATTGGCTTAGAGATGCGTGGTTTTCAATATGCAGTAGATAGATCAAAATTAGATGTTGGTACAGACCCTGCATTAGTAGGTGTAAAAAACAAGTCTGCCTTTGATGCAGGATTTGGTGTTTATTTTACAAACGAAAAATTGAGCATAGGTGCAGCGGCTAGTCAGTTAATTGGTGCTAAACTACAATTGTCAGATGTGCCAAATACAACATTGGATGGAAGATTATATCGTCATTACAATTTCACGGCAAATTATAAAATACAAACAGGTGAAGATATTTATGTAATACCATTTGCCTTAGTTCGTTTAATTGAAAATTCGCCAACAGAAATTGATTTCGGTGCTAAAGTAGATTATCAAGATAAAATCTGGTGGGCTTTAGATTGGAGAGTAAATCAATTTTGGAGTGTTCAAGCGGGTATGAAATTATTTCAACGTGTAAGGGCTTCTTATTCTTATGATTACTACACATCTCCAATAAATATTTATTCAGACGGCGCGCATGAAGTTGGATTACAATTCGACCTAAAGAAAAAATAATTCAAATTCAAATCATTTAAAAACAAAAATTTTATAAAGCTACATAACATGAGAAAGATTCAACTGATTACGATTTTATTTTTAATAGCATTTACATCAAAAATTAATGCACAAACTGGATTTGCGTTTAGCTGTTCAAGAGATACGGTTATTGATGGCTGTGTTACACCTTGTATTACTTTAAAAGCAAAAATTCCAGATGTTCGTTCATCTACAAATTCATATGTAATCAATCCATTAACAGGTCCTAACGGATGTTTCAATCCGTATATAAGTCCTGCTACACCAGGTTCTTCAACAAGCTTATCATCGGACGATACCTATTCAAGTGCTGTAACTTTACCATTTCAATTTCCATTTTATGATGATGCTGCATCTCCATACAACCAATTGATTATTAGTTCAAATGGTTTTGTATCTTTTGATGTATCAAAAGCTGGTCTTTATGCACATTGGACCATGACTGCAGGAGATGTACCAGACATCGCGTATGACAAATCTTTGATCATGGGTGTGTTTCATGATATTAATCCTTTTTATACGACTTCTCCAACACAACAAATTAAGTATGAAGTATTGGGAGTTTCGCCGCACAGAAGATTTGTGGTGACCTATTATAAAGTACCTCAATTCAGTACAACATGTCAAAATTTAATTGAAAATACACACCAAATTGTACTTTATGAAGGTTTAGGTATTATTGAAGTTTTTGTATTTAGTGCTGAACAATGTCCATCTTGGAACCAAGGAAGAAAAATGATTGGATTACATAACGCCAATAAAGATAAAGGTATTATGGCTCCAGGAAGAACAGCAGAAGGTCCAAACTGGGGTACACGTAATATGAATGAAACATGGCGTTTTGTTCCAGCTTCTGGTCCATCATTATTCCGTGGCGTTGAGTTGTACGATTTAAATGGTACATTAATTTCAACTGGAGATACAACAGGAATTGGAAGCAATACATTATCTGTTTCATTCCCAAATGTTTGCCCACAAGGAAACACAACCTATATCGTTCGTTCAAAATACGCATCATTCAACAATCCTAATGCATTTATTTACGGAGCGGACACAATTCGTGTAGTTTCAAACAATCCATTATCTGCAGCTTATGCGGCATCTCCTGCTTCATGTGCAACTTCTGGAATTGGTACTGTAGCTGTTTTCGCTTCTGGTGCACCAGGAACATTTGAATATTCAGCAGACAATGGAGTAACATGGCAAACATCAAATATTTTCAATTTTGCTCCAGGTACATACAGCATCAAATTCAGAATCATCGGAACAACATGTATTGGAATTAAAACGGTAATTGTTCCTGCAGATCCAAACTTAGTAGCTGGTACTTACAATGTATCAAACGTTCGTTGTAATGCTGGAAACAATGGTTCAATTAATGTAACTGGTTTAAATGGAACAGGTGTATTCCAATATTCATTAAATGGTGGATCTTTCCAATCAAGTGGATTGTTTTCAAATTTAACAGCAGGTGCATATACTGTAACCATCAGAGATAATTCAAATTGCGTTAGAGATACAATAATCAATGTAGTTGAACCAACACCTTTAACGGCTCAAGGATTTACCACAAATGCCACTTGTTCTGTAACACCAAATGGTTCATTAAACGTAGAAGCAGCTGGTGGTGCAAATGTGTATGAATATAGCATTAATGGTGGAGCATATCAATCATCTCCAAACTTTACAGTAACAAACGGAACATATACAGTTTCTGTAAGAGATATAAATGGTTGTATTAAAACTTTCTCAAACACAGTAGCACTTACAAATGATTTAAGTGTTCAAACAAGAGTAGATACCAGCATTTGTTTAGGCGGTTCTGTAGAATTAACTACTACAGGAAATGCAGCAGCTTATTCTTGGTCTGGTGCTGGATTAAGCAGTCCTTCAATTGCTAGTCCAATTGCTACACCAACTTCATTGGGCGCAACGACTTATACATTGCTTGCTACATTAGGACAATGTACAGTTACAAAACGTGTAGTTGTAAGAACAAACTCTCAAATAAATGTAAACGCAGGACAAAACGCAACAATTATTTTAGGTGAATCTGCACAATTGAATGGAACGGTAACGGGTGCGGGCACATATTTATGGACTTCATCACCAACAGACAACACATTGAGCTCTACAACAATTTTAAACCCAATTGCAACGCCAGTAACTACAACAACGTACACATTAACTGCTACGAATGCAGCTGGTTGTAATAGCGCTGGAAATGTAATTATCACTGTTATTCCTTATTGCATCAAAGTTAAAAATGCATTTACACCAAATGGTGATGGAATAAACGATTATTGGTCTGTATATGGTCAGTTTGATTGTTTGAAAAATGTTACTGTAACTGTATTTAACAGATACGGAAGCAGAATTTACTCTAGCAAATCATACCGTAATGATTGGAATGGAACTTACAATGGTAAGCCAGTTCCGGATGGTACATATTATGCTGTAGTAGATTTCCAATTGATTACAGGAAAGAAAATCACAGTTAAATCTGATGTTACCATCATTAGATAATTAATCATAAAATAGAATGAAAATGCCCTTCAGAAATGAGGGGTATTTTTTTGGGAGGTAGGAGAGGTTTTTGATGTTTTTGAGGTTTTTGAGGTTTGAGAGGTTTGGTTCAAAAGGTTCAATGCGTTCAATAAGTTCAAAAGGTCAGCCCCCTCAATCCCCCATGGGGGAAGTTGGAAGCGTTTTTCTACTGGCGCCGGTTTCCAAACCGGTGTCTAAAAGAGTTTTCAGCCACGGACTGAAAGATTCAAAAGGTTCTAAAGGGTCGCTGGTTTAAGGGTTTAATGGACTAACATGGTAGTGTTTGCCCATTGCGACTTTCTTCCTTTGCGAGCTTTGCGTGAAACAAAAAACTTCGTGCCTTCGAGCCTTTGTGCCTTCGTGTCAAAAAAAATCGCGTTTATCCGCATTCGTGTTTCAAATCCTTCGTATCAAAAAATTCCATCAAAAATTTATAAATCAATTAGCTATTAAATGAATGTAGAAGAAATAAGAGACTTTGCATTAAGCTTAGCAGATGTAACTGAAAGTTTTCCTTTTGGACCCGAAACAATTGTGTTTAAAACCAACAACAAAATGTTTTTGCTATTGCCATTAGATGAGATCGATTTTTTAAAAATCAATGTAAAGTGCAATCCAGAATTAGCAGTAGAACTAAGAGCAAATTATCCTGATACGGTATTGCCGGGTTATCACATGAATAAGAAACATTGGAATACAGTTGTAATAGATGGATTGTTGACTTGGAAGAGCATTAAGGAAATGATTGAAGATTCGTATAGGTTGGTGGGGAAGAGGAGATAAGAAAAATGCTGGATTCTCTATTATATTTCCCTCCAATTTGAGCTTTTTAGGGAATAACAAATAAGGAATTAAAAAATAAGGAATAAGGAAGTGGAATTGATTATAACATTTTACAATTTTACTTCTTAATAAAACATGTTTGTTTCCTCTTTGATGATTGGAGAAAACACCAACATCGGCGCGAGAAATTGTTAACACGAAGTCACTAAGACACGAAGTTTTTTTGAAGATTAAGACAATAAATGGAAAATGCATCTAACCTTCTGAAGCATTTAATTCCTGTCAGTCCGAGACTGAAAACTCATGTAGACACCGGTTGGGAAACCGGCGCCAATGAACACGAAGACACAAAGTTTTTTATTTGAAGAGTAAGTCAATAAATTTAAATGCAACCAACTTTTTGAACTTATTGAACGCATTGAACCTTTTGAACTAAACCTCAAAAACTTCAAAAACCTCTAAAACCTCCCTAACCTATTTTGAAAACACTTCACTCACCACCAAATCCTTACTTCCTGGTGTATACTTATAAAATCCTTCTCCAGATTTTACGCCAAGTTTTCCTGCTGTAACCATATTGGTTAACAAAGGACATGGTGCGTATTTTGGATTGCCAAATCCATCGTGTAATACTTTTAAAATACTATGACAAACATCTAGCCCAATGAAATCTGCAAGCTGTAATGGTCCCATTGGGTGAGCCATTCCTAGTTTCATTACGGTGTCAATTTCTTCAACACCTGCAACGCCTTCAAATAAACTAATGATTGCTTCATTAATCATTGGCATTAAAATTCTATTGGCAATAAAACCTGGGTAATCATTTACGGTGCATGGAATTTTTCCCAAGCGTTTACTCAACTCCGTTATGGTTGTATTTACTTCTTTTGAAGTAGCATATCCATTGATGATTTCAACCAATTTCATAACCGGAACGGGGTTCATAAAATGCATGCCGATTACTGATTCTGGGCGTTTGGTAACAGACGCAATTTTTGTAATTGAAATCGATGATGTATTAGAAGCCAAGATGCATCCAGCTGGCGCAGCAGCATCCATTTGTTTAAATATTTCAAGCTTCAACTTTTCATTTTCTGTTGCGGCTTCTACCACTAAATCTGCATTGGCAACCCCTTCTGAAATAGAGGTGTTGGTTTTTATTTTGCTTAATGCTTCTGATTTTTGTTCTTCGGTCAATGTTCCTTTGGCTACTTGTCTATCGAGGTTTTTAGTAATCGTAGCCATTGCTTTTTCCAATTGTGCTGTTTGCACATCAATCAATGTTACATCAAATCCAGTTTGTGCAAATACATGTGCAATTCCATTTCCCATTGTACCTGCTCCAATTACGCTAATATTTTTCATAATATTTTTTTTAACACGAAATTTTTTAACACGAAGTTTTTAACACGAAGTCACTAAGACACAAAGGCACAAAGTGAAAACGGGTTTAAACCTAAAATTTACTTACAAAATCCAAAAAGCACAAATGGAAAAAACTGCCAACTTCCCCCTTGGGGGATTGAGGGGGCTAACCTTTTGAACTCATTGAACCTTTTGAACCAAACCTCAGAAACCTCAGAAACCCCATAAACCTCTCAAACCTCTCAAACCTCGTTCACCCTACTTAAACGCATTCATCCCCGTAATGTCCATTCCTGTAATCAACAAATGGATATCGTGTGTTCCTTCGTATGTGATAACGCTTTCTAAATTCATCATGTGGCGCATCACTGGATATTCTCCGGTGATCCCCATTCCGCCTAACATTTGACGAGCATCTCTACAAATATTGGTTGCTATTTCGCATGCATTTCTTTTTGCCATACTCACTTGAGCTGGTGTAACTTTTCCTTCATTCATTAACACCCCTAAACGCCAGTTCATCAATTGAGCTTTGGTGATTTCGGTAACCATTTCAGCTAATTTCTTTTGTTGCAATTGAAATCCACCAATTGGCTTTCCAAATTGAATTCTTTCTTTGCTATAATTTAGCGCGATATCATAACAATCCATTGCCGCACCAACAGCGCCCCAAGCTATGCCGTATCTCGCTTTGGTTAAACATCCCAAAGGACCTTTTAATCCTTTGACGTTTGGTAAAATATTTTCTTTAGGAACTTTTACATTATCAAAAACCAATTCACCTGTAGCACTAGCACGTAAACTCCATTTGCTATGTGTAGTAGGCGTTGTAAATCCTTCCATACCTCTTTCTACGATTACCCCTTGAATTTCTCCGGCTTCATTTTTTGCCCACACTACAGCCACTTGTGAAAAAGGTGCATTACTAATCCACATTTTTGCACCATTCAAAATTACATGGTCACCTGCATCTTTGATGTTGGTCAACATGCCACCTGGATCACTTCCATGATTAGGTTCGGTTAATCCAAAACAACCCAACCACTCACCACTCGCTAATTTGGGTAAATATTTATTTCGTTGTGCCTCATTGCCATATTGATAAATCGGGAACATCACCAAACTTCCTTGAACAGAAGCAGTAGAACGAACACCACTATCCCCACGCTCTAACTCTTGCATCATTAATCCATAAGAAATATAATCTAATCCACCGCCGCCATATTGCTCTGGAACGGTAGGGCCAAAACATCCCAAATCGCCCAATTGCTTTACAATTTGTTGAGGAAATTCTGCACGTTGTGCATAATCTTCTATAATTGGAGAGATTTCTTTTTTTACATAATTTCTTACTGTTTCACGAATAAGTTTATGCTCTTCCGTAAGCAATTCATCTACACCAAAATAATCTGGGGATTGAAAATTATCAGTTTTAACTGCCATAATCTTATTTTTTAATTTTTAGGTCTTTATTTTTACGGGGCAAATATACCAATCAAATGTGGCTAATCTAAGCTTTTGTTTAATATTTTAGTTGATTTTAATTCAATTTAATACATCAGTAATTTGTACTAATTTTATTCAATAAGTTCATAGATAAATCAGAAACTATGCAAAAGATTTTCGTTATTCTATTTTTTTTATTTTTCATAATGGGTTGTAGGGAAAAGCCTTTAACATCAAATCCCATTGATTCCGTTGAAAAATATTATTTCCCGAACCTAAATGATGATTATTGGGAAACAAAATCTCCTGTTGGTTTGGGGTGGGATACGGCTAAATTAAATGAAGCATTTGATTTTGCAGGTTCAAAAAATACGTATGGTTTAATCGTTTTGCAAAACGGTAGAATAGTTAAAGAGAAATATTGGAACAACTGGAATGTAAACACGAGATATTTTATCGCATCTGCTGGAAAATCGGTGGTGTCTTTTTTAACGGGTATTGCCCAACAAGATCAGCTATTAAACATTAACAACAAAACTTCAGATTATCTAGGTAATGGGTGGACAAGTTTACCATTAGCCAAGGAAAATCTGATCACCGTTAAGCATCAACTTTCCATGACAACTGGATTGAATGATGGCGTTTCGGATCCTGATTGTGAAGATCCGTCTTGTTTAAATTATGTTGCTGATGCGGGCACTAGATGGGCATATCACAATGCGCCATACCGACTTTTGCAAGATGTAATTGCTAATGTAAGCGGCATGACGTTTAATCAATATTGTTCGCAAAAACTGTTTCAAAAAATAGGTATGTCGACGTCGTTCTGGTATAATAATGTGATGTATTGCACCACCCGAGAAGCAGCTCGTTTTGGATCGTTGATTTTGAATAAAGGAACATGGAATGGAAATGTTATCCTCAATGATTCTAACTACTTTAAAGCAATGGTAAATTCTTCTCAATCCTTGAATAAAAGTTATGGATACCTATGGTGGTTAAATGGAAAATCATCTTTTATGGTACCAACTTTACAAACGGTTTTTAATGGAAGTTTGGCAACAAATGCGCCAAGCGATATGATTATGGCTCTAGGGAAAGACGATAAGAAAATTTATGTAATTCCGTCTTTAAATGTTGTGGTTGTTAGGTTAGGAGATTCAGCAGGAAATGCGCCGCTTCTTGGTCCTTCTAGTTTTGATAATGAAATCTGGACAAAATTGAAATATGCTATGAGATATTAAACAGGAAATATGATTATATCTTTTTCCCTTTTGCTTCCAACATACGCATTTCTTTTGCATCCTGAAGAAACTCAGAAGCGAATATAAAATCATTCAAATTTTTATTTTCCGAAAAGATAATGTCTTTGCTATTGCCCGACCATTCTTTTTTTCCATCTTTTAAATAGATGATATTGTTGCCAATTTCCATCACACTATTCATATCGTGGGTATTAATAATGGTGGTCATGTTGAATTCAATCGTCACATCATGAATCAACTTATCAATCAGCATTGATGTTTGTGGATCTAGGCCAGAATTGGGTTCATCACAGAATAGGAATTTTGGATTGAGTACAATTGCCCTTGCAATACCGACCCTTTTTTTCATACCACCACTCAGTTGTGAAGGCAATTTATTGTTTGTACCCACTAAATTCACACGTTCCAAAACCTCGTTTACTTTTTTTATTTTTTCAGATTCTTTATCTTTTGTAAACATATCTAATGGAAACTTTACATTCCCTTCTACCGTCATACTATCAAATAAAGCTGATCCCTGAAATAGCATTCCGATTTGTTGACGAAGCATTTTTTTTTCTTCATCATTCATTTTTGTAAAGCTTAAACCATCATAAATAATTTCGCCTGCATCAACTTCATACAAACCAACCAAACATTTTTGCAAAACTGTTTTACCACTTCCACTAGTACCAATAATTAGATTGGTTTTACCACTGTACATTATGTGGCTAACGTCTTGAAGGACTTGCTTTTCGTCGAATTGTTTAGATATGTTTTTGAATTCAATCATAATGAATAATAATCAGTTTGTTAAAGCAAAAGTGCAGCAAGAATATAATCGGCAAATAAGATAACCACGCAGGTTACTACAACAGATTTAGTACTATTTCTGCCAATTTCTAATGAGCCACCTTTTACATAGTAGCCAAAATAAGCAGGAATAGAACTTACAATAAAAGCAAATGTGTATGCTTTCATCATGGCAAAAAATACATTGTAAGGTATAAACAATTCTTTCAGTCCGCGGTCGTAAGTTTCTGTTGATATGATTCCAGAAATGCCAACGGTAAGTCGGCCACCATAAATACCCAAAACCATCGCTAAAATTACAAGCATTGGTATGGTAACTAATGCAGCTGCAATTTTTGGCATAATTAAAAATGTTTTAGAATTAATGCCCATAATTTCAATGGCATCAATTTGCTCACTTACCCTCATGTTGCCCAACTCGCTAGAAATTTTGCTGCCCACAACTCCTGCCAATACGATACAAATCAATGTGGGTGCGAATTCTAATATAACAGTATCTCTTATAATTTGAGCGATAATTAATTTAGACATGATAGGACTCGTAATTTGATAAGCAGTTTGTAACGCGCTAACTGCACCCATAAATAACGAAATAACACAAACAATGCCCAATGAGCCTATGCCAATTTCACTGCATTGATGCATGAATTCTTTCCAGTAAAGTTTTGAGTTTTCTGGTTTGCTAATCATGCCTTTTAGCATAATAAAATATTTTCCAAAATGAGAGAAGAAACTCATAAGCGTTTTTTGTATAATTAACTATTGGCTTTTGGTTTTCGTTTCCACCATTTACTCTTCTTAATTACTTCATGAACACTGGCTTTACTTTTTGCCTGAGCATCCACCACAGCAATCACCACCATGTTGTAAATGGCACGAATTGAACTTCCCAATTGCAATACATGTACCGGTTTTTTTAATCCCAAAACAATTGGCCCAATGCTATCTGCACCTCCTATTTCTTGCAATAAATTATGTGCTATATTTCCCGCCGCAAGGTTAGGGAAAATCAACACATTTGCGTCTCCGTTTACTAATTCTGTAAAAGGATAATTCTCTTTTAATATTTCTTTATTGAAAGCCAAAATTCCTTGCATTTCACCATCACAAATTAAATTTGGGCTTTTTTGTTTCACAATTTCTCTTGCTTGTCTTACCAAGATGGCTTCAGGTGCGTTGCTGCTTCCAAAGTTAGAGTAGGAGAGCATTGCAACCTTTGGAACAATATTAAATTGCTTCACTTCTTTTGCTACCAATAATGTAATTTCTGCTAACTCTTCAGCTGTTGGTGTGAAGTTAACTGTGGTATCCGCCAAAAATATAGGTCCTCTTTTGGTAAACAATAAATACATGCCTGCAATCTTTTTTACACCTACATCTGTACCTATAATTTGCAAAGCTGGACGAATGGTTTCTGGATAATTTTTACTTAAACCGCTAATCATACAATCGGCTTCACCGGTTTCAACCATCATACAACCAAAATGATTTCTATCTCTCATTATTTTGTATGCTTCGTATTGATTTACACCTCTTCTTTTTCTTTTTGCAAAAAACAATTCTGCAAATTGTTTTCTCATTTCTTCGTGTTCATCATCTTGAGGATCAATGATTGGCATGTCATCAATGTCCACCGAATTTTCATCTGCGAGTTCTTGAATTCTTTTCTCATTACCCAACAAAATTGGGAACCCTATTCCTTCCTCCATGACCAATTGCGCCGTTTTTAAAATCTTTGCATTTTCAGCATCAGCAAATACAATACGTTTAGGATTGCTTCTTGCTTTGTTGCTTAAAATCCTACTCAATTGATTATCTAAACCAAGGCGTTTATTAAGCTCTATCGTGTATTCATCCCAGTCATTGATGTTTATTCTGGCCACACCACTTTCCATTGCAGCTTTTGCTACAGCTGGCGCTAACGTTGCCAATAATCTTGGATCGAAAGGTTTTGGAATAATATACGTTGGGCCAAATGAAATTGTTTTTTCATTGTAAGCTAGGTTTACAATATCAGGCACAGGTGTTTTTGCCAATTCTGCCAATGCTTTTACTGCGGCGAGTTTCATAGCTTCGTTGATTTGCTTTGCACGTACATCTAAAGCACCTCTAAAAATATATGGGAATCCAAGTACATTGTTTACTTGATTTGGAAAATCAGAACGACCAGTTGCCATAATCAAATCCTTACGCGCAGTCATTGCTAGATCATACGTGATTTCTGGATCAGGATTGGCCATAGCAAATACGATTGGATTGCGTGCCATCGATTTAATCATGTCAACTGTAACCACATTGCCTATACTTAAACCTAAAAACACATCTGCATCTTTCATCGCTTTACTCAGATTATAATCTTTATATTTAGCGTCAACACAAAATTTTTGTTTGAAGGTTTCTATATCTGTTCTTCCTTTATGTAAAATGCCATCTTTATCAAACAATATAAAATTTGCTGGTTTTGCCCCAAGAGATTCATATAATCTAATACAAGCCATTGCTGCTGCACCAGCGCCGTTAACTACAAAACGAACTTTATCAATCTTTTTCTTTTGAATTTCTAATGCATTTAATAAAGCTGCTGAAGAAATGATTGCAGTTCCATGTTGATCATCATGCATCACCGGAATATTGCACTGTGCTTTTAATTGTTGTTCAATATAAAAACACTCTGGTGCTTTGATGTCCTCTAAATTAATGCCACCAAATGTAGGTTCTAAAGCTTTTACAATTTGCACAAATTTATCTGGATCGCTTTCATTTATCTCAATATCAAAAACATCAATGTCAGCAAAAATTTTAAACAATACACCCTTTCCTTCCATAACGGGTTTGCTTGCAGCAGGACCAATATTCCCCAATCCAAGCACTGCTGAACCATTTGTAATTACACCCACCAAATTTCCTTTAGCTGTATATTTATATACATCGTCTGGTGTTTCTGCAATCTCCTTACAAGGCTCAGCAACTCCAGGTGAATATGCTAATGATAAATCACGTTGTGTTTTTGCATCTTTTGAAGGAACGACTTCAATTTTTCCTGGTCTACCTTTGGCATGATATTCCAATGCTTCCTGTTTACGAGAATCTTTTGCCATATTTTTTGTTATATACTTTTTCGATTTTTTATAATCATTGTATACCAAACATTTTTTCAATGTTTGATTACAATTTTTCAAGAACCTGCAATTTACAAAAATTGAAAGATGTAAGCCCTATTTAATGGGTATAAAAAAAGTCACCTCAATTTGAGGTGACTTAAAGATAAATTATTGTTTCAATTAAAATGTTGTTGTTCCGTCAGCTTGATAGGTGTAACGGAAGCTGTAATATCTTGAATCATATATTTTAACGTTATCAGAAGCAGTTGAAAGCGGTGTTGTATTTCCTTTATAATAATTTAAGATCTCCACTTTTGCATATTTGCCATTTGCAGTTCTGATAACCAACACACGACCAGGTATAGCTGTTAACAAATTGGTTGGTCCATCATAGTTGTACCATCCTTTTCCAGAGCCTTTAGTGATGGCATAATTAGGTGCGTTATCAATTCTAAACGTTGAATCTGCAGGAATTGTAGTTAATCCATCAAAAGTGCCTACGTACACAAAAGCTCCGCCATTACCAGGACCACTAGTGCCATTATTTATACGAATAGTATTACCGGCAAAAGCCAAATCCCAGTTACTCGTTGCCGAATCGGTAGAAGCAATTTTAGAATTGGTACCCAAGCTAAAGAAGGTATATTTACCTGCACCGTAAGGTCCCATTGCACCAACACCTACAATAGTATCAGCTGGAAGATTTTTAACCGTTACAATTTTTCCACTAACTGCAACATTGTAATCATTTGGATTTACAACAACATTGTTTGTTTCATCATTTTTGCAAGCATTAAAAATTAACGCTGCAATTGCCAAAATTCCAAGTGTACTTTTTTTCATTTTTAATTTTATTTAAGTGTATAATTAATAGATAAATACGTCATTCTTCCGGATAAATTGGGCAGATAATTCACGTCTTGATAATTCGAAACATTATCCATGCCAATATTGATGTTTAATTTTTTGTTGATTGTTTTTCCTGCAGCGAAATTTATTAAAAAATACCCTTCCCCTTTTTCATCATTTGTATTTAATAATCCATTCCCGTCTCTATCGCCAACATACCAACTTGATTTGTATATCAGTCTTGTATTGATAAATAAACCATGCTTGTTTTCGTAAGAGATTTTTACATTTCCCATGTGCTTGCTTCTGTTTGCTAAGCCCATGTATTCATTATTGAGTAATATTCTGCTTGTGCCATCCGCATTTCTTGTGTATACTTTCCCTGCTTTAATATTGGTCAACTCATCTTTATCTGCAGTTTGTAAAAATTGATAACCTGTAGAAACTGATATTGTTTTTGTTGCTTTAAATTTCAAATCAAATTCTAAACCTTGTGTGAAAGCGTTTTTAATATTGATGTAACTGAATATCTGCGCGCCATTCACCTTTGTAGCTACTTGTCTAACATCAATGAGTCCTTCAATATCATTCCTAAATCCGTTAAAATCGAGCTGTATATTTTTATTAAAAAATACCGTTCCACCTATGTTTATGCCTGTAGAAAATTCAGGTTTTAAATTGTTTAATTTATTGTAGTCATCTTTTATTTCACTAAGCTGACCAAGCGTTTGCATTTGCTGAATAATTTTAACGGCATCAATAGAACCTAATACAGAATAGCCCCCCGCAGCATTATTGGTAAAGTTTAAATAGAGTTGTCTGAAATCTGGTGCTTTAAAACCGCGACCAATAGAACCTTTGATGGTTACAGCTTTATTTGCAATGTATCTAAAAGAAAACTTCGGACTAAAAGCTGCGGCAAAAATTTTGTTGTGATCATAACGAACGCCTGTTGTGAAAATTAATTTTTTAGACAAGGTCCATTCGTGTTGTGCAAAAGCATACAAGATTTGATTTTGTTTTTTGCTTTCTACATTATCGTATCGGGTAGAATATGCTTGGTCTACGATGAATCCAGCACCGATGGTTACAAGCATGTTTTTAAATTTAAAATCATTTTGATTTTCTGCGCGATATAAATTTTGTCTGAACTCATCTATATAACTACTATCGGGCTTGTTGGAGAAATTTAATTTTTGATATCCCCTGTAAAAAGTGGCATAAACATTCAATGATGATTTGATATTTTCATTGAATGAATGTTTGTAAGTAGAGTTTATATTTAAATCGTTATTGGTTTCTTTTCCATACGAAGTACTAACCTCGCCAATGTTGTTTACCGCAAAATTTTGTTTGATTTGATCGTAGCCATTTCGAACAAGAAAGGTAAAATTGTTTTTGTCGTTAATAGGAGCGGAGATTGAAAGCTGATTGGTAAATCGCCAAATGGGTTGTGTAAGGCGCTCTGAAGAATATGGTCTAAAACTGATGGCATCTACATAAAAAGCATTGGAGGAAAAATTAAAGGTTGCTTTTTTATATTTTGTAATCAATAGAAAATTCAAATCACTGTTTTTAAAAACGTTTTTAGCCAAGGGAGACGACCATCCTAAGTTGGGATTTCCAAAGCCATATCTGGCACCGAATTGAATTTTCTTTTCGCTGGTATTGTCTGTAATAATATTGATTACGCCTGCCATTGCTTCAGAACCATATAAACTTGAAGATGGACCTTTTACGATTTCAATTTTTTTGATGTTGGTGATGCCAATTCTGTTGAGGTCTAGTACACCTGCAGTTCTTCCAACCAGCGGAGCGCCGTTTAACAATATAAGCGTATAATCTGGATTTAATCCTTGCATTTGTATTCCTGCTCCGAAGCCATTTGTTATGGATAACCCAGCTTGTTCTTGCAAAATATCTTTCAATCTTAAACTACCTGCCTGTTGTATATTTTTTTTAGTAATGATGCTGATTGGACTAGTAACATTTCCAAGTTTTGTAGCTGTTTTAGAAGCGGTAACCACCACTTCATCCATTGAAGAAAATAGGGTAGATGCAGTGTCTTGTTGCGCAAACATTGACAATGAAAAAAACAGTAGAAATATGGTTTGAGAAATGTGTTTCATTTGTAGCGCAAATGTCTATGCTACAACTGATTCTTTTATCATGGAATTGTCATGAAAAGTAGATGTGTTTTTTTTTACAGTTTTATGACAAAGGGGGGAAGCCCCCATACCCAACCCTTCCCCCGAAAGGTGAAGGGATTTGAAACACAAAGTTTTTTGAAACATGAAGGCACAAAGGCTCGAAGGCACGAAGAAAAACGATTTTAAAAAAATCTGACAAAAACAAAGGCCACGATTGGAAAACGCTTCCAACTTCCCCCTTGGGGGATTGAGGGGGCTAACCTTTTGAACAAACTCAACCTCACAAACCTCTTGTAAGGTTGAAAATATTCAACCCCTACAACCTCTCAAACCTTTTACTTCCTCCCAACCGCAAATACCCTTGACAAATTAAAGCCAAATCGAATTTCGCCTTTGCCCCAGCTTTTGGTAGTATTGGTAATGAACGCTTTTTCGTTCATACCTGTTGAATTAGAAAAATGCAATTGGAATACGTGCCCACCAGTTTCAATGTCAAATCCAATGGAGAGAGGATTTAACATGTTGTTGAATTGTGCGGATTGCCCACCAGAATCATCATCGTCATCTTCGAAATTAAACATGTTTGGTTTAATGATATAATGGTAATCAACTACAAACGCTGTTCTTTTTGTAAGTTTTAATCTAGATCCAACACCCATTGCAAAAATATCATTGCTGTAAATATTGTAAGGCACTAGATTTAAATGCACATGAGTTGGTGATAATTGCAAACTAAATCTTTCTGAGAATTTTCGACCAATAATGATCTGATTATAAAAATTCAATCTACTTGAAAAGAAATTTTTTCTTGATGGGTCAGCCCATGGTGTTGTTGACAGTGTCATTCCTGTTACCAAGATCAATGATACCGGAGACGCACCTTTGCCACCTGTAGATTGTTGAATAGGTCTGTATTTAATAAATCCATCCCATTCTTTATTTACATTGCTTCTACCAAAACCTACGGTTAAATCTTTTGTTAATCCATAATCAAAACCAATACGCATGTTAGCTTGATCAAGTCCATATAAATTATTAATGCCGGTATTGATTTCACCAAAGCGATGCAAAATTCTAAAATCCATTATGCCCTTTCCAATAAACTCCATGGAATGCCCATTAATTACACGGCTTGATTTGAATGCGTTATTAATATATTGTTTTTCTGCTGGTTCATTTTTATTTACCAACGCCAATAAATCGTCTTGAGCATGTGCAATTTGAGCCATCAAAATCCACGCAATACTTATTAGGGCTATAATTTTTTTCATCTTATTTATTTAACGATTAAGTTGTATGAATTACAACCGATTATTTTTTTAAAGCAGCGTAGGTACAATCCACTTTTATCTTTGCATTGCTAGATAATTTCTCCTTTGCAATTGAAGGGATGTTGATTTTGTAATCGGCTAAATTAACATCAAACGAACAAATAGCAGAAATCTCTCCTTTTGTTACTTTTATGGTTGCTTTTGTTGTTACATCTTTTGTAACCCCATGCATTTCTAATTTTCCAGTTACGGTTGCAGGATAAGAACCATCTTTTTTAAAATTAATTTTACTCAGGTTGTCGATTGTTCCCTTAAATGTTGCTTTTGGTAGTTTTTCACTTTCCATATAATTTTCGTTGAAATGATCTTGCATCAACTGATTTTTAAATTCAAATCCTTTGATTAATGTTTCGAATGCAAGCTGACCCGTTTTAATGTCTAAAACACTGGTTGTTGATTTGTTGGTAGCAGAAATGTCTTCTATTCCAGTACCTGCATCAAAAAAAATTTTTCCAGTTTTTGTAAAGTATTTGTCTTGCGAAAAACCTACGTTTAGCAATAAAGCCATTAATCCAAATAAAGCAATTTTTTTCATGTTGTTTTTTTTAATTGTGATGTATTATTTTTTATCAAAGCAACAAAGATTTAATACAACCCCCGATAACATTAAGTATCCGGTACATTTGCCTTTAATTGTTACTTTTTCTCCTATTTTTAATGATGAAGCTTTTTCATTTTCTTGGTCTGCTAAATCGCAGTTTTCTCCAAAGGTTTTTTTGTCCGTTTCAGAACACGAGAAAAAACTACAACTAACGATGTTCATTTTATCTTCAGCATCTAAAGTGATGGTTGTGTTTTTTTCATCTTTTAAAACTTCTTTTACAATTCCAGTTACTGAAATAATTTTGTCGTTGTATTTTTTATTTGATGCGTTTTCATTTTCAGAAAAAGCTGTACATAATTCTTTTGCTGTTATTGTTATTTCTGCTGGAAGATTTGTGGGTAAATCCGGTTCTTTATTCAATAAATAAGCAATAACTAATCCTAGAATTCCTAAAATTCCAAGAAAGCTAAATAAAATAATTTTCCATTTTTTCATATCTAATATTAATTATTGGGTGTTCCAGCGTTTATCCAACACTTTAGTATAGCAATTTCATTCGGGGTTAGTGGATTACTTGGTGGCATAGTTTTTTCAATGATACAACGCTGATTAATACCACCAGCAGAGTTTGCTACTTGGGTGTAACTCTCCAACACCAAACCACCTGCAGAACTTCCTGCACTATGACAACCTGAGTATGAACATTTACTCAATATTAACGGACTTACATCTGTTGCATAACTTGCATTTACAGTAGCACAATCTACGGTTACTGGGTATAGTAAATCTTCTTTATCGTAATAACAACTATTCATTGCAAATACACTAGCAATTATAATGGCAGTAAAAATCAGTTTCTTCATGTTTTTATTTTTAATTAATCATTGTATTTATGTCCAGCATTTACCCAAGGAACAGTCTCTATTATCCATATCGGTTTGTGTAAAGCAAATCGATATGGCTATTTCATGTTTGAATTTCAACTTTTTTATTCAATTGTGGTGCCAAACAAACAACAATTTAATGGTTTAGAAGTTCAAATAATCAAATCTTGAACAAAACATTAAAAAAAAGAGCCGATTTTAACAATCGACTCTTTGTAGAAAATTATGTATAAAAATCATATTTAATCGATATATCTATGTCCTGCATTAACCCAATCAGTAATGGTTTGTTTTTCTGAAGTTGATAATGGAGTAGGAGGCATTGTTCCTTGTACAACACATCTGAAATTAATTCTATCCCATTGGTTCACAATATTACATTTGTCGTCGAAGTTTACACTTCCATTATTGCCTCCGTTAAAATGGCAACTTCCACATTTAGCAATCATTAAATTTCTTACCAAATTAAATTTTACGCCACCTGGGTTAGCTGAAACTGTAACAGATTGAGATTTTGTACAACCATTCACGTCTTTTACCACAACAGGATAGTTTCCTGCAGCCAAATTAGAAAATACATTTGAAGCTTGGAATGTAGTTCCGCCATCTTTACTGTAGGTGAAACCATTAGAGCCAGATGCAGTTAAAGTTATGCTTCCATTATTAGTTGTTGGGCATACATCCGCAAAAGTTGTGACAGGAGTTAATGTAATATTTATGCCATTACAAGGGTTGCTTGAAGATAAGGTAACAGTAGAAACGGCACTTTCACAACCATCTGCATTCTTTGCCTTAATGGTATAAGTTCCTGTAGCTAAATTGCTGAAAATGTTTGAAGATTGATATGCTCCACTATTAATACTGTATGTATAAGTTCCATTTGGAGTTGCAGTTACTGTGATAGAACCATTGCTTTGTCCGGTAGTCGGAGCGGTTTGGCTAGCATTTATACTAATAACAACACCAGTGCATGGATTGGCAGGAGGTGCAACTGTATCTTTTTTACAGCTAAAAATAATACATGTTGCAAACAAAAACATTGCAGATAATAAAGATATCTTTTTCATTTTTTTTATTTAAAATTATATGTAATTGATTAAACTACAAAATACTGTTTTGAATTTTTCCAGTGAAATCAGCTTCATGCATTTTACAAGCGATGTTGATCATATTTTTAAACGCATTTTCACCAGAAATACCATGACCAATAATTACAGGTTTTGCAACACCTAAAACTGGAACTCCGCCGTAAGCTTCGAAATTAAATCGGTTAAAGTATTCGTCGTTTATTTCGCGTCTCTTAACGATATCGTAAATGCTTTCAGCAAGTTTTAAAACTACATTTCCGGTAAATCCGTCGCAAACCATCACATCGGATTTGTTCAATAAAATATCTCTCCCTTCTATATTTCCTACAAAATTAATTTGTGTATTTTCTTTAAGTAATGGATAAGCGGCTTGAGCAAGTAAATTACCTTTTCCTTCTTCTTCTCCTAGATTAACCAACCCCACTTTTGGGTTTTCAATCTTTAAAATTTGTGATGCAAATAAAGAACCAAGTATCGCAAATTGATTTAGATTTTCTGGCTTACAATCTGCATTTAATCCAACATCTACCAACAATCCAACCGAACCATCTTCTCTTGGAACATAGGCGCCAATAGTGGGTCTTATAATCCCTTCAATTGTTTTTATGCTAAACAACGCGCCAACCATCATTGCCCCAGTATTACCAGCACTTATAAACGCATCAATCTCTCCATTTGCAAGCATTTTAAATCCCACTGCAATAGATGACTCTTGTTTTTCTTTAAGCGCTTTTGTAGGATGCTCATGCATCTCAATTACCTGAGCAGTATGAATTATGGTATATCGATTTTGAGGTAGGTTGTATTTCTTTAATTCAATCTCAATTTCTTGTTGATTGCCAAACATAATGACTTCTATATCATTGCTGTTTTCAGATAGAAATGCAACAGCGCCTTTAACGGCTTCTGCAGGAGCAAAATCTCCCCCCATCATGTCTAATCCAATTTTCATATTGATTGTATGTTTAAAATAAAAAAACCAAAATCTAGTTTGATTTTATTCAAACTAGTTTTTGGTATTCACATTTTTAATCAATTAAATTATGCTCTTGAAGGTGCTTTTTCAGCAACTACTTTTCCTTTATAATATAATTTTCCTTCACTAACGTGCGCGCGATGACGAACGTGTGTTTCACCTGTAAATGAATCAATACTCAACGTTGTTTCAGTTGCTTTATAATGTGTTCTTCTTTTTGCACTGCGTTGTTGCGAATGACGCCTTTTTGGATTTGGCATGACTTTACTTTTTTATTGTTATAACGGTTTATTAATTATTTTTAAACTTATCTAATCCTTTCCAAAGGTTGTTTGCATTTTGTTTTGCAAAGTTATCCTCCATTTCTTTTAATTTTTCCAACACCTCTTTATTGCATTTCGGACCACCAATTTCTTCGTTTGTACACATTTTTTGCATCGGCAAACTGAGCAAAACAAATTCGTAAATCCAATTTTCAACAGATAGATGACTTTCATTTCTGGAGATGTAAAAAATATCCGGATCTTCTTCCTGATCATTCATTTCATCTGGGTTATCTACCTGTTTTACCAATATTTTAAACTCATCCCAAAGTGCTAACGTAATAGAATTTCCACAACGATCGCAACTTACATCTGCTTGACCACCAATTTCAAACTTTAAAAGCAAGAAACCTGTGTTTTTTTCAAGCGAAAGCTTTACTTGAGCCTTGGGATTAGCAAAATCTTCGGCACCTTTTTCTACAAAGAACTGTTCATCTAAATCATAGTCAAACTCATGAACACCGAGCTTTAATCCAACAAAAGCAATTTCAAATGCACGCTTCTTAGCCATTGCGTTCAGTTTAAAGGAGGGCGAAGGTATATTTTTTTTATTAAAAATGGAATAAAAAATTGTGATTATTATAATTTAATCCCTAAAAAAGTAAAGTTATCCTAATTTTTAAACCAAAATTATGGCTGAAATTCAATTTTTTGATCCCAAAAAGGGCAATTATCTAACCGATTGGTGATAGATTTTATAGAATTTATCAAATAACGATAGTGATTTTTTGAATAAAAGCGAGAAACAGAATGAGAATGAAGTAAAAAGGACTTGATTCGCTTAAAATTTGTTCTTCCACATCATGCTTTCTACTGGCATGTTGGGTTGACTATTATACTTAGCATTTTTCTTCTCGTTGTATTTTACTTCAATTTCTCCATCAACAGGGAAGTATATCAATTGTCCGATTGGCATGTCTTTATACACCCTCACTGGCTGTTTTACTGAAATTTCTAAGGTCCAATTGCCACAAAATCCAACGTCACCCTTTCCAGCAGTGGCATGAATGTCGATACCTAATCTACCGGTTGATGATTTACCCTCAAGAAAAGGAACGTGCGCATGTGTTTCGGTATATTCAGCAGTTACACCCAAATAAAATTTGTTTGGCAATAAAACATAACCATCTTCTGGAATTTCGAAATGAGAAATAGTATTGTGTTTTTTCGCATCCAACTCTTCATTGTCGTACATCGCTAAATTTTTTCCAAGATGCACATCGTAACTATTGCTACCCAAACAATCACGTAAATAAGGGACAATTTTTATCGTACCCTTTTCCATTTCTTCCAATATTCTTTTATCACTTAAAATCATTTCTGTGTTATTATATGTTATTTTGTAAAAGTAATTTTAAAAAAAGAGAAATTAGATTATTATATGCCATTGGTTTATCAACAAAATATCAACGAACACACAAAAATAGGCGTGTGGCATATTTTGGAGACCGAAGATTTTTTTTTAGAAAAGGCAAAAGAACAATACAAAATTACTCATCCTCAAAAAAGAATACAGCATCTGGCAGGAAGATATTTGTTACTGGAAATGGCGAATGATATTTCTTTAAAAAATATTTTATTAACCACAACGGGTAAACCCTTTTTGCCAGATGAATCTTATTTTTTTTCAATTTCTCATTGTATTGATTTTGTGGCTGTAATCATAAGTGCAAAATCAAGCGTTGCAATAGACATTCAACATGTAGTGCCTAAAATTGAACACATTAAACAAAAATATTTGACCGAAGAAGAAATGAATCTACTTTCAAGGTTATCTATTTCTCCCAACGAACAATTTACATTCGCGTGGACGATAAAAGAAGCGATGTTTAAATACTTTGACGATAGTGGAGTTGATTTTAAACAACATTTAAATATCACATCTGCCAATTATGAGAATCAAGTTTGGATTTCAAAATCTACATTCAATAAAAATAAAGAGCAGCAGTTAGAAACCAAATCAATTCGATTCAGTGAGTTTTTCATTACTTGGATTCAATAAAATCAATAGGTTCAATTAAATCTCTAATAAGTTTTCAGAATCATCATCATTTAGTTGCATGTCAATAGAATCTTGCCCAGCGATTCCTTCTATCGATCCAGAAATATGTAATGAGTTTTGAATGATTAAGTCGATTTGTTTTTCTTTTTTCTTCCAGTTTTTTTCAAAATCTTCACGTTCTTTTTGAAGCATGCTTCTTAAGTTTCTAAATCCGTCGCGCATTGCACTCCAGTTGCCCACAAATTCTTGACTGGTTAAATAATTGTATAACGATACCATTTTTTCGCCTTTATTTTCTTCACTTTTTTTGGCTTCGCTAATTTTTATTATGGCGTTTCTTAATACTGTTGTTAAGCTTTTAACTTCTTTAAAACTACAAATGTAAACGCCATTTTTTTCGCCAAATTGCTCCATATCTTTTGGCATTGATTTGGTAACAATTACGGCGATATCTGCTTTTTGAGAAAGCATATCTGTTTTTAATTTTTCAATCCAATCGGTGGTGAAATTTTCTGTTCGTTTACTTTCAAAAATAATTTTACCACATTCCATGGCCATTCCATTTCTAATGGTAAGAATACAATCTGCACCTCTAACGCCTTTTCCAACTTCTTCAACCAAATCAAAAGGGAAGCTTGATCTTAAAAGTTCTTCAAGTGCCAATTCTTGAACCTCGCCTTGAAGTTGCATAGAACCTTGTTCAGCTTTGCGCTTCATTTCGTCAGCCAATCTTTTTTGTACATCTAATTGCTTTTTCAACTCTTCCATTTTCATCAGCATCTCATCTTCTTTCATTGCGGTTTTAGATTGCTCTTGTTGGCGAATGGTATCTGCGAGTTGATTTCGTTCTTCGGCCAATTTTTTTTGAATGGTAATTTCTAGTTCAGCTTCTTTATCTTTCAGCGCACTTTCTTTTTGCAAAAAACTAAGTTCTTTTTCTCTAGCTTCTTTTAATTTAATTTCAGCACCAGCATTGTTTGCTTCCAATTGTTTGATTTTGTTTTCAAAATCTGTGGCAATGGATTTTTCCAATTGTTGTTGAATCTCTTTTTCTAATCTACTTTTTTCTGTTTTTAGACGTTCCGCAAAAATTTCATTTTCTTTTTTCTTTGTTTCTTCAAAGCGCAACAAATCATCTTGAAGTTTCTTTTTTTCTTCATCAACTTTTTGTAAAGATTGGTTTAATTTATCCTGATAATCTTGTTGGAATTTTTTCTCTAATTCAATAGCGATAACGTTTTCAACGTCGAATACTTCCCCGCAATTCGGGCATTTTATATCATTATTCATTGTATGATTTTTTAACGAGGTAATTTAAAAGTAAAAAGTGAAAAGTAAAAATTATTGTTATTCAATTATTGTTCGAATGTATTTTTTCAAAGTTCACTTAACTTCCGTGAGTGCGGAAGATTTGAATGCTTTTAATAAATTAGAATGAGAAACAGAATTAGAGCGAAGAAAAAAGTCAGAGTTTCATGAACGCTCTCGCTTTCATTTTCACTCTGACTTTTTTGTGCGGCAAAGGAGATTCGAACTCCCAAGCCCTTTCAGGCGCTACCACCTCAAGGTAGTGCGTCTACCAATTTCGCCATCGCCGCAAGAATATAGCTTTTGCTTTGTGAGGTAAACAAAGTTAGATTTTATCAACCAATTTTAAAATAAAAAAATGAACTTAAAGAGCTTATTGAAGTTTTTTCAAAACAATTCTGAATGTGGTTCCTTTACCCAATTCACTTGATTTTACAAAAAGTGAACCTTTGTGGTATTGTTCAATAATTCTTTTGCATAATGACAATCCTAAACCCCAACCTCTTTTTTTTGTGGTAAAACCAGGTTTGAAAATGTGTTGCAGATTTTTTTTGCTGATGCCTTTTCCAGTGTCGGAAATGTCTATTTTTATTTGATGTATCTCTTCTTGTATATCAATATTTATTGTACCAGAACCTTCCATTGCATCAAGTGCATTTTTCAATAAATTTTCAATAACCCAATCAAATAAAGGGGCATTTAATTGTGCCAATAAATTATCATTATGGTGATTGTTTAGTTTGAATATAACCTTATCACTCGCCCTTCTTTTGATGTAAAGCACCATGTTTTCAATTTGTGTAGAAATTAAAATGGGCTCTAATTGTGGGGTGCTGCCAATTTTTCCGAAACGATCACTGACCAATTTTAATCGTTCAACATCCTTGCTCATTTCAAAGGCTATTTTTTCATTTTGTTTATCGTCTTTCAGCATTTCAACCCAACCTTCCAAAGAGGAGATAGGGGTTCCCAATTGATGTGCGGTTTCTTTTGCCATTCCCGCCCATACTTGATTTTGCGTTGATTTGTTTCGTGTAGCGATGGTCGTTAACGTAATGAAAATAAAAAGTGCTACGATGAAAAGCTGAATCAATGGATAATAACGTACTTCTCGCAAAAGTTTGGAATCGCCATAATAATATTTATTAAAAATCAGCGGTTCTGCGTTGATGACCACACGAATACTGTTGTGTAGTTTCATGAATTCTTCTAATTTTTTTCGAACATAACCAGTATCATTTTTTATTTTAATAGAATCCAGATTTAGATAATTTCCTGTAGGTTGATCATTTTCATCCGTTTCAATAATAGGAATCTCTGTGTTTTCGTTCGTTATAATATTGGTTAGATTTAATGCAGATTGATCTGTCGTTGATCCTTTTGTTTTTAGAGATTCGGCCCAAACATGTACTTTTTTACGTTCATCATCAGCTATTTTTTTTGAAATATAGTTTGAATAAAAAATGGTTGCAATTACAATAGAAATTGCAACAGCAGCCAAAGAAGTACGCCAATTTAAAATAGAAGAAAACATAAGTAAAAGTAATGATTTGGTGGTTAAAAAATGTAAGTTTGCTTTTGAATAAAATCACAAACCCAATAAATATTAAATAATCAATCATGTCAAATTTGCCTTCGGTTGCCGTTGTGATTTTAAATTGGAATGGAAAGAAATATTTGGAACAGTTTCTTCCATCGGTTATGGCATCGCGTTATGAAAATTTGCAGGTTATTGTTGCAGACAATGCATCAACAGATGATTCCATAGATTTTTTACAAGCATATTATCCAAATATTCGAATCATCAAAAATCCTTCAAATCAAGGTTTTGCAAAAGGATATAATTCAGCATTAAAACAAGTGGAAAGTGACTATTTTGTTTTATTAAATAGCGACATAGAAGTAACGCCCAATTGGATAAGTCCAGTTATTGATTTGATGGAATCAGACAAATTGATATCAGCATGTCAGCCGAAATTGTTGTCGTTTTCCAATAAAGAAATGTTTGAATATGCTGGTGCGAGTGGGGGATGGATAGATCGATTTGGTTATCCATTCAGTAGAGGGCGTGTGTTTGATGATTGTGAAAAAGACAACGGGCAGTATGACGATGCAAAACCATGTTTTTGGGCAACAGGAGCTGCATTATTTGTTCGTTCATCTGTTTACCATGAAATGAAAGGATTGGATGAATATTTTTTTGCACATCAGGAAGAGATAGATTTATGTTGGAGAATGCAATTGTTTGGGTATAAAGTATATGTAGCGCCCAAATCAGTGGTATATCATGTAGGTGGCGGCACACTTCCCAAAGGGAATTCGAAAAAAGTGTATTTGAATTTTAGAAACAACCTCATTATGTTGTGGAAGAATTTGCCGTTTTTGAAAGCTTGTTTTATTATTCCCTTTCGTTTTATGCTGGATGCCATAGCTGCGTATAAAGAGTTATTAAAAGGCGATACTGGATATTATATGGCTATTGCAAAGGCGCATTTTAATTTTATATATTGGTTGTTGTTTATAAAAAGAACAACACCGAAGCCCAAAAAAGCAGCATCAAAATTGGAAGGCTATTACAATGGAAGCATAATCTGGCAATATTTTATAAAAAAACGGAAAATATTTTCAGAAATAATTTTAAGTAATTAGTTTATTTAGTGCATTGCCCTTATTTTTGCAAACGAATAAAAAACAACAATTAGAATAATAATTGTTTATTACAACTAAGTGATATTATTACAAAAGGGGAATAAACAATACAATTTGAAATTCATTTTTTGTGTTTTGTTTTTATAAAAAAGCCATTTTATGCAACACGAACAACAAGATATTTTAGAAAACGATAAAAAAGATTTTACCCATAATTGGGTTTCTTCATCAAGATTTTTATTCTACTGTCAGGTTTTTGTATTGGTAGCATTTATTTTGGGTGGATGTTATAGTTTGTATACCCATGGATACAAAGGAAAGCCAGAAGTAAATGTTCCTGATAATACTTTGTACAATCCGAAATACAAGTAAAAAATAATTTTGTTTTTTTAGATCTGCATCCCTTATTTTTGCAGTCCTAAAAAATTAGTTCTTAATACAACTGCGGAAGTAGCTCATTTGGTAGAGCACGACCTTGCCAAGGTCGGGGTGGCCGGTTCGAGCCCGGTCTTCCGCTCCAAAGAAAAGCAGTCCCGACAACGTCGGGATTTTTTTTCAAAATTTGTTTTGCATTTATGCAATTCAAACGTGTCACTCGGGTGGTGGAACTGGTAGACACGCAGGACTTAAAATCCTGTTCGCAGTAATGCGAGTGACGGTTCGATTCCGTTCCCGAGTACTAAAGAGGATTTTTCAATTAAATTTTGATAATCCTCTTTTTTTATACCCTCACAATTCATTGATAAACAAGCAACTAACTCAATAAATTTGTTTGTATTTCGGGTTAGATATTGGTTGTTTTTAGCATCGTAGAAAATTCCATCTGGAAACAAGGTTTTTTGAAGTGTTCTTTTGTCCTCCAACTCGCCAGAACCCCATATTTTACTGAGTTTTTCAAGTTTATTTAAAGCGGTTTTAAGCACAGATTCGAGGTTAGATATTTTCACCTTTCCATTGTTCAATTCTTTGTTCACTTTTACGATTTGTTCGTTGAGATGTTCAAAAGTAAGGTCATAAGTTTCTTTGTCAATTTTTCCTAAACCCAAGCGTATTTTCAAATCCTTCATTTCTTTTTGGAGGGAGTTGAATTGCTTTTCTAATTGCTCATCAAGGCTGTTGTTATTTTCGTTATAGTGCTTGAATAATTTAGTGAGTTGCTTTTCAACAACTGGAACCATCTTTTTTGGGACTTGATACTGTTCCAACAATTCTAAAAATATCGTTTCTGCACTTTTCTTTTTCGCATGTGGTGTAGCGTGTGCATTTAAATTTACACCAGTACATTTTAAGCAACGATAGTAGTGTAAATTCTTTTTGTTGTTCTTGTATCCTACCATGTAAGAATCACAGCTGTTACAGCGAAGTAATCTAGTTAACGGTCTTTCATCCACATCTTTTTTATGTTGGTAGCCTGATGTGTTCTTATCTAAGATTTGCTGTACTTTAATGAAATCAGCCTGAGAAATTATTGGCTCCCATTTTCCTTTGGTTGGTCCTTCTACCAATTTGTTTATACCAATCCCACAGTAAAAAGGATTTCGCCACATTTCACTTAGACGTTTGTGTTCAATGATTAAACCTCTGTTGCCTAACTTCTCTGCAATTTTTACATCACTGTGCAAACCGGATAGTTTCCATTTCCATGCTTCACGCAGTATTTTTCCTTCATCGTTGATAACAATTTTTTGAATAGGACTGTGAAATTTTATGTTGCGTACTTTCGGTCCAAAATGATCGTATCCTCTTGGAGCTTTTGAAAACCAATTACCCGCTTTAATGTAAGCAGCCATGTTTGGAATGATGATTTCCTTACGCTCAAGATTTTCTTTAAAAGCACTGAACAAACTATCCCAAATCGCAGCTTTACCTCTATCGGTTGTAGTGTTTAATCCGGAGCAAACTTCGTACAAATGAACTTTTAATTCATCAACAAGATAACTCACCAATCCAATAGCATTTCCACCGGAGCGAGAAAATCGACTCATCTTATAAACTAAAATTGCGTAAGGTTTCTTTCTGCTGGATTTTACTTTTTCGATAAGCCGTTTAAATTCCTTGCGAGTGAAATCTGATTTTGCACTTTCATAAGTTCCACCAAACTGCTCTATAATTCTGAAGTTGTTTTTTGCGGCACAATCCAAGTTGGCTTCCTGTTGACGCGTAATACTGGAGTTGTTATCAAATTGCTCTTTTGAACTTACCCTTGTATAAGACCATACTTCGGGATTGGTAACAATTGTTGATTCCTTGACAGGGACAAACTTTTTAAAATAATCAAGATTTTCCATTATCGTGCGTTTTGTAAAGTATGATTGAAATGTTGTAAATGAAATTGGCCAGTTCTTCAGTTTCCTGAGCAGACAAATCAGCAAATCCATCTATGCTGTTTATTTCTTCGTTGGTTAATTTTAAGTTGTTGTTTTTTACATCTGTGTTGTTTTTAATGTTCATTATTCACCGAGTATGCAGTTCAGCCGGTTAAGCGGAGTGAACAAGTGGTGAAACCATTGAGCCGAGATTATCGGAGTCGTTTATTTTTTTTGGGTTTTTGTGAAAGTCAGGGTTTTATCATCTCTGGTACTGAATGTGATTTCCTCGTAATTACGAAGTCCGAGAATTTTCCTTATTTCTTTTGCCCTCTCATCAGAAATTGTGCCTTCGTCGGTAGAAACAATTCTCACGATTTCACCTTCACGTTTTTTTATGGTTATGCTTGTATTCTTTTTTCGAAGGGCTTTTAATACATCTTTTTCATTCGCATTTAAAATCGTTGGAACAAATATTTTTTGGAGCTCATCACTTTGGATAAATTCATTCAGAAAAAATTTTATAGACAATCTGATATGAGGTTTTGTTAAGTCAAAATCTTTTGTTCTGTGAGAAAAATATTTCTCACCCAAATACTCCACCACTTCTCCATTGCTGAAAGCAATGAATCCAGCATCTTCTTCTTTTTTAATACAATCTGTTATAAGGTTTGTGAAATAGTTAATATAGAATTTTAGGCCATAAAGAAGCAATTCATCAGAGAGCATTCTATCATACTCTGCTAAAAGAAGTGCTTCATCTTCTGTAGGTATTGCATTTGAGATTTTAATTTCCAATGTTTTTTTGAGATCTAATATGTTTTTTTTTGGCAGCTCATTATCATAAGCATCTTGGAAGAAGTACTCACAAATTTGAACCATTGGTTTGATTGAAACTCCAAATTCTCTTAAAGTATCTAATACACGCAGCCACATAAATTGAGCAAAACAAATTTCAATACCCCATTTTCCCTTTTGAAAAAAAGGAAGTAGTTTATTCCTTCTCCAATAGGGTAATAAAACACTTATTGGTTCGCCTTTGTGGTCTTTGATATCTTTTATTGGAACAATAGCCGAAAACATAAATTCATTAAACTCCGATAGTGTTATCTGTTGTTCTTCTGGTATATTATTTTTTATCATTTGGTAAATTTACATTAAGTTTGTCTAAAAAACTAACTTTTATTATTAAAGTACGTAAATTAAAGCACATTTATAATAAAAGTAACAAGAATTTATTAACAAATAAAATTTCAAAGCATGGATGTACAAAAAAAATCCAAAAAACCAATGAGTCAATCGACAGAAATTGTGACTTATCACCTCAAACGAGAATGCCTTTATTGTGGTAAACCTCTTCCTGACCAATACTCAAAAAAACGAACGTATTGTAAAGAGGTCAGGAATGAAAGTGGTACGCTGATTAAAGACTGTAAAGGCATTTACAATCGCCTGCTCGATCAACCAGAATTGGAGGTTCACAGAGAAATTATAAAGGAGCATAAAACCGTTGATGAAATGATAGAGGCAATGGTGGCAAAAAAAGGGAGTGTAGTCAGTACTGCTGATTTGAATGCCTATGATATTCAGCTGACTTCATCCTTGAAATACAAAATATCTAAAAATGGTACTTTAGAATCAGACTTCATGAAATACACAATAATATCAAACCCTAATCTTAACACTCATAAAATATACAGCAATGGATAATATTGAATTAATGAAAATTTTAAAACAACTCAGTCGTAGCAATCGAAATAAGAATATGGCATTGTTTTTTGGTGTGGCAGGAGTTCTATGTGTTGGGGCTGCAATTTACTGGAATAAAAAAAGTAATGCTACCCAAAAGGAAAACAATAAGCTGAGTGATATGTATCAATCCTTGATGATGGAAAGGAATGCATATGTCAACACAATTAGACAAATGAAAAATGAAATTTTCAATCAGGAAATTGTAATCAAAAAATATGCGGAAAAAAGTTTTTCTCCAGAAAAAATAGATGAAGAAAAAGTTTAAAAAAATATTTTTCTTCAAATCCGGGTGCTTACCCGGATTTTTTTTCTATTGCATTTAAACAAAGAAAATTGCAGAAAATAGAAAAATCGTTCTTAGTCGTAGCAAGTCGATTTTTCTAGATTTTGAACAGAAAAAATCGTTCGAAAACGATTTTTATCGATTATTTTTTATGGAAATCGATTTAGTAGATAAATTTATTTTTTCAATTTCGCTTCTAATAAAGCAATCTTTTCCTCCAATAATTTTATTTTATCTTCATAAAGAATTTTGATTTCTGGGCTGATTTGATAATTATGAACAGAGCAATTTAAACCTGCTGCTGAATTATCACCTTGAGTAATATTGAAAATTATGTTTTCGTCAAAACTCTTGATTACGGATTCTGAAGTATTTAAAGCCTCAGCAATTTTTTGTAATCTATCTGGTGTAATTGAAACTTCATTGTTTTCTATTCTTGCATAATTACTTTGACTTGTTCCAATTTTTTCAGCTACAAATTCTTGAGAAAAATTTCTAAGTTCTCTTATTTTTTTAATTTTTGTTCCGAGGTTTTTCATATTCATATATTATTTTGATTTATGCATATTTTATGCATACGAATTTAAAGCATACCGAAATTACGTATTTAGTTTTACTGAATAAATAATAATAACATGAAATCCTACAAATCAAAATTAAATTCAATTGCATCATTATTTTTAAAATTATTTTTAATTGTATGTCTATTTCAATTGGTTTCTTGTAAAAAAACAGAGCCAGCTCCAAACTACACCAATTTTAAAATAACAAATGTCAAAATTAATCAAGTGCCTTCATTTGATCCAAATGGAAATGATTGGGATTTTGGTGGATACCCAGACATCTATTTTAACATGGAGGATGTAAATAACAATATTTATTTTGATGGAACTGCAAGCACAATCACAAACGTATCTCAATTTCCCATCTCATGGAATTTTGTTTCAGCATATCAAATCACAAATACGGCAGTTACACAATATGTAACAGTATATGACAATGATGATATAACCGCTGATGAACAGATGGGTTATGTTGGGTTTACGATGAATGACCACAAATCCGGTTATCCAACTTCCATTACAAAATCTAATGGAAGCTTAAGTGTTACAATAACAGGAACATGGTACTAAACCAATATTAATTCATGGCTAGAACAATTTATAGCACAATAATCTTGTGCTTTTTTTATTTCGTTTCCTTTTCTCAATCTACCCTTCGATTAAGAAATAACACTGCAAAGGAAATTTACACATCATATGTTGTTTGGAACAACGATAATGAATGTTGGGTTAGTAAGGGTTGGTATAAAATTAAGCCTTATAAATACGAAGATTTTGATCTTGGAAACTATTATGGTACGGTATATACTCATGCTATACAACATGGGGTTTCTGGGGATATTAAATGGGGCGATGAAAAATTGTTTTGTATAAACCCAATTGATGCTTTTGAAATTTATTATGCGGGAAAATTGAATTGTGAAAACACAACTATGTTTTCTTCTTTAAAAGTATCTAATGGGGTAAATACTTATTTTTTTCATCCATAAAATTAAGTTTATTTAAGAATTAAATTTAAAATAAATTACATATGAAATTAGGAATTATCTCTGCATTAATCCTTCTATTATCTTTTGATGGATATAGTCAGTTTGCTAAAAAGCAACCAGCTATTGTTGAATTAAAAAATCAAAGCAATTTAGTTGTTACAGGTATTGACACTACTCTAAAAATGCCAGATAGAAATAGTTTAAAAATGTTGGCAAATGACCAATATCAGTTCAAGGGAAAAAGTAAAATCATTAATGATGATAAAATTCATTGGTACGCTCTCGAAAATGAAAATGACAGCATTTATTGGCAAAATGTAAATTGTAACAAGTTAATAGTTGAATTTAAAAGAACTGTAGACATTGAATCTACCTCAATTAAAGATTTTTTGAAAAAAAATCGCCTCAATAAAATTACAAGTAAGTCGTTGTATCCAGAACTTCAAAATTTTTATGTTTTTCAGATTAATAATGGAACTAAGTCAATTATATTGGACATAATTAAAAAAGCAAAATTGTTAACTGAAGTTTTATATGCTGAGCCTGAAGCAATTATAAAATCTCTTGCTTGTACACCAAATGATACCTATTGGAGTAGTCAATGGGGGCCTTATGTTATGAGAGCAGATACTGTTTGGTGTTTCACTGATAGACCTTCAAAAAATTGGACTGCTGTTATTGACGATGCAATTGCTTGGAATCACCCTGATTTAAATAATACAGCATGGTATGGTTATGATTATGCAATGAATGATGCATTTCCAACACCAGACTATACAGGACAAGATCATGGTACCCATGTTTCGGGTGTAATTGGTGCTGAAAGGAATAATGGAGTAGGAATTGCAGGAATGTCTAAAGATACTTTATATTTCGCCAAGGTGTGGGATAATAATTCTTTAAATGACAATGCAAGTGTCGATGGAGTAGCCAACGCACTTAACACAATGTCAACCATTAATAAAATAAAAGTAGTAAATATGAGTTTAGGTGGATATAATCCTATTCAGGTTATGCAAACTGCAATAAATAATTTTATTAATAGTAATAAACTTGTAATTGCAGCTGCTGGTAACGATAACACGTCCAATCCAATGTATCCAGCAGCGTGGAGTAATGTCATATCAGTTTCATCAGTTGGTGTGAATGCCTCTGGCAATCTGATACCCGCATCATACAGTAATTATGGTACAACAATTGACGTGTCTGCTCCTGGAGGAGAATCTGCAACCGGGTATTATATAATTTCAACATTGCCAAACAATACTTATGGAGGGCCTTCTTGGGTAGGAACATCAATGGCTGCTCCACATGTAACTGGATTAGCTGCTATTGTATGGGCAGCCAATCCTTTTTTATCTAATTCTCAGGTAAGAACACTCTTAGAACAGCAAGTTTATGATTTAGGAACTCCTGGCTGGGACCAATATTATGGTTCTGGTATGTGTAATGCTTGGGGAGCATTTTATAATGCATGCATGCAATTATCTATAAATGTAACGGCAAGTGGCTCAACTACTTTTTGTAACGGAAATTCTTTAACATTAAATGCTCCTTACAACGAAAATGTAACTTATCAATGGAGGAAAGATGGTGTTAATATTAACGGCGCAACTAGTAATACATTTACTTCTACAGCATCTGGAAATTATTCACTTTATATACAAACTGTTGGTTGTCAAACAACTTCAAATGTTACTGCAATTACTGTAAATTCTTTACCAACCTCCCTTATCACAGCATCAGGACCAACTACTTTCTGTTCTGGAGGTAGTGTTGTGCTAAATGCCAATACAGGCACAGGCTTTACATACCAATGGAAGAAAGACGGAGCAAACATTAGTGGTTCAACAGCATCAAGCTATACTGCTACAGTTGCCGGAAGTTATACCGTTGTTGTAACCAATAGTTCTAATTGCAGCAGCACATCAAATGCTACAATAGTTACGGTTAATAATTTGCCATCAACTCCTTCGGTATTGGCATCGGGGGCAACAAACTTTTGCCAAGGGGGCTCTTTAACATTAACATCTTCATCATCTAATGGAAATCAATGGTATAATAATGGTATATTGATTTCAGGAGCAACAGGTTCTACATACACAGCAACAGCTTCAGGTTTGTATACTGTAATTACTACAACAGGTTCTTGCGCTTCTCTTATTTCAAATGCGATAAGTTTAACCGTAAGTGCATTACCTTCTTCTGTTATTACAGTTGCAGGACCAACATCTTTTTGTGCTGGTGGAAGTGTAGTTTTAAATGCGAATACCGGTACTGGATTGACTTACCAATGGAAGAAAGACGGAACAAATATTATTGGTGCAACAGCATCAAGCTATACAGCAACAGTTGCCGGAAGTTATACTGTAGGTGTAACCAATAGCTCGAATTGCAGCAGCACATCAAATGCTACAATAGTTACTGTTAATAACTTACCTTCAACACCGTCAGTGATGGCATCGGGGGCAACAAACTTTTGCCAAGGTGGTTCTGTAACTTTAACATCTTCTTCATCAAACGGAAATCAATGGTATAATAATGGCACTTTGATTTCAGGAGCAACGGGTTCTACATATTCAGCAACAGCAACTGGTGTATATACCGTAATTACAACAACTGGTTCTTGCGCTTCTCTTATTTCGAATGCTGTAACAGTAACTGTAAATGCATTGCCTTCATCTGTTATTACAACAGCTGGGCCTACGGCCTTTTGTTCTGGTGGAAGTGTTGTTTTAAATGCGAATACGGGTACTGGATTAACATACCAATGGAAGAAAGACGGAGCAAACATTAGTGGTGTAACAGCATCAAGTTATACCGCTACAACTGCCGGAAGTTATACTGTAGTTGTAACCAATAGTTCTAACTGCAGCAGCACATCAAATGCTACAATAGTTACGGTTAATAACTTGCCTTCAACTCCGTCAGTGGTGGCATCTGGGGTAACAAACTTTTGTCAAGGAGGCTCAGTAACCTTAACCTCATCTTCTTCAAATGGGAATCAGTGGTATAACAATGGCACTTTGATTTCGGGAGCAACCAGTCCTACATATACAGCAACTACAACAGGTGTATATACCGTAATTACAACAACAGGCTCTTGCGCTTCTCTTATTTCAAATGCTGTAACAGTAACTGTAAATGCATTGCCTTCATCTGTTATTACAGCAGCTGGTCCAACGTCATTTTGTTCTGGTGGAAGTGTTGTTTTAAATGCGAATACAGGAACTGGATTAACTTACCAATGGAAGAAAGATGGAACAAACATAAGTGGTGCAACATCATCAAGTTTTACTGCTACAGTTGCAGGAAGTTACACAGTTTTGGTAACGAATAGTTCAAATTGCAGCAGCACATCCAATGCTACAATTGTTACTGTTAATAATATCCCTACAACTCCAACTTTGACTGCAACAGGTAATTTAACCTTCTGTCAGGGTGGTTCAGTAACCTTAACCTCATCTTCATCAAATGGGAATCAATGGTATAATAATGGCACCTTGATTCCGGTAGCAACGGGTTCTACGTATTTAGCAAATGGAATAGGAGTATACACTGTAACTTCAACAACAGGTTCTTGTGCTTCGCCTATTTCAAATGCTATAACTGTAACTGTAAATGCATTGCCTTCATCAGTTATTACAGCAGCTGGACCTACGGCCTTTTGCGTTGGTGGAAGTGTTGTTTTAAATGCGAATACTGGTACTGGATTAACTTACCAATGGAAGAAAGACGGAACAGATATTAGTGGTGTAACAGCATCAAGTTTTACCGCTACAGTTGCAGGAAGTTATACAGTTTTGGTAACGAATAGTTCAAATTGCAGCAGCACATCCAATGCTACAATAGTGACTATTGGTAGCATACCAACAACTCCATCAATCTCATGGAACGGTACTCAGCTTTCAACAACAGCTACTGGTGTTTCATACCAATGGTTCTTAAATGGAAATGTAATTCCGGGTGCTACTTCTGCAAACCACTCACCTACATCAATTGGTGTTTATAAAGTGACAGTAACGGCAAATGGATGCTCGAATACAAGTGATAATTATACTTTGGTTGTTACGGGTATAGACCCAACACTAATCTTATCACCTTATACAGCTCAGGTATATCCTAATCCTGCTAAAAATGATTTTGCAATCAAATTTGGTGAAACGCCTAATGTTACACTCGACATTCAACTGATAAATAATTTAGGTATTGTATTAAAGTCGATCAAAACAAAAAATAATTTGACTACAATAAAAGTAAATGAGTTGCCATCCGGTTTATACTTTATTAAAATAATCGGAGGAGCTTTCAATCAAGTCAAAAAAATTGAAATCATAAAATAACAAGTCCAAATTATTAATAAATTAAAAACCTTTTAAAATGAAACATATTTTTTATCTTTTGGTTTCTGTCATGCTGATTTCAAATTCAGCATGTAAAAAAACAACACCTCCAGGTACAGCACAAGAAACTGCTATTGCATTTACAACCGATGCCAATGCTACAAATACGTCATTGTCTAATACCTTTCCCGTTTTGGTAACTTTAACTTCTGCAATGCCATCGTCAAGTGGAATAAATATCAGTACAACGGTTATCGACCAAACCAACAGTGCTACAATTGTTCAAAATGCCGCAATAAATAGTACTGCTGCAATTAATAATATTCAACTAATTAATTTGCCTAGACAACATTGGTGTACTGTAACAGTAAAGGTTACTTCGGTGGCTACACCTAGTAACTTTGCAACCAAAACATTTAATGTTGCTTACAAATAATCATTGAAATTGTATTAACAAAAAAAATCAACTTTAACGAGTTGATTTTTTTGTTTAATTTATGCTCTAATGCAAAACCGTTTACAAATATTATTGGTTGTTATTTTATGTTATTTTGGAAGCAATATTTTTGCTCAAAGACAGTATGCTGCTAATTCGGTATTGTCATCCGGTCAATGGTATAAAATTGGTATTGTTAAAGAGGGCGTTTACAAAATTGATGTTCCTTTTCTATCACAGATCGGATTTAATGCAAATCAATTGAGTTCTTCAAAAATTAAGTTATATGGAAATGGAGGTCGTGAATTACCAGAAGATAATTCTGTTTCAAGAACCGATGATTTAATAGAAAACGCAATTGAGGTGTATGACGGAGGTGATGGTATTTTTAATGGGAATGATTATATGTTGTTTTATGCACCCGGTCCTGATGCTTGGAAGTATGATAGCGTAAATATGATGTTTAATCATCAAAAAAACTTAATTAATGATACCTGTTATTATTTCTTGACCATAAATAATTATGGAAAGAGAATAGCTCTAAATAATAACAATCTTACTCCTAATACTTTTGTGACTCATTATGACGAACGACTTTTTCATGAGAATGATATCTCAACTATTTTAAATAGTGGTAAGAATTGGTTTGGAAAGGAATTTAATAATACCCAAAACAGCCAATCATTTAATTATAATTTATCAGATATTTTGAGTAGTGTGCCAATGAAAATAAGAAGCAATTTACTCAGTAGAAGTATTGGTACAGCAAGTAGTTTCAATATTTCTGTTAATGGACAGTTGATACAAAATGTACAGATAAATGGAGTTAGCGGAAACCTTATAGATAACTTCGCCGAACCGGCATCTTCCATCTCTGTTATTTCATCTGCATCATCAAATTGCAACATAAGCTACACCTATAATCCTGCTTCAAATTCAGCACAGGGATGGTTAGACGGTTTTGATTTGCAATACAGAAGAGTATTGCAATTGAACAATCAAAATCAAATAAGCTTTAGAGATGTTTCATCTGTTGGTAATAATAATGTTGCTCAATATGTTTTAACCGGAGCTAATTCCAACTCAGAGGTATGGGATGTTACTGACTTTACGCAACCTTTGAAAATGAATGGAACCATTACAGGTAATCAATTCCAATTTGTTAATAATGCAGAAGTTCTAAGAGAGTATATAGCTTTTGATAAAACTCATTATTTACAGCCTTTAAAAATTGGCAGCATCAGTAATCAAAATTTACACCAATCAGAATTTGCCGACTATCTAATCATCACCCCAAAACTATTTTTATCCCAAGCCAACAGACTTGCTCAGTTTCATAATATTCACAATAATCTAACCATTAAAGTTGCAGAAGCAGAACAAATCTATAATGAATTTGGTGGAGGAAATAAAAGTGCAGCTGCAATTCGTGATTTTATAAAGATGTATTATGATAAAGCCGGCACAGACAATACACTTAGACCAAAATATGTGTTGTTGTTTGGTATTGGTAATTATGATACCAAAGGACGAACTGCATCTGTCATAAATCATATTCCTTGTTTTGAAAGTGACAACTCCATCAATCCTGTGTTGAGCTATACTTCAGATGATTTTTTTGCTTTATTATCTGATTCTGATAACATCAATAATACAATACAACCTGATGAATTGAAACTTTCCGTGGGTAGATTGCCAGTAAAGACAATTGATGAAGCCAATACTATTGTTGATAAAATTATAAACTACAATAGCAGCGAAACACTCGGTTCATGGAGAAATGATTTACTCTTTCTCGCCGATGATAAAGACGCAAACTTATTCTTGAATACATCAGAACAAATAATCAACTCTGTAGAGAATCTTAGCAAAGTTTTCAACAACAACAAAATCTACGTTGATGCGTATCCGTTATCAAGGGTTTATAACACAGTAACATCTCCAGAAGTTAATCAAACAATTATAGACCAGCTATATTCAGGTAAACTAATATTTAATTATAGTGGACATGGTAACTATCAACAACTTTCATCTTATTCCATATTTAATAATCAAGATGCAAAGTTGTTGAACAACGTTAAAAAACTACCGCTGTTTATAACCTCTACTTGTGATTTTATTCCTTATGACGACCCTTCAAAATTGTCAATCGGAAGTTATATGCTTCAAGGGAGTAAAAACGGAGCCATAGCTCTACTAACAACCCCAAGATTGGTTTTTGCAGGAGGCAATCAAATTGTTAATGAAAACTTTTTAAAAACTGTTCTTAAAAAAGACCAATCAGGTAATTATCTTTCATTAGGAGAAGCGTTTCGCCTTTCAAAAAACTACACCAGTCAAACAATATCTGATGTTGTAAACATTAGAAAATTCTCTTTGATTGGCGACCCTGCATTAAAAATATCTTTTCCTAAAAACAATATCACCATTGATTCTATAAACCAAAGACCCATTATTAATGGAGATACCATTAAATCTGGAAATAATTATACCATCACCGGATGTATAAAAGACAATGCAGGAAATTTTTTATCAAATTTTAATGGAAAAGTTTATGCCAAAGTATTTGATAAGACAAGACGAATAATCACATTGGGCAATGACCCTTCAAGTACCCCAACATCTTTTCATCAGCAGGAAGATTTATTATACAGCGGGAGAGCGACTGTTAAAAATGGAAAATTCAAATTCAGTTTTTTTGTTTCAAAAGATGTAAGCGGTAATATAGCAAAAGGTAAAATTAGTCTGTACGCAGAAAATGGCAATGAAGATGCATCAGGTTTTGATACTTCAATTTACATTGCTTCCAATTCTTTAATTAATAACAATGATATTACTGGTCCTGATATAAAATTATTTTTAGATGACTATCAATTTAAAAATGGAGGCAATGTTGGCGACAGGTCTTTGTTGTTGGTGAGATTGTCAGACAGTTCAGGAATCAACACTATTTTTAATGAAAATATTGACCATAATATAAAAGCAATAATTGACGGTGATGAAGCAAACTCCATCATTCTAAACAGCTTTTATGAAACCGATTTAGATACCTACAAAAGTGGAGGAATTGCATATCAACTGCCTTCATTGACGGCAGGTGCTCATACATTAAAACTAACTGCTTGGGATAATGTAGGTAACAGCAATACTTCTACTTTGAACTTTAATATCATAGAGAATAATCAATTTCAGATTTATAATCTTATCAATTATCCAAATCCAGTGAGCAGTAATTCCAGCATTTCTTTTCAAATTAATGAACCTGTTCAGCATTTAAAAATTACAATAAATTTTTATGCTTTGGATGGGAAGTTAATCGCTCAAACAAAAAAAGATTTGACAAACACAGGTAGATTTATTGGTTTTCCAATTGATATCAATTTTAGTAAATTTTCTGGAGGGATATATTTTTATAGAGTGCTTATAATTAATGAAAAAGGAGAACAAACTGGTGCATCTCAGAAAATGATGAAAATAGATTAGAATATAAGCACTCTACTTTTTTCATTTAACTAAATCCAAATTAATTTAAATAAATCTAGATTAATTCAACGCTATCTATGTTTAATTGAATAGATCTAAATACCATCTTCTCATTTTCCCCCAATATTTACACGCCTATTAATTATTAATACTTCAAAGATTCTTCTCAAGTATATTTATTTATATTTGAATCTTGTTACTACTTACTTCAAATTTGCATAATTTGTCTTCGATAAATAATACCACTAAAAATTAATTATAATTAGTATAAAATGTCTTTTAACGAAAATAGTAGAGTGAAAATTCCAACTATACTGCACTTAATGCGGTTGGGTTTTGAGTACCTATCGTTGAAGGGACAAACATGGGATGAAACAACCAATATTTTTAACGATATTTTTAATAAAAGCATCAAACGTTTAAATCCTGAATTTACCGATGGTGATGTAAAACGCTTATACGATGAAGTTTCACTTAGTTTAGAAAATGAGGATTTAGGAAAAGCATTTTACGAAAAGTTAGTTGCAATATCAGGAACAAGAATTATTGACTTCGAAAATTTTGATAACAATACATTTAATGTTGTCACCGAACTTACCTATAAAAAAGATGATGATGAGTTTCGCCCCGATATCATTCTTTTAATCAATGGTATGCCATTGGCTTTTATTGAAGTTAAGAAACCCAATAACCAAGATGGTATTTTAGCGGAGCACAAACGCATACAAACAAGATTTGAAAATAAGAAATTTAGAAAGTTTGTAAACCTTACTCAGCTAATGGTTTTCTCCAATAATATGGAGTATGACAATAACTCACCTTTACCTATCGAAGGTGCATTTTACGCAACGGCTTCTTATCAAAAACCAGGGTTTAATTATTTTAGAGAAGAAGAAAAATTCGACTTGGCAACAATTCTATCTGATGTGCCCGATGATATTGAAACCGCTATTTTGAAAGATACCAATTTAGTGGGAATTAAGCATTCAGCTGAATTTATTACCAATAAAAATACGGATTCCCCAACAAACAGAATTTGCACTTCATTATTTCAACGAGATCGATTATCCTTTATACTGCAATACGGGTTGGCTTATGTGAAAGAAAAAACTGGACTTCAGAAACACATCATGCGTTACCCGCAAATGTTTGCCACAAAAGCTATTGAAAAGAAATTAGAAGCAGGAATTAAAAAAGGAATTATTTGGCATACACAAGGAAGTGGAAAAACTGCTTTAGCCTATTATAGCGTAAAGTACCTTACCGATTATTTTCAATCAAAAGGCGTTGTGCCTCAGTTTTATTTTATTGTAGATCGAATTGATTTATTAATACAAGCAGGAAGAGAATTTAAAAGTAGAGGACTCGTTGTTCATAATATAAATTCAAGGGAAGAGTTTTCTCGCGATATAAAATCCACCAGTGTAATACACAATAATTCAGGTAAAGCTGAAATCACTGTTGTAAACATTCAAAAATTTGAGGATGATGCAGATGTAATCAAAAACAACGATTACAATTTAAATATACAACGTGTTTATTTTCTGGATGAAGTGCATAGAAGCTATAATCCTAAAGGTAGCTTTTTGGCCAACCTCCACGAATCGGATGTCAATGCTATAAAAATAAGATATTCATGAAAAGAAAAAGGTAAGATAGAAATTTCAATATATCGGCCACTTAACAAAGTAGCCAATTCACTACTCAACAAAAATGCATTTGAACCAGTGATATACACATCAGTGTTTTTAGTTGCAAAAAGCCCATCTACTAATTTTTCAAATAGAGGAATATTTTGAACTTCATCTAAAAAAATGTAATTAGGTTTATCCGCTTGTAGTTTCTTTTTTATGTCAAAATAGATATCATCCCAATTTTTATTTAAATAATTTTCCGGTAATTCAAAATTGTAAAACTGAATTTGCCGTTTACCAATGCCCATTTTATGTAATTGTTCCAGGTATATATCAAAAAGAGTAGATTTTCCTGATCTACGTAAGCCACTGACTACTTTTATCAAATCTTTATCTTTAAAGGAAAGTAGTTTGTCTATATATTGCTTTCTATTGATGTATTTAATCACACTTCAAAATTAGCTATAAATTATCAAAACTTGCATTTTTTGCAAGTTTTGATAATTTAATGAGAAAAATTATCCAGTTAAAAAAAGTATTAAATCCATCACCATCCGGTTAGATAATTGTCCTCCTTCCGGTACGATGTTGTTTTATAATACAATAGTTGTTTTGTAAAATAACAAATTGATTTAATGCCTCAGAAGAAATTCTGGGGCATTTTTTATGAATAGATTTTGAAGAATTGTATAAAATTCGCTATGAAAATTTGTATATTTAGGTATGAATCATAAGGAACATTTTCATTTAGATTTTATTGTTGACCAGTTAACCAACTCAATTAGAAATGTTGTTACCGGCGATTCTTTTCAAACAGAGATTTCAAGATTCACAAAGGCTGATTGTAAAACAACCTTAAAGAAAAATGGTTGGAACTTTGATTGGAAAGCTGAACTTGATGATGATATTAATGAGGTGTACAAGTTGACAATTGCAGGGAATTTAAATATCATTCAAGGTGTTTTAAGTATAAGGAGAGAAAAGGATCATATTTTTATGAATCTGTTGGAAAATGCTCCTTTTAACATTGGTAAAAATAAACAATACGAAGGCGTGGCTGGTAATTTGGTTGCCTATGCTTGTAAGATTTCTTTTCAAGCCGGGTTTGAAGGATTTTTAGCTTTTACTGCGAAAACAAAATTAATTAAGCACTATGAGGAAAATATAGGAGCTATACATTTTGGCAGTCAAAGAATGTTGATTCAAACTCATTCGGCTAAACTACTTGTAGAAAAATATTTTAAAACATAAAACATGGGATATATAAAAGAACCTAAAGGTGTTGACTTTATCATTAATAGTAACCCTTTGACAGATAAAGACCGAAATGATATTAGTAATCTGATAGCGGACTATAAGAAAAAGTCAAAACAATTGAAGGAAAAAAAGTCAATCAAAACTGGTCGAAAAAAAGTTGCGGCATAGGTTTGATGTTTTTCATTTCATGAATAAATTTTATAAAATCCATCACCACCCGGTTAGATAATTGTCCTCCTTCCGGTACAAAAAGTCAGAACGAGAATGAAAGCGAGAGCGATCATGGAGTTCTGACTTTTTTCTTCATTCACATTCTCTTTCTGGCTCTGATATTTGGGTTCTGACTTTTTTCTTCATTCACATTCTGTTTCTCACTCTGATTCAAAAAATCACTATCGTTGTTTAATAAATTCTATAAAATCATTTACCATTTGGTTATGTAATTGTCATCTTAATTTTACTCATAATTTCCAAGCCCAAAAATATTTTTACCTTATCGACTTCCTCGCATGTATTGATACCACTCTCATGTTCTACTTCATGTAGCTAATTCTCAGAAACTGTTTTTTTGATTATCAACTCCATTACATTGGAAGTGCTAATTTTTTTCAAAACCAATTTTTCTTCATCAGTCAAAATTTGCGGCAGGATCATTTTTTGAAATTCTTCCTGACTGCGATGTAAAATTTATTTAAAGTATTCAGTATAACATAACTATTTTTGACATATAATTCATTAATGTATGAAAAATGGTGCTTTACTTCTTTTTTGTGTTTTATTTTTTCGGATAACGTTAGCTCAAACAATAACAACAGGTGCAATAAATGCAACAAACTGTGCTGGGAGTAACATCGCTGTTCCTTACACCACTACCGGTTCGTTTACGGTAGGAAATATTTTTACCGCTCAACTGAGTGATGCTAGCGGTTCTTTTGCTTCACCTGTGAACATAGGAAGTATAACTTCGGTTGCTTCAGGTACCATTAATGCACAGATTCCATTTACTACACCAACAGGTTTGGGATATCGTATTCGAGTAGTGGGTTTAACTCCGGTTATCACAGGTGCTCAAAATACAAGTAATATAACAATCAATACTACGCTGAATTCTTCTGTTTCAATAAGTTCATCCGTTTCAGTGGCCAACATTTGTAGTTCAACTTCCATAACTTTTACGGCTACGCCTGTCAATGGCGGTTCTTCACCGGTATATACCTGGAAGAAGAATGGTATTACTGTAGGAGCCAATAGTAGTAGCTACACCAATGCCACTTGGGCCGATAATGATTCAGTTCAATGCCTGATGACAAGTAATGCAACATGTCCATTGCCATCAACAACCTGGAGTAATAAGTTCATTATAAGCCTGGATAATCCAACTTCGGATAGTTGGAAACAAAAGTCTGATTTAGGTTATATACAACCGAATGGACCAGTAGCTCGAAGAATTGCAGTTGGTTTTAGCATCGGAAGCAAAGGTTATGTAGGAACGGGTTATGATGGAACCTCATATAAGAATGATTTTTGGGAATATGATCCGGCTACGAATGTATGGACGCAGAAGGCCAATTTTGGTGGTACTGCTCTGTCTGGTGCAGTTGGTTTTAGTATTGGCAG
>JAIYAN010000013.1 GCA_027489035.1 Chitinophagaceae bacterium
ACACTTTGGTTAGATTTTATGTTTCCAGTTACATCAAGCTGCTCTGTTGGAGATTGATTTCCAATCCCAACTTTGCCTACAGGATTGATAATCATACGGTATGGATAACCACCGTTTGGCTCTTGCTCAGCTGTTTGATCATAAAAAGCCAAATCACCTTGTTGTCTTGTGAATATTTGAAACTCACGGGTTGACACCAAAGCTACACTTGCATTATTACCTTCAATTCTTAAACCATCTTGTCTGTCACCACCAACAATATTCAAAAGCGCTGTCGGATTATTTGTACCAATTCCCATTCTACCTGATAAATTTATTTGAGCCGGTGCAGGAAAAGATGTACTCGTTTGATCCCATTGTGCTTGCTCAATATTTAATGTACCAGTAATTGTAGCATTCTGACGCACTTTTAAATTACCATTGACATCCAATTTTTCAGTTGGTAAATCTGTACCAATACCAACTTTTCCGGAATTAATATTGTGTATAGAATTTGGATCATCTGCTGTAGTCACAAAATTCGATTGTACATTCCCAATTTGTGTTTGCAGAACAGAAATATCTGTTGTGTTCGTTTGTACTTGGGTGTTAGTAGCTGAAAGGCCGTCATTCAAAGTAGATATTTGAGAGGATTGATCTGCATTCTGAATTTGTAAGTCTACTATGCTATTTGTATTCGATTGTACTTGTGTATTTGTATTTGCAAGAACTGAAGTCAAATCATTTATCTGAGACGATTGTACATCATTCTGATTTTGCAATGATGCAATAGAAGTTGTATTCGATTGTACTTGTGTATTTGTATTTGCAAGAACTGAACTGAAATTATTTATCTGAGACGATTGTACATCATTCTGATTTTGTAATGATGCAATAGAAGTTGTATTCGATTGTACTTGTGTATTGGTATTTGCAAGAACTGAAGTCAAATCATTTATCTGAGACGATTGTACATCATTCTGATTTTGTAATGATGCAATAGAAGTTGTATTCGATTGTACTTGTGTACTAGTATTCGAAACAACAGTACTCAAATCATTTATTTGAGAGGATTGTACATCATTCTGATTTTGTAATGATGCAATAGAAGTTGAGTTCGATTGTACTTGTCCCTGTAAATTATCAACTCCGTTTTGCAGCATGGTTGTCTGTGTCTGTATATTCGAAATACTTGTGGTGTTGTTTAGTACTTGAGCATTGATAGCATCTAGCGCAGTATTTGATGCATAGCCCGACAAATCAGGACCAGTAGTTGTTGATCCATCGGCCATCAAATATTGTGAAGAGTTACCACCCACTTTTACAAAACTATTGGCATTACTAACTCCTTGAACAAAACTATTTCCTTGTACAATAACACCCTGCCTAACTCTTAGATTACCTGCTATATCTAATTTTTCTGCAGGCAAATCTGTTCCAATACCCACATTACCCGAATTGGTGTTGTGTATGGAGTTGGGATTGTCTTCAGTTATTTCAAACACAGAAGGCACAACAGGAGCACTTCCTGCATATAAAGCGTAAGGAACACTCATCATTTGTGTAGTGCCCATATCAGCAAAGTTAGTCCCACTGGTTACATCCAATTCTACCTGTGTGAATTTAGCTCCCGAACCCCAATTCACTCCGGCCAATGTACCAAGTGTAGCGCTGCCACCACCAATATTCAAACTGAACAAACCCAACGCATCTGTTGTTATGATATGTGTTTCTATGTAAACTATAGGACCCGACGCGGCTCCATCATGTATGCTGAAACGCAAAGAGATGGGTTGGTTCTTAATAAGATTACCAGCATTGTCTCTTGCTACAGCCTGGTATGGTATGCCTTGAGGCGCTTGCGCAATTGCAATTTGAATGGTTGTAACTACGATAAGCGTCAATAATAGGTAGAACTTTTTCATTGTAATTTTTTTGTTGAATACTTTTAACCTAAGTCGATAAAATAATGTCACAAGGATAAAACAATGATTTTGAAAAATTTTCCTGATGACAAACAATGGTATTTTTATGGCACGAAATTTTTTGAAGTGGCACGAAGTGGGTTTTTTGTGGCACGAAATGGAAGCCCGCTTCCCCAAAGGAAGTTGAAACACGAAGGCACGAAGACTCAAAGGCACGAAGTTTTTTTATAAAACAAATAAGCTAAAAACGGAAAACGTGTTACAACCTTTTGAACACATTGAACCTTTTGAACCTGTCTTTCAAAACAGAAAACACTTACAACCGTTAAACCCTTAAACATTAAACCAGCTCAGCGGTTTAAACCTTTCCACCAACAAGTTTATTCCCATTTTTAATTACACTTGCTTATTTTAGCATTGTATTTTTTTAACCAACACGCAATCATGTCAGCAATAAAAATTGGTATTGTAGAAGACGAAGGCATTACTTCAGAAGTAATTAGATTGTCATTACAAAAACTCAAATACAAAATCGCAACGCCAGCATTTACATACAATCAGGCAGTACAAATGTTTGAAACAGAAAAGCCTGATTTGGTTATTCTCGACATTAAATTAGAAGAAGAAAAAGATGGAATTGATCTTGCCGTTTTATTAAAAGAAAAATACAAAACTCCTTTTATTTTTTTAACCGCAAACAGCGATAGCACTACTTTAGAAAGAGCAAAAAAAGTAAGGCCTTTGGCTTTTTTGGTTAAACCCTTTAGTCAAGTTGATTTACACACTACCATCGAAATCGCATTTAACAACTATCGGTCAACCCTAATCGAAAATAATGAAAAAAATAATTTTGTACTTATGAAAGTTGGTCGGTCTTTTGAAAAAGTAAATACCAATGAAATTTTATTTTTAGAAAACGACAATCATTATTTTAATATCCATTTTAGCAACAGCGAATCCATCACTGTAAGGGCTTCTTCAACAGAAATTATGGACATGTTACCCCAAAATAATTTTATTCAAATCAGTCGTACATACATTGTAAACACTGATAAAATCATTAAGATAGACAGCTCATCTGTTTTTATAGGCCAAAATAAACTTGAATATAAAGCTACTTTGAAAGAAAAGATTTTGAAAATGATTGGGTAGAAGAGGTTCAACGGTTTAAGGATTTAATGGTTTAATGGTTAACCACATAACATCTTAAACCTCACAAACATCTTAAACCTCACAAACCTCACACTCCCCTTGAACCTTTTTCTCTAAACCAAACCGTAAACTTACTCCCCTGCACATATTCGTAACCGATACTTCCGTGCAATTGCATGGCCAAACTTCTCATCATCGAAAATCCGATACTAGAAGCATTGTCAAAATCAATATCAGATTTTAACCCAGGTCCATTATCATGAAAAATAAAAGAATAGGTTTCTTGTTCTTTTATTATTTTGATGTTCACTTTTTTACCAGTATCTGCTGTAAGATATTTAAAAGCATTCGTGAGTAATTCATTCGTAATTAAACCCAGCGTTACCGTGGTATCCATGTTAAACATAAAATCATTGGGCTCAACTTCGAAAATTATTTTTTTATCCTGCTTGCCAAAAAGCTGTGCCACATTGCTGATGATGTTATTGAGAATAAAATTAAATTCCAATTGTCCTACATTTTCACTTTGATAAAGCAATTCATGTATCAACGCTATGTTCATAATTCCACTCTGGCTTTCATTAAATGCAGCCATTCCTTTTTCATCTTCAATGGTTGTTTTTCTTAATTCCAATAAACCATTAATCACTTGAAGATTATTTTTTACACGATGATGAATCTCTGTGAGTAAAACTTCTTTTTGATTCAACGCGGTGTTTAAACTTTCTGTTCTTTGTTGTACTTTCTGTTCAAGCTTTATTTTATCTAATTTGAATTTTCGCGCGCGTAGTAAAAAGACGGTGTAAATAATTCCCGAAATGAAAATTATAAAAGCAATGATAAACCAGTTCTGAAAATAAAAAGGTTTTAAAACCATTACAGGAATAATGATTTCCTCTGCATTCCAACTCCCCGATTCTAATTGGGCTTTAATGCGAATGGTTGATTTACCAAAAGGCAAACGACTGATAAAAATTCGGTTTTCATTAATGTAATTCCAATCTTTATCTAATCCATCAATCTTATAGGCATATCGATGTTGCCTGTCTTGAAAATCAAGTAGGGAAAATGAAATGGATAAATTAATATCATCCGGTTTCATTAGAATTTCTTTCTTTTTAATCAATGCATCTGTTAAATCAATGTTGCTATTTTTAGAAGAAGAAAATAAAGACAAATCAACCAATTTAAAAGGCATTACATTTTCTTTTGTTTCAAATTTTAAATGAGCTGGGTCAAAAGCATCTATTCCATTCTGTCCGCCAAAATACATCCAACCTTGATCATCTTTAAAAGAAGAAATCCTGTTAAATTCTGTATTGGCTAGTCCGTCTTTTTTTCGGAATATTTTTGTTGAATAATTTTTCTTATTAAATTTCACTAAACCATTATAACTGCTTATCCATAAATTATTGTTGTTGTCTTCTTCAATCCTGTAAAGCATGTTATCAGGCAAACCATTTTCTATGGTAAACTTCATAATATTTTCAGAAGCCATTGGGTTCTTAGCATTCCAATTCCAACGAATCAATCCTTCACCATTCATAGCTAACCAAGCAACACCTGATTTGTCTTCATAAAAATCAAATATACCGGTGAAGGGTAAACGCTTTTCGGTTTGCTGTTGGTCTTGTCTGTAATAATCATAAATAGTACAATCATTATTAATAAAATAAATGCCATTTTCTGCAACAGCAATCCAACCTTTAAATTTTGTTTGAATGATTCTGTATACATTAATCGGTGGAGGAGTTTTTTTATCCGCATAATTAATATATGTTGAAATGCCTGATTTCAAATTCATTGCAACGATATTCGAACTGCCTCCAATTAAAAATAAACTATCCGAAAAATTAGCTATAGACCAAACTTCACCAATGTTTAAAAAAGAAAATGGCTTTTCATATTTTCCGTTGTTGAGATTATATTTTAAAAAAGAACCTCCAGCAATATACATCCAATCCTCTTTCTTCATTAGTACCGTTCCTTGGGCGTTTTGAATACTTTTTTCTTCTTTTTCTTTCTTCATCAAACCATAGTTAACCATTGCAAAAATTCTTTTTTCGCCCAACTTATTTTGATCAACATAAATAGACCTTGTAGCATTGTTGATCATTTCATTAATTCGATTATTTGAAAATACATGGTCAAATTGATGTTGACGAATATTTACCTGATAAACCCCTTTTTCTGAACAGAACCAATAATTGTCTTTATTATCTTTTATATAATTGCTTACTCCAAAATCTGTCAACATCATCCGATCGTTTAAATTGTATATTTCTATCGTTTGATTATCTATCTGTAAATAATAAGTATTTTGCTCCGATTTAAATAATATTGACTGGTCATCAAAACCATAAGGAATTAATTTGGATGATTTTTCTTTATCAAGCCCAATTGATATATCTATTTTATTTTGCTTTCCGGAAGCGTCCATTGAAAGAAAAATATTCGTTATTTTATTTTGAAGTATAAATTCCTTTTTTTCGGTTATTGATATTGGAATAAGATTTTTATTGTCTGTTAATAAAATCGTATCCGGGTAGATATAATAGTTTTGTTTTTTGTCAAAATTCTTGATGAATATGCAGTCGTTAGCCGATTTAATTTCAGAAGAAAAAGGTATTTTGACATTTAGGGTAGCATAAAAATCAGCTCTTAATTTAAACGTTGCGTTTTTACTATACTGCCATAATTTAGTGCGATCATCTGTTAAAAAATAAATACTTCCTGATGCATCATGAAAAATGGAATTAAATCGATCTGTTTTAAAAGGTAAATTTGGTAATGCCTGATTAAGGTTGATAAATTGATAGGTATTTAAATCAATGGCCTGGAGTTTATCCTCTTGATAAATAGAACCCGAGTTTGCATTAGTTTGAACGAACAAATGATTTTTAGCATCAATTGCTAGTCCGGTAATTGTATTGGATATTAATGGGGAGTTTTTTGTATTGTAAATTTTAAAAGAATTTCCATCATACCGGCAAAGTCCATTGGCTGTAGCAAACCACATAAAGCCTTCTTTATCTTGTATCGCATCAAAAACCACACGGGATGGCAAACCTTCTTCTACAGAAAGCATTCGTTTGGTGATGATATAATTTTGATTAGGGGTGTTGTTTTGCGAAAACCCAATGTTACCAACGAGCATCAATGCAAATAATAAAACAAGAAACTTGATTTTAAAAAATGTTTGTTGCATGTGGTTATATAAAGTAAAAATTCAAAATTTTAAAAATTGAATTCGAAACCTTGATCCTTTTTTTATTAAAAATTAAAAAAGTTTTTTAAAATTTCATTTCATTAAAAATAAAGAAATAAGCTGCATTTAAGAGATTAGTAAATATAATATTTTATCAACCGACCATTTAAATATTGGTTTAGAAAAAAAATGGGAAAAAAACATTTTATTAATGTGTAAGATTCACCTCAAAAACACCTTAATCCTCAAAATAAAAACTTAAATTACCTTCAAATATTGTTGATTTAACTATAAAATTTGGTTTTAAATTTTTGTTTCACTTTTATACACAATCAACATGTGAATAACCTGATTTTTCGTGGAAAACTGTCATTTTTAAAAATATAAAAGGGAATAATTGGTGCATTAAATTCATGGTTTTATACTTTTCATAAAGTTGATGTTATTTAACTACTTTTTATCCCAATCCAATTCACAGATATATTTAAAAAAGACATAGGTTTTTTTTACACATGGTTATTTATATAAAATTGTTGTATAACTATTTTAGATTTATTAAAGTATCGATAATAGCTGTATATATTTCAATAAATTAAAAAACTATTTATGTTAATTTCATGTTTATACATGTGTATAAACTATTTTTTAACCCTTTAAAAATCGTTTTTATTTTTTTTATCCACTTATTAACAGCCCTAATAGTAATAGGTGATTAAATAATAAAATAGTATTAATACTTATTACAGGAGATATGCACAATCAAATTTTAGAAAAAAATGGTTTCTTAAATCTTCCCATAAATCCATCGCTTGATTTGTTTGAAGAAATAAATAATTTAAAAAAAGAAAAGAATGCAATTATTCTGGCACACTATTATCAAGAGCCAGATATTCAAGACATAGCTGATTATATAGGAGACAGTTTAGGTTTAGCACAAAAAGCTGAAAATACCAGTGCAGATATTATCGTTTTTGCTGGTGTACATTTTATGGCAGAAACGGCTAAAATTTTAAATCCCCATAAAAAAGTATTATTGCCTGATTTAAATGCGGGTTGTTCTTTAAGTGATTCTGCTCCACCTGCTTTGTTTAATCAATTTAAAATAAAACATCCTGATCATACAGTAATATCTTACATCAACTGTAGTTCAGGTATCAAAGCTTTAAGTGATATCATTTGTACTTCATCAAATGCAGAAGCCATTGTAAACAGTTTGCCTAAAGATGAAAAAATAATATTTGCACCAGATAAAAATTTAGGCGCTTATTTAAATAAAATTACCAATAGGAATATGGTTCTTTGGAATGGTGCTTGTATGGTGCATGAAATTTTTAGTTTGGAAAAAATTACTAAATTAAAAATTAGACATCCAGAGGCAAAATTTATTGCACATCCTGAGTGTGAAGAATCATTATTAGCGATTGCAGATTATATAGGGAGTACTACGGCACTTTTAAAGTTTACCCAACAAAGTACTTGCAAACAATTTATTGTGGCCACAGAGACCGGTATACTGCATCAAATGCAAAAATTAAATCCTGATAAAACTTTTATACCAGCACCTCCAAATAATGCATGTGCTTGTAATAATTGTCCATATATGAAACTCAATACATTGGAGAAATTATATACTTGTATGAAATATGAACTTCCAGAAATTATTATGGATGAAAATTTATTAATTGCAGCAAAGAAACCTATTACCAGAATGTTGGAGATTAGTAAATATTATGGTTTATAAAAGAATTAAAAATTCAAAAATTAAAATTCAAAAAAAGTATTTTATATCTATATCATAATTTTTACTTTTTACTTTTCAATTTTTACTTTATAAAAACTATCAATTCTAGTTCTTACATTTTCTCTAATGTTCATATAGTAAAGATTAATATCACCAATGTGGAAATTCTTTTTAGTGAAGAAAAATTTTCCAAACACATTTGGTTTACATGCCCATAATACATTTTGATGTACTTGTGCGTCAACTACTTTTGGAACAATCTTTTTAAAATTTTGTAAAATACCACCTTTGTTTAATTGAGCAGAAGTGTATGTTTCATCTGTAGTCCAGGTTAATGGATTTACAACAATACATTTAAACTTTTCATTTTGAATTAAATCTGGAACATAACCATTTTTATACGTTCTCCAACCAACAAAACAACCTGTTTGATTTTCATTAGTACAAGGTTTTAAATTAGAAAAATAATTTTCTGGAATAGGCATTCCAATGATATACGCACAAACCAATTGTTTATGTAGCGTTTTATCATCAAAAAATGCTTTTAATAATTTACCTGCATGTTGTGTACCTTGACTATGAGAGGCAATAATGATTGGACGACCATTGTTAAAATTTTTGAGATAATATTCAAATGCTGCTTTTACATCGTTGTACGCTATTTCAAAATAATCTTTAGCTATTTCTGGATTGATATAAAAACTATTGATATGCGCTTGTTGATATCTTGGAGCAAACAAACGAGACTGTTCATTAAATGCTGAAGCTTGATATAATATAGCAGTATTGTCTGTTTTTTCATTAATAGCTAAATCTTTTACATCCGCATTCCAACTTTCAAATTCTTTTTGTAAATATGTAGTGGGATGAATAAAAAAAACATCTATCGATGAATCATTAACTCTCCTATCTATGATACCATCTGAAATACTGTCACTTAAATCTTTCTTCCATGGATGTGCTGCCCAATTATTTAGGTCGCTATAATTCGTTATTTTTATGTTTGACGTTAACTTATTTTGTGCATGAATTTTTATAAATAAAGAATCAAAAATAATAACTGCAAAACAAATTATTATTTTAAATAATTTAATAAAATTAGATTTTCTATACATTTTCATAATCAAATATACATTCGTTAATTTTCAGTTTTATAATTAATGTAAAATTCTTGATTATTGTTTTGGTCTAAAAATTATACTTTTTTAAAGACAGTCTTTTTATATACCATTACTGCTTTCGGTGGTCCGCAAGGTCATTTAGGTATGTTGAAAAAAACGTTTGTACAAAAAAAATATATCTCTGAAGATACACTTCATGATTTATTTGCTTTTTCTCAAATTCTACCCGGAGCTTCAAGTACTCAATTAATTACTTTAATCGGATACAAACGAGGTGGTTTTTTACTTTCAATAATTACACTGCTTATTTGGATTTTACCTGCATGTATTTTGATGGGTGCTCTTTCATTTTTAATAAGTTCGAATGCACATGAAAGTTTTAATGCATCTCTATTTAAATTTATAAAACCTATGACGATTGGATTTTTGTTATTTTCTTTTTATGGAAATTTCAAATTATCTGTAAACAATAAAATCACAACAATCATATTTTTATTATCAACATTTCTAACTCTTTTATTTTTTAAAAAGCCTTGGATATTTCCTTTGTTGATTGTACTTGCTGGTATAGTAACAAATTTCAGCAGTAAAAGAATTCCTTCAACAACTGATTTAAAACCAAAAATTATTCAATGGAAAAATTTATGGTTATTTATTTTCATTTTTGTTATTGCTGGATTTCTGAGTGAATCAGCTAGGAAAAACGAGTGGCAAAACAGAAATGCATTTAATGTTTTTGAAAACTTTTATCGTTTTGGTAGTTTGGTTTATGGTGGTGGTGATGTACTGTTTCCAATGATGCTAGATCAATACGTGGCTCGTCCAACAGATAAACAAACCCAAATTAAAAATCCCAATTCAATAAAAATTTCTAATTCAGATTTGATTGTTGGTTTTGGAATGATTCGTGCAATTCCAGGGCCTGTTTTTTCAATTGGTTCTTATGTTGGTGGTATGGCAATGAAAGACAAAGGAAAATTAAATCAGTTTTATGGTTGCGTTTTAGGAAGTATTGCATTGTTTTTACCCGGAATTTTATTGCTCTATTTTTTCTTTCCAATTTGGGAAAATCTAAAGCGTTACGTTATCATTTTTCGAGCCATTGAAGGGATAAAGTCAGTTGTTCCTGGCTTTATTTGTGCAGCAGCAATTTATTTAATTAACGATTTATTTTCAGCATCTACAAAAATGGAATTCATTTTTTCATTTTTAATTTTCTTTTCTACTTTTCTAATTTTAATTAAAACAAAATTACCTCCTCCTATTTTAGTTATACTTTGTCTATTATTAGGTTTTATATTTTAATTACTCATTTATACAAACCATTATTTTCTATATTTTCTCTAACTAAATCGGTCACTAAAAATTGAATCGATTTTTTATTTTTAACTAACTCACGGATATGTGTAGACGAAAGATATATTTGTGGACTATCTGTAAATCTATAGTTTGCTTTTATTTGTTTTTCTAATAAAAAGCCAGGACGTTGATAAACAATGAAATTATATTTATCTATAATATATTTACTGTTTTTCCATTTTTCAATATTTTGAAATCCATCGCTTCCTAAAATAATTTCAAACTGATGATTAGGATATTTTTCTTCAAGATAGATTAATGTGTTTATGGTATAGGAAGGTTTAGGAAGATTGAATTCGATATTACTTGCTTTTAATTTATCTGTATTTTCTATGGCCAATCTTACCATATTCAATCTTAATTGGGCATTAAGTAATTGATGTTCTTGTTTGAATGGATTTTGTGGAGAAACAACAAACCAAACCTCATCTAGATTTTCATTTTCTACACAATGGTTTGCAATGATCAAATGACCAATATGAATGGGATTAAATGAACCGAAGTATAGTCCTACTCTCATTTTTAAATTATTTCTTCAACTATAATATTTTCTGCTTCTTTTAAACGAAGGCTTAAATGATATCCAGAAACCAAAATAGAAATCGGATCTTTAAATGGAGCAATGTTTTCTATTTTTATTGTTTCGCCTGGAACACAACCCATCTCCATCAATTTCAGATATAGATCTTCATTCTCAAATGACTTAATCGTAACCGTTTTCCCTGATTCAATTTCTGAAAGTTTTTTAAACATTACTATTATTTGGTTGTAAAGATAATTAATAGATAATCTTTTTACTTTTGGTGTTCAATTTATTCTTTATGGAAATCAATTTATTTTTTCAAAATGCCATTTCATTAAAAGAACGTGGAAAGTTAAAATCGTTTATTATTTTTTTAATGAAAAAAGAAGGATATAAGCCAAAGGATATTTCTATAATTTTTTGTTCGGATGAATACCTTTTGGAAATAAATAAACAGCACTTAAACCATAATTACTTTACCGATATCATAACTTTTGATCTGACACCCAAAAATGAAAATAAAATCACTGCCGAATTATACATTAGTACAGATCGTGTCAAATACAACGCGAAGGATTATAATACTACCATTTCCAATGAATTACATCGAGTAATATTTCATGGGATATTACACCTATGTGGTTATAAAGACAAATCAAAAAAAGACATTGCTTTAATGCGCGCAAAGGAACAAGAATACTTAAGTCTCTATTTTCCATCGTAATGTTCCACGTGGAACATAAAAGGCGAATCAAGCATCCGGCCCCCTCAATCCCCCAAGGGGGATGTTTTGAAGTATATAAAATAAATTTGTTTGTCAAACGAGATCAAGCCTCTTGAATCAATTATCACGAATACAGTAAGGAAACAAGCTAATTAGTTTTATACTTTTATGCATAATGTTCCACGTGGAACATTCAAACCTATCCAATCAAAATCTTCAATATAAAGAAGGAGATCAAAGCGAATACGCTTCCCACCATTAATCCATTAAACCCTTAAACCAGCGAAGCGTTTTAAACAATAGTAAGAAGGAGATAAAAGCGTATACACTCTCTACCCTAAACCAGCGAAGCGTTTTAAACATTTTTCTATCTATATTTTATCTTCTGCGTATTATCTTTGTACCTATGTTTCAAAAATATGATGTTATCGTTGTTGGTGCTGGTCATGCGGGTTGTGAAGCCGCCGCTTCAGCTGCAAATTTGGGCAGTAAAGTGTTGCTTATTACAATGAATATGCAAACCATCGCCCAAATGAGTTGTAATCCAGCTATGGGCGGAATAGCAAAAGGACAAATTGTAAAGGAAATCGATGCAATTGGTGGATATAGCGGTATTGTTACCGATAAAAGCATGATTCAATTTAGAATGTTGAATCGTTCAAAAGGTCCAGCAATGTGGAGCCCAAGGGCACAAAGTGATAGAATGTTATTTGCGGCAACATGGAGAGAAATGTTAGAAAACACGCCAAACGTTGATTTTTATCAAGATACTGTGGTAGAACTTTTGATAAACAACCATAAAGTAGAAGGTGTAGTTACAAGTTTAGGTCATAGAATAAAGGCAAATTCGGTAGTATTAACCAATGGTACATTTTTAAATGGCGTAATTCATATCGGAGAAAAGAATTTTGGAGGCGGAAGAGTAGCGGAAAAATCGGCAAAAGGGATAACAGAACAACTGGTTTCACTAGGTTTTGAAAGCGATCGCCTTAAAACAGGTACACCACCTCGTATTGATGGTAGAAGTTTGGACTATTCTAAAATGGAGGAACAAAAAGGCGATGATGAAATAGTTGGGTTTAGTTATTTAGAAAAACCTCAATTAAAAGCCGAAGATCAAAAAAGTTGCTGGATTACCTATACAAATGAAGAAGTTCATAGCTTATTAAAAGACGGATTTGAATCAAGTCCAATGTTTAAAGGCAGAATTCAAGGAACAGGACCAAGATATTGCCCGAGCATTGAAGATAAAATAAATAGATTCGCTGAAAGAGATAGGCATCAACTTTTCGTAGAACCTGAAGGTTGGAATACCATTGAGATATATGTAAATGGATTTTCTACTTCATTATCAGAGGAAGTACAAATAAAAGCACTTAAAAAAGTACCTGGTTTTGAACATTGCAAAATGTTCCGACCTGGATATGCCATAGAATACGATTTCTTTCCACCAACACAGTTAAGTTTTAGCTTAGAAACAAAGCATATTAAGAATTTGTTCTTTGCTGGACAAATTAATGGAACTACAGGGTATGAAGAAGCGGCTTGCCAAGGATTAATGGCTGGAATTAATGCACATCAAGCTTCTAGGGAATTAGAACCTTTTGTTCTAAAAAGAAGCGATGCCTATATTGGTGTACTAATTGATGATTTAATCAACAAAGGAACAGACGAGCCATATCGAATGTTTACCAGTAGGGCTGAATATAGAACTCTACTTCGCCAAGACAATGCAGATATCAGATTAACAGAATTAAGCTTCAATTTAGGGTTGGCTTCACAGGAAAGATTAAATAACTTAATTAAAAAGCAAAATGACGTAGTTGTATTAAAAGATTACTTGCAAAAAGAAAATATTGAACCGTTAGAAGCAAACGAATATTTAGAAAGTGTAAATTCATCTGCTTTATTAAATAAACAAAAAGCTGCTCAGTTATTGCTTAGACCAGGCGTGGACCTTAAGTCTATGATTAATAATATTCCTTCCATTCAAACTTTCTTAAACAAATTTGAATACGATTCCTTAGAACAAGTAGAAATTCAACTTAAGTACGAAACCTATATAGAAAAGGAAAAAGAAATGGTTCAAAAAATGAGCCAACTTGAAAACTTAATTATTCCAGATAATTTTAATTACGACAATTTGGTTTCATTAAGTAATGAAGCCCGTCAAAAATTCAATAAAATCAAACCAAAAACATTGGGTCAGGCATCTAGAATTTCAGGCGTAAACCCTAGCGATGTGCAAATTCTATTGTTGTTCATGGGTAGATAATATTTATATAAATTATAATATATAAAAATGTCATTATGTAGCATTTGACTAAAATTTTTCTTTGATATCTTAGTTAAAAATGCTTTTGTCTTTGGTGTAAAGATTGATTTTCATAGATTAATAAAATGCAATACACGACCAACAAAATTGAATATTTTCAATACATAATGACATTAAAATAAAACTTGGATTTAAGCAGAAGCTTTGCTGCCTAATAAAAGCAACTCGTTTACTTGAATTTCGGTGACGTATTTTTTAACGCCTTCTTTATCCAAGTAATCTTTACTGATTAATTTTCCTTCTATTGCCACCTCAGAACCTTTGTCGAGGTATTTTTCAGCAATATCCGCTACTTTACCCCAAGCCACTAAATTGTGCCATTGGGTTTCTTTTACTTTTTCACCTTTAGTGTTGGTGTAAGTTTCGTTGGTAGCCACAGAAAAGCGGACTAATTTTTTACCGGCTTCTGTGTTTTTTACATCTGGCGATTTTCCCAGATTTCCAATCAATTGTACTTTGTTTCTTAATGAAAACATGTTGTGTGTTTTTTAATTGTTTAAAATAATATTTCAGTCAATTACTGGCGCCAATAAAAAGACATAGCAAATGTGCTATTACAATTAAAAAATAGTCGGTACTTATTCGTTTGTTGTTGAAAATACATGTTTATAACCGTGTAAAAACGGATAAGAAATATTGGATTGATTTTAATTTTAAAATAAAAAAATGGAAAACAAAACATGTCTGCATTGCAAAAAAATCATCAAAGGTAGAACGGATAAAAAATTCTGTGATGATTATTGTAGAAACATTTTTAACAATCAATTAAAATCTACAACCAATAATTTGGTAAGAAACACGAATAATATTTTAGGAAAAAATAGAAGAATTATTGAAAGCTTTTTTGAAGAAGAGATCAACTATATAAAAATAAAAAAGGAAATACTAATCAATAATGGATTTCTATTTTCTTATAATACAAAGTCTAAAAAATTGGCAAAAGGTTCGTATATCTATTACTGTTATGATTATGCATTTCTCCCCATTTCTGAAGATTATTGTATTTTGATTAAAGAAATTTAGACTTATTATTGTCTACATAATTTTTTAATTTCCTCAGAAAGTTCGGGGAATTCTTTTATTAAATCATCTGCTTTTGCCAATTCAAAATCGTTGAAATCAAAACCCGGCGAAACAGTACATCCAACAAAACAAAATGCTGCATGATCAGCAGGAATACTTGCAAACCAACAATTGGCAGGAACAACATACTGAAATACTTCTCCATTTTCAATATCATTGCCCAATTTTATGATATCTAATTTTCCTTCGGCGTTAATAACGTACACCAATAGGGTTTGTCCAGCATAAAAATGCCAGCATTCATCACTTTTAATTTTATGAAATGCAGAAAAATTTCCCTGTTCCAATAAAAAATAAATGGCTGTGCTAAAAACCCTGCCTTCTGTAAAATTTGAAGGCAGGGCGCTTTGTATAATATTGTTGCTGCTTCTATACGTTTCTTTGTACCACCCTCCTTCTGGATGTGGTAAAAGGCCATAATGAGAAATTAGTTTTTCAACAGTCATTTTTTATAAATTATCATATTCATAAAGATGGTCAATATGTGTACCTGGTTCCATTTCATAAACTGGTTTTATAATTCCATCGTTCAAACCATAAACCCATCCATGTAAATGTGGGCGTTGATTGTTTTTCCAAGCTCTTTGAATAATTGATGTTTTGGCTAGATTCATAACCTGTTCCATTACATTGTATTCAATTAATCTGTTTGTACGATCTTCTTCATTTTCAATTTTATCAATCTCATCTCTGTGAATTCTATAAACATCTTTAATACTTCGCAACCATTTATTAATAATACCTAATGACTGATTTCCCATAGCGGCTTTAACTCCCCCACATCCGTAATGACCACAAACAATAATGTGTTTTACTTTTAAAACTTCTACAGCGTATTCTAAAACACTTAATAAATTTATGTCTGTATGAACCACCATATTGGCAATATTTCTATGCACAAATATTTCGCCAGGTTGAGTTCCGGTAATTTTATCTGCGGGCACCCTACTATCACTACAGCCTATCCATAAAAATTCCGGAGATTGGATATGTGATAATCTAGAAAAAAATTCCGGATCTATTTGTACTTGTTCTTTAGCCCATGCTTTATTTTCTAACAATAATTTCTCGTATACGTTTATCATTTTTTGTTTTTTTTGAAGATAAATAAATATATAGTTTTTAAATCAGTTTTAATTTGTATTTAATTAATTTGTTTCTAATAATTGATGCAGTTTATTGTGTTCATTTTTTTTGATAGTACAATTTATGTTTTTCAACGCAGCATGTTTAATAAATTCATTTATGGTATCAATTACGTCTTTATCAATATGTTCGGCATGCACTAAATCAATAATGATGTTGGAATTTTCTGGAATTTCTTCCAACTTCTTTTTTAAAAGCGGTTTTATAAAAAAGGAAACATCTTTTCTCAATCTTATTAAAACATTGTTTCCTTCAGAAATAGAAAAAATAGCAGATCTATAATTGCTTCTAATCACGTAAAACAACCCAATGAAAATACCAATAATTACCCCTTTTAATAAGTCGGTTAAAATGATACTTATAATTGTAATAACAAAAGGCATAAACTGATCCCAACCTTTTTGATAATATTCTTTAAACAAAGTGATTTTTGCCAATTTATACCCTGTAAATACTAGGATAGCAGCCAATGCTGCTTTTGGAATTAAGTTTAAAACATTGGGTAAAAATACTACACAGATTAAAATGAGCAATCCGTGAATAATTGTACTCGATTTTGTTTTTGCTCCAGCATTTACATTGGCGCTGCTTCGTACAATTACACTGGTGAGTGGAAGACCACCCAACAATCCACTTGTCATGTTTCCCAATCCTTGTGCAATTAATTCTCGATTCGTTGGTGTTACTCTTTTTAAAGGATCTAATTTATCAACAGCTTCAATGCCTAAAAGGGTTTCAAGTGATGCTACCATGGCTAAAGTAAAGCCAACAACCCATACATCGGCATTGTTTAAAAATCCCCAGTTTGGAAATTTTAAAAAGCTAAAAAACTCGTTGGCTGTATTTGCAATTGGAATATTAACCAAATGTGCGTTTCTATCTGTTATCGGATTTTCGATATTACCCAAAAATTGATTTAGCAATACGCCAATAATAACCACGCATAAAGGCCCACTAAACAATTGAAAAAACTTTAAAGATTTTATTTTTTTATTTTCATAAATTATTAAAATAACAATTCCAATTAATCCAATAATTATTGCATTTGGTGTAAAATGATTTATACCATTTAAAATAGAGGAAAAAGTATTTTCGCCTGAAATTTGAAAAAAGGTTTCATCGCCTTCATAATCTTTATCATAACCAACTAAATGAGGCACTTGTTTTAAAATTAGAATAATACCAATTGCTGCCAACATTCCTTTGATAACGCTATTTGGAATATAATCGCCAATGATACCCAATTTAAATACACCCATTAAAATTTGGAATGCACCAGCAATGACAACAGCTAAAAAGAAAGCTTCAATAGCAGGAACTTTCAAAACGCCGGCTGCTACAATGGCTGTTAATCCGGCTGCAGGACCACTTACACTTAATTGACTGCCACTAATGATTCCAACAACAATTCCACCAACTACACCAGCAATAATACCACTCATCTCGTTAACACCACTTGCAACAGCAATGCCCAAGCAAAGAGGAATTGCCACCAAAAAAACCACCAATGATGCAGAAAAATCTGCGCCAATATTTTGAATATATTTTTTCATAAAAAATTAAAATAAATCTGAAAATGAAATTAATTAATCTAATTAAGAATAATTTTTAAAAAATGATTTTTGAGAAAGTTCAAACAGAATTAAATATTCATTTTAATAATTATGAAATCTAAAAAATCTAAAAAATTATTAAGCGAATAAATTTGGAGGAGGTCCGTCCTTATCAATAAAAGGAGCAGAAATTATTTCTACGGAGAAAAATAAATTTTTATTACAATTATTAAATACAAAAAGATTTATTAATGACTCATGAAGTGAAACATATTTTTCTTTTTGATTTTTTTCAGTTTCATCATCACCTTCATCATCCGAATCTTTTTCGTTTTTTTCGATATTGAAAGATTTTTTTAAAGATGATACTTCTTTTTTATTAATGTAATTATGTAAAAAACAAATGTTTTCTATTATGCTGAGGTAATTAACAGAAATAACAATTAATAAAAAAAGGGTAATTAATTTTTTCACAAAGTGGGTATTAAAACTTAAACCAAATTTAAGTTTAAAAAATTAGTTTCAATCAATTTTAAAGACATCTCACCGTAATATATTTCGACACTAATCAACATTTCTTCTCAATCTTGTATTTAGTCTTTCGAACTAATTGAACATTTAACGCCAAACGCCAAACCACAAACTCGCAAATCAATAATAATAAAAAATGAAACTATATATTCATTCCACCACAAGCGCTTATCGTTTGTCCTGTTACATAACTACCCATGTCCGAAGCAAGAAACAAACAAACGTTGGCAATATCTTCAGCTGATGCAAATCGGCCTAAAGGAATTAAAGATTTATATTTATCTGCACTATTTCCATCTTGTAAATAACTGGTCATATCTGTTTCTACAAATCCAGGAGCAACGGCATTGCAACGGATATTTCTACTTCCCAATTCTTTAGCAACGCTTTTTGTAAATCCAATAACACCAGCTTTACTTGCTGCATAACTTGCTTGTCCTGCATTTCCCATTTCACCAATTACACTGCTCATGTTTATGATGCTTCCCGATTTTGCTTTCATCATCGGCTTAATAACTTGTTTGGTCATATTAAAAACGCTATTCAAATTCACTTGAATTACTTCATTCCATTGTTCAACACTCATGCGCAACAACAAATTATCTTTAGAAATACCGGCATTGTTTACACAAATATCAACTTGTCCAAACTCAGCAATAACATCATTTACAAAAGTTTCGCATGCATTAAAATCTGCGGCATTGCTTTGATAAGCTTTAGCTTTTACACCCATCGCAGTAATTTTTTCAACCAGTGCGTTTGCTTTATCACGACTGCCATCACTAACATAAGTAAATGCGACATGAGCGCCTTCTTGTGCAAATTTTAACGCAACAGCTTCTCCGATTCCTCTTGCAGCTCCTGTTACAATGGCAACTTTTCCTGATAGTAAATTCATTTTTGTAATTGCTTTATATGATTTTAATAGAAAATTATGTATTGCGAAAGTAATAAATAAAATAGGACCACATTAAATCAGGGTTAGAATTTCTTCTAAAATTTTACGGTCATTACAAAGTCGAGGTATTTTATGTTGGCCACCCAATTTGTTTTTACTCAAAAGCCATTTGTTGAAAACGCCATTGGGTAAGATTTGAATTTTTGGAAGTTCAAGTGCAATATTGCCAGCACGCTTGGCTTCATAATCGCTGTTTAAAGATTTTAATGCGTTATCCAATTCAATGGTAAACTTATTTAAATTAGTTGGTTGTTGTTCAAATTCGATAAGCCATTCGTGGGCACCATTATGTGTTTCAGAAAAAAATATTGGTGCAGCCGTATAGTCTAAAACTCGTGAATTGGTGATTTGCGCTGCAATAGCAATGGCGCGATCACTATTTTCTACAATGAGTTCTTCACCAAAAGCATTTATGTAATGTTTTAACCTACCGGTTACCTTTATACGATAAGGATTAATGGAAGTAAACGAAACGGTATCTCCAACCAAATATCTCCACAAACCACCAGCAGTGCTGATGATAAGCGCATAGTTTTGATTAAGTTTTACTTTATCTAATCCAATGGTTAAAGGTGTTGGCTTTCCATATTCTTCAACGGGCATAAATTCGTAAAATATTCCATGCTCAGTAAAAAGCGTCATTCCATCATCGTTTGGATTTTCCTGACCAGCAAAAAAACCTTCACTGGCATTATAAATTTCAAGATAATTAATTGGTGCGCCCATGATTTTTTCAAACTGTTCACGGTAAGGGATAAACGAAACACCACCATGAATATATAATTCAAGATTTGGCCAAACTTCTTTGATGCAATTTTTTTCTTTGATTTCTAAAATTCTTTTTAGCAATAACAATGTCCATGTAGGAACCCCGGCGATTGATGTTACATTTTCATCTGCTGTTGCAGTAGCTAGCTTTTCAATTTTATCTGTCCAATTATCTAAAAGTGCCACACTTAATTCGGGTGTTCTAAGCCATTGTCCCCAAAACGGTGTGTTTTGCATCAACACGGCACTTAAATCACCATATTGAATTTCGTCATTAACTTGATTTAATTGATGCGAACCGCCTACCACTAATCCTTTGCCTGTAAGCAAATCGCTTGAAGGAAAATTATTGTAGTAATTGGCTAATACATCTTTACTGGCTTTAAAGTGATTTTCTTGCAAGCTTTCTTCGCTAACAGGAATGAATTTGCTTTTGCTGCTTGTGGTGCCGCTACTTTTCGCAAACCATTTTACGGGTGTATTCCATAAAATATTTTCTTCACCGTTCATCATTTTTTCTATAAATGGAGCGGTGTTTTCGTATTCTTGAATGGGAACGTTAGCCTTGAACGCTTTAAGTGAATAAAGGTTTGAAAAATGATGTGCTTTTCCGAAATCGGTGTATTGGGCTGTAGTAACAAGGTCTTGTAAAACATCTCGTTGTGCAGCAACAGGATGATTTCTCCAATTCTTAATTCGCCAAATACGCATTCTGGCAATTTTTGATATTGCAGGAGCAAGAAACTTCATTTATGAAAGATATGAAAATATGCTGATGAATGAAAAACGATGTTTTATTTAGATATAACCTTGTTTTAGAAAATATTTATTCTTTTAATTTCGAATCTTCTAAATCTTCATTTGACGCTTGTTCGTGGAGATAGTCTTTTCTTTTTAATTCAAAATTTCTACCTAGATATAATCTACGCACTTGTTCGTCGCTTGCCAATTCTTCGGCAGTGCCGTGTTTAAATATTTTTCCATCAATTAGTAAATACGCTCGATCACAAATAGATAAGGTTTCATTTACATTATGATCGGTTATTAGGATACCAATGTTTTTGTATTTCAGTTTGGCAATAATTTCTTGAATGTCTTCAACTGCGATAGGATCCACGCCAGCAAAGGGCTCATCTAGTAAAATAAATTTTGGATTTACAGCAAGCGCTCTCGCAATCTCCGTTCTTCTTCTTTCTCCCCCACTAAGTGTATCGCCATTGTTTTTTCGTACATGCTGCAACCTGAATTCGTTTAATAACGATTCTAGTTTTTCTTTCTGTTCAGATTTTTTAAGCTTTGTCATTTCCAAAACTGCCGTAATGTTATCTTCAACACTAAGCTTTCTAAAAACACTTGCTTCTTGAGGTAAATAACCAATACCCAATTGCGCGCGTTTGTACATAGGCAACTTGGTGATATTGGTATCGTTTAAAAAAACTTCACCTTGATCGGATTTAACCAAACCTACTACTTGGTAAAACGATGTGGTTTTTCCAGCACCATTTGGACCGAGCAAACCAACGATTTCACCCTGACTTACATCAAAGGAAACGTCGTTAACAACAGTTCTACTGCCGTATACCTTTACAAGATTTTTGCTGTATATGGTTAAATTCATTACATACAAATTTAGCGGATGTAAACTATTTGACGCATTAAACTTTATAAAATAGGCTGTTAATTGAAATAAATATTATCAATCTTTGATTTTCTTTTCAATAGGATTTATCTTCACCATCGAAATAAATAAAACCAATCTTTTAAACAATTATTTTGAAAATAGTGTTTATAAAGAGTTCAAAGCGTAAAAACGATTTAAAGAAAGTTAATAAATTTTAAAGAAAGATGAAAGTAACAGACCATATCAATCAATCTAATAAAACCTTGGTATCATTTGAAATTTTACCACCGTTAAAAGGAAAAGGTATTCAATCTTTATATAGTCATTTAGACCCTTTGATGGAGTATAATCCTTCTTTTATAAATGTAACTTATCATAGAAGTGAGCATACCTTCAAAAAAAAGGCAGACGGCAGTTTTGAAAAAGTTGTCGTAAGAAAGCGTCCCGGAACAGAATCTATTTGTGCGTCTATCATGAATAAGTATAATGTAGATACGGTTCCACATTTGATATGCGGTGGGTTTGGTATAAATGAAACGGAAGATGCGTTGATTAATTTAAATTATTTGGGGATAGATAATGTGTTGGTACTTCGTGGAGATGCGGCCAAAAATGAAAGTGCATTTGAACCAGAACCAGGAGGTCATCAATTTGCTATTGACCTATTAAAGCAAGTTAAAAACTTGAATGATGGTATTTATTTGGAAGAGGATTTGAAAAATACAATCAAAACAAAGTTTTGTATTGGTGTTGCGGGTTATCCAGAGAAGCATTTTGAGGCGCCAAATATGGAATCGGATTTGAAACATTTGAAAGCAAAAGTAGATGCGGGTGCAGATTATATCATTACACAAATGTTTTTTGACAATGCTAAGTATTTTGCATTTGTAAATGCATGTAGAGAAATTGGCATAAACGTACCAATTATTCCAGGGTTGAAGCCGGTATATACCAAAAAACAGTTGACTATTTTACCAAAAACATTCCATATTGATTTACCAACGCCGTTATCAGAAGCGGTTCAGGCGTGTAAAACGGATTTAGATGTAGAAAAAATTGGGGAAGAATGGATGATTGAGCAATCAAAAGAATTGAAAAAAGCAGGTGTTCCAGTTTTGCACTATTATACATTAGGAAGACCAATGTTGGTCGCTAATGTTGTTAAAGAAGTTTTTTAATTGCTTTTATTTTTTTAGAAATGTAATAATCTGGCATCAATCATCGTTATAGGTTTATAAAAGTTTTAAAAAACGTAACCTATGCCTAGATTATCAACACACCAAGAAGTAATTCTTGTACAAGGAACCAAATTTGCCAACAGGCAATATGCTGAAAATAACAGTATGCCAAATACAAACAACTATTTATCTCAACACGAAAAGTTAAAAGAAGCTTGTTGGAATGGTCAGTTGAAAGAAATGATGCCAGAATTATTTTTTATGTTTACGCCAGATACTAATTTATTTTTATGGCAAATGCGTGAAGGGGAAAAAGTAATAACCATGGAATTATCGGAAGAGCCAACAGAATTGGATTTCCATGCGTCTATTGATCCATATATTTTTATGGAGATTCAGGAGTATAATTAGAAAGATGTTTATAAAATAAAAATTTAGTCGTTTCAATTTGGAACGACTTTTTTTATTTAACACGAAGGCACAAAGACTCGAAGGCACGAAATTTTTTTAATAGAAAGTTGCGAATAAACAGAAAATGCTAACAAACTTTTGAACTTCATAAACCTCACAAACCTCATAAACCTCGTTTTAAAATAAAAAACCGCCTCAATAATTTGAGGCGGTTTTAATTTTTTTGAATACCATTTTTGGTATCAGATTGTCGGATTGTTTAAAAAGGGTTAAGGATCATTTGGTTTTATTTTCATAGGTTTTGGTTTCAGCCATTATCGCTTTTTACAGCATAGGCCAGGATATTGGATTTGGTTTTTTCATAGTTTTTTAAAGAACTTTTTTAAAAAATAGAAGTTGATTGATTTTTGGTTTTTTTGGATATTGAAAAGAACGTTTAAATTCTTTTGGATTTTGTTTGGATAGATATTTAATTCATTTTCTATCAATCAACTTCTTACACAAAGATGCGTCGATATTAGTTGCTCTACAAGAGCATTATTGCCCTTTTTTCGCAATGATGTAATTACATGTTGGATAGTAAATAAACCTGGATTTTTGTTGGGGAAGTACGTTGAAGAAAGAACGTATTTATACGTTTTTGAAGTGGCCATTGAATAATTATGGCATAAAAAAACCCAGCTAAATTTAAGCTGGGTTTTTTAAAAAAATTAGGCGGAATTATTTGTCTTGTAATAAAACTTCTTTTCCGTTATCTAAAATCATGATTTTTTGTTTTTCGTTTCTGAAGTTTTTATAAACGCCACCATATCCACTTACTTCAGCTTTGTATACATAAAAAATTAAGTAACTTTTTTCAGTAATGGTATACATTGGGTGAACAAGCACATCAGCACTTGAATTTTCTAAAGCATTGTAAGCAGCTGCAGCTTTAACTTTTCCAACTGCGTCTCCAGTAGCAATTGTTTTAAAAATCTTAAAAGGGTTCAAAAATGAAAGTAATTTTTCAGTTGTTTTTGCTTCAGCAGAATAGTTTATGTTGTCTGCGTATTTGTTATCACCAGAAAGGCGGAAGAATAAAAAATAAGAAGATGAACTTTCTCCTTTTAATTTTTTTGATTGATCAACAGAAAGATCTGCTTTAATTGGATCTAATTCAACACTTCTAGATAGAATTGGAGCAGATTGCATTGCTTTGTTTACTGTTGAACAAGAAGTAAAAAAAGTTACAGTAGCAAACGCTAAAAGTAAAAATACATTTGTTTTTTTCATGATAAAATTTTTGGGTTATTGATATGAATAATTTCAAATTTATGAAATATTTATTATAAAACGAAAGCGTTTATAATTATTTAATATTTATATAAAAAAGAGGCTGCCCTTTTAAGACAGCCTCTAAATTTTTTAACCTTTTACTCTTGGTTTTTCAGGATTGGGTTTTACTTATAGGGAGTAAACGTTTCCTGCTTTTAGAGTTTCTTTTTCATTGAAAAAGAAGTGGGTTTTAAAATTTTACAGATTTAAAGAAATCTGTTGTTTTTTTACCTGCTTACTTTTATTTGGAAAGTAAGTCGGCTTGGATGTTGGATCTACTGGTTTTTTTGCCATCATCGCTTTTTACGGCATAGGCTAGGATATTGGTTTTTTTTAGTTTTCCACCATCATCGCTTTTTACAGCATAGGTGAGGATATTGGTTTTGGTTTTCATTTCCGGATAAAATATTTATCCGTTGTTATTGGATTTTAGTTTTTTTTAGGGTACTGGATTCGTTTGGTTTTCTAGGATTTTAGAAATCAAAATCTTGTTTTAGTTTCATTCGATTTCTGATACAAAGATGCACCGCTTTTTTATGTTGTACTAGAGCAATACTGCCCTTTTTTCGGGGTGATGTAATTACCGAAATCAAGAAAAAAACAGCGTATAAGATACAGATCAAAGAGGTGTTTTAACTTCGTAATTTTACGTTCTTGAGAAGAAATTAGTGCCGTAAAATAAAAATGCTGCATCCTAAGATGCAGCACTGTATTGATTCTTATTCAATTTGTTGTTTATTTAGACAAACTTTGAATAATGTCGTATTTGGTTACAATCTGATACAAACCACTATCATCTTTACTCATCACCGCTCCGTTTTCTTTATTGATAAAATTGCTTAAACGCTCAACAGGCGTATCAAAACTTACTTCTGGATATGGACTTTCTAAAACATCTTTTACCAAATGTGTTTTGATTTCACTGTTTACAAGCATCTTATTAAATAAACCACTTTCAGAAATGGCACCAACCATAATTCCATTTTCAAAAACAGGAATATTTTCAATGTCAAACTTCTTCATCAAATGAATGGCTTCCATAACGGTTTGGTCTGTAGTTAAGCTGATAAGCTTTTGACTTTTTCTACCATTGATAATGTCTTTAAATGTATTCACATCCAAAAACCCGCGCTCCATCATCCATTCGTCATTATATACTTTACCTACATATCTACTTCCATGATCATGAAAAATACAAACCACCACATCATCAGGTTTTAATTGATCTTTTAAATTATAAACACCTTGCAAACAACTACCACAACTGTAACCAATAAATATTCCTTCTTCTTTGGCAATTCTTCTGGCCATAACTGCACCATCTTTATCGGTAACTTTTGTAAACTCATCGATGTACTGCATATCGTAATTCTGTGGCACAAAATCTTCACCAAAACCTTCGCTGATATACGGATACACTTCATTGTTGTCCAACTCGCCTGTTTCAAAATACTTTTTCAATAAAGAACCATAACTATCAATGGCCCAAACTTTAATATTTGGATTTTTTTCTTTTAAATATTTTCCAGTACCAACAATGGTTCCACCTGTACCAGTTGCCACCACCAGATGCGTTATTTTCCCTTCGGTTTGTTCCCAAATTTCAGGTCCGGTTTGCTCGTAATGCGCTTGGCGATTGGCTAAATTATCATATTGATTTACATACCAAGAGTTTGGAATTTCGGTTGCTAATCTTTTTGAAACAGAATAATAAGAACGTGGATCTTCGGGTTCAACATTGGTAGGACAAACGATAACTTCTGCACCAACTGCTTTTAAGATATCCGCTTTTTCTTTGGATTGTTTGTCGGTGGTAGTGAAAATACATTTGTATCCTTTAACGCAAGCTGCAAGCGCCAATCCCATACCTGTATTACCACTCGTACCTTCAATAATGGTACCACCTGGTTTGATTTTCCCTTCGGCCTCAGCCACTTCAAGCATTTTTAACGCCATTCTATCTTTAATAGAATTACCAGGGTTAAAATACTCCACTTTTGCTAAAACAGTACAAGGTAAATCCTTGGTTACTTTGTTTAATTTAATTAACGGTGTATTTCCGATAGTTTCTAAAATGTTATTGAGCCACATAAATTTTTTATTTCAAAGATAATATTTCTAATAACTGGCGAATTGAGTATTGATGAATTCAAAACAATAGACAATAATGATAGATAAAGATTAATAAACCTTCTTTTATAGTAGAAAAAAACTTTAAATTCGCACTAGTTTTTAAAAATATATTTAATAAACTTTAAAAATATTAGCGTTTATGTCAAAATCAGCAGCATATGTAACATTTGCCATTTTAATTTTGATTGCTTTTGCTTCATTGTTTATTCCGTCATTACCTGGTCCGATTCATTCTGAATCTATAGATGCTGCTGATACTGCGTGGATGTTAACGGCTACGGCATTGGTGTTAATAATGACGCCCGGACTTGCTTTTTTTTATGGGGGGATGGTAAATAAGAAAAATGTGTTGAGTACCATGTTGCAAAGTTTTATATGTATGGCATTGATTTCAATAATATGGGTAGTGGTTGGTTTTAGTTTATCGTTTGGAGATTCGTTTCATGGTATTATAGGAAATCCACTGAGTTTTTTTATGATGAAGAATGTAATAGATGGGCAGCCTTGGAAGTTGGCGCCTACCATTCCATTAATATTATTTGCGTTTTATCAATTGAAATTTGCCATTATAACACCTGCATTAATTACCGGAGCTTTTGCAGAGCGGATAAAATTTAAGTCTTATTTATTGTTTATCGTTTTGTTTTGTTTGTTTATTTATTGTCCTTTGGCACATGCTACTTGGCATCCTGAAGGGATATTGGCAAAAGCAGGCATCATAGATTTTGCGGGTGGCGTAGTAGTTCATATGAGTGCGGGTTGGGCGGCATTGGCGAGTGCCATATATTTAAAAAGCAGAACAGAGTCGGTTCATAATCCAGCGAGAATAACGTATGTGATATTGGGAACAGGATTGTTATGGTTTGGATGGATTGGGTTTAATGCGGGATCGGCGTTTCATGCGGATACAATTGCTGCAATTTCAATTGGAACTACTTCAACAGCTTCTGCGGCTGCAGCATTTACTTGGATGATTTTCGAAGCGGTTAGAGGTAGAAGGCCAGGCGCAATGGGTGCATGTATTGGAGCAGTAGTTGGTTTGGTGGCCATTACACCAGCAGCGGGGTTTGTAACCATACCACAATCATTTGTAATTGGTTTTGTAACGGCAATTGTAAGTAGCTTAATGGTGGAATGGCGCTCTAAAACCAATATTGATGATACGCTTGATGTATTTCCTTGCCATGGTGTAGGCGGAATGATGGGAATGCTATTAACAGGTGTATTTGCCAACACAAAAATTAATGCTGCTGTACCAGGAAATGGATTGTTTTATGGCGAAACGAAATTGTTTATGGTACAACTATTGGCCATGATTGGCGTTTCCCTATTTGCATTTTTAGGCACTTTCGTTTTATTAAAAATAACAGATTTGATTATGCCTTTAAGGGTAAGCGAAATAGAAGAACAAGAAGGCTTGGATTGGAGCCAGCATGAGGAGAGGCTGTAGAAGAAAGGTTTCAGAGGTTTAAGATGTTTGAGATGTTTATGATGTTTAAAAGGTTCAATGAGTTCAATATGTTCAAAAGGTTGGAAGTGTTTTCCATTAAAAAAGCATACTAAAACCTTTGTGTCTTAGTGCCTTCGTGTCTTTGTGTTAAAAAACAATTCTCGCAGAGAATTTATACTAAGGGTTGAAATCGTATAGGTTCAAACTAATTAGGGAGCGATACCCAAATCCATTTTAAAAATATATATAAATAATAAAAAACCATACCGATTAATGAAACAACACCTGAAATGATAATAAACCAAATAAATAAGGAAAATAATTTGTATTGAAAATTAACTATTTTACGGAATAAAAAGTTTAATAAAAATCCAATTGGAATTCCTAAAAAGAAAGATACTCTATGACTATTAAATAATAAAAAAGTAATAAAGTATAAAATGCCTGGAGTAACTAACCAAATCAAAAAAACAAAAACTACATAATCACTATTTGGGGAAGATGGAATGTCATCTTGTTCATCCCAAGTTTCCTTTATTATTTTAAATAAATTCATGTCATTTATTGTTAAAAATTCTTATTTACAACTTGAAAAAGCGGAGACAAGATAATTTTATTTACGAATATATAAATAAATAGACAGTTTAAACGTTTGATTTCGCCTATGTGGTAGAAAAAACTCGGAAGTTAACAATAGTTTTAAATGATCTAAAATAATTAAGCATTTTTTTTACTGATTATCAATACGTTATGAATGCACGATAAAAAATAATCGCTATTTTGTTTGGCGGTTACACAAGAACACCATTATCTTCGCACTCCAAAATTTTATAGCCTCGGGGATAGCTGAGGCATCACTTAAAAAAAAGTAAAAATGAGTAAATTACATTTCACCACTAAACATGCGAACGAGGCTACCGTGCAGCGTAATTGGTACGTTGTAGATGGTACTAATCAAACCGTTGGACGTATGTGCGCAAAAATTGCGTCTGTTCTTCGTGGTAAGAACAAAGCTTATTACACTCCACACGTTGATTGCGGAGATTTCGTAATTGTAACCAATTGCGAAAAGGTAGTTTTTACCGGTAATAAAATGGCAGATAAAGAATATTTAACCTACAGTGGATACCCAGGGGGTCAAAAAGGGGAAGCTGCTAAAGATTTATTGAAGCGTCGTCCAGAAGTAGTTATCGAAAGAGCTATTAAGGGTATGTTGCCAAAAAATAGATTAGGCCGCAAAATGTATAAAAAATTATTTGTTTATGCAGGTGCTGAGCATCCACATGCTTCACAAAAGCCAGCAGAATTAATCTTCACAAAAATTAAATAATCCATTCAGTAATTGTTACTGATTAAATAAAGTATAATAATGGAAAAACAAAAAAATGCAGTAGGCCGTAGAAAAGAAGCGGTTACTCGTGTGTTTCTCTCAAAAGGAGAAGGAAAAATTACCGTTAATGGAAAAGATTACAAAGATTATTTTCCTTTAGTGTATTTGCAAAATCAAGTAGAAGCTCCTTTGAAAACTGTTGAGCTTTCTGATAAATTTGATATTTTGGTTAATGCAACTGGTGGCGGTGTTAAAGGTCAGGCAGAAGCAGCTAAATTAGGCATTTCAAGGGCTTTATTAGAAGTAAATCCTGAATTGCGTCCAGTATTAAAAGCAGCAGGTTTATTGAAACGTGATCCTAGATCAGTTGAGCGTAAAAAACCAGGTCGCAAAAAAGCAAGAAGAAGCTTCCAGTTCAGCAAGCGTTAATATTATTTCGTTTCGTGTTTGGTGTTTGGTGTTGTTATTACATTAAACGCCAAACGCTAAACCCCAAACAACTTTAAAAAAATTATAAATGGAAAATACATCATTACAACAGCAACTTTTAGAAGCAGGTGTTCATTTTGGTCACTTGAAGAAAAAATGGAATCCAAAGATGTTGCCTTACATTTTCGCAGAGAAAAAAGGTATTCATATCATCGACCTTAACAAAACGGTTGAAGGTATGCAAGAAGCAGCTGCTGCTATGAAAGCAATTGCTCGTAGCGGAAAGAAAATTATGTTTGTTGCTACAAAAAAACAAGCGAAAGAAATCGTATCTGAGTGTGCTCAACGTGTAAATATGCCATACGTAACTGAAAGATGGTTAGGTGGTATGTTGACAAACTTCAATACTGTTCGTAAAAGTGTTAAAAAAATGCAGAGCATCGAAAAGTTATTAGGCGATGGTAGTGCAGAAAATCTTACTAAAAAAGAAAGATTAACCTTAACGAGAGATAAAGAAAAAATGGAAAAAGTATTGGGCGGTATAGCACAAATTAGCCGTGTACCAGCTGCTTTGTTCATGGTTGATATAGGTCATGAGCATATCGCACTTGCTGAAGCAAAGCGTTTGAACATCGGAACGTTTGGAATGGTAGATACCAATTGCGATCCGAACAAAATTGATTTCGCAATTCCTGCAAATGATGATGCAACAAAATCTATTTCTATTGTAGTTAATTATATTACTGCAGCAATTGCTGAAGGATTACAAGAACGTCAAATGGATAAAGATAGCGATGATGATCAAAATGATGTTGAAGAAAGCGCAGAAGCAAAAGCAGCACGTTTTGAGCAAAAAGTAGATGGTGGTGATGACAGAAACAAACGTGGCAGAGGGCCAGGTGCAGGTTCTGGAGCTCCAGCTAAAAGACGTACAACTGGTGGTCCAGGTGGCGGCGGAAACAGAAGACCAGCTGGAAAATAATTTTAAAGTAAATTAATTTATCAAACATATTTAAAACATTTAACTTCAGAAATGAAGAATTAAAGGAGGTAACTATGAGTACAATTACAGCAGCAGACATAAATAAATTACGTCAGGCAACTGGAGCAGGAATGATGGATTGTCGTAAAGCATTAACAGAAAGTAACGGCGAATTTGAAGCAGCAATTGATTGGTTACGTAAGCAAGGCCAAAAAGTAGCCGCAAAACGTAGCGATCGCGAAGCTAAAGAAGGTGTTATTTTAGCATATCCAACGCCAGGCAATAAAGCTGGTATTGTATTATGTATCAGTTGCGAAACAGACTTTGTAAGTAAAAATGCTGATTTCGTTGCATTTGCACAAAGCATTGCTGATGCAGCAATTGCACACAATGTAAAATCTGCAGAAGAATTAAATAATGTAGAAATCAATGGTGCTAAAGTATCTGATATGATCAATGATAAATTAGCTGCAATCGGAGAAAAAATTGAAATCTCTAAATTTGAAAGAATCGAAGCGCCTTATGTTGCTACTTACATTCACGGTTCAAACCGTATGGGTGTATTGGTAGGATTAACATTAGAAGCAGCTGAAGCTGGAAAAGATGTGGCTATGCAAATCGCTGCGATGAACCCATTAGCAGTTGACGAAAGCTCAATTTCTCCAGAAGTTATCGCTAGAGAAAAAGACATCGCAATTGAATTGGTTAAAGCAGAAGGTAAACCAGCAGAAATGGCAGAAAAAATTGCGATGGGAAAATTAAATAAATTTTTCAAAGACAATACCTTAATGGCTCAAGCCTTTGTAAAAGATGGCAACAAATCTGTTTCAGAATATTTAAAAGGCATCGATGCCAATTTAAGTGTTACTGAATTTAAGAGAGTTGCATTAGGATAATTTATTAAAGCCCGGTTTTTAAAAGCCGGGTTTTTTTTGATTATTATTTTAAATTTATTCAACAATAAAAATATACCCAATCATGTTGCCAAAGTACAAAAGAATTTTATTGAAATTATCCGGTGAATCTTTAATGGGAGATAAAAGTTTTGGATTAGACTCTGATGTAATTGCTCAATACGCAAAAGATATCAAACAGATAACCGATATGGGTGTTCAAGTAGCATTGGTAATTGGTGGCGGAAATATTTATCGTGGAATGAATGAAGCTGAAACAGGAATTGAAAGAGCTCAGGGAGATTACATGGGCATGCTTGCCACTGTAATTAATGGTATGGCTGTACAAAGTGGACTTGAGAAAGCGGGTGTGTATACGCGTTTACAAAGCGCCATAAAAATGGAACAAATTGCAGAACCTTATATCCGTAGAAGAGCGATACGTCATCTAGAAAAAGGTCGTGTTGTAATCTTTGGCGCTGGTACTGGTAATCCATATTTCACTACTGATACAGCAGGTTCATTGAGGGCTATTGAAATAAAAGCAGATGTTATTTTAAAAGGAACGCGTGTAAATGGGATTTATACCGCAGATCCTGAAAAAAATCCAGATGCCACTAAATATGATAAAATTACTTTCTCAGAATGCATCAGCCAACAACTTAAAGTAATGGATATGACTGCGTTTACACTTTGCATGGAAAACAATTTACCCATTATTGTTTTTGACATGAATCAACCTGGAAATCTTTTGAATGTGGTAACGGGTGAGAAAGTTGGAACGTTGGTGAGTAATTAGAGCTTTTTGTAAATGAAACACGAAGTTGAAATGCTTGCAGCATTTTTTAAACACGAAGGCACGAAAACGCAAAGGCACGAAGTTTTTTTGTTTCACGCAAAGCTCGCAAAGGAGCAAAGACGCAAAGATTTTGAAACACACGGCAGAAGTTTTTTATAAAACAAAGTTGCTAATAATTGGAAAATGCTTCCAACCTTTTGAACTCATTGAACAAATTGAACCTATTGAACATTTTCTTGGCACGAAGACACAAAGCCACGAAGTTTTTTGGTTAGAGCGAGAAACAGAATGTGAATGAAGAAAAAAGCCAAAACTCAATTTTCGTTCTCGTTCTCATTTTCGCTCTGACTTTTTGAACCTCTTGTAGACACCGGTTTGGAAACCGGCGCTAGAGGAATAGAAAACACTTCCAACCTTTTGAACATATTGAACTCATTGAACCATTTGAACAAATTGAACCTCTTAAACTTCACAAACCTCACAAACCTCACAAACTTCACAAACCTCTAATCCCCACGTTTAAACTATATTTGAATTATGTCTGAAAAATACTACAGGGGAAAAATTACCTACATCAACAACGATAAGCAAATTGCAACAATAGAATATATAACAGGAAATAAATCCAAAAAGATTCAGGCGATTATTGATGATAAGCAACAGGAGAAATATGTGCAGCTTAAATTAATTAAAAAACCTCATCGTTTTTTGGTTGGCGACAATGTGAAGTTTATCATTAAAAAATCGAGCGCTGGCGTATTTTTTGCAGATCATGTATTGTATGAATTTAATAATGCCCTTGAAGTATTGATTAATAAAGCACAATTAACCAATAAATTTCTGGGATATATTAAACAAGTAGATGACCAATATTTTATTAAAGAAATTGAAAGTTATTTATTCTTCCCTTTGAAAGTTTATAAATATGAAATTCCTCCAACCGTAACAGAAGCGGATAGGGCGGTTGCTTTCAAACTAATCAACTTAGAAAAAACAGATAAGATTTCTGCAGAATTATTTAACCATCAATATACACCAGGTTTTTTAATTGCCATAAAACAATCAAAACAGGAAAATCCCATTGAGTCTATTGTTACAAAAATTACACCCTTTGGGTTGTTTGTTACTTTATCTGAATCGCAAATTGAATGCAAAATTGCTATTGATGAAACACTAGATCAAAAATTAAAATCTGCTGAAATTATTTTAGGAACTTCTTTAATGGTTAAAATAAAACATTTAACGCCAGATAGGCTGATTGTTGAATTGGTATAATCAATTTTACTTTTTACACTTCTTTATAAAAAAAATGCCCACTGAAAACAGCGGGCATTTTTTTAAAAATTAGTCTTCTTTATTGAGTTCTACGAATTCTGAAGGTACATGATGTATTGTAAATTGTACTTGTTGGCGCACTACCAACTAAAGCTCCTGAAAAGTTTCCAGCAATGAACTGGCCAACAGTTCCGTATTCTGTAATTTGAACATTGATAGGTGAAGTTAAAGAAGTTGAATCATTTCCAACATGAGAAGTAAATAAACTTAATAACTGTTGTGTGCTTCCTGCAGCAATATTGGCTTGTGAAATTTGAAATGAAATTTGATTATAAACCGTAGTTCCGCCTGATTGAGTTATGCGCATTCCGCCCAAATAGATAGAAAGAGGGTTTGATTGTTGATTAAGCCAGAAATTAAATGAATCTACCGGTGATGTATAGTTGTAGTCAGTACCATTAATATTTAAATTAATGAATTGCTCAGTTGTAGTTCCACATGCTTGTAAATTTGGAACGGTGTTATTTCCAGTATTTAATGTGTAGCTAAATGGTGTACTTTGCTGATTGCTTGAATTGTCTTCAGCAATAAATGATACGCTCTCTGAATTCCCATTGCATAAAAGATTTGTAAAATTGAAAGTTCCTGTTGAACTCAGGTTGTATCTATAGTATTGACTGTTTTTAAGCATGATGATATAACCATTCGAAACTGCCGCATTGTTACAATCTGTTACTGTACCCGAAACATTAGCTGTATGTGCTATAGTATTTGGAATGGTAAGATTACCTAAAGAGACATTGGAACTAGTTGTGCTGAACGTTTGTGTAAACGCTGCAGTACCACATTCATATTGTGTATATACATCTAGTTTCAAAGAGGCATTGTTTGGAACAGCACCTGCAACAAATCCACTAGAATCGGTTAATCCATATCTATAACTTTGTGGATTGTTTACATTGGTTATTTTTACTAAAGTAAATGGAATTGGCTGGCCATTTTCATTTAATAAAGTACAATTGAATTGAACAAAATTGCTTGGTACATCACAATTCCAAAATGAAAAATGTGCAACATCTCCAACATAATTGTTGCCTACTTTAGTTGCTGATCCTTCTTCTTTCCACAAACCATTTGATTCATCAAAATACCATAATGGAATTGATGCTGGTGCAGTGGTGCTTAAAGAACTTGGTATTGGAAATGTTAGGGTTGCTTTCTTACCTGAAGCAATTTGTAAAGCTTGACCTTGGTCTCCCTTTAATTCAACAGCCACCATCCCAAAAGATTGTAACACACTCATTGAACCATTTTGGTTTATACCCCTTAAATCTCCTGGCATAATTGAATTGATATCAGATGCCGTTGGATCGATGTATGAAGCTGAAACGTATACGGTTCCTGAATAAGGATTACTATTTGAAGAAAGCAAATCTTGAATTCCATTTATAGGAAAATCAATTTTCATTCCATTTGATAAGGTTATTGTTCCACCATTTAATCCATTGAAACTTCCGCTGTTTAATTTTGGAATTAATTTAATTCTAAAAAATGCAGATTTGTTTTCAGTGGCGATGTAGGTTTTGATACCAGGAAAATACCCTGATTTGTTTACGGTAACAACCGCTGCTGTTTTAACAACATTTACATTATTAACTGAAAAGTAACCGTAATCATCAGTTGTAGTAGTTTTGTCATAAATAACTACTGAAGCACCTGCAACAGCTTCATTGTTTTCATCAACAACAAAACCAGATACAGATGAATTTATTTTGGTCGTTAAATTCGGAATTTGGTTGATGTTATCAACTAGAGTTTCGTCTAAATCTTTTTGACAAGACCATAATGCAGTAGCTGCCAATAAAAGAATCAGCAAACTTTTGAAAGAAGAAGCAATAAAATTTTTCATTTTTTAGTATTTAAAAATTAGGAATTAAAGTTAAGACGCAATGTTTGTATTTTTTGTTGCCTTATTTATTTTTATTTTTAAGATTCATTCTTAAGCCTAAACGCAAACCTGTAGTAGTAAAGCGTTGTTTGAAATGGGTGGTTTCTTTATTCATCAAAGAAAAATTGTACCTAAAATAGGGTTCTGTAAATACGCTAAACTTATTGTTAATTGGGTGCACAATAGACATTGATCCGATAAAGCCTAATCCAATATTGGTTTTAAGTTGATATGCTTTTGAAAGCGATGAAGCATTCATTGCAATGGGTTGCAAATCGCTGTTTAAAACATCACCCTTATAAAAGCTAACTATATTCATTATAACGCCTGCATTAACAATAAAATCCCAGTTGTTTTGTTTCCAGCCATATCCAATTGTAATGGGTAGATCAATGGTTCTGTATTTATTATAGGTGGTTTTGTATCGGGTACTTTCTGTTTGATAAATGTCAATAGTATCGCCTGATGCATTGGTAACGTAAATGATTTGAATGATGTTTCCTTTTGAAAACTTAAACTGTTCATTAATTTGACTGTAATTCAATCCAGCACTAAAGTTGAATTGTTTACCAAATTCCTTTACATATCTAAATCCTGCACTAAAAGACAGTTGAGATGTAGTAACCTCGTTTCTATTTTTTAAATAAATCGAATTGGCAGAATCTGAAAACTGTCGATTAATAAAATCTACACTGCTATAAAAGTCTACATAACTTTTGTTTTCTTTATTATTAAAATCCGGACAAGGGATGGTTAATTTAGATAAAGATTTCGCATTTAATTTTAAAGATTTCAAATTTGAATGCTTTAAAAGTTCGACTTGAAAATCAAGATTCTTTTTTAAGTAAACATCGCTCTCATCAGGCATTTCGTCTATTTCAGCAGATTGAATATGAATGTTTTTGTGCGCGTTTAAATTTTTGTGTTTGTTTTTTTTATTGTTTATTGAAACTAGATCCTCGCTATTATCTATTGAAGGAATTAAGTTATTTTTTGCTTGTTTATTTCCTTTTTTATTAAAAGAAAAATCCGAATTAGCATCTATTGCATTTGAAGAACCAGCTACTTTTTTATTGACATTCGAATTGTTGTTTGTAGATGTTATTTGAACAGTTTTTTTGGAAACATCATTATTTGATTTTAATTCAGTGAGGTTATTTTCAACAGCAACATCAATATTTTTAGAATCAACAGGTTGAATGTTTGGTGATGCATTTTGGGATTGGATTGTACTTACAACAATTTCATTATTTGAATGATTTTCCTTTGAACTTGAATTAAGATCAGCATTGTTTTTAGAAAAAATAGTATACCCTATAAATATAGAAAGCGCAACAATTCCAATTAGAATAAAATTTCTATTGCTGCTATTAAAAAACCAAAAACCAAAACGTTTTTTATTTTCTTTTTTGGCTGATATTTTATTCCAAACATCATCAGATACTTCACCATCTATGTGAAGCATTTGCTGTTTGATTAAGTCGTCGAATAATTTATTTTTCATGTGTTATGTTTAAGTCAAAATGAAAAATTCAAAAATTGATGATTCCCCTTTTTTAAATTTTTACTTTTTACTTTCTTTTATTCTGCTTCGAAATTCATTTAGTTATTTTATCTTATCACTTCTTTATTCATTTCCAATATTTGTTTTTGCAGCATATTTCGCGCTTTTGCAAGTTGACTTCTGCTGGTGCCAGAATTTATCTTCAATAATTCGGCGATTTCATCGTGTTTGTATCCTTCAATTACGTATAAATTAAAAATCAATCTATATCCATCTGGCAAATTATTTATTAGGGCAAGAATTTCTTTTTCGCCTAAAGCGCTTAATGAATCCTCCTCATAAAAATAATTTTCTTCATAATTGGCCTCGTAGTTAAATGATTTCTCGTAAGTGAAGCGAATCAAACTATATTTTTTCAACGCTACATTAACCACAATTTTTCTAATCCAACCTTCAAAAGAACCTTCATGTTTAAACTGATGAATTTTTTCAAACACTTTACAAAACGCTTCAATTAATATTTCTTCGGCATCCACTTCATTACGGGCATAGCGAAGACATACGCCCATCATTCGTTTGGAGTAAAGGTCAAAAACCGATTTTTGAGCAACATGTTCCTGACGGACGCAACCTTTTATCAATTGTTGTTCTGTCAATTTTTAACGTAGTTAAGTGATTTTAAAGAGAGATACGTGTAGAATAGATTTCGTTGCCTATTCTAAAAATTACATTCTGAAAAGTACGAAATAGAAGGAATAGATAAAAATAAAATCGGAGGTAAAGAATTATAAACCGTTTAAACGGTTGTGAAAAAGTTTTGTTTTCATAGCCCACGGTTTTAACCGTGGGTTATAGAATAGGTTGAAAATTTGTAATGGTTTCAACCATTTATTTTTTCGGAATAGAAAGAATAGATTAAAATAAAATCGGGTAAAAAAAATCCATGTTAAGTTAACCATTGATTGGCTTCTTAACATGGAAAATATATTAACGAGAATGCTAAATACAAAAATTTGCTTACCCATTCATCGAAGTCAAGAACTCTGCATTGTCTTTTGTTCCTTTCATATTTTTCAACAACATATTGATGGCTTCTTCAGGATTCATATCGGCCATATGTTTGCGCAAAATCCACATACGTTTGAATGTATCTTTATCAAGCAATAAATCATCACGTCTTGTAGAAGATGAAACGATATCGATAGCTGGGAAAATTCTTCTGTTGGATAATTTTCTTTCGAGTTGAAGCTCCATGTTACCGGTACCTTTAAACTCTTCAAAAATCACTTCATCCATTTTACTTCCTGTATCAACTAATGCGGTTGCGATGATGGTAAGAGATCCGCCATTTTCAATTTTTCTAGCCGCACCAAAGAATTGTTTTGGTTTTTGCATGGCATTGGCTTCTACCCCACCCGATAAAACCTTTCCGCTAGAAGGTGCTACTGTATTATGTGCACGAGCCAAACGGGTAATTGAATCTAAAAGAATAACTACATCGTGTCCACATTCTACCAAGCGTTTTGCTTTTTGTAAAGCGATGGTAGAAACCTTAACGTGTTTCTCTGCTGGCTCATCAAAAGTAGAGGCGATAACTTCTGCTTTTACGCTTCTTTCCATATCTGTAACTTCCTCTGGTCTTTCATCTACAAGTACAATCATCAAATAACATTCTGGATGATTTTCTGCAATTGCGTTTGCCAATTCTTTGAGTAACATGGTTTTACCTGTTTTAGGTTGCGCAACAATAAGTCCTCGCTGACCTTTACCAATTGGTGTAAACAGGTCCATGATTCTGGTGCTATAATTATCTGCTGTAGTAGTAAGGTTTAATCTTTCGTAAGGGAATAACGGTGTTAGATAATCGAAGGGAACGCGGTCGCGAACATCTTCAGGACTTTTACCGTTAATGGTTTCTACTTTTAAAAGAGCGAAATATTTTTCACCTTCTTTTGGAGGACGCACAGAACCGTAAACCGTGTCTCCTGTTTTTAAACCAAAAAGTTTTATTTGAGATGGTGAAACATAAATATCATCTGGACTAGACAAATAATTATAATCGCTGCTTCTTAAAAAACCATATCCATCAGGCATCATTTCAAGCACGCCTTCACCCAATACAATACCATCGAATTCGATATTAAAAACGGGTGGTGTATATTTTTGTTGTTGATATTTTTGATGGGGTTGTTTAGGATTTTGTTGTTCGATATTTATTTCAGGTTGTTGAATATCTTCTTCCTGAAGCATTTGAGCAATAGCCGCTGGAACGGTAGTTTGTTCGCTGGTGATGGGTTGTAAATCTGATTCAACATCATTAGTTATTACAGGTTCAACCTTTGGTTTTTTAGCAATTACTTTTTTTGGTTTCGCAGCTGTGGCAGGAACAGCAACAGGCTTTTCTACTTTAGGTTCTTCTTGATTGATTACGGGTTCTTCGGTAAACAATGCAGAGGTATTAGAAGGTGCTCCTTTTTTAACGGGTTCTTTTACGATTCTTTTTCTTTTAGGTTTGTCTGCTCCGTCGGCATCATTTTTTACTTCTTGCGAACCTGCTTGTTTTTCCATAATTGCAGCTATTAAATCTGTTCTTGATAAATCTTTTGAATTTGAGATGTTGAATTGATCAGCGATATCGTTCAATTCTAAAACGAGCATGTCGTTTAGCTGTGATAAATTATACATAATAAGTTGAAAATGCGTTGTTCAAATGTTGTACGCTTAAAATAAAGATGTGGTTGAAAATTTGTTGATGAAGGAAAAGGTTTTCAATGAAGCGATTAGATTGGGATTAATCTTATCAACCATTTCCGACACAATATTAAGTAGATTTTGTTTAATAAAAGAACTTTTTTTTGATTTTTTGTTCATTATCGCATAAAAAAATTGGCTCAGCTTTGAAATGGTCGATTTAAAAAGAAATAGGTCATGGAGGAAAGGTGCTGGAAAGTAGTTTCACGCAAAGCTCGCAAAGGTAGAATGTTTACAACCTATTGAACCTCTTGAAAAAATTAACCCACCGTTGAAACGGTGGGCTAACAAATGAAAATCATATTTTTAAAAATCGAATCCTGATCATGAAACAAAATTCCAACGTCTTAAACCTCACAAACCTCTTAAACGTCTTGAACCTTTAGAATCTATCAAGATTCATCACCTTATTCCAAGTGGCAACGAAATCGTTTACAAATTTTTGTTGAGCATCTGCGCAAGCATATACTTCAGCAATGGCACGAAGTTCTGTATTAGACCCAAAAATTAAATCAACGCGTGTTCCGGTCCATTTTAATTCACCTGAAATTCTATCGTGTCCTTCAAAACTATCTGAAGCACTTGAAGTAGCTTTCCATGTTGTATTTAAATCCAATAAGTTGATGAAAAAGTCGTTGCTTAAAGTATCTGTTTTTTTGGTAAACACACCATGATTTGAATGGTTATAGTTTGTGTTAAGTACACGCATTCCACCAAATAAAACCGTCATTTCTGGAGCAGATAAAGTTAAAAGTTGTGCTTTATCAATCAACATTTCTTCAGCAGAAACAGTGTATTTCTTTTTCATGTAGTTTCTAAATCCATCAGCGATTGGCTCTAGAACTGCAAACGAATCAACATCAGTATGTTCTTGAGTAGCATCTGCTCTACCAGGTGTAAATGGAACAGTAATTTCATGACCAGCATTTTTAGCAGCAGCTTCAATTGCAGCGCAACCACCTAATACAATCATGTCTGCTAATGAAATGGCTTTGCCATCAGTTTGAGCTGCATTAAATGTAGTTTGGATTTTTTCTAAGGCATCAATTACATTACTAAGCTGAGCAGGATTGTTAACTTCCCAATATTTTTGTGGGGTCAAGCGAACACGTGCACCATTTGCACCACCGCGTTTATCAGAACCTCTAAACGTAGAAGCAGAAGCCCAAGCAGTAGACACCAATTGTGAAATGGTTAAACCTGATGATAATATTTTTGATTTTAAATCAGCGATATCTTTTTCATCAACCAATTTATTTGTAAAAGTAGGAATAGGATCTTGCCAAATTAAAACTTCTGATGGCACTTCTTTTCCAAGGTAACGTGCAATTGGTCCCATATCACGGTGTGTTAATTTGAACCAAGCACGTGCAAAAGCATCAGCAAATTGATCAGGATTTTCGTAGAAGCGACGAGAAATTTTTTCGTATGCGGGATCAACACGCAAAGCTAAATCGCTAGTAAGCATAAAAGGTGCATGTGATTTAGACGCATCATGCGCATCTGGAACCAATCCTTCACCTGCGTTATTTTTAGGTTTCCATTGTTGAGCACCAGCCGGACTTTTTGTAAGTTCCCATTCGTAGCCAAAAAGGTTTTCGAAATAGTTGTTGCTCCATTTTGTTGGGGTTGTAGTCCAAGCACCTTCAAGTCCGCTGGTGATGGTATCTCCACCATTTCCGGTACCGAAAGAATTTTTCCAACCTTTACTTTGTTCTTCGATGCTGGCACCAGCAGGTTCTGGTCCTACGTATTTGCTAGGATCTGCGGCGCCATGTGTTTTCCCAAAAGTATGACCACCAGCAATAAGCGCAACGGTTTCTTCGTCGTTCATCGCCATACGTCCAAACGTTTCGCGGATGTCGCGTGCAGAGGCAAGCGGGTCAGGGTTACCGTTAGGTCCTTCTGGATTAACGTAAACAAGTCCCATTTGAACAGCAGCCAACGGATTTTCTAAATCACGATCGCCTGAGTAACGTTTATCTTCCAACCATTTCCCTTCCGAACCCCAGTAGATATCTTCTTGAGGTTCCCAAATATCTTCACGTCCGCCAGCGAAACCAAACGTTTCAAAGCCCATAGATTCTAAGGCACAATTTGCGCAAAGAATCATTAAATCGGCCCAAGAAATTTTGTTGCCATATTTTTGTTTGATGGGCCAAAGGAGCAAACGAGCTTTGTCGAGATTTGTATTATCAGGCCAGCTGTTTAGCGGAGCAAAACGTTGAGCACCAGCACCAGCACCACCACGGCCGTCGCCTGTACGATAAGTTCCAGCACTATGCCAAGCCAATCTGATAAAGAAAGGACCATAATGTCCGTAATCGGCAGGCCACCAATCTTGAGAAGTGGTCATTACGTCGATGATGTCTTTTTTTAGCGCATCATAATCAAGTGATTTAAAAGCTTCGGCATAGTTAAAATCTTTATCCATTGGGTTGGAAAAAGAACTGTGTTGACGAAGGATATTTAATTTCAATTGATTGGGCCACCAGTGTTGATTTCTAGTACCACCACCAGCTGATTGCTTAAGGATTGCGCCTGAAAAAGGGCATTTGCTTTCATTATTTTCCATGTTGTATATTTTTAAAAATTCAGAGCAAAATTAGTTAAGTTTTTCGTGTGATAAAGTAAAACTGATGAATATTAGTTGGGTTGTTTATTAATCGTAAAATATAGGGAGCGGAGGGTTAAACAAATTGGGGAGAAAGGATTTTGAACTGAAAAAAATTATGGTTAGGGTAAATAAAAATAAGTGAGAAAAGAGGTGGTTGAGGTAGGTGGGAATTAATTTTAAAAAAATAAAATAGTCAAAAAAGTTCGGTTTTAATCAGAACTTAATTAAATTTAAAAAGGGATTAAATGGGATTGATAGGAAAGAAACAACCTTTAAAAACAATAAAACGACCATTGAAAAATGGTTGCGTAAAAATGGATACATAGATTAATGAAAACACATTTTGATATAGAAAAAATTGTAGAAATGGGCATAATCACCAGTGAATTGGATTATGAAAGGGCGTTAATTGCGGATAGAAAACTAAGGCTACTTGGGAAGGAAGATGTACATTTTAAACATCTAAGAAAAAAGTTGCGCAACATCATTGAAAAGTATGAAAATAAGGAATGGAGTGTAGTTGAAAGCATTGATGATAATAAACTTTTAGAAAGCGAGAAAGCGGAAAAGTTTGCAGAATTAGAAAGACAATTTTTAGAAACCAGAAAAATAGAAATCAGAAAAAAACTAAAAGTGCTTGAACTCACTCAAGAAAATCTGGCTTCAATATTAGGTCATAAAAGCAAGACGCACATGTCGGAATTGATGAATGGGATCAAGCCATTTACGCTAAGGGATATAATTATTATACATCAACTATTAAAAATAGAAATATCAACATTGATACCTGTGTTTCTTTCAAAAGAGGAACAAAACAAAATAAACAGAGCGGTTGAGAAATTAGATATATCGAAAGGTGTGAGGATTGGGTATTTGTGATGGAATTGGAATGATTTTAAGTTAGTTGATTCGAACACAAATAGTAGTAAATAAAAAATACCATAATTTTTAAATATTACAGGAAAAGATATATTTTTGAAGAGGGTGTGTGAGATATAAATCTGGCATAAGAGGATTATGGGCAAGTTTGATGACAGACAAAATAGTTGAGACAAGAAAACAACTAAAAAAACAGGGAGCATTCAGAAAATCCAAAAGAGTAGGAACAAATTTTTAAAAAAACAAAATGAAAAATTTATTGATTTTAGCAACAATGTTGCTTTCGTTTGGAGCCGTAAATGCTCAAAATCATATTATGACATATGATGGTTCATCGTCAGGGGGGAGCGGTTTATTTACAATTGTTGGTAATAACATAATGAGTTATGATGGATCATCTTCAGGGGGTAAAGGTATTTACACGATTGTCGGTAATAATATTATGACATATGATGGTTCATCTTCTGGAGGGAGAGGTGTTGCAACTATTAATGGAAATAATATAATGACATATGATGGAAGTTCTTCAGGTGGAAAGGGAATTGCAACATTTGTAAATAATAATATTATGACTTACGATGGAAGTTCTTCAGGTGGAAAAGGTATAGCCACAAAAGTAAATAGCAATTTAATGACTTATGATGGTTCGTCATCTGGCGGAAGGAGAATTTTAACCTTTAAAGATCCATATATGTCCAAGCCAACTTTTGCAGCAATATTATTGGCAAAAGGGATTATTTGGAGTGGAAATTAAACCAGCCAATAAAACGGGTTTGGCAAAAGTTGCGGTTTATTGCTCCGCAGACACATTTGTGGTTAATCAAAGTTTGGTTCTACGCATCAACGTATGTGGTGAAAACCGCCAACTTCTTTTAGCAGCAAACCGTTAACATTCATTCATAAAAAAACAGGAGGAAGCCGAAAATCCTTAATAAGAGTAGGCGAAAATTTTAAAAATAAAACAGTATTATGAAAGAAAGTTTTGAAAAACTGGCAGCTGCTATCATCTATTCAGATGGCGAGGTGGCTCCAAGCGAGTTAAGCCAACTCGAAAAACTGGCTACTGACATAGGTACTGACAAAGCAGCTATGGTAGCTTCCATTGAGGCAGAAATTGAAAAGCTGAAGCCTATGGATGAAGAAGAATTTCAGCAGTACATGAAAGATGCAGCTTCAGGCATTACAGAGCCTGAGCATCGCTACAAAGCCTTTGATGCGATGTTGGAACTTACCTTGGCCGACAATTCTTTGGATGATTTAGAAACCAATGTATTGGGCAATATGTCACAATACTTGGAAATTCCCATTCATTATTTTGCCAATAATTTGGCTTTTCAAGTCAAGGCAAAAAATGTAGAAATCTTTGCACAAAAAAGTTGGCAAAAACCTGTAGAAATTTAAAAACAAATAAAAACGCGGATACCGAAAAGCGAATAGAGTAGGCGTAAAAACTTAAAATCATTAAAATGTCTTTTACAAATATAAAGCTAAAAGGGGGCAAAGTTGGACAAGTATACCAAACAATAAATTACTTTTCCGAATCAAAAAACTGCAAATGGTGTGGTAAGGAGATTAAACAACATAAGGCAGTTTTTGAAGCAGATGGTGATGGTTCGAAACCATGTTGTGGCATGGCGCATGCGAAGGCATATATGAATGCAAAAATATAATTACAGTCAATTAAGTGCAGGGCGTATATCATAAAATTTATGCCTTGCATTTATGTTCAATTAAACAGAGTTTAATAATGACTAAACCAAAAATTAAGAACACGATTGTCGCAATTAGCGAAGGCTTGTTGGGTAAAGCTGTTTTTAACTCAAAAATCAATATTTCTGAGGCTTATTCAGAGTATATGCTTTATGAGCCTATCGTACTAATAGCAAACAGAAACTGGAATGTTCAAAGTGAAGTCCAACTGACTTCATTAAAAAGCAAGGGACGGGGCGACAATAAAAAAATTGATTTTGTTTTAACTGATTTGGAGAACAATGACCGTTCTATTGCTTTGGAGGTCAAATACATAAAAGGGGTCAAATCAAAAATCAAAATTGATGCAGACATTGAAAAACTATCAGCCTTTAAAACTGAAAAGTCTTCAAAAGATACAAAAGCTTTTTTGATGATTTTATGGAAAGAACATTCAAATCGCGACAAACATCGAACCCGAATATCACAAATTGGTATAAAGAAGTATTTTGAATGTTCTTTTGAAACAAATTTAAAGCAGAAATATGTAGTCACTGTGTTTGAAATATACACGAAACGCTAAAAGCGTGTAATCGATATTGCCCCTCCCTTTGCGCCATCGCCTACACGCTAACCGTCATAAGCAATTTTAGAACACCAAAAAACATATAATTAACAAAAGAAAAAGAAAAATATGAAAAAACGTAAAATAATATTTATAACATTTTTACTACTTGTTTTAGGGTTGGTTGTTTATTACTTTTATCCAGAGCAGCATATAAAAGACGGGCAAAAAGCGGATAAAATTGTTGTTAATAAAGCTGCTCACGAACTTCTGCTTTATTACAAGGATGAACTTGTTGCTTCTTATTCGGTTTCGCTAAGTAAAAATGGGCTTGGTAAAAAAACAATGAAAGGCGATAACCTCACACCTGAGGGTAGTTTTAAAGCAAAAAAAGGACTTAAAACTAAATTCCATAAAGCAATTGGCGTTGGAGAGTGGGAAGATTGTTGCGTCGTTAGAATACACGGACTCGGAGAACAATTTGGTTGGGTTGGAAAATTCCACCGTTGGGTAGATTTGTCGGAAGGATGTATTGTTCTTACCAATAATGAAATTGATGAAGTGTATAAAGCAACAGTAGTAGGCACAAAGATTGAAATCAACCCTTAACAAAACTGATATAATAAATGCTGCCTTTAACAACACAATTACAATAGGCGGCGGTTCAGTGCTCCGCATCAATATTTGTAGTGAAAATCACCACCTTCGCCTACGCGCTGAACGACGTTATGGGAAAGTTTAAACGTCATAGTGGTTAAAAGCAGGCTGACCACCTAAAGTGACAAACAAAAATACTGGAGTCAAGAAAACCACTTTAAAACAGCGAGGATTCCGAAAATCGACAAGAGTAGGAAACACTTTAAAATAAAATAAAAAATGGCACAGGAAATGTATAAACATGATGCATTGCTTCACTTATTGTGGGCAGTTGCAAATGCAGATACTACATCAGATGATCAAAAATATGGTGATGCAGTATCCAGTTTAGAAGATGAGTATTATGAAAAGGTTAAAAAGGCAGAAGGAATTGATATTTCCTTTTCAGAAATTGCTGATAAGCGCAAAGCGTTAAGAAATAGCATTGGATCTGATGGAATCATTAACGAAGCACTGAAGGCTACAAATGGTTGTAGCAAAGAATGGAAAGCGAAAGTAATTGTTTATATGATTAAGATGTCTAATAGATCATGGGGCGGTGATTATCTATCGAATGGCGAAAAAATTAATATCTCTGATAGTGAATTTGAAATTATCAAAAAGGCTAGAAAATACTTAGGTTTAACTGAAGAAGAAGAACAAAAAGGTTGGGACTTAATAAAAGGCTCATAACAACGCATAAGCAATAGCAGGGCGGAAGTGCTTCATTGAACTTCTGCCCTTTTTTGTAATTTGTAACTTGTGTTAAGCTTTGGTGCTTTTAAGCCCGCCCATCACAAATCTGCAAACCTTTATGGGCAAGTTTAAAAAATAAAAAGGTCTGCGAAACCATAGGGCTGACCACCAAAAGCGACAGAACATAAAAAAGTGGAGACCAGAATCCACTCAAAAAAACGGGGCGAAATCCGAAAAGCTAAACGAGTAGGAAATAAAAAAAGTAAAAAAATGGCAAACTTCACTTACAAATGTGTTCCTGTTCCTGACGTAATTAATACAGGGAAAACAGGAAAAGACTTACACTCATACGCTGTAACTTCTTATGAAAAAATTATCAACGATGCTTCCTCGGGCGGTTGGGAACTTGTAAATATTGACACAGTAACTTCTGTTCAAAGACCAGGTTGTTTAGCAGGTCTATTTGGTGCAAAAGCTCAATCCGTAACGTTTAAACTGTTAGTGTTCAAGAAGACTGTGTAACCAATAAAATTCTGTAAGAAGGAGGGTTCTCCCTCCTTCTTATTAAACAAATGAAGAATGAAAAAAATCCTTATTCTGATTGCACACCTGTATCAAAAAACTGCACCTAAAAGAATTAGAAACTCTTGTAGATTTGAGCCATCATGTTCGGAGTATATGATTTTGTCATTAAACAAATATGGAGTATGGAAAGGTTTGTCAAAAGGGTTAGGAAGGTTAAAAAGGTGTAAAATTCCAAATGGAGGAATTGATTATCCTTAAATTTTTTGAAATACTGCTACATGCAGTCAAAGTAAAACTTCTAAAGTAATAATAAATAAACCGATATTAATAATGTGCAGGCTAAACGGTTCAAAGCATGCTTATCACCTAAAGTAACATACAAAAAAGTTGAGACAAGAAAACAACTCAAAAAACAAGGAGCAATCTGAAAATCCATAAGAGTAAGAATAAATTTAAAATCAAAGAAATGAAAAATGTAAAAAGTACTTTGTTATTATCTTATTTATGCCTGATACTATTATCAAGTTGCAGTGAGAATTACTCAAATGGCGAAAGAATTGGAGTAATAACCCAATTTTCAGAAACAGGTTTAATTTGGAAAAGTTGGGAAGGTCATTTAAACGTAACTCAAACAGGCATGAATAGTAGTGTACCTTTCGATTTTTCAATTGACAATGATAATCCAGACGAAGAAATAATCAAAAGACTTGATTCAGCAACTCAATATGGTTGGAAAGTAAAATTAGTTTACCATGAAACTGCTGGTAAAAATTGGTTTAGTAACCGAGGCGAAACAAACCATTTTATTACAAAAGTAGAAGTGCTTGAAAAGAATTTTGGAAATGCATTTAACGGAAATCAACAACAGAAAAATTCAGGGAAAGTTATTGATACAATTTATGTAGTTATTACTCCCGACAATCCTGATTATAAAAAATTCTTTAAATAAAAAATGATAAAAAACGCTCAATAAAATTCGTTACAAGAAATTGGCTGTTCGGTACTTTTTATGATCATTTTTTGTTTAACAAACATTCATTCTTCGTAAGAATATACAAGTGATGATGAATAAGTTTTAATTCAGATAAAAAAATAAACGAGTCACCAAGCGAAAAATTTTCCTACTTAAGTTTTTTTAATATATTTATAAAAAATAAGTGGAGTCCAGAAACCACTTTAAAAACGGGGCGAAACCGAAAAGCCTTAAGAGTAGGAAAATAAAAAATTAATAAAATGGCAAAATCACAAACAAAAAGCGTAACAGGTTCTAAAACCACTACAAAAACAGTTACAAAAGCAGGAAAGGCAGATAAGCGCACTAAACTAGGTGGTGCAAAGAAGAAATAAATGAAATCAGCAAATTTCAAAGTGGAGTCCAGAAACCACTCAAAAAACGGGGCGAAACCGAAAAGCCTTAAGAGTAGGAAAACAAAATTTTTATAAAATGAAAAAATCAAGAATTATTATCCTCGTTATCCTAATCATTATTGTTGCTATTGGTTATTGCTATTTACTTTACAAAACATGGAATATTTTTGGCTTCTGGACATTGATGTGTACTGCTTTAATTTCAATTATTTCAACGTCCTTTCTTGGTAATTTAGTTGGTTCCAGGACTGAAAACAATGGAGTAATTATGTATAATCCAAAAGAATGGCCCAAATTTTTAAATATGTTGGTTTCACTTGCAATTGGCTATTATTTATTTACAAAAATTGATAATCCAAGCATCTCAAGTTATGACTATATATTTGGATTAACATATCTTATACTGTTATCATTAATACCAATATTAATTTCCATTTTTAAATTAATTAGAGACCGAAACGATTATATTTCAATAGATGGTGATAGTTTAAAGTACAAGGATAATGATGAAACAGGTGAATTTAAATTTGCAGATATCGCAACTGCTGAAATATCTAATGGAATTAAACTAAACTTTAAAGATGATACAACATTGACGATAAAAACAGGCAACATGAATTTTAACGCAAAAGATTTATCAAATGCATTTAGTGACATCGTAGCAAGACTACCGGAGGTTAAAATGGAAGATACATCAAATTCAAATTAATAAATTCAAAAGGCGTTTGATAACTCAATATTTTTCCAAATATAGAATCAAGAAAAAAATTGTATAAAAATTATTTTTTAAAAAAGGAGTATTCTAAAATTACAAATAAATAAAAAACAGTAAATTAAAATTAATAAAATGGCAAGAGAAATAACAACAACAGGATCTAAAAAAGTATCTACGTTAATGAAAGAGTTTAACGAACATTTTCCATATTTACGCTTGAGACTTTATAATCCTGAGGTAAAAAAAGCGATTTCTGAAGGTGTTAAATCTCTCACGGAGTTTAGAGTTGATATTGAAAAAACGTTATCTGAGGTTCGTACAAAAAAAGGTGCTGGAACTGCTTCATTTACAGGAAGTAAAAACGTAGGAACAGTCGAAAAAGAGTTTGAAAATATTTTTGGGTTATTTGCTCAAATTTGTTTTACAAGTGCTGATGGTGGAATGTTTGCTTCTACGGGGGCGGATGACAAGAAATCATTAACTGAATTAAACAGAGAAAAAGCTGCGGCAGGTTGTTTGAAAGATCAATGGAAATAACAATATTGTAACATCGTATTAGCAATATTAGGGCAAAAGTACTTCATTGAACTTTTGCCCTTTTTTTATTTGTTCTAGTTAAAAACTTTGGTATTTTTAAAAAATGTAATAGTCAATATTCAGTGCTTTAAAGGATATTGAATAAAAGAAAATAATTTTCTTAAACAAATAATACTAATAATTAAATTTACATTAATGAAAAAGAGTATAAAAAACAACACAAATGATAAGTATAAGTCACATTTAATCGACAAAAACATCTTTTGGGGTTTACCATTTACCTTTTTTGCTTTCTTTTTGATTGTAATTTTATCTATTAATCAATCTACTTCAATAGATTCATCTGGAGCAGAAGTTGTACAAAACACAGCTTTTTTTGCTTTGTATAAAGTTCTTTTATCTTCAGGCTTTTCGATGCTTCTCATTGGTTTTGTTTTAAATTCTACAAGTGTTTTACCCATAGATATTTATGAAAAAAACAATTCATCATACCTTTTCACCAATCATACCTTTATTATAATTATTAAAATTATTATTATAATTATCGGTTTGATTTTATTTGTTTTATCATCCATGTTTGAACCTGGAAGTAAAACACCATTATCGTTCTGGGATTTTTTTTTCATTTCTATTTGTATTCTTTTTACTATGTATTTTATTAAGAAACTAATTCAAAATAGAGGCGATTACGTATTAATTGAAAATGAGAAATTAGCATGGTTTGATGATAAAAATAATGCTGTTAATGAAATCAAATTTTCTGAAATCAAATCATACAAAAAAATTTTAGAAAATACATCTAGGTCTCCTCAAATTGTAGGTATTTTAATTGTTTCAACTTTTGAGAAAGAGTTAAAAATAGATTTTGGAAACATGAGTCTCATACCTCAAAGTGGGTTTATTTTTAATGTGATTTTAGAAAAAATTCCACAAGCATATATTGATTAAAAGATAAAATTAAAAACAGATAGAAACACATAATTTGTAAGCTCAAATAATTACTCAAGTTTAAACCTTAATACACCTTAGAAAGCCGAAAATTCATTTTATAATAGTCACAAAAAAATATACAATATGGCAGAAATAATTTCATGGACACTAGTAATAATGACAGGTGTATTTGTATCTTATTGGTTAATTACTTATTTGTTTCTTAAACTTGGCTTTTACTTTAATGTTGGTTTTGGAACAATAGAGTTTTTCAGAATTTTCCTAAAGCCTCTTTTTTTAATTAATTTCTCTTGGTTCCTATTAATAGAAATTGTTTTTTCTTTAGTTTATTGGACATCATTCCTTCTTTTAAAGATAATACCATTTTTATCTCCGATTTTTCTTTTTGTTAATGGATTTCATGCTCAAGAGCCCGCATTTTTTACTTGGTTATTCTATTCTTTAATTATTTATTGCTTGGTGATGGCTCCTTATTTTCTTTTGCAATATAAGTTGAGCTATTATTTTAAAAGAACAATATTTACCAAGTTATCATCTTCATTAAATGCACAAAAATCAAATTTTATAGGACAATCTGGTGGTGTAGCAATTGACCAAAACGTGCTCACACAGATTGTTGCTAAAGAACAAAACCTCAAAGATTGGGTTACACAATCATTGCAAGATTTCTCAACATCGAAAGGAAATGAAGATAAACGATTTTCAATTCAAATGACCTCAACAGATCATATGTCGTGGGAGATGAATAAAATTAAAGCAAACTTTTTTGAAGCTTTTATAAAATTTGAAGGCGATGAAAAATATACTGTTGAAGATGGTGTGCCTAAATACAAAACCACACTTTCAAAAGAACTCTTTGATGGAATTGTGATTTTTGTAGAAAATGCATTTGAAGACACATGGAAACCAACAGTATTCGAAGCTGAGCGATTGTTTAACGAAAAAGAGAAAAAGAATAGAACCATACATAAGCAAAACTTTTTCATTAGACTATATGATCAGTTAGTTTTTAAAACAATGGCAACAAAAAAACTTGCCGCTTATGATAATACTACTTTGCAACAATATATTACTCCTGAAATACTTAATGTAAAAACCGATTCTTTATTTCAATATATTGTTTGTGATAAAAAGAATCTCTACCTATTCATTCATACCGATTTAGAAAATACCGCTTTTGACCTTAATATGAATATTCCAGTAAAAACTAGCATGGAATTGTTTAAACAAGATCTATCATTAGTTCATTCTGCAATTGGAGAAATCCAAATAATATTGAAATTTCTTGAGGAGAATAATTTTAAATATACCGGGCAAGTGGCATAGATAAAAACTATATTTATTTTTGATCAAATTGATTCTTTAATCACTTTGAACGCTACAAAATAGATTAGCCCAAAAAACAACCAAGAATTTTTTTATAATTTGTTTTTTAATATATTTACTTTTTAATGGTGACGATAAAAAAGCACTTTTAAAACTAGTGCGAAATCAAAAAAATTAGAGAAAAATGGAAATCAACGAAAAAAAACTTAAAGAAACCGCTGAAGACATTGTTGAAGCAATAGCTGCGCTTAGTCTCGGTAAAGAGCCGAATTTTCTTTCAAATAGTGTTTATAAATCTATCGCAACGCATACTAATTTTCAACAGATCAAACAATTGGTAATAGATTATTTACAAACTTTTGATGGAAAATTAGAAACTACAGAAGAATTGAAGGACTTAAATGATTTTCGTTTCAAAATTGTTGAATTATACTCAAAACCAATATAATTAATCATCTTCATTATTTTTGAATCCATTTAGCTGATGAAAAAAATTAAAATAATTTACAAAAAAACGATTCCAGTTTGGGGCTGTATCGCGATGCTTTTCTTGTTTCTTGCCTCATGTAATAAACCTGTGGAAGAGGAAAATCCTGTTGAAAAGGTAATTAAGATAAAAGACCTCAATCAGCTGGGTACTGTAGAATTTAAAGTTTCAAAAATAATACCGGCTTCTGATGATTTAAACTGGTATAAAATAGGTAATCGCAAAATTTTATTCTCATGCGAAGCTGTTATCAAAGCTGGGATTGACTTCAGTAAGTTAAAAAAAGAAGATATTTCAATAGAAAATAAGTTGGTTAGTTTGAAGCTGCCCAAAGCTGAAATTATCTACATTAAGATTGATCACAACAACATAAAAGAAGAATACAAAAATATCGATTGGAACAGGTCTGATTTCACCAATAAGGAGAAGGATGAACTATTGGTGCTTGGTGAAAAAAGCATTAAAGAAGCTATTCCATCAATGGGCATTGTTGCCGCTGCAGAAAGCAACGCTAAATTGTTTCTTAGTGCTTATTTAAAAGCGAGTGGTTTTAAAGATGTAAGCGTACAATTTTATTAGAAATAAATAAAAATCATGCAAAAATTAGCTGTAAAAATAGGGATATTCGCATTGATACTTACCATTCTTGGAGGTGTAGGTTATTATGTGAGCGTTAAAATGAATTTACTACCTAATGCTTTTGAGGAGAAGAAAGCATACATTTCAGAAACGCCTACCATGGTTAAAGAAATCAAAAGTATTGCTGAGCTATATTCGGTTTGTTACTATGATCAGCTTTATGTTGATTCAGTAAGAAAGGAGATTAAAACCACAGATGCCGTAATTAATTTTTTTGGAGGCAATAGCACAACAAACACGAAACTAGGATTGATTACAACCGCTAAGGTGTTTGCGGGATTTGACCTTAGTAAGTTGGACTCTACAGATATTTCGGTAATGGACAGCACTTTAACCATTAAATTACCAGCACCTCAAATAATCGATATAGTGATGAATCCATCAGATGTAATCACATTTATTGAAGAAGGCAAATGGTCTATGGATGAAGTTAAAATGGTAAAGAATAAAGCGATCTCAATGTTCAGAAAGAGGGCTTTAAACAAAGGAATATTGGTCGATGCTGAGAAAAAAGGTAAGGAAAGCATCGAACTTTTCTTTAAATCTCTAGGATTTAAAAATGTGATTGTTGAACAGAAAAACAGCTAAGAATTTATTACTTAAATGCTTCTTGTCAAATCGTCAATAGAACAATAGAAAATAGGAACTGCATAGTCTAAATTTTAGTATGAATAACGCGTATAAATTATCTGGAAAATCCGGCAATATTTTTATATTAGGATTATTAATTGGACCAATTTTAATAACACTTTTATGTATTATATATTCTTATATAGATGTTTATAATCCTTTTGTTTATTTTACTCTTTTAGTATTTATTGGACTTTTGTTTGGTATTATATTAATACAGAAGTTAGTAATTAGATTATCTAAGTGTAGAAATGTAACTAGTTCAATAATTTATGGACTTGTCGTTGGCATTTTTGGTATTTATGCAAATTGGTGTTCTTTTCTTTATGTTATGTTAAGCAAAAATAATTTCCCTATTGATTTAACAGAATTAATGCTTAACCCATCTATGATTTATGAAATAACAAATGCATTATCGGAAGAAGGTTACTATGACGTATTTGGTTTTACTGTAAAAGGTGGTTTTTTATGGTTTGTATGGATAGTTGAAGCAATAGGAATTCTTGGCGCAGGTGCGCTTGGTGGTTTATTGGTGTTGCACGAAGAAGTTTATTGTGAAGATTGCAATAGATGGGCAGAAGATTTAAATTTTGATTTGCGATTAGCTATTGAAAATAAAGACCTGTCAAAACAGATAATTGAATCAAACATAATTAAAATTTTAGATTTCCCAATTTACGAAGGAGAAAATTCAGAACATATCAGGGTTAATTTGCATCAATGTTCCAAATGTCAAAGCACATCAACAATTGATGTTGACTTAATGACTTATGAAACTAATGATAAGGGAGAGATAAAAGAAAATAATGAAGATTTTAGTGAAATTTATATTTTAAATAACAGCCAATTGAAAAAATTTACAAACAAAAAAAACGGAACAGCTCAACAATTTGTTTAATCGATATATTCCCGCCGCAGAGCTTTAATTGTAATTTTTATCTACTTGTTCCATAAAAAATCGGAATTCTAACGACCAACCCCATCAATAAAATTTTATCGTAAAAGAATTATTTTTAAAAAGATCTACCAGATTGGATTTCGAGGATATAAGCGTCAAATCAAATTTTTTAAAAACATAGACAAACTGATTAATTGAGATTGGATAAGGGTTGGGTAGTCGATGCTAGCTTTGTATAGGATATTTGATTTTAATCAACAAAATGCACTTCTTTTATTTCCTTTTAAATCTTAAACGTGAAAACTGTAATTTGTCCATTAGTGAACGTTACCGCGAACTCGCATTTCTTGTCATTGTTATTTTTAAAGTACCAGGTTTCAATATGTGTGCTGTCTCCTAAAAAATAATCATCCCAAATCTCATCCGGCTTGGATGATATATAAGCAGGGATTTGATTTTGCAGATCATCTATTATTTTAGCAATTGAAGGGATGCCAGACATCTCTTTCATTTTACCATTTTCTTGTAGAAATAACACTCCGCTGAATCTTGGTAGTTGTGTAATTTTAATGATAACGCTATCTTGATTACGCTTAATTATATCCATCATCTTTCCCCTAAAATTTCCGTGATTGGTGCTTACCTCATAAGGTCGTAAGTCTTCATCAGATAAAATTTCTTTTACGGCATCGGCAATAACTTTGTTGTTATATTTTTCTATAGAATCTTTTTCAGCTTGTGTGATTTGAGAAATTCCAGTAAAAGAAATAATCGAAGTCAATAATAAAAAGGAGAATATCTTTTTCATACGTTTAAATTTTGATTTACGATTTAAATATAAAATCCGATATTTTCAACATCCACTAAGTTGCCATAAATTTTAATCTTTCATGTAACCTGTATCAAACTGATCTCTTTTGTTGTGTCTATTTATCTTTTAAAAATCTCTACTTCCGTTTAATACATTTAAGATTACCCAAGAGCCCTCTATGGTCCAAGTATAATAAATAAAAGGCGCTTTTTTAGGATTTTTTTCCTTGCCCATAAACTGTTTTCTTTCCAGATTAACTATATTATCTTTCATTGATTTTGTATCTGAGGGATCTGCAATTGTAAATTTGTAGATTTGATGATGATACTTAAAATTCTTCCACTCAAGATCTTTCTGTTTTCTATTAAAATCTGAAATTGTTTTCAATTTAATAGGTTTAACACCTTGGTTATACTCATCCATTGGGTAAAATACATATTTAGGTGAATTGTTGTTAGCTTTCCCGGTTTGTATTTCTTCTATGGTTAGATCCGTTACTATGGGTGATGTCATAAAAGAAATGATCTTTTTTTCTATTAAAGAATCTTTAGGGGTTTGAGCATGTAGAATTAATGCCGATAATAAAATGATGGGGATGAAGATTATTTTTTTCATAATTTTTGTTTTTAATAAAATAAAAAATCTGATGAGTAAAAAAATACAATAATCAAAGAAGATTTAATTTTTGAAGCATAGATATTTATTTAGGTTTGAAAAAATGGAACGAATAATTTGAATATTTTTTATGACTACTACTATATACACAGGTATTGCATCATAAAGCTCATCAACATCTTTTCTTCTTAAAGAAATACAACCTTTAGTCCAATTGAATAATTTGACTTGTGAAAATCTATTGAATACTAAATTAAAATTTGTCAGTGGATAAAAAATAATAAACGTCGTAATTAACAAAACAATAAAATCATTCTGTATTTTATTCTGAGTTTGAAAATTACATTTGTATTGGTTGATGGATAATTTCATTTTTTAAAATTTTAAATTTATTAGTATGAAAAAGACAATCTTATCAATTTTAATTTTAGCCGGATTAAACCCCGCATTTTCCCAGACAAATGAGCAGGTTACCACTTTTCTATCAGACAGAACAATGCCATTCAATAAAGGTGTTAAAGCAGAGGAGGTTAATAATATTGATAGTGTAATTAGATCTTGCAGTAAGAGAAATATTAGTTGCTCCCACGATATCTTCACTTTGTATGGAACATCATTCGCTCCCGCTCAAGTAATAGGAGGTTATAGCCAAACAATAATCAAAGATAAAAAACTGCCTTTTGTTAAGTATACCTTTTATAATAAAAATGGTAACACGATTATTGAGGTCGTTAGTGGTAGTGATTCATTATAGATTTTCGAGAATGGGATTTAAAACTTCTATCATTTTGCCTACATATAAAATTGTTAAAACCTAAGATAGTTTCTCCAATAAAAACACTTTTAACAAACCCTTGTCAATAAACGTCTTTAATTTTCCAAGGTTCGTAATTGTTTCGTGAAACGTTAATTCGTTTATGCAACACCGTTACCATTCAATTTAATTAGTGTTTTATCATAACCGTAAATTTTATTAAATGAAAATTATTTTTTTTACTTTTTCACTATTTATGACAGCCTTTAATTGTATTGGGCAGAATGTTGAAAACTTAACGCTTCAATATGGATTTAATCGATTCAAAATTGAGAAAAAATATAAGTTGATTATTGATAGTGTTATTGATGGAAAGTCATTTCAGGAAATTAATATTGAAGCCCATTGTGATTTTGTTGGAACCATGGATTACAATGATTCATTGTCATTAAAAAGAGCAATGGAAGTAAAAAATTATTTGATCTCAAAGAACATTAATGAAAACGTAATAAAAGTATTTGCTCGAGGTAAAAGAATTCCATTGGTTGAAAATACAGATGATATTTCGCGTGCTAAAAACAGAAGGGCCGAAATTCAATTTACTTTAAAACCCGCCGAAACTACACAGTATATTGACACGATTGATAAAGTTGTCATTGATAGCTTAGACTTAAACAACTTGGAAGTTGGGGCTACATTCCGGTTGGAAAACATTAATTTTTATGGCGGTAAACATTTATTTCTAGAAAGTTCAATGAACGCTCTAGATAATTTATATTATTCGTTAAACGCCTATCCACATCTGGAAATTGAAATACAAGGCTACATTTGTTGTTCCAATAATGGCGAGGATGGAGTGGATCTTGGAACAGGAACACCGAATTTGTCGGAGAATAGGGCGAAAGCTGTATACGACTTTTTAATTCAAATGGGAATTAGTCCCCAAAGGCTTAGTTATAAAGGATATGGATCGTCAAAAAAATTAGTTGAAGAAGTTACGGAGAATGACAGAATAACAAATCGAAGGGTTGAGATAAAAATTTTAAAAAAATAAAAAGCCCGTTAAGGTATCTAATAACAATTATTTCCACCATTAATAAAACTAAAAGTTATATTTTTAAAAAGTCTTTGTGAGAATGGATTTATAGTGTAAGTGCGCCAAATCAAAATTTTTAAAAACATGTACATACAGAAGAAGTTTGTATTAGCATTGACAGTATTTGGAATTATTCTTTCAGTATTTTTAAGCAGTTGTAAAAAGGAAGTTGAATGCCCTGGTTTACCTTATCAAATGGAAGGGTATTTCCCATCAGTCAATGAGTTGAAGTTTAGCAATGGGATTGGCGACACTTTGCTTTTACCTGTTGACAATTATTCTCGCTCTATTCCGCGCACCTTGTCTAATAACCCTTTAAGCGTTGGTGGAACTGGAGCGAAGCCGTTTTGTATAGAGACTCTCGAAGCATGGTCTTCGATGAATATTCCAGTTTATTGGTCTTTTAAATTTGCTGTTTCGGAAGATGCTAAAACTACAGAAATCAATTTTACAATTACTGAAGCATTTATATCTACGAACAGTTTTAACAAGGTAGTAAATGAAACGCCGAGCACATTAGGCGATTACAAAGTATTTGGAGATACGTTAGTTATGTCTGCGATTCAGCCGCCTGTGGCAAGATTTAGTGAGGCTCAAATTGTTTATGGTCAGGGATTGGTGAAGTTGCACGATGTGGTGAATAATTGCGATTGGACAAGAGTTTGGTAGTCGATCCTGGCTTTTGTAAAGCGAAAAAATAATGTATGGTCAGGAGTTGGAAAAATCTTTAGAAATAGAAAAGTTAATGCGTCAACAGAAACCATTTCATTAATCGATTAAAAATAAATAAAAAAAAATAACCCGAAACAGATTTTGCTTTCAACATCGTCTATCAGGATTTAAATGATGGGAAATGTGTAGATAAGAGAAATTAACTGCGGGTATAAGGGAGTTATGCCCAATTTTAGAAAAATAGAACCATGAAAATATTTACTGTAGATACTTTTACAAACAAACCTTTTACAGGAAACCAAGCTGGAGTTTGTATTCTTGATAAAGACATAGATGATAGTTTAATGTTACAAATTGCTAAAGAACTAAATTATTCAGAGACAGCATTTGCTTTACCACTAGAAGAAAATTTTAATAAGTTTAATTTGAGATGGTTTACCCCAAAACAAGAAGTAGATTTATGTGGACACGCAACATTAGCAACTTCTAGAGTACTTTACGAAATTGGATTAGTAAATAAAAATCTTTCTATAGATTTTGAAACAAGAAGCGGTGTACTGGTAACTAATATTTCAGGGGAAAAAATTATAATGAACTTCCCATCAAGGCAAGTAAATCAAAGCAATGCAGACGAAATCATTATTAAATTTACACAAGCAAACCCAGTCTTTGTAGGGATTGATGAAAATTGGTGCTTGGTGGAGCTAGAGAATGAAAAAGCAGTAAAATCAATAACTCCTGATTTTGAATTATTAAAAACGCATAGGCAAAAGGTTTTTACAATTACAGCTAAATCTGATAATCCAGCGTTTGATTTTGTTTCTCGATGTTTTGGTCCAGCGGTTGGGATAAATGAAGATCCAGTTACAGGATCAGCACATTGTTATTTGACTCCATATTGGGCAGACAAGCTAAGGAAGAAAAAATTAACAGGCTTTCAAGCTTCAGAGAGGACAGGGAAAATAGAGTGTGAATTAATTGAAAACGGAAGAGTACTTTTGACTGGGGAAAGTTTAATAATGTGTGAAATAAAACAAAACTGGGCATAACAGGCGTTTGGTTCAATGGCGGGTGCAGTGGTTAATTGAACATTGTACCTCGCATCAACTTTCCTTGTATATTGACAGTATAATTATCCAAAATCCCCACTGCGCCAAGCAAGGGAACGCTGGCTGCAACCTTAATTGATCTCCAGTCCTAAAATAGGTTGACCAAATCAATCAAAGACTATAAAGTAATTAAACTTTATGATTAAAATGACCAAAAAAATCATACTATTTCTCTCAATCTTAACTAGTTTTAGTTGTGAAATATATGCTCAAAATTATTATTTGGGTTATAACTATGGATTTAGTTGGAATGGAGTAAAGAGTAATGGAAATCCAATCGGTACATCACAAAATAATTTTTGTACTGGATTAATTTTTGAAGTTATTACAAAAAAGAAACTACGTTTAGGTGCAGAGATTTTGTATGAAAAGCGAGGTTTCAATCTTGGCTATGCAGTTATTTTTAACAACTTTGATGAACGATTCTTAACAAATTACCACTACCAGAACTATTTATCAATTCCCCTGAAGATTGGCTATCAGACAGGAAATAAAATTTATGGCTATGGCGACATTGGGTTAGCTCCAGCATTTAATTTAAAGTCCACTTTTAAGTATCCTAAAATAGACAGCTCATCTAATATTATTGGTGAAATAACAGAGAATGAACAATTAGAAATAAGACCTTTTGATCTTAGTGCTTTAATAGATTTTGGAGTTGGATACAACTTAACAGAAAAAATTTCGATTTTAAGTTCAATAAGAATACAAAAAAGTTTATTTGAGTTCTCAAAAGATTATCAAATGTCCCATAAGGCTACAACCCTATTTTTGTCTTTAAGATATAAGTTATGAAAATGAATTTATAGAGATAAGAATGATATAAAAGGTAGCAGCCAACACATTTACAATTGGCGGGGTTTTATGCTCTGAAGACAATTTTGTGGTAGCCAAAAGTTTAGTTCTCAACATCAATATTTGTGCTAAAAAATCCGCCCATCGCAAATCTGAAAACCGTTAAAGCCAATTTAAATATCTCTAGAAAAGCAATAATGATAGGTTAACCAGAAAAGTGAATTAATGAAAACTTCCCCATAACTTCCAAGCGGAAACAAATCCTATCTTTGCACAGCAATGAAGTTTTTAACATTTATATTAGCGACTTTTATTCTGTTTCTAGCAGTTATGCCGGGGATTAATATGCTTTCATTGCCGGCAGACATCAATCAAACTTGTTGTGGTGGACAATGCAATCCTACTTCAGAAAATGACAATGCACAAGACCAAAATGAAGACAACGATTGTGACGAAAAATCTTGTAACCCTTTTCAGGTTTGCAGTTCTTTTGTTTTAATTTGTTTCAATATACCATCAATCAGTATTCCTAAACCTACATTTTTCTCAGTCAAGGGATTTACCAATCAAACCGTTTTTATTTCTCAATTTGCTCCTGACTTTTGGCAACCGCCAAAATTTGTTTAATAACTCTTTAGACTTTGCACCGAAAAAATCGGAGCATTAAATTCTTGTCGTTAAACAATTTAAATTCAGAAAAATGAAATTCATAAAATCATTCGTTTTGGCTTTCATATTATTGACTGCCACAACAAACATTGCGTTTTCGCAAACAACATCTACCCAAACTACAACAGACAGTTTAAAAACTGCAACCATTAAGGTTAAAGGCATTAATTGTTCAAAGGACTTAAAAATGATTTCTGCCAATGTAGATAAAGTAAAAGGCGTGAGCAGTAGCAAGGTATTAAAACAAGGAACAGTAACCACCTTTGAAGTAAATTACAATCCTACATTAGTAGCAGAAAAGGAAATTTTTGCAGCCATTGAAAATACGGGAACTTGCGAAAATCCTGACGAAAGACGTTACAAAATAAAACAGTAATACCCAATTGAATTATAAACTAGTCCATAATTTTCTAGTATTATGCCGATGTGGTAACTGTTTGGGACAATTTCATTGGACCATTACAGATATCCAATCGGTATAAATAATTTAAAGTGCAGTGCATTTAAAATCCACTACACTACTTTTTAAAAACAAGACAATGAAAAAATACATCTTCATTCTTGGTTTACTGTTTCCGTTTGGCTTATCGGCTCAAAAAATATTAGGAAAAGTAACCAACGACAAAAAAGAACCTATTATTGGTGCAAGAATATATTGGCTTGGCACTGCTATTGGCGAAACAACAGATAACCAAGGAGCGTTTCAAATTTCTACTACAGACATTTCAAATAAAAAACTCATTGCAAGTTATGTGGGGCATTCATCAGACACCATTGAAATCATCAATCAAACCTTTGTTGAGTTCCACTTGCAGGAAACAAAGACACTAAATGAAGTGGTTGTACAAGGACAAAGAGACGGCGTAATTATTTCAGACATCAATCCAATAAAGACCGAGCAAATAACACAAACGGAACTTAAAAAATCGGCTTGTTGTGACCTTGCAGGATGTTTTGAAACTCAAACCACTGTGCAACCACAAACGACCAATGTAATAACGAACTCTAAAGAACTGCGCATTTTGGGTTTATCGGGCGTTTACAATCAGGTATTGATTGATGGTTTCCCATTGATACAAGGCTTGTCGTACACGTATGGCATCAGCACTATTCCAGGCACAATGGTTGACAACATTTATATTTCAAAAGGTGCAAACAGTGTATTGCAAGGATATGAAAGCATTAGCGGACAAATAAATGTTGAAACGAAAGAACCCGACAAAACAGACAGCTTGTTGCTTAATGTTTATGTGAACAATTTTATGGAAAAACATTTTAACGCAAACTATGCTTTCAAAAAAAATAAATGGAGCAACTTAACAACGTTTCATACGGTACAACCAGCTAATAAAATTGATCGAGACAATGATAAATTTCTAGACTTGCCTTTGCTAACCCGTTATATGATTTCCAACAGATGGAAATACGGAAATGAAAAAGAATGGGGTTGGAATAGTCAAATAGGTTTACGTTTTTTTAACGAACAACGTATTGGCGGACAAACCTTCTTTAATCCCGAAAGAGACAAAGGCAGCACCAGTGTTTACGGACAAAGTGTACAGATCAACCAACCTGAAATTTGGACAAAAACGGGTTATCGTGTAAATGATAATCATAACATTGTTTTGTTTGCTTCGAGTTTTCATCAACAACAAAATTCATTTTTTGGAACGGTAAAATATGATGCACAGCAAACGAATTTTTACGGAAACATTCAGTATGAGCTGAGCTATGCCGAACACGAATTAAAAACAGGCATCAGTTACCGTCATTTGAATTTGAAAGAAGATATTGCTTTTACCGACACCTTGTTGCAACGGACATATGCCGGAAAATATCAACGATTGGAAAATATTCCCGGAATTTTTGCCGAAAATACATTCCGATTTTTTGATGATAAACTCACTTGGATTGTAGGCGTTCGGGGCGACCAACATAATCAATTTGGTTTTCAGTTTACGCCAAGAACTTTACTTAAATACGACATCGCACAAAAAACGATTGTTAGGGCAAATGTTGGAACAGGTTGGAGAACGGTAAATTTATTTAGCGAAAATATCGGATTACTTGTAAGTTCACGTGACATCATTTTTGCGGAGCAGTTACAACCCGAGAAAGCGTTAAATTTTGGCGTTAACTTGACACAAAAGTTTGAAACGAAAAACAATAATCTATCAGGTTATTTAAGTGTGGACTATTACCGAACAGAATTTCAAAATCAAATTTTTCCTGATTATGACAGTGACCCTACAAAAGCAATTATTAAAAATTTTACAGGAACAAGCGTGAGCAATGGTTTTCAGGCAGAGTTGTATTTGAAATTTTATAAAAGGGTTGAATTGAAAACGGGATATAATTTTTTAGATGTTTACAGGGAAATTGGTGAAACTAAACAGTTATTGCCTTTCAATCCAATGCATAAATTCATAACAACTTTCAGTTACAAACCAATGACGAATAAATTTCACTTTGATATGAATGTGCATTGGTTTGGAGAACAACGATTGCCAGACACGAAATCAAATCCGATAGAATTTCAGCGACCTGATTTTTCAAAACCATACACAACTGTAAATGCACAATTCACGTACAATTTAAAAAAGTTTGAAGTTTATGCAGGCTGTGAAAACATCTTAGACTTCCGACAAAAACAACCGATAATCAGTTGGCAAGGCCCATTTAGCCCATATTTTGACACGTCTTCCGTTTGGGGTCCGACGCGAGGAAGGGAAATTTATGTTGGCGTTAGATTTAAGTTGAATAAGAAATAATAATTTTTTCAAACTGTAATGCAAATAATCTAATACTGCATTTATACATAACCGTTAGTTGAAACCTTAATCAACTAAACCAACAAGTGAAAATGATAAATATTGATATACAAAAGGTAACGCTTGAAAACATTGACCAATTGCAACAAATTTGCAGACAGACATTTTTTGAAACCTTCTCCTCTGGAAACACAGAAGAGAATATGAAGAAATATCTTGATGAAGAATTGTCTATCACAAAATTGACAACTGAACTTAACGACAACAACGCTGAGTTTTATTTTGCAATGCATGACGAAAAAGTAATTGGTTATTTAAAATTAAACTTTGGACAATCTCAAACAGAACTACAAGATGAAAAGGCAATTGAAATTGAACGTATTTATGTTTTAAAAGAATATCAGGGAAAAAGCGTTGGACAAATTCTTTATGACATAGCAATACAAATAGCTAGAAAAAAATGCGCAGAATATATTTGGTTGGGTGTTTGGGAAGAAAACTCAAAAGCAATAAACTTTTACAAGAAAAATGGTTTCGTTGAGTTTGACAAACATGTTTTCAAATTGGGCAATGACGAACAGACTGATATAATGATGAAATTAAAATTGCAGTATTGATAAGAAAGAAACTCAGCCACAAAAAATATCCCACTACCTCATTACTGACAAGTATACCCACCATCAACAGAATAAAGGCTTCCTGTCACAAAACTAGCGTCATCGGATAATAAAAAACAAACCACATTAGCAACTTCATAAGGTTGTGCAATTCGATTGATTGGTTGCGCTTTTTTAAGAGAATCAAGGATGGTATCTTTTTCCAAATTTGTCCTTTTAATAAATCCTTCTACCGCATTATAAAGCAATGGCGTTTCAATGGTTCCAGGACAAATACAGTTAACCCTAATGTTGTGTTCAGCATAATCAATTGCTGTGCTTTTTGTAAGTTGGCCAATGGCTCCTTTTGTTAAACCATAAACAGCGCTTTTTCCTTTGCCAACGAATGATTGATCTGAACCCATCAATACGATACTTCCTTTACTTTGATTCCTCATGTAAGGAAGCACGGCTTTTAAGGTATAAAAAACACTTTTTAAATTAACGGAAAGTACATGTTCAAAGTCTTCGATTTTTGTTTCTTCTATATTTCCAACAAGGTGAATACCTGCATTGGCAAACAATAAATCTAGTTTTTGATGTTTATTAAAAATCTGATCAACAGATTGTTTTACGCTTTCAAAATCACTTACATCACAATGAATATAAAATTCATCATTGGCTTCGTCATTAAACAAATCTAAATTATAAACAAGGGCACCTTTTTCACGTAGTTTAATTTTGGTTGCTTGTCCGATTCCAGAACTGGCGCCAGTTACAATTACGATTTTTCCTTCTTGTTGCATAAAATCTTGTTTTATTATTTTCTCCTTTTAATTGGCAAATTTGCATTTAAATTTAGCGTAATGCAAAATTATTTTTATGAATATAGAAAAGCGTATTGTAGGAAGTTTCAATTGTTTTGTAAACTTTTTAATTTCACCCATAGAAAAAATGCAAACCAAAATACCAACAGTTTTGTATTAACTTTAAATTCGAAATTTTGAGTACGTTAATCTTTATCAATAAAATGAAAACAAAAATCATATCACTGGAAAAAATAGCAACCTTTTGCTGCTTATTGATATTACTTGCTTTCAACAATAACGTATTCGCACAAATTATCTACACCGACATACCTGACGAAACGCCTAATGCTACTTATCCCTTAGATTTGAACAACGACAATATTGTTGATTTCATTATTCAATTTGGTGGAAGTGGTAGTATGATTGGAGTAATTTGTTCCCCTCAAAATAACAATGCTTATGCGGGTAATTTTGTTGGTGGTGTACATTTACCATGGGCTTTATCTGCGTCTAATAATATCTGCGACACATTATCAACATGGTATGAATCTAATAACCCTGGTATAATGGGAATGGGCGTAAACATAGGATATTGGCCTAGTGCAACAAATAAATATTTAGCCCTCAAACTTATGGTGGGAACAAACACATACTATGGCTGGGCGCGATTTGATTTATTAGAAATATCCTCATCCTTTACCATAAAAGATTACGCTTACAATAGCATTCCAAATGGGTGCATTCAAGCAGGAAAAACCAACGTAGGGGGTAATGAGAATTCAGGCAAGAACATTTCTGTCTTCCCCAATCCGCTTATTTCTTCAACAACATTTAAGATGATAAACGATCTTAAAAATGCAACCCTAACCATTTACAACGCTTACGGTATTGCTTTAAAACAAATGAAAAATATTTCGGGAAAGACCTTTACTTTATTTCGGGAAAACCTTCCAAGCGGAATTTATTTTATTAGACTGATAGATGAAAACAAAACCATCGCTGTAGAGAAATTAATAATTACAGATTGAGAATAGATTTTGTATTAACAGGCATTATACCTGATATACAAAAGCATTGACTAGATTTTCTGATGAAATTAATTTTTAAAAATAGTCAACATCGACTAGTCAAAATCATTATTATGAAAATAGTAAACTATATATTCTTTTTGATTTTTGCAATTACGACAATGTCATGTAATCAAAGTGGTAGCAATGAAACAAATAAAAAAATTAGTCAGAATAATAAAACTGAAATTAAAGTTCAAGTTTTTAAATACGACTCATTGACCATTCCGAATTTTTTTAAAACACTTATTGAAAACCACATTGATGATTTTTATAAAATAGAAAGTCCCAACTTTAATGCGCTTTTTAGTAGTAATGATATCGCTTCAACAGACACTCAAAATATCAACAAATATTTTACCATTAAAATACTCCATGATTTATTTACAAGTCAAACGGCATCTAATTGTTCTCAAGGCGAAATATTAAACATACCGTATTTGTGGCATTGGACAAATCCTAATCCAAGACATGATATTTATTTTGTTCAATCTAGACAACTATTATTTGAAACCCAAGCTCCGCATGAATTTTCAAATTATAGTTCATATGCTGACATTGATAGAACACCATATTTATTTTTAAGCGATTTGGTTCATGATGGTCCAAAATACTATTCCAATGCTTGTGATACTTTTTCTACATTTGGTTGGTGTAGTGAGCGGGAAATGGCATTTGTTGCTTTGACAAATCTTTTAAATTTTGATGGGAAAGTAATAGCAGAAGGAAACCACAGTTGGTCCGAATTTATTATTCCATTAAAATTGAAAAACGGACAATTTCAAAATTTTAAAGTAAAAGTGGACAATACATTTAATGCTGTTGAATGGACAACAATTGACAATACAGAAATCATGGCATGGAGACATTATAATGGAAATGTTAGTCTTGCTAATTGGTATAATCAAAAAGCAAAGTCTTCAATTGAGTTAGGAAAAATTAGAAATCATTTGGCTTCAAATTCGGCCATGACAAGTATTGAAATGAAACTGGTGAATTATTTAGAGAAAAAAATTAATAAAAAATAACAAAGTGTAGTAAGTTCAAGCGTTTTATAGTAATTTATTTAAAATTTTGTTTTTGTTGAATGGAGTTGTTTTCTTTAATCTTAATTAATAACATCTTTAACGTAAAGTAGAAATTCTGATTTTTATAATATTTGATTTACAGACATTTCTTTTGCGAAAAATATTACACTATATGAATTTTAAAAGCAAAATAATTTTACTGTCCTTATTGCCTCTACTAGCCGTTGGTTTAATTTTTTTTTCGCCAAAAGATAAAACTGACGACAATCAAATTTTGTCATACACGGTTGATCCCAAAAAAATCGATGTGAAATTTTATTGGAAAAACGAAAATGGGAAAATTTTAAATAGTATTCAAAATTTAAAATCTTTTGTTGAGGCTAAAAACCTGACGCTAGCGTTTGCAACGAATGGTGGAATGTTTACCGATCAATATGGTCCGGTAGGTTTATTTATTCAAGAAGGAAAAGTCATCAAACAAATCAACAAGTCTAACGGAGAAGGTAATTTTAACTGGAAGCCTAATGGCGTATTTTATATTACAAATGACAATACACCCGTTGTTTGTAAGACAGATGATTTTGTTAATAACGGCAAAATAAAATATGCTACCCAATCTGGTCCGATGTTGGTTATCGACAATAAAATTCATGCCGGATTTGAAAAATCAACATCCAAATACATAAGAAACGGCGTAGGTATTCTTCCTGACAATAAAGTTGTGTTTGCAATGTCGAAAACAGAAATTAGTTTTTATGATTTTGCAAAATATTTTCAAAGCTTAGGATGTAAAAACGCACTGTATTTTGATGGTTTTGTTCCAAGAACTTATTTACCAGAAAAAAAATGGATACAATTAGATGGAAATTTTGGGGTAATGATTGGGGTAACGAAAAGAGGAAAATAAATGTATATAAAGCGAATAAAATAACTTTATAATGCGTAATTTGTTTGAATTATTAAAAATTATGAATTTTAAACAAACATTTTATACATAAACAAACTTAATTTTTTTATGGCAGATCAAGAAAAATGTACTTGGTGCGGTAGTTATGGAGGAACAACGTTGACTAGAACAATTGGAAACAATAAGAAACAAAATTCAAAGCAAAAATTCTGCTGTTTAAAATGTCAAACTCAATATGATGATCGATATGGAATTGAGTGGGTTGACGAAAAAAGCACTAATGGTTGTTTGATTATCATTGTTATATTGATCGTGCTTTATTTTTTATCAAATAGCTAATCTTTTTAAGCCTTACAGCACAAAACATTTTATAGCTTTAGATCGGATACGTATCTAGTTGCAATTATACATGCAAATTGTTAAGTGTGTCCTCACCTTCACACAAACCGTTTTAAAGGTTTAAAAAATTCGAGATGAAAATTATTAAATCAATACTTGATAGGCCTTTTTTAGTGATACTAATAGCGCTAATTATTGCATTAATTATACCAGATAAATATTCTTTTTATTCGTTAGTTCTGATATGTTTGATTTTTACTGTTTCAATAATCTATACAATAATCGAAAAGAAATGGTTGCGTTTGTTTTTATCCTTTCTTGGATTTTTCTTTTTTCTATTAGCTTGGATAAGTTTTATATTCTTAAAAGGGTTTGGTGAAGAATTAAAACCCGTATTCCAAAAGGGTGATGAAGAATTCTACAAACATGAAATTGAAAAAAGTGCTAATCTCAAGATTTTGCCAGAGTTGAAAATATTAATGAAACAAGATTCTATAGTTTATGTGGGTATTGAGGATGAATATGATGCAGAGTGTTTGTATACAGGTCCAAGTAAGTTAATTGTCGACTTGGAGAAAAAGCTTATTTCACAAAATGATTTTGTAAAAGTCAGTCAGTTAGATTATTATCCAACCAATATAATAACGGAAAAAAACTTTAAATTGGTAGAATTAAAATCTGTGTATAAAAAAGTATCTGAAGGCGATTGTATAATTTATATAGCCTTTGATAAAAAACATTCAAAATTTTACTACTCTGCAAAATATTATTAAAATAATAAATCAGCAGTTGAAATTTTGGATTGATGACAAAATTTCTGTAATTAATTGGACTTTTTTCTACCATGCTAAATCAAGTTCATAACTAGCAAAAAATATTTAGGTTTTAAATAAATATTATTCAGCAAATTTTAAATCAAACAATGCATTTTATTTGTAAAAATCCAGATTGCTCCGCCCCTGAAATCAAGAAAGGAAAAGCATATCCTTCCGCTATGGAATGCCCTTTTTGTGATGCCCCTTTAGAAGAAGTATTTTCTTTTTCGGATGAAGAGTTAAACCTCTTATCGAACTTACCTTATGTAATTGCTTATCCTTTAAAAGAAACCTTACTACAAAATGATTATGAAAAACGATTACATCGTTTAGGGTATACATTTATAAATTTCCTTAAATATCTTGGGTTGATTTCTATTTCCGAATTTTTTAATTCTGATTTTAAAAATAGAAAAATTGTCGACTTGTTTTTGTCTCAATTAAGTGAGCCGTCTTTTGGAAAATGGAATGCTTTTATCAGAGAGAGTTATGCTGTTTTGAAAAAAGAAAAAATTGAACTTGTTTTTCCAGAGTTCTTTGATTTTTACATTCAAATTGAAAATAAAGACAAGAAATTTAACCTCGCTGAAGAAATTATTGAAGATTTTGGAGAAATCAATTATTCGAAAAAAAATGGACTTTCTTCTATTGGAATGCTGATTCATTTCAGGAACAAATATTTAGGACACGGCACGCCAATTAATGAGCATAAAGCAAAGGAATTATGGGAACTCTACTATCCGATTTTTCAGACAATTTTAATTAAACTTATAAATGCTTCAGAATCATCTTTATATAAAAGAGAAAATGGAATGGTGTGGAAATTGTCTTCAACTGTAGTTAATGAAGCTGAAAAATTAAATCAAAATATTGACGAAGAAAAAGTTTGGTTGGCCGATGGTAAGAATCGCAAATTATCTATGATTCCTTTCTTTATCATACCAAGCGATTTTGGTGTTTTAAAAAATGAAACACAATTATTGGTTTATGAATCCTACACGGGTAACACCATTAAATTTTTTAGTCCCGATAATATTATTAAGGAAACATCCGGTGAAATATTACAGCGTTTAAATCTTTTGCTTCGCGATAAGAAGAAAGAAACACCATTTGCAGTAGAGGCATTTACAAAAGAAGAATTTTTAAACCGCATAGCAGAAGAAAATCAATTATTATTAGATACGCTAATTTCTGAGAAAAAGATTATTCCTGGTGTTTATTGGCACAGAGAAGAAATGGAAATTAAATTACGGGAATGGATAGGTGCAAGAGCAAGTATATTTTTTATAGTGGCAGAAGCCGGTAGTGGTAAAACCAATTTGTTGGCTGAAATACAAAAGCAATATATAGAACGTGAATTGCCTAGTTTGCTAATACGTGCTTGCCGAATGGAAAAGCCATCGTTAAAAAAACAAATTGCTTATTTGCTAAACATTGATCCTGAAATAGGAATTGAAAATTATACATCTATTGCAGGAACACAAGCGCAACCCACATTTATTTTAATTGATGGTTTAAATGAAGCCAATAATGCAGAAGAAATTTGGCAAGAAATAATTGATTTGAGTAAATTATTTGAACCGGGCAGTTTAAAATTTGTAATAACCAACAGGGCCAATACTAAAGCCGAATTAAGTCGTTACATCATTTCTGAACAAGAACAAGATTTACTTTTTGGAGAAAATAAAGATAATGAAATAGGATTAAGTGCATATGCTTTTTGGCTAACTGCCCTTGATATGAAAGAGATGAAAGGTGCTTGGGAAAATTATATTACAAAAGACAAATCAAAATTTAAGCCGCAATTTAATTTTGATGCCATCGCTGATTTTGACAGGGCATTATACAATCAAATCAACAACCCATTAATTCTTCGTTTGTTTTTAGAAATTTATAATGGCAAAACGCTTCCCAAAAAAGGCGTAAAACATTTAAATATCTGGCGCGATTGGTTTACAACATTTTCTGAATCTGAGCAAACCTTTTTTAAATTATTGACACATGAAGTTTGGCAAAAAGGAGAAAATGAATTGGTGTTAGATGAATTATTGAAACACGAAACACTCAAACCTTATTTTAATTCTGATATCATTAATGCGCCATACAATCGATTGAAAAATAATGGTTGGATAAGCAGATATGTAAAAGACTTAAATGGTTATGTTGGCTTTACAGTTGAAGGAGCTTTATTGCATTTGCTTGCATTACAGTTGCAAGCACAAAAGCAAGTAACAGATCTTGCAGATTTAAAGTCACTATTAAAGCATGGAAGCAAATTGCAAAAATCTGCTATTGAATCTTTTTTATGCGAACAAGCATTGAATGGCAATTTAAATATTGTAGCCAATTTAATTGATGCTGGAAATGAATACATTGATTTATGCACAAAGCCATTGCTGCTTTATTTAAAAACTTTTGGCGCTGAAGAAACTATTGAAAAGGTATTAGAAAATCCAAGTGAAAATGATTGGAAGGCATTAAGAAAATTAGATGGTCAATTAAAACAGCTTCAATTACACATTTTAAGAAAATCGTTTTTAAAAGCCCTAATGCCCAAAAATGAATTGAAAACAAAAGAAGCAGTAGGTATTTGTTTAAATGCCATTGTCGTTTTTGATAAGGAAGAGGCCATTAATTATTTAAATAAAGTAGATATAAATACATCGTTTATTTTAAACGATGCTATTTTATTAGCTCAACTAGGTAATTGCGAAAAAAAATTCGGCAATTACGACAAAGCCTTAGAATATTATGAAAAAAGCTTAGTAATTAAATTAAAAACCTTGGGAGGAGGACATATTTCGGTTGCCTACACTTATGGCAATATTGGTTTAATATGGAAGAATAAAGGTAATTACGACAAAGCCCTTGAATATCATGAAAAAAGCTTGGCAATTAAATTAAAAATATTAGGTGTTGAAAGTTTAGTTTTGGCTACATCGTATGGTAATATAGGGCAGGCATGGATCAGTAAAGGCAATTACGATAAAGCCTTGGAATATTATGAAAAAAGCTTAGCAATCAAATTGAAATCATTGGGCGGTGAGCATCCTTCTGTTGCTACTTCGTATAATCATATTGGTTTAATATGGAGAAATAAAGCTAATTACGACAAAGCTCTTGAATATCATGAAAAAAGCCTGGCAATTAAATTAAAAACTTTGGGTGGGGAAAGTTCAGTTGTTGCTACCTCGTATAATAATATTGGACAAGCATGGAATAGTAAAGGCGATTATGACAAAGCTTTGGAATATTATGAAAGAAGTTTGGTAATCAAATTGAAAACACTGGGGGGAGAGCATCCTTCTGTTGCCACCTCATATAATGATATTGGAGGTATATGGAAGAAAAAAGGGGATTATGACAAAACGCTAGAATATTATGAAAAAAGCTTAGAAATATATTTAAAAATATTCGGTGAAGAGCATCCTGATGTGGCTACCTCGTATAATAATATTGGACAAGCATGGAATAGTAAAGGGAACTTCAACAAAGCCCTTGAGTATTATCAACAAAGCTTGGAGATACGATTAAAAAGCTTGGGTTTCGATCATCCTTTTGTGGCAGCTTTATATAGTGATATTGCGGGGATATGGAATAGCAAAGGTGAATTTAATAAAGCACTGGAATTTCAAGAAAAATGTTTAGAAATCTATTTAAAAACATTGGGTGGTGAACATCCTTGGTTAGCCACTTCTTATAATCACATTGGACATGTATGGAAAAGTAAAGGTGACTATGAAAAGGCTTTGGAATTTTATGAAAAATGCTTGACAATTAGACTTAAAACCTTGGGTGGAGAGCATCCTGATGTGGCCACATCGTATAATAATATCGGACAATTATGGAAGAGTAAAGGATACAAAGTCAAAGCCATGGAATATTACATTTTAAGTGCTCAAATAAGGGTTAAAAAGTTAGGTGCAGAACATAGTTTAACAAAAACTACAATTGAAAATGCAAGACGGCTTGCAAAAGATTTGGGTAAAGAAAATGAATTGCCGGAATGGATGAAGGGGTTAAGTTAATTTAAATGCAGGACAACTTTTTCAAGACTCAGACACAGAAGAATATTATTTTAGCCCAATATCAGAATAATAAAATTTAAACAACAAGATTATATTTTAAAGATTTGAAACGTTAACGATTTTATCAATAAATCGAAAGCAAAAAATTAAACAGGTAATCAAATAAAACCTTTCATAATAATTTATAAATATTTTATTAATTTGTTATCCCAAAGTGGAGTCTAGAGACCACTAAAAAAACGGGGCATAATCCGAAAAGCCAAATGAGTAGGGTAATATAAAAATTTAAAAATGGAAACAAAAAAATTAGAGAATTTAGTTACCAAAACAGGAGTAGGTCTTTTGTTTTTCCTCACATTTGTAGGAATTATTTTAGTTTTTGATGTGGCTTTTAATTTAGATTTATTTAGCGATTCAATGAAAACAGCAGCAGGCGTTTTTCTAGGTATTGTTTGTGTTTTTGTGGTTTGTTCGGTTTTAGTAAGTCTTATGTTAAATGTATCAAGAATTGCAAATTCAATTGAGTCGTTAGCAAATAAACAGCTGGATAATAAAGCATCTGAAGAATAATATGAGATTTTTAATTTTATCAAGATTTAACCCTCTTTTTCATCCCAAACCTTGTAGCTTATAAAATTAATTTTTGTAAAAAAGTTTTAGTAAAAGAATGAAAACATTTTTTTTCTTCCTTTTTCTTCTTTCAATGTTTTCATGTTTAAATGAAAAAGTTAAGCTCGTAAATTGTATGGAGTGCGATTTTAAACCAAAGATTACAAACCTTACTTTGAAATCTCCATCTTTGTAAACCTATCTTTGATGCCAATTGGATTTAAAATTTATGAAAGAGCATCTAATAACATTTAAAAATACAAGCAGAAGTAAAATAGTTTTTTTATTAAGTATCGTTGCTTCAGGGTACTGGTGGTTGGTACAGGGAATAAATGTATATAGTTCTGCAATAGTTGGTGCAATCTTTGAAATCATTTGGCTTCCTGTTTTAGCGACTTTCCCATTTAAAAAATAAAACCCGTCACAAAAATCACCATAGTTACGTAACTATTTTTTTTGGTGTTGGGTTTATGGGGCGGAATTATTGTACTTGATACTGTAGCATTTATTTTATTCTCTCTAATGCTTCACCTCGGTATTGACTTTATAGAAGCCAATGCCATGAAAAGCGCCTCAAGCCTTATTTATTTCGTTGTGTTTATTGGCTTAAAATGATGATGTTAATTGGATATATGAAGTCACCTTGGCGTCAGGTAGTTTTTTGGCGGAATAGTTTAAAGTAAATTTTCGGCTAAAGAAAAATCAAGTGTATGGGTTTTTATATTGTTAATTACGTTTCTATCCATCGAGATTTTATTACTGATTTTAAAAACTTTTTTTGATTTTTAAATCGCCAAATCTTTGTTTTTATTACTAACCAATACGTACCATTTCCATACTATTACTTATAGTTTACATCTTTAATCATCATAGTGTTGATAAGGCTTTTTACAAAATATTGGGCCAAAACACAACCTCCAATTGTTTAAAAAATAATTGTTGGTTAAGAAAGTTTGACCACTTTAATAATTTAATTTCACGGTTAATGAGAAAAAATAAAAATTTAATCGTTGTAATAATATTAGCTGTTTTGCTATTAGCCATTTTATTGCCAACTATTGTTTCTGATAAAGTTGCTTTGAGAAATTATCAATGCTTTATTTTGGGAAATTATTTTTCTTTGTTCTTAATGCTTATTTATTTAAGTTCTATAAAACGAAAACATTATGATAGAAATTAAAAAAAACGAATATTTTATACATTCACTTGCTGATGTTCAAACAGTAGACATTGGTGTTGATACGAAAATTTGGCAATTTAGTATTGTTTTAAAAAATGCAAAAATTGGTAAAAATTGTAACATTAACAGCCATACATTTATTGAAAACGATGTAATTATTGGAGACAATGTGACTGTAAAATGTGGGGTTTATCTTTGGGATGGTTTGATAATTGAGGACAATGTTTTTATTGGTCCTAATGTTACATTTACAAACGACAAATATCCGCGTTCAAAACAGTATCCTCAAGAATTTCAAAAAACAGTTTTAAAAAAAGACGTTTCAATTGGTGCAAATGCAACTATTTTAGGGGGTGTTACAATTGGAGAGAAATCAATGGTTGGTGCGGGAAGTGTAGTAACCAAAAACATTCCTGATGGTGAACTTTGGGTTGGAAATCCTGCAAAGTTTATTAGAAAAATATAACCCGTTACTGTTGTGGAATGCCATTAATAAATGGAGAAATGCAATAATTAAAACCGAAGAAAACAATTCATAAATGACAAAATATCGTCCAGAAATTGATGGCCTAAGAACCTTAGCTGTATTTGCTGTAATATTATTTCATCTAAATGCAAATTTTTTAATTGGTGGCTATTATGGTGTTGATGTTTTTTTCGTTATTTCTGGATTTTTGATTACGGGGATTTTGACAAAGAGCATAGAAAACGGAAACTTTAAAATGTCGGATTTCTGGTTAAGAAGGGTAAGAAGAATATTACCATTGCTTTTGGTTGTAATTATTACCACGTCTGTGGTGTTGCCATTATTATTATTCAAGCCTACACTTTTTGAAAGCACAAAAGATGTACTGCCTGCAATTTTTTCCTACTTCAATTTCCATGCATACTATCATTTTGGTGATTATTGGGGACAAGCAGCCGACAAATCCTTTTTCTTACATACTTGGTCTCTTTCTGTTGAAGAACAATTCTATTTAATTTATCCATTTGTACTAATTCTAGTGCATAAATATTTTAAGAAATTTCTAATACCTCTAATCATAATTACAGTACTTAGTTTTGGATTATTTATATACTTCGTTAACATTAAAACAAAACTTGTATTTTATATGCTTCCTTTCAGGGTTTGGGAACTCACGATGGGTGGCTTAATAACCTGTTTACCCCAAAAAGATAACGATGGAAAAAACTATAAAAATATATTTCCGATAGTAGGCTTAATATTGATTTTCTTAAGTTATCTATTTGCAGATACAACCATAAATTATTTTGCGATTCTTCCAATTGTTGGTTCTTTTTTAATCATATACTTTAGCAATGGAAAAGATATTCTAGGAAAGATATTGAGCAGTAAGTTATTTGTTCACTTTGGCAAATTGTCTTACTCATTATATTTATGGCATTGGCCCGTTATCGTTTTATTTAAAAATTTGGAATTCAAGTTTACAGGTATAGATAAAAACTACATCTATTTGATTATAATTTTAATCACTTATGTGCTGTCTTATTTTTCATATACTTTCATTGAAACTAAATTAAGAAGCTACAAAAAAACGCCAAAACTGGTATTGGTTGGAATTGGATTATGTATAATGTACTTAGCGTATTATAAAACATCCTATTTCAACATTCATTATACATCATCGTATAATCAACAAACCATTTACGCTGTCTATTATGATGTAACCCCAAAACCAGAAGTTATCAAAAAGGAGAATCCAAGGTTTTACAATATTAATTTGCCTATACGACCAGTGGAGTATAAAGACGCCTATAAAGACCAAGGCATTGTTCAAATCATTGACAATAAAAATCCTGAAGCAATTATATTGGGTGATTCTCATGGAGTTGCTTGGGTTAATACACTTCTTGAAGCAACAAAGGAGTTGAAAGTTTCAAGCGCTGTTTATACCACCAATGGCTCACTGCCATTCTTCAACATAAAAAATCTGGATAATCAGACACCAAACGCGTTTTTTTCAAAACAAGAAAGAATTGATTTTGCAAAATCAATTGTAAAAAATATTGACACTTGGAAAGTTAAGCTGGTTATTATTTCTTGCCGTTGGGAAAATCTATCACCCGCCAACAAAGTTGATTTTGAAGAACTGATTGCCTATCTAAAAAATAGAAACATTAAACTCTTAACCATCAACCAACCGCCTCTTTTATCAGTTATAGGTAATAACAATGCGGCACAATTTATTTCTTATCTAAAAATAAATCCTGCAACGGGATATAATTCGATCTCAGTGAATGAAGATGAGATTATAAAAAGCAATGGTTATTTAAATGAATTATCTAAAAAGCATAATAATATACTTGTGTTTGATGTTTTTGATAAACTATATAAAAATGGTAAAGCAAAAATATCTTACAACAATGACTTGTTATATTTTGATGATGATCATTTAAGCACCAAGGGTACAGAATTGTTTAAAGAGGATTTAAAAAATATTATACAAGGTATTGCGAAATAATGTTGTTTAAATAATGTTGTCGAATCATTTCTTAAAAAAGAGTTACGCTTAAATAGCGAGCAATCCACATGAGAAAAATATTAATGAGTATTGTATCTATGCTGTTGTACTCAGCTATAATAGCACAAGAAAACACAAAACTAAAAATAATTGAAAAGCCCATTTTATATAATAAAGAAAGGGAAAAATTAAGTGTTACGTATTTAAAAGAACGTCATGGTATCATTCAAGAGAACGCAACGATTGTACCTAAAATAATTGTGTTGCATTATACCGCTGGAGGAAGCATAAAAAGCAATTTTAATTATTTTAATGGGGTTGAAATTGAGAATGCAAGAAAGCTGAATAAAGATCAGAGTAAGTTAAATGTGTCTGCCCATTATTTGATTGATAGAGATGGAACCATCTACCACTTAGTACCCGATACCTTATTGGCAAGGCATACCATAGGATTAAATTATTGTTCAATAGGTATTGAAAATATTGGTAGTAAAGAAGCACCGCTTACCAATCAACAAGTATTAGCCAATTCAAATTTGATTCGATATTTATCTAAGAAACATCAAATTGAATATGTGATTGGACATAGCGAATATATGAAGTTTAGAAAATCTAATCTTTGGAAAGAAACTAACCCCAACTATATTACATACAAAGCCGACCCAGGTGATCAATTTTTAATCGACGTAAGAAAATTAATAATAGATTTGAATTTTAAGTATCAACCTTAAATGTTGTAAAATATCTGCATTAAAAAGGTTCAACTCATTTTACGCATCCAATATCGGCATCAACCATTTTGTAGTTTCTTCAATTGACATTCCCTTTCGATTTGCATAATCTACAACTTGATCGTTTTCAATTTTTCCCACGCCAAAATATTTGCTCTCGGGATGTGCAAAATACCAACCACAAACTGATGATGCAGGATACATCGCTAATGATTCTGTAAGATGAATGCCCGTATTTTCTTCGCCACCCAACAACTCAAACAATTTGTATTTTTCGGTATGATCAGGACAAGCTGGATATCCTGGAGCCGGACGAATACCTGAATATTTTTCTTGTATTAAATCTTCATTCGATAACATTTCATTTTGCTCGTATCCCCAATATTCGGTTCTTGTTTTTTTATGCATTAATTCTGCAAAAGCTTCTGCCAATCTATCTGCTAGCGCTTGTAAAATGATTTTATTATAATCGTCTAAGTTGTCTTCAAATCGCTTGATGTGTGTTTCTATTCCTTGAATGGTTACAGAAAACGCACCAATAAAATCTTTATGATTTGGATGAATAAAATCTGCTAATGATAAATTGGGTTGTCCCTCTGCTTTTTTTATTTGTTGTCTTAAAAACTCAAGGCGAATATTGGTACCCGTTATATTCACACTATCCGCTGCCGATTTTTCAACTTCCCAAAATCCAACCGTTGCTTTTGCAGAAAGCCATCTCTCTTCAATGATTTGTTTTAATAAAGCTTGTGCATCATGATATAATTTAGTGGCTTCTTTACCAATGATTTCGTCTTCTAATATTGCCGGAAATTTTCCGTGCATTTCCCATGCAATGAAAAATGGTTGCCAATCGATGTATGCTGCAATTTCTCCTAGATCATAACTATCAAAAACTTTATTTCCTGTAAATGTTGGCTGAACTGGAACGAAGTTTTCCCAATTTATGACAGCACTATTTTTTTGTGCTTGATTAAATGGCAATAATTTTTTTGCCGTTTTTTTATTTCCAAAATCTAGTTTTAGTTTTTCGTACTCCGATTTTATTTCACCTAAAAAACCAACTTTTGACTCTTTATTAAGCAAGTTTCCTGCAACCGTTACACTTCTAGATGCATCAAGCACATGAACTACACCGTGTTCAAATTCGGGCGCAATCTTTACCGCAGTATGCATTCTACTGGTGGTGGCACCGCCGATTAGTAACGGCTTGTTTATTTTCAAACGTGTCATTTCTTTAGCAATGTGCACCATTTCATCCAATGAAGGTGTAATCAATCCACTCAAACCAATGATATCAACATTATGCTTTTGTGCTTCTGTTAATATCTTATCTGCCGAAACCATCACTCCTAAATCTATGATCTCATAACCATTACATCCCAACACCACACCAACAATATTTTTACCAATATCATGCACATCACCTTTTACGGTTGCCAATAATATTTTTGCCGGTCCTTTTTCATCTGCCTGATTAAAATCTCCTGCAGCTTTATTGTTTCTTCTATCTTCTTTTTCTTGTTCAATAAATGGCGTTAATACAGCAACCGCTTTCTTCATTACACGCGCACTTTTTACTACTTGAGGTAAAAACATTTTACCTGCGCCAAACAAATCTCCAACTATATTCATGCCGTCCATTAATGGTCCTTCAATTACATCTAATGGCTTTGGATATTTAACCCTTGCTTCTTCTGTATCCGCATCTATATATTCTGTAATGCCATGTATTAGTGCATGTTCCATTCTTTTCTCTACCGATTCTTTTCTCCAGCTTTCATCTTTCACTACAACTTTCCCTTTTGCTTTTACGGTATCTGCAAATACAATCAGCTTTTCGGTTGCACTATTATCGTCGTTGTTTTTATTTAAAATTACATTTTCGCAAAGCTCTTTTAACGTAGGTTCAATATCATCAAAAATAACCAACTGGCCTGCATTTACAATACCCATATCCATTCCGGCTTTTATGGCATGAAACAGAAACACACTATGAATGGCTTCTCTTACATGATCATTTCCACGAAACGAAAAAGATACATTACTCACACCACCACTCACTTTGGTTAATGGCATCAATTTTTTGATTTCTCTGGTAGCTTCTATAAAATCTACCGCATAGTTATTATGCTCTTCGATTCCTGTAGCAATCGCAAATATGTTGGGATCAAAAATGATTTCTTCTGGAGCAAAACCAACTTTCTCGGTTAGTATTTTATATGCACGATGACAAATCTCTACTTTTCTTTGTTTGGTGTCGGCTTGTCCTACTTCATCAAATGCCATTACAATTACCGATGCACCAAAGTTTTTACAAATAATCGCTTGCTCGATGAATTTTTCCTCACCTTCCTTCATCGAAATAGAATTCACAATACATTTTCCTTGAACACATTTTAAACCAGCTTCAATGATTTCAAATTTACTGCTGTCAATCATGATGGGAATCTTTGCAATGTCTGGTTCTGCTTGTAACAGATTTAAAAAAGTAGTCATTGCTGATACGCCTTCAAGCAACGCATCATCCATATTGATATCTAAAATCTGTGCGCCACTTTCCACTTGTTGACGAGCAACAGAAAGCGCCTCTTCAAATAATCCCTCACGAATTAAACGCGCAAACTTTTTACTACCGGTTACGTTAGTACGCTCTCCCACGTTTACAAAGTTAGTTTCTGGGCGAATGACTAATGGTTCTAGGCCACTTAATCTGAGGTATGGGTTGATTTGTTGTTTCATAAAAAAGGTTCAAGATGTTTTAGACGTTTGAGGGGTTTTAGAGGTTGGAAGCAATTTCCATTTTTTTCTTTTCGTTCAATTGGTTTTTCTTATCAATCTAAAACTACAGGCAATTCCCTCGGTTTAAATTTGCTTACCTCTTCTGCAATGTGTTTGATATGATCTGGTGTTGTACCACAGCATCCGCCTACAATATTTACAAATCCTTCTTTTGCCCATTCTTCAATGATATGCGCTGTTTCGTGCGGTTGCTCATCATATTCACCAAATGCATTTGGCAATCCTGCATTGGGATAAGCCGATGTAAAACATTTTGCAATTGATGATAACTCTTCAATATGTGGACGCATTTCGCTTGCCCCAAGTGCACAATTCAATCCAATGCTCAATGGGTTTGCGTGTACTACAGAAATATAAAAAGCTTCAAGGGTTTGTCCGCTTAAGGTTCTGCCACTTGCATCGGTGATGGTGCCACTAATCATGATCGGTAGTTCGGGCAAATTATTTTTTCTAAAGAAATCTTTAATGGCATAAATAGCCGCTTTTGCATTTAGCGTATCAAAAATGGTTTCTACCAATAAAATATCCGCACCACCATCTACCAAACCTCTTATTTGTTCTTCATATGCAATGACTACTTCATCAAAAGTTACCGCACGATATCCAGGATTATTTACATCTGGAGAAAGTGAAAGTGTTTTATTTAAAGGTCCAATTGCACCAGCCACAAATCTAGGTTTTGCAGGGTTTTGAGCAGTATATTCATCTGCAGCAATACGCGCACATTTTGCAGAAGCCACATTTAATTCATACGCCAGCTCTTGCATATCGTAATCTGCTTGCGCAATGGTTGTACTGCTAAATGTATTTGTTTCAATTATATCTGCACCCGCATCTAAGTATTGTTTGTGAATGCCAATAATTATATCGGGTTGTGTAATGCTCAATAAGTCATTATTTCCTTTTACATCTTTATGCCAATTTGCAAATCGTTCGCCACGGTAATCAGACTCTTCGAGTTTATGACGCTGAATCATCGTACCCATAGCGCCATCAATAATTAAAATCCTTTCTTTTAAAAGGTCTTTGATATTATAATTCATAATGCTTTATGTTTTAAATAAGTTTCAAATAAATGAACCCTAATGAACAGTTTAAATAACAATTGAAACGAAATATTTGTTGCAAAAATTGAGGTAACTATTAAACGTCATTCAAATCTGAAGTAACTCAGGAGGAGAAGTAGTCGTTTATTAGTTCAATTTTTAAAACACATTTGTAAGGGTTGAACAATAAACAAATCTGACCTTACAAGAGTTCAAAGATAATGCAGTTATGAAGTATAATCAAAAAAGAAATAAAAAAATTATGCAACGGGATTAATGTAACGCTCTACAGGAATGCGATTGGTAATGCTTTTTGCCAATGTCATTTCATCGGCATACTCCAATTCGCCGCCAAATGAAATGCCTCTAGCTATGGTTGTAATTTTTATTGGATATTCTTTTAGTTTTCTACCGATATAATAAATCGTAGTATCGCCCTGAATATTTGGGTTTAAAGCAAAAACAATTTCTGTGATTTGTTCGTTATGTACCCGTTGAATTAATGGTTCAATATTTAATTGCTCTGGTCCTACACCATCTAGTGGCGAAATAATACCGCCCAATACATGAAAAACACCATTGAAATGTTGTGTGCTTTCAATTGCCATTACATCACGAATGTTTTCAACCACACAAATCACATCTTGTTTACGGGAAATATTATCACAAATATTACAAACATGTTTATCTGAAATATTATAACAACGGCTACAAAATTTTATTTCCTTCCTCATGTTTTCAATCGACTCGCAAAAATGACTCACTTCATTTTCTGGCTGTTTTAATAAATGCAATGCCAAACGTAAAGCGGTTTTTTTGCCAATGCCCGGCAGCTTTGCCAATTCATTAACGGCCTTTTCTAATAAAGAAGATGAAAATATCATGGTGTAAAAATAGTGATTCGTAGAGTTTTTGTGTTACAAAACAATTTCCCGTTCATTTTCCCAGTCGGCTTTGATGTTTATTTTTTCGGGTAATGAAATTGAAATTTCAGGTTGAAGCTTAAGTTTATAATTACCAGGATCCCATTGACTATTGTTATTTTTATCATATAAAATGCGCAATCCAAAATCGCCGGGCAACATCATTTTATTTTCCCAAGTTTCATTTTGTATATTGAATTTATCTTTTATGTTTTCACCATCTAAAAAATACAAAATAGGATGTTGAGTAAGATCAATATTTTTAAACGTTATTTTCATTGAACCATATTCTGAAATGGATTTTGTAAAAAATTTAATCGTATCATTTTTAAATAATTTCAATCCCGAGGAATCGGATAATCCATTTTTTAAAACCACCAAATTAAAAGGTTGATTGGATGGCCATTTGTAATCGATGCTTATTTTCTTTCTTGAACTATCGATACCAATTGAATAATCTTTAATTTTTAAAAAGTTTGTATCCATTAACAGGATTGAATCTGCATCAAATATTTTTAGTGGCAAAATACTTGATAATTGTAACGTGTTTAATAAATCTTGTTTTCCATAAATGAAATTATTTGCAAGCTTCAGTCTTTTTTCTTTTTCATTTCTAACAGTTGGAGCTGTATTCGCATCTTGTTTTTTTTCACTGTAAGCAAACAAGTTGATTTTATCATTTGAATCTAATGTATTGACTTCGGTGTTGTAAAATGCAAATTGCTCTGTAGCAGCATTATAGTACTTATTGCCATCTCCGTCTTTTAAAGCATATATTTTAAAGTTTCCAGATGGTAAATTTTTAAATGTAAAACTGCCGTCTCCCTTTAGTTTTGCCATATAATCCGGTCTGCGCGAGGTAACATCGGTATCGCTTGGATTTTTATATAACAATACATTTAATGAACTGTCTATTTTTCCAGTTTCCGCCATCATCACTTTTCCTTCCAATGTTAACGAATCAATATATGCCCCAGTTGAAAAAGTGTACACAAAATTATTGAGCACATTTCCTTCATTAATGTCTTTTATGGCATTTGCAAAATTGATGGCATAAGTGGTATTGGGTAAAAGACTGTCCTTTAATTTTATGGTTATTGTTTTTAAATTGCTGCTGATGTTGGGATTATTTTTCGGAGAAGGCGATACCAATAAATTAGATTGTACATCTTGCAAATCAACATATTCATCAAAGTTGAGTGTGATTTTATTTCCACTAAAATTTGTTTGATTATTTGATGGGATTGCTTTTATCAAAACTGGTGCTGATGTGTCTTTCGGCCCACCAGTGGGTGCTCCTATTTGTGCACAACCCGTTATCAACAAACTACAAACTTGACCTATAAATGTAATTCCAAAAAAAAATATTCCGCGTTTAATCATCTTTAACTTTTGATACATTAGATTTCTTCCGTGTCGTCAGGGTTGTGTAATTTAACGGCCAAATTGTTTGTTTTCACAAAATTGCACCATGTACATTCTGGCTTACCGCATCCTGTGTAAAATTCTTTATTTTGAATTTTTTCCCAAGTAGTTGTTATTTGTTGTGTAACAGTGGAAATGTCTTCAGGAGAAATAACTAACTTTTTCTTTTTGTATGTTTTTTTGGTGTCCGGTTCAATAAAATCAAACTCAGTACTCACCGCAGTCCATTCTTTTCCAGATTTATTGTCTACCAATATTTTATAAAAAACAGCTTGACGCCAGTAATCACCACCGTTAGGTTCTTTATCATTTGGCGGATCTAATTTTTTCAATCCATTTTCAGGGTTACCGGATTTGTAATCCACTACGTTTACATTTTTCCCATCAAATTCAATTTTATCTAACTTTCCTTTGATGGGTACGTTTCCAACGGTAACGCCCTTTATACTGTGTTCAATGACAACTACTTTATTAAACGATTGAAGGTGCGTGTCGTAATATTTGCTCAACACTTCAATACCATATTCCATTCTACGATTAAATTGTTCTTGTGAAAAGCTCTCGCGATTTCTATGCATGTACCATTCAAAAGCATTGTTGAAACTTTCTTTAGATGGAAATTCTTTGTTGGGATCATCAGTCATTTTTTTAAATAACTGTTCCAAAGCAAAATGCACAGCAGATCCAAATTCTGTGGATTCGTTTTTAGCAGAAGGAATACGAATGAAATTGTTGTAATAAAAACTCAAAGGACATTTCAAATAGCCGTTTAAAGCGGTAACGTTCATTACAAATTTATCTAGTAAAGGTGTTATAATATCATCTTCTAGTTTTGCAATTTCAGGAGCTTGCCCTTCAGCAAAATTTAAAGCTGCAAAAATTGAAATCGTTTCTTCATCGAGTGTTATTTTTTCTACAGGCAATTGGAATGTTTCCTGAATCTCAGCAATAAACATCGATGGTTCAATTTCTTTACCATCATTTTTAAATTTGCTGTAAGAAATATACAAATGCTGTTCTGCTCTGGTTAGTGCCACATAAAACAATCTTCTCAACTCTTCATTGTCTTTGGCATTTGATATGGTTGCAAAAACATTTGGTGGAATTTTATATCCTTTACTGCTTGCTCTTTTCTTCTCCCATAAATCTGCATTTGCGCCAACAATAAACACGTATTTAAATTCGAGTCCTTTTGAACCATGTGCTGTCATTAGGTTTATGCCTTTATCGCTCCCACTCACTTGCACCAATGGAATAGGAAGACTTTCTTGCTCCATTAATTCAAGCAAGGTAACGAGGTCCTGTAAACGCATCAACGGTTTACGATGTGTTTCTTCTTTTATAAAATCAAATAAAGCGGTAAGTACTTGTAATTGCCAATGCTTATCCTTGCATTGCATGATAGAAGAAATAACACCGGCTTCACGAATAATTTGTTCAAATAAAAACTGTAAAGTAACATTGGAAACAGATGAAATCAGTGACTCAATAATTTTTGAAGCGTTTGCCAATTCATCAGAAATATTTTTATTAAATAAATCCGCTTGGGGTGAATTTATTTTATCCTGCATTAATGCTCTAATAGAAGTTTTTCTATCTCCAAATCTTCTGTCAGCAACCTCCATCGTGATTTTAGAAACTTCTATTGCCGGAATTTTAAACCAATCATAATGTAAAATTTCGAACAGCATTTGATCGCCACTGTATGGAATAAAATGCTCTGCAGCTAAATATTTTAAAATAGAAATTATTTTTCTAGCGAGTGGCAATTCCAAAGCGTTCATATGGCGTTTACTGTACACCGGTATATTCAGCAAATTGAAATATTGTGAAATTACTTCTCCGTATTTATTCTCTTTGTAAATGATACCTATTTTGCCTGGTTCAACACCTTCAGCCAAAAGCTTCTGTGTGTTTTTTACCACAGCAATCATTTCGTGGCGTTGACTTTCGTATTCAATTACAACGGGCAAATGATTTAGGTCTTTAATTTTATCATTTGAAGAAAGAAGTGATTTTGTTAGCCCTTCAATTTTATTTACCAATCGATCATTGTTTCTATCAATCAATGCTTTTGACGCATCTAATATGGGTTGAGTAGAACGGTAATTATTGGTAAGTACAACTTTTAAAATGTCGTCGTTATATTGAGTGGCGAAAGTCAGCATATTTTCAACGTTTGCGCCTTGAAATCTAAATATACTTTGATCATCATCGCCCACAACAAATACATTTGGATTATCCCAATAGCTGATTAAAAGTTGTACCAAATTATTTTGAGAACCGCTGGTATCTTGATATTCATCTACAAGTATATATTGAAAACGTTCTTGATAATTGGCCAATAAATGCGCATTGTTTTCAAATGCTTTTATCACCCAAATAATCATATCATCAAAATCGTACCGGTTAGCATCCTTCATCATTTGTTGAAAACGATCGAATTCATTAACGGCAGCGCGAAGCTTTTCCATTCTTTCTAAGATCTCATAATAACCAGGTCTAAAATCGCCTTTATTAAACTTTCCTGCGCGACTTGTTTTGTAAATTAAGTTTTCATCATTGGGTAATTCTTGTAAGTATGCCTCAATGTGTTGGATCATAAATTCGGGTGTCCAACCTTCTTTTTTCATGTTGCTAAAGAGCCCTTGCAAATTGCTTACTTCATAATATACATCGCCACGATATCTTTTTAAAGGATGATTTTTTGGAAGCGTATCAATAAGTTCTTTAAACAATTGAATGCGCTCTAGTTCTGAAATCGGATCCAAACTGTTTTTTTCAAACATCGAAAGATTGTCTTGAATCACATCATTACAAAAAGCATGAAAGGTGTAGATGTTTACTTTGTATGCATCGGGACCAATAAATTGCAGCAATCTTTTACGCATCGCTACAACACCGGCATCAGTATAGGTTAAACAAAGAATATTTTCGGGAAGTGTATCTGTTTCCAATAAAATCTTTCCGATACGGCTAGCAAGAATTTGAGTTTTTCCAGTACCCGGACCAGCAATTACCATTACCGGTCCTTCAATGGTATCTACAGCCAAACGCTGATTATCATTGAGGTTTTTGTATTCTGTATTAAATATTTCAAGGAGTTTGGTACGGTTTGTAGACATATTATCTTTAAAAAATTAGTTGAAGAAAAAGGGTTTTTAAACAATCTTAAATCTACTTAATAATCTCTAAATCAACAAAATCAATTATATTATTTTTCCGCCTTTGCATTGTCTTTTAGATAACCCAATACATTTTGTTTTTGTAAATAATCCAAGTTTGCTTTTTTCGCCATTCTATCCATAATTGGATTCCACGCTTTGAAAGTATAATCACTTGGCTTATTTAAATCATGACAAGAACCACATTTTGCTTCATAGATTTCTTTTCCATAATTACTGTTTAAAGTAATTGTATAATTTTTATCTGTAGTTGGTTCTTTAGTTTCAACCGTTGTTTTTGTTGGGGATGTTTTAGGGCTACAAGCGAACAAATACAAAACACATGTTGCAAAAAGGGATACGGATAATATTTTTTTCATTTTTATACATTTATTTTTTTTCGATAATAGAAGTACCAACATATTTGTGTAAAATCTGTGGCAACACAATGCCAGCTTCTGTTTGATTATTTTCCAATAATGCAGCTACAATTCTTGGTAAAGCTAATGAAGAACCATTTAAAGAATGCAACAATTGTGTTTTGCCGTTTTCATCCTTGTGTCTGATTTTCATTCTGTTGGTTTGAAAGGTTTCAAAATTACTAACCGAACTTACTTCAAGCCATTTTTGTTGTGCAGCGCTATATACTTCGAAATCGTACGTTAATGCAGAAGTAAATCCCATATCGCCGCCGCATAAACGAAGCACGCGGTAAGGAAGTTCGAGTAAATTCAACAGCTTTTCAACGTGAGCAACCATTTCTTCCAAAACAGCATAACTATTTTCAGCATGAACCAATTGAATGATTTCAACTTTATCAAATTGATGTACACGGTTTAATCCCCTAACATCACTACCAAAACTTCCAGCTTCTCTTCTGAAACATGGTGTGTAGGCGGTCATCTTAACCGGAATTTCATTTTCTTTAATGATTTCATTGGCATATACATTGGTAACCGGTACTTCGGCAGTTGGAATAAGGTATAATCCGTCTGCAGTGATGTGATACATTTGTCCTTCTTTATCGGGCAATTGTCCGGTGCCATAAGCAGTAGCTTCATTTACCATCAATGGCGGCATATATTCCGTGTATCCTGCATCGCTATTATAATCTAGGAAAAACTGAATTAAAGAGCGTTGAAGTTTTGCACCACGGCCTTTGTATAAAGGGAAACCGCTTCCAGCAATTTTTGCACCTGTTTCAAAATCGATTAAATCGTAATCTTTGATGATGTCCCAATGTGGTTTTGCATTTTCCATTAAGGTTGGAATGGTACCACCAGATCTAACTTCTTCATTGTCTTCGGCCGATTTACCCGCTGGAACAGAATGATGTGGCAGGTTGGGTAATAATAAAAGTTGTTTTTGAAAATTCATTTCCATTTCATCCAAACTTGCAGACTTCTGCGCCATTTCTTCTTTTAAGGCAGTAACTTCTGTTTTTTTCAACTCCGCAGCCTCTTTTTCCCCTTTTGCCATTAGCATCCCAATTTCTTTGGAAGCACTGTTAATGTTGGCTTGTATAGATTCACTGGCGAATTTTATCTTACGGAGTTCATCATCCATTCCAATTAAAGTATCCACTAAACCAATATTATTATAATTGCGAATGGCGAGTCTTTCTTTAACCAAATCTGCGTTTTGGCGAATAAATTGTATTTGTAACATGTAAATTATTTCTTTTTATAAAATCAATATGGCCACAAAGATAATCGGGAATTACATATTACTTACATTTGCGCATGCAACCGATAGAAGAAGATTTACAGATAAGGTGGTTGAAGTTGAGGATTAAGTTAAAAGAGCGATTTGGAATAAAGCCAGATATGAATGGTATTTTGTTGTTGATTGGGGTGCAAGAGTTGGGTCAAGGTCCGCAAGAATTCAGCAAAGAACAAAAGCAAGATTTGATGCATATCGCCATTTGTACCGCGTTGATGCCCAGTGGTTATTATAGTTTGGATGGAAATGATGAAGAAGGATGGCCGCATTTCACACAATTGAAAGCATTGCCAGCGTTCGACTTATTTGAACAAGAAAATTTTTTAAAAGACCATATTTTACTTTATTTTCAATCTCAAGAATTTATTTAAAAAATCATTTTATGAAGACAAAAATTTTAATGTTTGGATTTTTATTGATGACCATTTTCTCTTTAAATGGAATTGCTCAACAAAAAGGAACAAACAAAACAAAGGCTACCAGTCAACCGGCACCAACTGTTTTAGTTAAGCCAACTCCAACTGCTAAAGTAGTAGCTGCAAAACCAAATCCGTATACAGCAGGTAAAACCAAAGTAAAAATCACCACTTCAGTTGGAACAATCATCATCAAATTGTACGATTCAACACCGAAGCATAGAGACAATTTTGTAAAATTGGTAAAAGCTGGTTTTTACGATAGTTTATTGTTTCATCGTGTAATACAAGGTTTCATGATACAGGGCGGAGATCCAATGAGTAAAAATGCAGAATCTGGCACAATGCTTGGCATGGGTGGCGGTGATATGGAAAGAATACCAGCGGAGTTTAATAAAAACATCATTCATAAAAAGGGTGCTTTATGTGCTGCAAGAGATGGCAATCCTACAAAAGCAAGTAGTGCTTGTCAGTTTTATTTAGTTCAAGGAAATGTAAGTAACGAAGGAGATTTATTCAATATGGAACAATCAAAAGGCATTACGTATTCTGCGGAACAAAAAAACATGTATAAAACAGCAGGTGGCACACCGTTTTTAGATATGGATTATACGGTATTTGGCGAAACCATCAGTGGTCTTCAAGTAATCGATAAAATTGCAGCAATGAAAACAGATGGCAGTAATCGTCCATTGGTTAATGTAATGATGAAAATGGAAATTGTAAAATAGTTTTAAAAACAATTTTCATTTAAATTGCACCGAAATATTAAAATAAAAACCAAATTTTTTTTATGAATTGTCCAGCACATTTAAAATATACAAAAGATCACGAGTGGATTTTGGTAGAAGGCAACACAGCAACTGTAGGCATCACTGATTATGCACAAGATGCATTGGGCGATATTATATTTGTAGACATTAGTACAATTGGAAAAGCATTATCAGCAGAAGCTACATTTGGTGCGGTAGATGCGGTAAAAACGGCGAGTGATTTGTTTCTTCCAGTAGCTGGAACGATTACTGAAATGAATACCCAAATAGAAGCTGATCCATCGTTGGTGAATACAGATCCATACGGAGCGGGTTGGATGATAAAAATGACAATTGACAATATTGCTGAAATTGATGGCTTAATGAGTGCAGAGCAATATGCAGCATTTGTGGGTTAAATTAAATTAATTTGAAAGGCATATCGTACAAAAAGTTTATTCCTGGCATACTTTGGTTTATTTTGGTGTTGTGTTTAATTTGTTTGCCCAAACATGAAATGCCGGAAATAGAACCAATTTGGTGGTTTTCTTTAATTAGACTAGATAAAATTGTACACGCAGCAATGTTTGGAATGCTGAATTTTCTTTTTATTTTCCCTATATTTAAATCTGAAATGGTTGAATCAACCAAAATAAAATATTTTATTTGGATTTCTTTGGCGGCATCAGTTTGGGGATTATTAACCGAATTTATTCAGCTTATAGTGCCAGGTAGAAGTTTTGAATTGTGGGATTGGTTTGCAGATAGTGTAGGCGTATTTGCGGCTCTAACTTATGTCTATTGGAAGTTAAAGCAAAGCAGAAAAAATCAACATCCATAAAATTTATCCCATACAATTATATACACAATGCTGTGGAAATAGCATAACATAAAATGAATTAACATTTATAACGATTAACTTAGTATGATGCTGAACGTTGAAAACATGGAATACAATACCACAAGAAATCATTTAATCATGAAAGAATATGGCAGACATATTCAAAAAATGGTAGAGTATTTATTAAAAATAGAAGATAAAGAAACGCGTCAAAAAAATGCGTATGCCGTTATAGAATTGATGGGTTTTTTAAATCCACACTTGAAAAACGTAGAGGATTTCAGACATAAGTTATGGGATCATCTTTTTTTAATTAGTGATTTTACTTTAGACGTTGAAAGTCCTTATCCGATTCCAACCAGAGAAACATTAAAAGCAAAACCAGAAAAACTACGTTACCCAAAAAAATATCCTCGATTTAATCATTTGGGAAAAAATATTGAGTTGGTAATAGATAAGGCGTTGCATGAAGAAAACCCTGAAAAAAAGCAAGGATTTGCCAATTCGATTGCGTACTATATGAAACTCACGTACAGTAACTGGCATAAGGAATTGGTGCACGATGATAATATTCAAACAGAGTTGAGCAGCATTACCAATGGCGAGTTGGAGTTTAATAATAAACCGTTTGTAAAACATAGAACTGACAATCGCACAGACAGAGATGATTATGGTTCTTCTGGTGGACGTGGACAGTACAGACAAAATTTTGGCGGAAGAGATAATAGAAATGCAGGTGGAAGAGATAATCGTGGAGGTGGAAGAGATAACCGTGGCGGTGGAAGAGACAATCGTGGAAGTGCTGGTGGCGGAAGAGATAATAACAACCGTAATTTCAAGAAAAGGTATTAAAAAGTCAGAGCGAAAATGAGAACGAGAGCGAAAATTGACTTCTGACTTTTTTCATCATTCACATTCTGTTTCTCACTCTAATCAAAAAAACTTTGTGTCTTCGTGCCTTTTGGCGCCGGTTTCCAAGCCGGTGTCTACAAGAGGTTCAAAAAGTCAGAGCGAAAATGAGAACGAGAGCGAAAATTGACTTTTGACTTTTTTCATCATTCACATTCTGCTTCTCACACTAATCGAAATTACTTCGTGACAAGAAAAACAAAGTTTAAAACGCTTCGCTGGTTTAATAGTTTAATGGTTTAAGGTTGGAAGTATTTTCGATTTATTAGCTTCATTTATTTAAAAAAA
>JAIYAN010000009.1 GCA_027489035.1 Chitinophagaceae bacterium
ATGTACCATTGGTATGCAATACCGCTGTAACACTGTAATCAGGTGTAGCTGATGCTAAGTTAGCAGCACTCCATAAGTTAACTTGTACGCTATCTGTTTCTGTATCATCTGTGCTGATGCCGATGTTATACAAATTAGCAGTCATTGTTCCGCTACCTGTGTAGAAACCTTCTAAGAATGCAGTTACATTTAACGTAGTGGTACATGCATTAACCGTTAAGTTCAACGTTGCTACTGAATCACAACCTGCTGCGTTGGTACTAGTGAATGTGTAAACGCCAGTAGCTGTGTAGTTTGCTCCGTTCCATACGTATGGTAATGCAGCAACACAAATCGAATCGCTTGAACTACTTGAAGTACTGTTTCTAATCGTTAAGTTCAACGTTGCTACTGAATCACAACCTGCAGTATTTGTACCGTTGAATGTGTACACACCAGATGCTGTGTATGTTGTACCATTCCATAAGAATGAGTTACAAGCTGACTCAGTTGAGCTTGAAGCTGTAGGCGACTTAATGATTAAGTTCAATGTTACAATAGAATCACAACCTGCAGCATTTGTTGTTGTGTATTGGTATTCACCACCTGTAGTGTATGTATTTCCATTGAATACATAGCTTACACAAGTGCTAATATCTAATACCGTGTTGCTGCTGTTGTTGATTGTCAAGTTCAACGTTGCTACTGAATCACAACCTGCAGCGTTCGTACCATTGAATGTATACACACCACTTGTTGTGTATGTAGTACCGTTCCAAGAGTATGAATTACAAGCTGTTTGATCAGCAGATGAAGAACTGCTATTTCTGATCGTCAAGTTCAACGTTGCTACTGAATCACAACCTGCGGCGTTTGTACCATTGAATGTATAAACACCAGAAGCTGTGTATGTTGTACCATTCCATGAGAATGAGTTACAAGCAGATTCTGTTGCAGAAGATGAACTGCTGTTGTTGATTGTTAAGTTCAACGTTACTACTGAATCACAACCTGCTGCATTTATAGTAGTGAATGTTTTCACACCACTTGTTGTGTATGTTACTCCATTCCATAAGAATGAATTACAAGCTGTTTCAGTTGTTGATGATGAAGTACTATAAAGAACAGTTAAGTTCAATGTTGCTACTGAATCACAACCTGCTGCATTAGTTCCATTGAATGTATAAACACCACTTGTTGTATAGTTTGTTCCATTCCATGAGAATGAATTACAAACTGTTTCTGTTGATGTTGATGCTGTTGGATTTTTAACCGTTACTGTTACATTACTTGTAGTTGTACAACCAAAAGTATTTGTAGCCGTTGCAGTATAAACAGTTGTTTCAGTTGGGCTAGCCACTACTGTATTTCCTGTTGTTGTATTTAATCCTGTTGATGGGCTCCATGATAATGCTTGGAAGTTGTTTCCTCCGAAGCTGATTAATGGTCTTGCTTGAACAGCATTACCAGTTGTTGAAGCACATGCCGTTGGGCCCGGAGTACCTACGTTAGCTACATATCCAGGTTTTTGACCTGCTACTGTAATAGTACCTGATACTGAGTTGGTTTGACAAACTTGAATGATCACATTCGAAGTTCCATCCCAAGCAAATGGTGTACTAAATGTATGTGTATTAACACCAACAGTTGGTGTTAACGTTGCTGCAGAGAACACCTGTGTAAATGTTGGTGTTTCAAATGTTGTAGTTAAGTTGTCAACTGAACTATTAGCCATTCTGATGCTGTAGTTAGATAATGAACCAGATGCTGCTGTAGTTCTGAATCCTAAACTTGTGATGTTACCAGCGGCAAATCCAAGTGTCGTTAATTCAGAAGCTTTTACCAACATTTGAGTTTTGATTTCACTTCCAACACCAAACCCTGCACGATAAGGGTTACCGTTATTGCTCATAGTCGTATCCTGAGTTCCAACTGTACCACTTGCTGCTTGTAGAGACTGACCAGTAATTGATACACTACTACCTAAACAAATGCTAGGATTTGCAGGTGTAAATGAAGCTGCTTGTGGCAAGTTTCTCACCAATACTTGAGTTGATGCAGAAGTTGCAATACATCCACTTTCTGCTTCAGTTACTTTTACTGCATATTGACCTGTAGAAGTAGCTGCATAGCTAGATGATGTTGCCCCACCAATATTCGTACCATTTAATGTCCATTGGAATGATGGTGAAACTGCATCTGTTGTAGCATTCAAAGTTTGACTGTTTCCAGAACAAATTTCTAATGTTCCAGTTTGTGTAATTACTGCAGAAGGTAAAGCAATTGTATTTACTGTTACATCCGCTGTTGTTGAATTTGCACAACCATCTGTTACAGTTACTGTATAAGTAGTGTTGGATGTTGGGTTGTTTGTAATTACAGCTGTTGTTCCTACTACTGTTGATCCATTTGACCAAGAATAAGTGAATGGTCCAGATCCTGTAGCTGTAGCAGTTAAAGTAACTGGTGAACCAGCACAAACTGTTGATACTGATGCACTAGCACTTGCACCCACATTAACTACTGTTACACTAATTGTAGATGACGAACTAACACAACCTGTAGCTGGATTAGTTGCTGTTACTGTGTATGTAGTATTTGTAGTTGGAGAAACGCTAACGTTTGCTCCTGTTACATTTCCAGGTGTCCATGTGTATGTTAACGCTGGATTTTGTGTTGCACCTTTTATGATATTTAATTTGTAATCTTCCGTTTCACCCCATGTGTATGTACCAGTTGGGTTGATGTTTGCTCCAGCAGTTGATTCTACAGCAACTATTCTCATCAAGGTAACCCCTGCTGTTGCAGTTGATGGCATTGTGAACGAGAATGTTTTAACTGTTCCTGCAACAGCTGAAGTTGTGTTTGTTTCTGAATAAACTCTATCTTCTGTATCAAATGTTCCGTTTCTGTTTAAATCAACGAACACAGCATATCCAGTTGTGTAAGCAGTCGTTAAACATTGACCTATTGTTACACTTCCTGATATTGTTGTTCCAGCTGTAATTGTTGGAACCGGTACACCAGTTGTAAAGTTAGAATACATTGCAGCAACACTGTTTGCTCCAGGAGCTACTGTAGTACAAGTTGATGTATTATTCAATGTTGTTCCGTTAAGGGTTACATTGAAGATCTCATCATCACTTGCTGAAGTAGCTGAAGATGGATTATATCCTGTTGGTAATGTTTGAGGCCCTGTTTCCAAACTTGAAGAGAACACACTCAATGTTGTTGACTGACCGTTACAAATTGAACTTGCATTTGTTTTCACACTATCAATTACTGGTAATGAATTTGTAGTTACATAAATCGTATCTGTAATAGAACAGTTTGTAGATGCTTCATTTGCTGTTACCACATATCCGTATTGTCCAGGTGTAGTTGGAGCTACAGTTACTGTAGTTCCTGTTTCACCGGTTAACGCACCTGCTGCTCCAGATAATGAAGACCAGCTGTATGAATAGTTGTTGGCTGGAGATGCGCTGGTGTTTGCAACACTTAATGTTATGGTTGCACCAGGGCAAGCTGCCGCTGAACTAGATGTTGCATTGATTGGATCTGGTGATATTACCGTAGCAACTAACTGTCTACGTGCTGTTTCACACAATCCGTTTGACTCTGCAATCCAGAATGAAGTAGTAGTACTAATTGCAGAAGCATAAGTGTTTCCACCAGTTTGTAGCAATGTACCACCAGTTTGTGCACTATACCATAACATTGTACCACCTGAACCTGAAACTTGAGCCGCTGGAACACCTGTACCACATTGTGTAGAAGGTGTTACTGAAATGGCTTCAAATGAAGGAACTGGGTTAACTACTACTGATAAACTGCTTGAAGGTACACTTGAACAACCTGTATTTGCATCTGTAGCAATTACAGTATATGTTGTGTTTTCAGTTGGTTGTATTGTTAACGGATTACCGTTGATTGAAGTTTGAGCTCCAGAAGCTGTAACCGGCGTCCATGACCATGTTAATGAACCTGCACCCACTGTTACTTTTTGTCCTCTGAAACGCATGTTAGGGCGTTGGCTATATGTTGTACCTGTATTTGATGGTGTAAACGAGTTGATCGTACAGTTTCCATCAGCATGGTAGTTTACAGTTGACACATAAGACGTTGCTGTTTGATTTACTACACCATTTGTTGTAAAGCTTGTTGTACATGAAGATGTTGTATTACAAACCGAACAATTTAAGAATGAAACATCCAACACTACGTTTGAAGTACCATCCCAATTGAATGGATTTGCAAACGTAATCGTTGAGAATCCTGGTGCTGATGATGGTGTATATGTTGTTGACGGCACTACGTCAGTAAATCCAGTATTAACTAATGTTGTAGTCATAGCTGTTTGAGTAGTATGTGCCATTTTAATGTTGAAATTCTGTAATGCTGCACCAGTATAACCAGCGCCTAAATTCCAAGCCACACTTGTGATATTACCTTCTCTTAAACCAAGCGCTGTTAATTCAGAAGCTCTGATTAAATATTGCTCATGGTTTGCACCATAGAACTGACCGAATGGAGAAGGATATGTAGTTGTACTATTTACAACTGTACCCGTTCCTAATGTTGCATTACCTGGAGCAATTGTGTTGGTAGAACCTGAAAGTGTGATGCTTTCACCTAAACAGATGGTATCATTATTAATAGAAACTGAAGTGATTGCTGGTAAGGCCGTTACCTCAACACTCACTGATTGAATGTTAGTACATCCTTTATCCGGATCTACCGCAGTTAATATATAGCTATAAATACCGGATACGGTTGGTGTTACTTGTACACCATCGCCAGATACCGAACCTGTAATACCACTACCTGCTGAAGGCGATGCAGTCCAAGTGTAGTTATACGTGTTCAAATCTTGAACTTGATTCGCACTTAATGTAAAGGTATTTCCTAAACAGTTTGAAGCTGCATCGAAAGAAGGTGCGATAACATCTGGAATATTTACTAAGAAATAAACCGGAGCACGTACCCCTTCGCAACCAAATGTACTGATTTCAGACACCCATAATGTATCTGATACAAATAATGTATCCTGATAAGTTGATGTTATTGAAGTATCAGTTTGTAACAATGTACCACCAGTTTGTGCTGTATACCATTTGAAGATATGTGCATTACCATCATTGTTGAATGGTGATACTGTAGCAGTTGGAATACCAACACCACACTGCTCAGATGCTCCACCTGAAGGAATTCCAGGAATTGGATTTACTGTTACAGTTACATCTCCAGATGTTGTTGTACAACCTGTTGCATTAGTAGCTGTTACACTATATGTTGTTGTTGTTGATGGAGCCACTTTTACATTGAATCCTGTCATACCACCTGGAGTCCAAGTGTATGCTAATGAAGGATTTTGATTTGAACCTGCGATAATATTTACCGCATACTCTTCTGTTTCACCAAAAGAATATGTTTGACAAGCTGTAGGTGAAGTTGTTGATTCGATAACAACCACCCTCATTTTGGTTAAACCAGGTGTTGCGTTAGCAGGAATCACAATGTTACCCGAACGTGTATTTGGAGAAATGGTTGTTGTTGTTGTTGTAAACGCCGTTTCACCAGCGTCTGAGTAATCACCATCTCTATTATAATCGATAAAGATCGACATACCACTTGAGAAATAGGTTGGCCCGTTACACTCGTCTGTGAAGACAGAGAATGGAACTGATTGGCCAGATGTTACTGTTTGTGCTGGGATAACTGATGAATAATCAGTGTAGTTTGTGCTACAATCTTCAGTTTGGTTATTTACCATAGTACCAAAGCTGAATGAGAAAATTTGCTCATCAATTAAACTAGATCCAGCTTGTGCGCAATAGCCAGTAGGCATTACTTGTGGACCACTAGATAATCCTGAAGAATACACGCTCAAAGTAGAAGAATCACCGTTACATACTGATGAAGCTACCGCTTTGATGCTGTCTATTACAGGGAATCCACTTACATTAATCGTTAATGAAGCAATAGCGTTACAAGTAGAATCATTAGCCAATGCGGTGTACACATAAGTACCTGCTGCAGTTGGCGTTGCTGAAACTGTTGCACCTGTAGTACCGTTAGTCAATCCACTTCCTGTTGAAGGAGTAGCTGACCAAGTGTATGTGTAATTATTAACACCAGCAGCTTTATTAGCTGTTAATGATACAGTAGAGTTTACACAAATTGTAGTATCATTTGCTGAGATATTGATTTGATCAGCTGGTGTTACAGCAGCAACTACTTGTACACGAGGTCCTTCACAACCATTTACTGTTTCTGAAACATAGAAATTGGTTGTTTCTGAAATCGCATTTGGATAGTTGAATCCTGTAGATAATTGTCCAGTTGTTGAATATTGAATGTTTACATCATCAATGGCATGAACCATAGATGATCCACCTGTTCTTGCTTTAAATACATGCTTCCAAGTTGATTTATTGGCACTAACATATCCAGCTGGTAATTCTAAATCACTGAATATTGAAGTACCATTTACAGTTAAATTCAATTTACCTTGGTTATTTATAGTTGCCAATACAGGAACATTAGTCAATCCGATCCAACTGTTGTTTGTAGAATATCCTAATAAACCATTTGTACCTACTGTGATACCTATGTCAGTAGTTGTAGTTTTATTGTATGCTACTCTGATACCAGGAGCTGTTGCTGTTCCAGCAGTTCCGAAGTTATCGAAGCTGATGATTAATTTAGTTCCTGAACCATTTTCAGCTGCTGGTGATGTTGTTGTTGCACTAGCGTCATCAGCAAAATTATAACTGATACCATCTGCACCACCACCGCCGCCGGTAGTTAATTTAAATGATACCGCATAATTGTCTGAATTTACACCACTAGCATCAATAGTTAATCCACCCAACTGATTGGTTGAATTTGGTGTTAACACTACAAAACCACCTGTCGTATTTAAACTTGCATTTCCAGTGATTGATGCAGTACCTAAATCCGCACTGAAATCATTGTTGTATAACGTTGTTGTTATTGGTGCTGGTGCACTATACCAAGTAAATGTACCATTTGTACCCCCTGCTGAACTTACGAAAGCAGTTGGAATACCAAATCCACATTGGTTAGAGTTCGACGCATCTGGAGCAGCTGGTACAGATTTAACTGTAACCACCACTTCTCTTGTTTCGAAGCAACCTGTGAATGGATCTGTTACCGTTACCGTATATGTATTTGATCCAAGGGTTGTTGGAGATACTGCTGTTGAGCTTATAGTAGCTCCATTGGTCCATGAATATACATTATCCGGTAAAATTGATGTTGCATTTAATATTGAACTTGTTCCGCTACAAATGCTTGCCGGACTAGCCGTTACAGATGTAATACCAACCACTACTCTTGTTACCGTTGTTGTAGTTGTATTCACACAAGTTGTTGTGCTATTTGTACCAGAAACGGTATATGTTGTTGCACCAGCTGTTGTACGTTTGTAATAAACTGTTGATGCATTTGTACCTGTTGTGTAAGGTACTGTAGCTGATGCATCAGTAAATAAATTAGTAACCGGCGACCATACATAACTAGTGAAATTAGAAAGCGTAGAAGTTACACTTAATGTTTTGATACTGCTATCACAAACATTTTGAGATGCAGTTACTGTTAATGCAGGAGGCGGAGTAATGGTAGCTATTATAGGAATACGTGGACTAACACATGTACCTATTGCAGCTCCAACATAGTAAGTTGTTGTTGCAGTTAGTACAGGAGTTGTATATGTTGTTCCAGTAGACACAGGTGTTAAACCATTTAATGTTGTATACCAATTTATGGTTGAACCAGATGTTGCTGTGGCAGCTAATGGCACAGTTTGTGTACCACATCTTGTTCCTGGTGTTGTACTTGTAATCTCAGGATTGTTTGCTACCAATTTGAATCCACTAGTAGTAAAACATGTATTTCCTGCACCATCTTTTACTTTAGCTCTGTAGAATCTTGTATCAGCTTGTAACGGTGTTGTATATGAAGTAGTTACCGCACCCGCTGAAGCCAACCAAGTTATAGAATCCAATGAACGCTCCCACTGAATAGAACCCGTTGCGTAAGGACTTGTAGGACTCATGGTTAATGTTGATGTACCATTGAAGCACAATGAAGTTGGATTAGCAGAAATAGTTGCTGTTGCCAATTGTACACTCAATGTAGTTGTAGTTGAATTAGTACAACCTGCTGCTTCATTTACCGCGTCAATAGTATATGTTCTTGAACCAGCTGTTGATGTACGCGCGTAAACTATACTAGCACTATTACCAAGTACATATGGAATAGTTGCTGCCGCATCTGTAAATAAGTTTATTGCAGGACTCCATTTGTATGTAGTATAATCTGCAGTGTTTGATGTAACCGACAATGGTGTGATTACATTGTTACAAACTGTTTGAGATGATGTTACGGTTAAGAATGCAGGAGGATTGGTTGTTGCTGAAATAGCTGTTCTAGGTGTAGCACAACCTCCATTTTCTGCAGCTACATAATAAGTAGTTGTCGATAAAATAAATGGAGATGTAAAGCTATTTCCTGTAGCCAATGCCGAACCGCCAGTTTGGTTTGCATACCATCTGATGGTATCTCCCGCACTTGCAGTTGCAGACATAGTAACCGCACCTGCACCACAACGTGAGAATTCTGTAATCGTTGTTGTTAAAACAGGATTTGAATATTTAAGTTGGAAAGCATCAGTAGTGAAACATGTATTTCCTGCACGATTTTTAATGATTGCTTTGTAGAATACTGTTGAAGTATTTGCCGAAGAACCATAAGCGGCATTGGTTGCACCTGAGATGTCTGTAAATACTACATTATCTCCAGATGACTGCCATTGAATTGTTCCAGCAGAGAAACCGCTTGATGGCACCAGTGTTAATGCTGATGTTCCGCTAATACATAAGCTCGATGGATTTCCACTAATTGTAGCTGCACCAGGTTGTACACTAATTACTGCACTTGCTGTGTTAGCACAATTAGAAGTAGAATTGTTTCCTGTTACGGTATATGTCGCATTTCCAGGAATAGTACGCTTTAAGTAAACTGTACTAAAGTTTGTACCTGCTACGTATGGTACAGTTGCAGACGCATCTGTAAACAAATTAGAAATTGGTGACCAAGTATATGAATCAAAATTGGATAAAGTACTAGATACGCTTAATGTTGTAATTGCTCCGTTACAAACTGTATCCGTTGCACGAGTTAACGCGATAGCTGGAGGTGTAGTTACCGTAACGGTTACTGTTGATCTTGTTCCTTCACAACCACTCAAAGTTAAACCTGCTGCGTAAGTTGTACTAGCCGAAATCACCCCAGTTGTGTATGTGTAACCGCTATCTAATAAAGTACCTGAATTGTTATACCATTTTACAACACCACTATCAGCAGTTGCAGATAATGATACTGTACCCACACCACAACGTGTGATTGGAGTTGCAACAGATGTAGGCGTTGGATTATTCACCACATAAGTTAATGTTGGCGTTGTAATACATACACCTGCAGATCCGCTTATTGTTGCATAATAGTATCTCGTTGCATCTAAAGTAGCATTTGAGTAAGTTACAGAAGTAGCTCCTGTAATATTTGTAAATGTGATGTTATCTGTTGAAGATTTCCATTGGATACTTCCTGTTGGATATAAACCTGCAGTTGCTGGCAATAATGTCATTGAAGCTGTACCTGATTTACAAATTGGAGACACCGCTGTCATTGAATCTGTAACAGAAGCTGGCAATACAGTGATTGCAGAAGTTGCAGTTGTATTACATCCTGTTTCAGCATTGATTGCTGTTAATGTATATGTTTTGCTTCCTGTTGAATCTCTCTTAACAAATACAGTTGCACCACCAGCATAAGCTGTTGTTGCATCAATGTCGCCATACAAATTAATTGCTGGAGACCATGTTAATGAAGTGTATTCTGCTGCTCCAGTTAACGCTGTTAATTGAGTTACTGAATTGTTACATACTGTTTGATTAGCAGTAACTGTAATTGCTGGTGAAGATTGAACTGTAGCCACTACCGCAGTTCTTGGTGCGCTTTCACAAGTTCCTGTTATAGCAGTTACATAATATGTAGTTGTAGCTGAAATACTTGGTGTTGTAAAGCTGTTTGTTGTAGCAATTGAAGAACCACCTGTTAATGCAGTGTACCATTTAATTGTTGATAATGCATCTGGTGTTGCAGTCAATGTTACTGATCCTGTACCACAACGAGATGCTGTAGTTGTAGCAGTAACTGCTGGTGTAATTACAGTTTGTAAATAGCTAGCTGAAGTATAACAAATGTTACCAGCTCCGTCTTTTAATAATGCTCTGTAATATCTGTTCGCTGTTAATGTAGCGGTAGTATATGTAGCATTTGTAGCTGATGCAATTGGCGCATAAGTTACATCATCAGTAGATGATTCCCACTGTACTGATCCTGCTGTTAATGAAATAGAAGCAGACAATGTTAATGTCGCTGTCCCTGAATTACAAATTCCTGATGTTCTATTTGAACTGATTGTAGCACTTGTTGCTTGGACACTTACATCTCTAGATGAAGTAATCGTACAAGATGTTGCTGCATTATTGGCTGTTACTACATAAGATGAAGTTCCAGGTGTTGATGATTTGAAGTAAACCGTAGTTGCTGAAGTTCCTGCAACGTAAGCGTTTAATCCTGCTGCATCTGAGTATAAGTTTGTAGCTGGTGACCATTTGTAAGTATCGTAGCCAGTTCCAGTTACACTTAATGTTGCTACAGCATCAGCACATACCAATGATTGACTTACAGTAGAAGTAATTGCAGAAGCTGTTCCAATTGTAGCAACTACTGCTGTTCTTGGAGCGCTTACACAACTTCCGATTGCTGCTGAAACATAGAACGTTCTAGTTGCTGTAATTGAAGGTGTTACAAAACTTGTTCCTGTTCCAGAAACTGTACCACCAGTCAATACACTATACCATGATAATGTAGCGCCTGAAGAAGCTACAGCACCTAATGTTAATGTTCCTTTTCCACAACGTGTTGCTGGAGTTGTTGATACAACAGTCGGGTTATTTATTGTTTGTGTATAATCTGCTGCAAAACAAGCATCTCCATTTCCGTTTTTCACTTGTACTCTGTAGTATGTTGTTGCAGTGATTGTACCTGTGTTATATGTTGTTGATGTTGCACCTGAAATTGGAGCATAAGTAATTCCATCAGCTGATGATAACCACTGAATGCTTCCTGAAGGTAATGTAGCCGATGTGCTGAATGTCAACACTGAACTTCCTGTTCTACAGAATGACCCTGCATTAGAAGTAATTGTTCCGCTTGTTGGCAATACAAACAATTGAGCTGTTGCAGTTCCTACACAAGCTTGACCAGATGAAGAACCAGAAACAGTATAAGTTACAGCACCAACAGTAGATGATTTAGCATAAACCGTTGTTGCACTAACTCCAGCACCATATGGCGTTGTAGCAGCTGCATCTATATATAAGTTAGTTACCGGACTCCAAGTATATGTTCCGTAGTTTGTTGTATCTGAAGTTATTGATAATGCAACTACTGCATCATTACACGCATTAAATGTAGATGGCGATACTGTTATTGGATTTACAACATTAACTGTAACGTTTGTTGTAGCAATGTTTGAACAATTTGTTGTTGTATTAGTAGCGATTAATGTATATGTAGTTGTTCCAGCTACTGCAGAATTGATGTAGATGGTATCTATACTTGTTCCCGCTGTATAAGGAATCGTTAATGAACTATCCACATATAAATTTGCAATCGGACTCCATGCGTAATTGTTGAAATCAGACACTGTAGACGTTACATTTACCATCACTTTAGCAGCGTCACAATTTACTGTGGTGCTTGCAGATGATAATGTTAATGCTGGTGCTGATGTAGAAGTTGCAGTTACTGCTGATCTTGTTCCTTCACAACCATTATCTGTAATAGATACATAATAAGTAGTTGTTGCATTTATTGCTGGTGTTGTAAATGTTGAACCTGAAGCAATTGATGAACCACCAGTTGCAGCAGTAAACCAATTTACTGTTCCTGTTGCAGTTACTGATAATGCAACTGTTCCGTATCCACAACGTGTACCATTATTTGTAACAGAAGGTTGTGGGTTGTTTACGTTAATCGCAATTGGCGATGTAGTTAAACATGTAGCCCCTGCTTCATTTGTGATAACCGCTTGATAATATTGAGTAGATGTGATTGAATCTGTTGTTAATGAAGTTCCAGTTTCACCTGAAATATTGGTAAATCCTGTAGAACCATTACTTGAAATTTGCCATTGAATACCACCATCACCATATCCTGTTGATGGAGTTAAACTAATTTCTGAAGTACCAGTTACACATAAATTAGTTGTTGTTGCAGAAGCTGTTACTGAAGCTGGCAATACAATCACATCAGATGTAGTGGTATCGGTACAAGTAGTTGTGGTATTAATACCTACTACTTGATAAGTTACCAAACCTGCTGTACTTGATTTTGCATAAACCGTACTTGCATTTGCCCCATCTACATATGCAATAGTTGCAGCAGCATCAGTATATAAGTTTGTAGCTGGTGACCATTTGTAAGAAGTATAGTTTCCTAAAGAAGACAATACACTTAAAGTAGCAATACCATCGTTACAAACTGTTTGAGATGCAATTACATTAATTGGAGAAGCAGTTGCAATAGTAGCCGTTACTGGATATCTAGCACCCTGACAACCATTTGAAGTATACGTTGCATAGTATGTTCTTGTTGTTGTGATTGATGGTGTAGTAAACGATAAACCTGTAAATAATGCACTACCACCAGAAGCTGATGAATACCATCTAACACTGTCTGTAGCTGCTTGTGCTGACAATGTTAATGAACCCGATCCACAACGTGTAGCAGAAATTAAAGTATCTGCTTTTGGATTGCTATAGTTTAATGTGTAATTAAGACTTGCACAAGTATTATTAGCATCATCTTTGATGATTGCTTGATAATAAGTAGTTGCTGAAATAGCATCGACTACTAATGAAGTACTTGTTTCTCCAGATATATTTGAATAAGAAGCACCATCTAAGCTTGATTGCCATTGTACATTACCATAAATGGTTGATGGTGTTATATTAATGGTTGCACTTCCAGATACGCATATTGTAGAAGCTGATCCTGATACAGAAACAACTGGCATTACACGAACTGTAGTTTGTACTGAATTTGTACACTGAGAAACGCTATTAGAAGCGTTTAATGTATATGTTAACAATTGTGCTGTAGCTGATTTTACAAACACTTGAGTTGCTGAACCACCTGTGTAAGCAGTTGTACATGATGAATCTGTAAACAATGCTGTACTTGGTGACCATATGTAGCTATCATAATTACCAACTGCCGATGTTACTTCTAATTTGCTTATTCCATCGTTACAAGCAATTTTAGCACTTGTAACAGTTAATGGAGCTGGTGAACTTAAAGTTGCAGTAACCAATACTCTTGTTCCTTCGCAACCATTTTGAGATACCCCTAAATAGTAGTTTGCTGAAGATGAAATATTTGGAGAATAAGTAGCACCTGTGCTTAATGAAGTGGTGCTTCCTAATGAACTATACCAATTAAATGTAGAACCTGCCGCTGCAGTTGCTGTCATTGGTACATTACCTGAAACAGCACATAAAGCACCATTTGTAATTGATAAAGGTTGAGGATTTCTTACATCAAGGAAATAAGAAGCCGTTGTAATACAAGTTGTATTTATGCCTGTGTTGCTATCTCCTGATTTAATAATCGCCCTGAAATATCTACCTGTTGTTAAGGTATCTGTTTTGTATGAAGTTGAATCAGCACCTACGATATCACTAAATGTGATGTTATCAGATGATGATTGCCATTGTACACTCTTAGGTGCTATTGCTGATGAACCACCAACAGTAAGTGTTGACACACCTTTAATACAAACAAATGAAGGACTTGAAGTGATTGTTGATGTACTTGGTTGTACATAAATCATTGATGAATCTTTTGTAGAACATAAAGTAGCGAAACTACTTGCACTACAAATATATTTTGTTAAACCTGGTGTTAAATTACCTGCATATACTGTTGTACGGTTGCTTCCTTGGTAAGGAATTGTAAGTGCCGCATCAACGAATAAATTGGTAATTGGACTCCAGATATATGTATCATAAGGAGCTGTGCTTGATGTAACTGTTAATTCTGTAGAAGTTGTACCCGCACATAATACTGGTTTTGTAACTGTTAATGCATCAGGTGTAGTTACTGTAATTACTACTTTAGTACCAGGACTTGAACAAGTTGCACTTGTTTGTGCTGCATAGTAAGTAGTTGATTGTGTAATGGTTGGTGTTACATATAAAATACCTGTTTGAACCAAACCAGTCAATAATGAATCGGTATACCATTTGATGCTGTTACCAGAACCTGGTTCAGACGCTGTTAATGCGGTAAATCCAGTACCACAAACTGATAATACACCACTCACTGTTGGAGCTGTTGGTGTCGGATTAACCGTAAATGATAACTCAGGCGCTTGTGAAATACAACCAGTTGTTGGATTTGTTACTTGTAAATTTATTTTTTTAACACCTGGTGATGTTGGTGTATAGTTAACACTTGTTAATGTTGTTGTATCTAACCCAGTTGACGGACTCCATACAAATGAATAGTTTGTTGGAGGATTAAAACGCCATGATTCTGGTGTAGAAATAGCTGAAGTGAAATTGTTTCTTCCTGGTACAGTAGCACCAATGGTTTTGTCGTTATTTTGTAGTCCGATGGTTTTATTACCAGAGCTAGCTGTAGCATCAGCCATTCTGAATATATGTGTTTCTACTACTCCAGTTGTTTCATAGAACATACACTGAACAAAATTTCTTTTCCCTACTTCATTGTAATTTCTGTTACCATAATATTCAATGATGAATCTTCTTGTAGGCGCTGTACCTTCTGTCCAGTATCTTAAAGATGGTTTTTCGTGATAAGTAAATGCTGTTGATCCTGTAGCCGTACAGTTGGCGGTAAGTGTAACCGTATTTCCAGAAATAGATACAATTTTAGTTCCTGTTGGTATGCCAGTACCTGTTATACTATCTCCAACAGCTAATAGTGTTTGAAACCCATTTGTCATGGTAATAATGCTAGAACCTGATGTAGTAATACATTGCCCACCAGTTACTCCAACTGGACCCATATGCATATCACATGATGTCAAAGAGATTACATTTGCTGCGTTATTTTCATTAGGGAAAGTTACACCATTTGTTGTTGCAAATGTAAAATCACTCAACTGACCATCTGAAGTACCAAAACCAGGTATTGTACCAAACATCATCGTACAGTTTGTACCTGCTGCTAATGAATTGAAAAAAGTACCAAAGAAGTTATAGTTAAAGCCAATTGGAATATTAATCCATCCATTATCATCTAATGCGCAAGAAGCAGTATTACAACTATTACCAATTGCTCCACCATTTTGTGGAGTAGCAAGAACTACCCCTCTATCAACTAAATAGTTCGCATTAGCTGGTACAGTCGCAGGTGCATAAGGTATAGATGCTACCGAGAAATTACCTGCACTTAAATTTGAATTTAAAGTAATCGTAGAACCAGCAACAAAACAAGATGATGAAGGTGTTGCTGATGGTGCTAATGCCGCAGATGGAATTACACCAATGTCAAATGATCTAGTCACCACACAACCTGTTGATGAAATAGTTCCTGTAACTGTATATGTTGTAGATACTGCAGGAGATGCTATCACATTCAACCCAGTATATGTATCTAATCCTGTTCCGCCTGTCCAAGTGTAACTATCTGCCCCAATATCATTTAATGAAATAGATACCGAACTACCTGCCGCACAAATCAATCCGTTAGCTGGGTTAAGTGATGGTATAAATACTGGACTTGAAGTGATGGTATATGCTGAACTTGATGCAACTATTCCATTAGCTGTAACAGAAATTACACCTGCAGTTACGCCAGAAGGTACAATTGCAGTTATTGAAGTTGCTGAATTTAAAGTATATGATGTAGCATTGATGCCATTGAATTTAACGCTAGTAACATTGGCAAAGTTTGTACCTGAAATGGTAACACTTGTACCACCACCACTACAATAAGGACCATAAGACCCTGTAACTGTTGGTGCTGCTGCGTCAGAAACCCAAGTATAAAAATCAGAAGTTGTAGGTACTATTATATTAGGTGCTGATGTTGTTCCTGTTATTCTTGAACCTTGAAAGCCTCCTGCTGTTAAATCTAAACCTGCTGTTCCACTAGATGCACTTCTCACTGTCCAAGGTCCAGTTAAAGATGACGCTTGACCCACATACATATTTGTTTGTAAGAATGTAGATAACAATGTATCCGAAGGATTGTATGATAAAGTAACTGTTGGGTTAGTACCATAAACTTCTGTAGATGCGATATCTACTTTATACCCTTTAGAACCAATTGGGTATTTTGCAGTTGTAGCTGTTGGTCTTCCTGTTTGAGAAACCGTAATACCTGTGATGGTAGAACCGGTACCACCTGTTGTGGCGGTCGTTGTAGATCCACCTGTACCTGTATTAATTGCAAATGGTGAAGCAAAAGGATAAGTACGTGTAACCGTACCTCCTGGAGAACTCAATTTCATAAATCCATTGGTTACATAACCACGAGACAATTGAATTAGGGCACCAGTAGAACCTGCACCTGTGTATGTAGGGTGACTACAAGTTAGTGTTTTGCCATTTAAATCCAAAATTGAACCATAACTGGTAGCTGTTGCCAATGTTAAAGCACTAGTTCCTGCATAAAGTTCTAAGTTTTCCGCCAATTTAACTACCGCATTTGATCTGATTGAAGCACTTGTACCAACTGTTAACACGTTGATTCTATTGTTCGCAGGCACCTCACTACCCATTGTAATGATTGGGTTGGTAGTAGCTACTGCTAAAGCAGGATTTGCTGTAGTACCTCCTAAAAATCCGACATAAGTTAAATTATATAATGAGACTCTTGAAGTTAAAGCTGAAGCAGCCACACTCACTGCAGCAGCAGTATCAACTATTGTTGGCACTGGCGCAGCAACATATCCTGCACCACCATTTGTAACATTGAATTTGGTAATGGTACCAGCTGTTAATACCGCAGTAGCTTGTGCTAATGAGTTGGCCGGGAATGCAGCAGTTGCACCTGTACCACCACCACCAGTTAAGGTCAAAGTTGGTTGCGTTCTAAAGCCAGAACCAGCTCCTGTACAAATTACAGAAACTACTTTTCCACCAGCTACAGTTACTGTAAAGGTTGGTAAAGTAAATCCTCTTATTGTTGAACCGCCTGTAACTACTACCGTTGGAGCAGATGTATAGCCAGAACCTTGTGCAGTCATTAAGTTTTGGAAACCTGTTGGTAATGGGAACCCTACTAATGGTGTTCCTACATATCTAATACCACCACCTACTGTACTAACTGCTGTTACAGATTGCCTAGATACGATATTTAAACCACCTGTAATCGTTGCTGCAGTACCTCTTGTAACTAATGAGTTTGCTGGGCCTACAATTTGTTGGAAGAATACAGCTGTTGCTGCAGCAGAAGCCCCCCCATTTGTAGCCAATATCGATAAAGTTGGTGCAGTGGTGTAATAACCATCCCCTTGATTGGTTAAGGTAATGCTTCTAACTGTACTAGTAGTGGCATCATGGTTAATTGTACCAGTAGCTGGAGTTCCTATATAGATTAAAGTATCTGAGTTAACTGCAACAAAAGTACCCAATGTAGTGAGTGCATTTGCACCTACAGTAATATCTCTCGTTTGAGCTGCACTTAAAGTGTTAGTACCCTTAGCTATAAACAACTTGTTTCCAATAAAATATTGATTACCATTAGGGTTAACAGCAGGCACCAAAACAGAACCCAAGGTTCCCGTATTACCTACCCACAACAATGCGGCACCTCCATTAGCCACAGTATCTGCAGTATGTGTAGGGCCTGAAACACCAGAAGTTCCAGCTCTTGTAACTATATATACATTTGATCCACTAACCCTGATTTGATTTACAGTTAATGCAGTGGATGCAGCCCAAAGCGTTGCACCAGTTGGTGCTATTACAGGAGCTCCAGTATAACCAGAACCCATATTTGTAACTGCCACACTAGCTACTCTTCTATTTAAGGGTTGACCATATACTTGTGCTGAATTGTCTATTTTCAATTTGCCATTGGTATTTAATGAACCGGCCGCATGAGATAAACTATATGCTACTAAATTTTGTGTGGTATTAATTACACTGGCACCATTGGTTTGGAATCTTAAATCACGAATAATACCGACAGTGCCACCAGTGGTATCTCCTTCAAAAGTACCTGTACCACCCAATGTTTGAGCAGCACTTCCACCTCCTTGTTGACTACCATTAAAGTTTAATACTGTTGATGCTGCTGCTAAATTGGTGTAACCATTGTTGGTAAAATTACCACCAATGTTTAAGGTTACCCCTGTACCAGCAGTAGAATGAGGATTTAATCTACCATTGGTACCAATCGTTAGATTGGTTACCACTGTCAAAGCATTAGTTGCTGTAGCATTCCATTGTAAAATACTTGCATCCACTGCAGTACCACCTGTACCTATAGTTAAGCTATTAACGGTTACAGCAGCATCTATTGTTATTATTGCACCGTTGGCAATTGTTACATTTGAAGCATAATTCGGTACAACGCCTCCAACCCATGTTGCAGCATTGTTCCACAAACCACCTCTTGCCGTTGAAGTTATAGAAGTTGTACTTGCTGTAGTAAATGAATTGATTACACAACTTGAAGCAGGTCCAACTGAGTTTCTTGAAATAACCATCCAATAATAAGTCGTATTGGGCGCGAATAATATTGTAGTTGATGATGGTGTAAATGTCAATATATTTGCATTGCTCATTACACGTGCAGAAGAATTTTGATTTTGAACTGCAGAGAAACTACTGCTTACATATACATCATATCCTGCAATAGCAGGTGCACTATTTGTAGATGCTGTCCAAGATAATGCTTGAGTAGATGTAACATTTGTTGCACCAGTAGCTGGTGAAAAAGCAGTAGGACAAGTTGGTAAAGATGGCCCAGAAGTTACAAAACTATTTGTAGGACATCCGGTAGATCTACCGTTTGCATTTATGGAAACAATTTTCCAGTAGTGTGTTGTATTATATGGCAAGTTATTAAAATTCGCTGAGGTTGCAGTGGTTCCAGTCAAACCTCTAACAGAAGCATCTTCATTTTCTACCAAGGATTGATTTGTACTAAAATAAACATCATAACCCGTGATGGCTGGTATTGCAGTAGCACCAGACCATGAAACGGTAGCAAAAGGAGAAACGTTAATTGTTCCAGATGCTGGAGACACAGAAGCACAAGTTGGAGCAACTGGACTATTTGTTGCAACCGAACCAGTTAAAGGAGCAGCAGCATTTAATTCACTCGCTAATGATAAATAGCTATACGATTCCCCTGTACAATTACCACTTGAAGAAAACACCCAGAAGTAGTATGTAGTACTAGCCGTTAGACCGGTAGCTGTAAAAGATGTAGCATTTGAGTTTGACACCACAAATGTACCGGTACCCATTGCTGTAGAACCTACAGTATAAGCTGTACCATTTACTGGGACGGGTGCCACATTGGTAAGTGTCCTAACAACTAAGTATTGGGTAGATGCTGGCAATGATGCGGTGAAGCTACCCGTTATAGAGTTCACTGTACCTACTGTTGGATTTATCACCAATGCAGTTGGTTGAGCAGATGGTTGTACACAAGCCTGTCCAAAACTTTCAAGCGTTGTAAACATTAAAGTTAACATGACTAGCATAAATGAAAATACCTTGCTAACGGCAAGGGATACACTTTTAAAGTTAGTCGTTGAAAAATTGTTGTTTTGGATGCTGGTTGATGTTTGCATAAAATGCTGTTTTTGTGTGATGATATTTGATTGTGTTTGTTGTGTAAAATTATCGGATGAAGAAGGGATCATGCATAACTCACGTTGTCGATTATTCGACGTTGCTTTGTTAGCCAGTAAAAATGAATTTACCTGTTGGTAATAAGCGACAAATTTGAAAAGCATTTCCTTCATAAAAAAAATTTAATTGTTACAATAACGGTTACCATTATTCGTTTTAAAAAATATTCTCGTTTCAGATGGGGGATGTTTCAGTTTTGTTAAGGGATTTGGATTGTTATTGCAATGTGAATTTAAAGTTAATATTTTATTAACAAAAATAAATTTGGCTTTTTTTTATAAAAATTCAAAAAAAACTATAAAATAAACCTGATTTATGGCTTAAAATGCAGTACCAATAAGGCTTTTAAAAAGTCAATACATATAATTATTTATACAATTTGAATTGCCGAAATTGAACCATTTTGGTAAAATTATACCCCAAATGTTAAAATTAAAGCCGGAATTTAACATTTGAAAGGCCGTTTCTTAACAGGTCAAAAATGAGGTTTTAACATTAAAAAACACGCTGGATTTTTATCTTTGAAAGGGAAAAATAAAGTGAAAAGTAAAAATTCAAAAGTGAAAAGTGAAAAATAAAAAATAAAAAAGAGTGATAATCGTAGCAAAAAACAAAAACTTTTTCAACAGAATTGCAATGATTTTTTCGGTTTTTTTTAATGCGTTTTTTATTCGTTTTTTTCTAACAAATAATTGCACTACATATTAAAAAACAGACTGGAATTATTGAATTAAAAAATGCAAAAGATATTGGGGATTTTAGAGGTCATAATTAAGTAAAAATTCAAAAGTAAAAAGTAAAAAATCGAGCACATCATTTTGAGAAAAAAAATAATAATATTTTTTAAACTCTTCTGTTTTGAATTTTTAATTTTTACTTTTAAATTACCAACTAACGAACTAACTCCTTACGATATACGCTGTATAATATAATAAATAAAACAGGGAAAATTAAACTCAATAATGAGAATCCGGCGTACGCATTTACACCAATAAAAATGATGGTAGAAAGTATGGGGAGCAATTCGCCACATAACCAAAATGTGTAACCATGCGCTTTTAATTTTCGCATTTCAATTGCCCCGGCCAAACAAAGAATGGCACCAAAAACGCCTAAAATTAGAATCGGAATTTTGTTATGCATGGCACTTTCTAGTTGCAAAAGTGTGTCTTTATTTACGAGGTTTTTTACAAATCCAGGTGCGTCATTTAACTTCCCAGAATCAAACAATTGTTGCATTTCTGCATAGCTTTTCTCAATGTTCAAGTACGTGTATATATTCTGAGCAATAGAAATTACACTCCAAATTATCGTCAAAATAGATAGTGTATTTAAAACCGAAGATGGTTTTGTAGGGGCTTCAAATGGTGAATTTAAATCGTTCATATTGTTGAATTTTGATTTTTAATTTTTTACTTTTAACTTTTTACTTTTCTAAAACATCTCAGGGATATCGCTTTCAATGATAAGCTTTCCAGCCGTTTTTGAAATGATCTCTTCTACTGAAACACCTGGTGCTCTTTCCAATAATTTAAATCCGTTGGGTGTAACTTCTAATACCGCCAAGTCGGTTACAATTTTCTTTACACATTTAATGCCAGTTAAAGGCAAACTACATTTTGGCAATAGTTTACTTTCCCCTTTTGGGTTTGTGTGCATCATGGCTACGATGATGTTTTTTGCACTAGCCACTAAGTCCATCGCCCCACCCATTCCTTTTACCATTTTACCTGGAATTTTCCAATTGGCAATATCTCCTTCTTCACTAACTTCCATGGCACCCAACACAGTAAGATCTACTTTACCCGAACGAATCATACCAAAACTCATCGCACTATCAAAAAATGCAGACCCTGGTAAAGTGGTAATGGTTTGTTTGCCCGCATTAATTAAATCTGCATCCGCTTTGCCTTTTTCTGGAAACGGCCCCATGCCCAAAAGTCCATTTTCACTTTGTAACACCACTTGCACACCTTCAGGAATATAATTGGCAACCAAAGTTGGAATGCCAATCCCTAAATTAACGTAATAACCATTTTTCAACTCTTTGGCTATTCTTGCTGCTATCTGATATTTATCTAATGCCATATAAATTAGTTTTTGTCGCTTATTAATCTTTTCTATTTTTTAATACAGATTAATTTAAGCTGATTCCCTTTCGGTTAGTTGTTCAATTCTTTTTTCATAGTTCTTTCCTTCGAAAATGCGATGCACATAAATTCCAGGCGTATGAATTTGATTGGGATCTAACTCTCCTGCAGGCACCAATTCTTCTACTTCAGCTATCGTGATTTTTCCAGCCATTGCCATTAAAGGATTGAAATTACGCGCGGTGTCTTTAAAAATCAGATTTCCTAAAGTATCCCCTTTCCACGCTTTTACCAAAGCAAAATCTGCATCAAATGCCATTTCAAGTAAATAATCTTTTCCATTAAAATTTCTAATTTCTTTACCCGCTGCAATTTCTGTTCCTACACCGGCAGGCGTAAAAACGGCAGGCATTCCATATCCAGCTGCCATACAACGCGTAGCTAAGGTTCCTTGTGGTATCAATTCTACTTCTAACTCGCCAGATAACATTTGTCTTTCAAATTCTGCATTTTCACCAACATAAGATGATACCATTTTTTTTACCATCTTTTTCTGAAGCATCAACCCAATGCCAAAATCATCAACACCCGCATTATTGGAAATGCAGGTTAAATTTTGCAAATCTTTTTCAACTAGCGCTGCTATACAATTTTCAGGAATGCCGCAAAGTCCAAAACCACCCAGCATAATTACAGCATCATCAGAAATATCAAAAATTGCATTATGCGCGTTATCAAAAACTTTTTTCATTTTTTTTCTTTTAAAACTTTTCTTAATCTTTTAAATATAATGCCGGGTCAAAATCAACACGTGTATTTTCATGCTTTGCAATCATACTGTCTAAAATTGGCACCAACAAATTGCTGTTTTTAGAATAGTACGCATAACTATTATAAAATGTTTCTTTTGAAATTTTATAATGACTAAAAATTGAATTTTGTAATTGAATATTTACAAGCGTATCATTAAGTGATGTGTCTTTTTTTAAAATTTCAAATGCATATTCATTAGCGCGTAAATAATCCCAAAAAACCAATTTCATTTTCTCTGGAGCAATAATATTGGTCTGCTGCTTTTTTGGTTGATTGCAGCTAACAAGAAACAACAAACATGCTATGGCAAAATATTTAATCATTTTAATTCGTCTTTATATTTTCCAGCATTGGTTATATCTAATCGAGAGAGCATTTCTAAAGCAGTTGCTTTATCAGGAGGAGACGCTTTAGAAAATATTTTTATCCATTCAGTTGCTTTCCCTTGAAAGAAAAACTGTATCACCATTGTGTTTGGATTATCGGTGTTAAATTGATCGAGCAAATTGAGTACGTTCATCATTTCTGCTCTTGCGGCTTTTTCATCTTGATAAAAAATGTCCATTGCAGAACGGTAATACACATAATAGATGTCGTGTATTGCACCATAACGTGTGTCGGTAATATTAGTAACCAACCAGTATCTGTTGCGAATGCCGTCAAAAGATTTCCAACCACTGATGTTTCTGCCATCCGGGGCGTTGTTTACAATATTTTGTGCTTTTTGAAAATAAGGATCTCCGCCATGCATGGAAAAAGAAGCTGCATCTACACCAATTATCATATACGCATAATAAGCAAAAACTGCTGTTAAGTTAGAAGCTAATGCATCATTACCTGAAACACGATTTTCGTTAAAATCCAATTGTTGAAATTCTTGGTATTTAAAATAAATATTATCGTCTTTGAAATTTATTATTGGAGAAATATAATTGGTGTTAAAAATAGGTCGTGCAGATTGTATGGTTAATGAAGCTGAATAAACATTAAGCTCGTCGGTTGATTCTAAATTCAATAAAAAATTGCATTCAATTCTTTCATTTACAGCATAGGTTTCAGAAGTCCATTTGCGGTTGTTTAAAAAATTATTCAGCGAGGATTGTAAGGTCTGGAAAACATTTCTATTTACATTATTAGAAACCCTTGATGTAATAACGGTAACCCTTGCACGAAGTTCTTGAGCTTCGACTACATTCATCCAAAACACGCAACCAATAAGCAATAAATATTTATACATGGTTTATATTTAAAATGGTATTTAAGATATCTGCTGCAACTTGTGATTTTAATTTTTGATCAAAGTTATATTGGTGTCCAAGCTTATCAAAAATAGTGATTTTATTGGTTTGATGTCCAAAGCCTGCACCTGCATCATTTAGCGAATTCAACACGATATAATCTGCGTTTTTAGATTTTAGTTTTGATATTGCGTTTTCAATTTCGTTGTTTGTTTCTAAAGCAAACCCAACTAAAATTTGATTTTCTTTTTTTATTTCACCAAGTGATTTTAAAATATCTTTTGTTTTTTCGAGCTCTAGTGTAATTGAAGATGCTGCTTTTTTTATTTTTATTTCTGATGGTGATTTTATGGTATAATCAGCAACTGCTGCAGCCATAATAGCGATATCAGAATTTGGAAAATGCGCATGACATTTATCGTACATTTCGTTTGCTGTTTTCACGAAATCAACATGAATATTTTCTGGAATAAATTCAGAAGTTGGTCCACAAACAAGTGTAACGATTGCCCCTCTTTTTTTACACTCAATCGCCAAAGCGATGCCCATTTTACCAGATGATTGATTTCCAATAAATCGAACAGGATCGATGGGTTCGTGTGTAGGTCCAGCGGTGATTAAAATATTTTTATTCAACAACTGATTTTCTGATTTAAAAAAATCATTAAGCCATGAGATGATTGATTCTGGTTCTGCCATTCGTCCCATACCAATCAAACCACTGGCCAATTCTCCATCAACAACCGGAATAATGTGATTGCCAAATTGTTTTAGCGTACTGATGTTTTTTTGAGTTGAAGGATGATGCCACATGTCTTCATCCATCGCGGGTGCAACAACAACAGGGCAAGTAGCCGATAAATAAACAGCCATTAACAAATTATCGCATGCACCAGTTGTGATTTTAGAAAGCGTGTTGCAGCTTAATGGCGCAATCAACATAATGTCTGCCCATCTACCAAGCATCACATGATTTGCCCAAGTATCTTCTGAAGACAAATCAACGAGCACTTTATTTTTAGATAAGGTAGATAAGGTGAGTGGTCCAATAAATTGAGTAGCGGCTGAAGTCATGACTACTTTTACTTCGGCGCCTGCTTTAATCAGAAGTCGGATAAGCACGGCAGATTTATAAGCTGCTATGCTTCCAGAAATACCCAGTAATATTTTTTTTCCTTTTAACATAAAAAGACCCCGCCTGATGCGGGGTTAAATGTATAAAACTATTTTAAATGATTCGGTTAACCCTGAAATTATTTTAAGCAAGTAAATTATCGTCATTTTTACGAAAGTATACTTTGTCTTCTAAAAATTCGGTCGTTGCCAATAAAGCTGGATTTGGCATACGCTCGTAAGCACGAGAGATTTCGATTTGTTCTTTGTTTTCATGAATCTCTTCTAAGCTATCTGTATGGCTAGCAAATTCTTCAAGTTTGTTGTGCAATTCTTCTTTAATAGAAATATTAATTTGATTTGCTCTTTTTGCAATAATCGCAATAGACTCATATAAATTGCCTGTTTTAGCTTTCATTTCAGAAAGTTTTTTAGGTTCAATTGTGCTACTGGTATTACCGCTTAGTTGACGACGTAACTTGCTCATTTTGATTTTCTTTTATTTGGTTTTGACTCTGTATATAATATGATTCTGCTTCTTTTAATAATTCACTGTTTGGATATCTGTCTACGAAATCTTGATATTCATTCATCACTTTTTCAAATCGCTCTTCTTGTTTATCCAAAATGCTCATTTTTGCAAATTTGAAATACGATTTAACCACCATTAATTTATAACTTTCTCCAGAAGTTGATTCAGGATAGTTATTCATTAAATTAGAAAACGCGATTGCGGCTGCTCTAAATTCGCTCAGGTTATAATAAAGCTGAGCGCCTCTAAATTCTTTCATTTCCAATTTCGCTCTCGACTTATCAATGATTTCCGTGGCTTCCTTAATTTTTGGAGACCCTGGATGTGTATTGATAAACGTTTGCATCATCCCCATTGCTTTAACAGTATTGGTTTGTTCGAGTTCTAATTTAGGTGATTGTTTATAAAAACAATACGCACGCATGTAATCAACTTCTTCAGATTTTTCACTATTGGGGAAAACATCTAAATAACCTTTAAAAAGATTTTCAGCATCTCTGTATAGGTTTTGATTATAAAAACAATATGCGTATTTATAATAGATTTCTTCAAACTTTTTTGTGCCTTTAAAATAAGGGAACAGTTCTTCAAATAGCTGTTGTGCGTAACGATATTTCTTTGCAGAAAAATATTCATCCGCTTTTGATAATTTATACTCGTAATCTTTACTTTTTTGAATTTTAGCAAACTTGTTACACGATGTGAACATAACAATTGAGCATATTAAAAATAAGATTTTACGCATAAAGAACCGCAAATCTAACGATTTAAATCCAAAGAAAAGAAAAAATCTAGGGGATAATTGTTAAAAAATGGAATAGGATTTAGTTATAAATGCTGGCATGGGAAGAGAGAAAGGCAAATTCAAAAGTGAAAAGTAAAAAGTAAAAAAAATGATTTATTCAAGATCGGGGTTGATACAGAAAATCCTGTCAATATTTATGGCTCAATATGTTCAACTTCATTTAAAAGATTGTTTAATTTTTCAAAAGCGAATGTTTGGTTTCCGTTCGTAATAACAATATATCGAGATTGAATTTCTGAGAAATAGTTTAGGGTTTGAGTAAGTGCTGATTGCCCAAGCACAATTTTCATTTCTTTACACTCAATTAAGATATAGGGTTGATCATTTTTGTATACGACAATATCGAAACGCTTTAGGGTTTGAAGGTTTTTTATTTTTTTTTCGACAGCAATAATGGATGGGCTAAAACCGAGTGTATGTGTTAAATAGAGTAAGAAATTTTGCCGAACCCATTCTTCAGGCGTAAGCGTAAACCATTTTTTTCTAACTATACAGAAAACCAACTCCGTATTATCAACAGATTTGATTTTAGGTTTGATATCTGGATAGGAGATTTTCATTAGAAGTTTGAGAGGTTGGTGATGTTTGAGAGGTTTATGAGGTTGGGTTTGTTGTTTGTTGTTTGTTGTTTGTTGTTTGTTGTTTGTTGTTTGTTGTTTGTTGTTTGTTGTTTGGCTTCATTCTCATTATGTTTCTCATTCTAAATAAAAAACTTCTTGCCTAGTAAAGTTTAAAACACTTCGCTGGTTTAATGGTTTAAGGTTGGAAGTATCTTCTATCTATTAGCATCTTTGTATTATAAAAAACTTTGTGTCTTCGTGTCTTCGTGTCTTCGTGTTTCCCAAAAAAAAAGCCTCTCAGTAAAACTGAAAGGCTTCTTTAATAAATATGGCAGCTACCTACTCTCCCGCATTTTTTTGCAGTACCATCGGCCATGAGGGGCTTAACTTCTCTGTTCGGTATGGGAAGAGGTGAACACCCTCGG